>NZ_JBBUKT010000001.1:0-610961 GCF_038066715.1 Luteolibacter sp. Y139 | reverse complement strand
GTCGTTGCGGAGGATGCCTTCGAGTTCGAAGCCAGCTCGCTCCGCGAGTTTCCAGCTTTGGACATTGAGAGTGTCAGTGGTGAGGAAGACCCGGGTTGCTCCCAATAGATGCAGGGCATGATCGGCCAAGGCACGGACACCTTCCGTGATCAGTCCCTTTCCGGAGAAACTACTGCGTCCCCAGTAACCAACTTCGAAGTGGCGGAGATCCCAATTCGCATCGTGGAGTCCGCTGCCTCCGACGAGTGTGCGGCCGTCCTTGAGGAAGAAGAAAGCCATCAGGTCTTCGTTGCGCAGGAATCTCTCGTGAGCGCGGCGGCAGGAGTTTTCCGAGTCTTCGGGCGTGGGTGGCGGTGTTACCCAGCCGAGCCATGGGGCGAGTTGCGCCAACGACTCGGTGATTGCCTCGTGGAACACCGCGCCGTCACCCGGTCGCGCGACGCGGATGATCAGGCGATCGCTTTCGATTTGCGCGGGAAGGGTGGACTCCATGAGTTCAACGCCACCCTAACAACCGGTGATGATCGAGGCAATGTCATGCATCCGGAACCTCGGCGCCGTGGTCGAGCCAGAGGCGGAATTGCTTGGTGAATTCCTCGTGGGTGAGAGGGGGAAGGGTGCGGCCGTCGCCGGGGTTCCAGCCCCAGAGGACGAGCTTGTCCTCGTTGACGTGGTGGAAGAGTTGCTCGAGGTCTTTGCCGCCGTTCTTCTTGGGGTCCTTGAGTTGGGTGGCGAGCTCGGTGGGGGACTTGCCTTCGAAGACCATGGGCATGTTGCGCGGGGGGAGGTGCCAGTTGGGATTGCCGGGGGGCATGTTGTTGCCGGGGAGGTTGGCTTGCTGGTGGCAGTTGGCGCATTTGAGAGCGTAGATGCCTTTGCCTTCGGGCCCGGCGGTGACGTTCATGGCGTGCGGGTGGCTGTCGTCGCCTTGGAGCGGGGCTTTGCCGGCGGGGTGGCAGTTCATGCAGCGCGGGTGCATGAGGACCTTGTAGACTTCGCGGAAGGCGGCTTTGGAGACGGCGGGGTCTTTGGTCTTCGGTTTGACCTCGTCCTGGCCGAAGGCGTGGAAGGTGTAGCTGCCGAGAATCACGGCGGTCGCGCCGAGGAGTGAAATGGTGGATTTCGCATTCATGGGACCGTGGTGTTAAGCAAGTTGGCGGACGGGTAATTCGCGGACGCGCTTGCCGGTGGCGGCGGCGATGGCGTTGCAGACGGCGGCGGCGAGGGGCGGGACGCCGCATTCGCCGGCACCGCCCATTTTTTCGGTGCTGGGGACGATGTGGGTTTCGATGAGGGGGCCCTCGTGCATGCGGGCGACCTGGTAGTCGTGGAAGTTGCGTTGTTTGACGGTGCCTTTCTCCAGGGTGATCTCACTGTGAAGGACCGCGCCGAGGCCGAAGATGATGCCGGATTCCATCTGGGCTTTCACGCCATCGGGATTCACGGCGAGGCCGCAGTCGATGGCGCAGGTGACCTTGTGGACCTTGGGGATGCCGTCCTTGGAGACGGAGACCTCGGCGACTTCGGCGACGGTACTGCCGAAGCTTTCGTGGACGGCGATGCCGTGGAAGTGGCCTTCGGGGAGGGGCTTGCCCCAACCGGATTTTTCGGCGGCGAGATTGAGCGCGGCGAGGTGGCGTGGGTGGTCCTTTAGCAAGGCGCGGCGATACTCGACGGGATCCTTGCCGGCGGCTTGGGCGAGCTCGTCGATGAGGCTTTCCATGACGAAGCCGGTGTGGCTGTGGCCGACCGAACGCCACCAGAGGACGGTGATGGGATACTTCGGCGAATGGAGATCGACGCGGTGATTCGGGACGGACTTGAGGTAGGGCGAATCCGAGACGCCTTCGACCGAGGTGGCATCGATGCCGTTCTTCACCATCGCCGCTTCGAAGGGGCCTCCAGCGAGGATGGATTGGCCGACGATGGTGTGCTTCCAGCCGACGGGCATGCCGCTTTCATCGAGCGTGATCGAGGCGCGATGGAGGAAGGCCGGACGGTAGTAGCCGCCGCGGATGTCGTCCTCGCGGGTCCACATGACCTTGACCGGTTGCTTCACGGCCTTGGCGACGTGGACGGCATCGGTGACGAAGTCGCACGTCGGATTGGCGCGACGGCCGAAGCCGCCGCCGAGGAAGGTGGTGTGGACTTCGACCTGCGATGGCTCCACGCCCGCGGCCTTGGCGGCGAGCTGTTGATCCATGGTTTGGAACTGGGTGCCGGCCCAGATTTCCACCTTGTCGCCGGTGATGCGGGCCGTCGCATTGAGCGGCTCCATGGTCGCGTGGGCGAGGTAGGGGACGAAGAACTCGGCATCGATGGTCCTGGTGCCTTTCGCAGCGGGCAGGTCACCGGCCTGGGCGGCGACGGCGCCTTCGGTGGCGGCGAGCTTGCGGAACTCCTCGAGGATGGTGGCGCTATCGAGTGGTGGGCCGGGGTTCCACTCCACCTTGAGCGCATCGCGGCCGAGCTTGGCGGCCCAGAAGTGATCGGCCACGACGGCGATGCCGCTGGGGACTTGCACGACCTCGCGGACGCCGGGGATCTTTTTGGCGGCGGTGGCGTCGAAGGATTTCACCGAGGCACCGAAGCCGGGTGGGCGGGCGACGACGGCGGTGAGCAGGCCCTCGAAATGGACATCGATGCCGAAGATGGCGGTGCCGTTGATCTTGTCGGGGCAATCGAGGCGCTTGGTTGCCTTGCCGATGATTTTCCAGTCCTTGGGGTCCTTCAACGTGACGTTTCCGGGAAGGGGAAGGCGGGCGGCGTCCTGAGCGAGTTCGCCGTAAGAGGCGCGTTTGTCGCCGGAGATGACGAAGCCGTTTTCGGTGCGGCAGTCGTCGGGCTTCACTTTGAATTTGGTGGCGGCGGCTTGGACGAGCATAGCCTTGGCCATGGCACCGACCTGCCGGTAGCGATCGAACTCGGAGTGCGTGGACGTTGAGCCGCCGGTCATCTGCATGCCGAAGGCGGTGTGAGCATACTGGGGAGCGGCCGGTGCGTGCTCGGCGGAGACCTTTGACCAATCGGCGTCGAGTTCCTCGGCGATGAGCATGGGCAGGGTGGTCCAGATGCCCTGGCCCATTTCGGAGTGGGCGAGGAGGACGGTGACGCGGCCATCGGCGCCGATGCGGAGGAAGGCATTGGGCGCGGGGAGCGCGGCGGGTTTGCCGGGTGGGGAGTCGGCGGCTGCTGCGCGCTTTGGCAGCGGGACGAAGAAGCCGAGGACGAGGCCGCCGGTGGAGGCGAGGAAGCGGCGGCGACCGAGAGAGGTGGTGTTCACTTGGCACCTCCCTTCGCCTTGGCGGTGGCCGCACGATGGATGGCGCAGCGGATGCGCTGGTAGGTGCCGCAGCGACAGATATTGCCGCTCATGGCGAGGTCGATGTCCTCATCGGTGGGATCGGCCTTCTCGCGAAGGAGCACGGCGGCGGACATGATTTGACCGGATTGGCAGTAGCCACACTGCGGGACGTCCTCGGCGATCCAGGCGTCCTGAAGGGCCTTGCCGAGGGCATCGGTGGAGATGCCCTCGATGGTGGTGATGCTTTTCCCGATGGCGCGGGAAACGGGGGTGACGCAGGAGCGGACGGCCTCGCCATCGAGGTGGACGGTGCAGGCGCCGCACTGGGCCATGCCGCAGCCGAATTTGGTGCCGGTGAGATGCAGGAGGTCGCGCAGTACCCAGAGCAGGGGAGTGGAAGGATCCGCATCCACGGCGTGATCCTGTTGGTTCACTTTGAGGGAGATCATGGCGGGAAATTTTTCGGGAATCCGGCACGATGGAGCAGAAGGGGAAGTTTTCCAGCGAATCGGTGGAGCGTTTTTTGGGGTGGCCGGGAGGCTCACAACCGATTGGCGGAGCGTTGGAAATGGGTAACTGACCGCTAACGCGATCGCGTAAGGACGGGATTCCGAGTTGATCAGTTCGTCGGAAGTTGTTAATTTTCAATTCATGATCCCGCTCACCCCCCGAGCGGGAGGATCCCCCCAATCCTCCCCCCGGTTTCTCTCCCGTTGCCTTGCCTTGGCATTATGCATTTCGTCCGTGTTTGCTGGCGGACTGGATGCGCCGCAGCCGGTTGGCGCGTACTTCAATGGCGTCTTTCCCGCGACTGCGCCGGGATCGGCGACCGGGTGGACGAGTCAGAACGCTTTCCCGAACCTGACGTTCATCGATCCGATGTGGCTGGCGGAGATCCCGGGCACCAATGAGTTCCTGCTGGTGGGGAAAAACGGACAGCTCTGGCGATTTCCCAACAATCCGGCGGTGACCCAGGAGCAGGTGGTGAAGGTGCTGGATGTATCGGCGAAGACGCAGACCTCCGAGGACCAGGGCTTCTACCGTCTGGCGTTCCATCCGCAGTTCGGGCAAGTGGGTTCGCCGAACGCGAACTACGTCTACGTGACCTACAGTCACAAGCCGGCGCTGGCCGGTGCGGATGCGGATCATAGCTACTGGCGGCTGTCGCGATTCACGTGGCTGCCGGGGAGCGGGACGATCGATCCGGCGAGCGAGATGGTGCTGATCAACCAGTATGATCCGCACCGCTGGCACAATGGCGGCGGCATCTTCTTCGGAACGGATGGTTTTCTCTACACGGTGGTCGGCGATGGCAGCGAGTGGATCGATAGCAACAACACCAGCCAGCACATCGACCAAGGCCTGTTGAGCGGGATTCTCCGCATCGACGTGAACAACGACCCGGCGAAGTCGCATGCGATCGCCCGCCAACCGGTCGAAGATCCGATCTGGGGCAAGCCGGTGGGATGGCCGCAGAGCAGCACACAGGGCTACGGGATTCCCAACAACAACCCATGGCAGAACCCGGGCAACGTGCTGGAAGAGTTTTATGCGATCGGTTTCCGCAGTCCGCACACGATGCACTACGATGCGGTGACCGGTGACATCTACGTCGGCGATGTAGGGCAGGGGACGCGAGAGGAACTGACGCGCGTGACCGCTGCGGGCGCGAATGCGCAGTGGGGCTATCAGGAAGGCACGGTGGCTGGACCAAAGGCGAAGCCGGTGCCGTTGATTGGCGTGGATCAGGTGCCGTTGGTGGATTACGGCCGGGACGTTGGCGGGTGCATCATCGGTGGCATGCGCTATCGCGGCGCGAAATGGAACAGCCTGCTCGGCGGGAAGGTTTTGTATGGCGATCACCTGACCGGCGAGGTGTGGAGTGCCACGCTGGATTCGGGCGGTGGCGCGCCGGTCATCGAGGAATTGGTGAGCGGTGGATTCATCGTGGGCAACAAGGCCGGGCTCGCGAACTTCTGCACCGACTCCACGGGCGAGGTCTACATGATGAACCTCAACGGCACGAATCAGGACGGCGGGACGATCCTGAAGCTCACCACTGCCGGTGTGTCGGTGGAGCCGCCAGCGCTGCTTTCCCAGACCGGGGTTTTCACCAATCTGGCCACGCTGCAGACGGCGCAGGGGGTGATCCCGTATGACGTGGCGAATCCACTGTGGTCGGATGGCGCGGCGAAGAAGCGCTGGATGATCCTGCCGAATGATGGGACGCATGACACGCCGCACGAGGACATCGTTTTCAGTGAGGAGGGGAACTGGGTGTTTCCTGCTGGCACGGTCTTCGTGAAGCACTTCGAGATCGGGACGGATGAGAACAATCCGGCGGCGGTGAAGCGGCTGGAGACGCGCTTCCTGATCTGCACCGCGGGCGGAGGGAAATACGGAGTCACCTACAAGTGGAATGCCGCGGGCACAGATGCTGTGCTACTGACGAGCGGCGTGGACGAGACCTATAATGTGGCTCTCGCCGGTGGCGGCACGGAGACACGGACCTGGAGCTATCCCTCGCGCGCGCAGTGCTTGCTTTGCCACAATGCGGCTTCGGGCCAGGCACTCGGGGTACGCACGCATTCGCTGAACCGCAGCTTCCACTACAACCTCACCGGCCGTGATGCGAACCAGCTCGAGACTTTCAATGAGCTCGGGATGTTCGACCAGACGCTGACCGCGGAGGATCTGGCGAATTTCATCGAGGCCCGCTCGCTTGATGACGAGACCGCGCCGCTGGAGCACCGGGTGCGATCGTATCTCGATTCGAATTGCTCGCACTGTCATCGGCCGGGTGGGCCGGTGAGTTACTTCGACGCTCGTCTTGGCACCCCGCTGAATGTGCAGGGGCTGATCAACGGGATGATCCAGGGGCATTTCTCGATGGGTCCCGATGGGCGCTATTTGAAGCCGAGTGATCCGGAGCTTTCCGCGCTGCACGTGCGGCTCTCGAACGTGGGCAATGGTGCGGCGATGCCACCGCTGGCGAAGAACGTGGTGGATCAGAAGGCGGTGGATCTCTTGCAGGAGTATCTGGAAAGCCTGACCGCGGAGGAGTTCACGCTCACCCCGTCGCCACAGGCGCGCTACATCATGCTCTCCGCCTATAGCGAGGTGCATGGCTATGACTTCACCTCGGTGGGTGAGTTTTCCGTGCTGGATGGGAATGGCGTGCCAATCCCGATCTCGGAGCAATCGATCGCCTTCGTGAACAGCGAGGAGCTGGTGGATGCCTATTCGCCGGCGTCCCGGATCATCGATGGCAATATCGACAGCTTTTGGCACACCGCGTGGGAGGGCACCGGCCTGGGGCCGCTGAATCCCAACTACGTCGGCATCGACCTGGGCTCGGTGCGTTCGATTGGTGGCTTCGTTTACACACCGCGGCAGCAGCCGGTGGGCGGGCCGGTCACCGACCAGAACGGCCGCATTGCCAGCTACGACGTGCATTACAGCAACGACATGGAGACGTGGACGCAGATCGACCACGGCACGTGGCCGAACAGCAATGCCGCGCAGCGCTTCGATGGTCTGGCCGGGAAACGCAAGGCGCGCTGCCACATCGGCGGGCCGGTCGGGGCGGTGAACGGGCCTTTCGACGTGACCATCGTGTTCGACATGGACGTCGCGGATTTCACGGCAGCCGATGTTCAGGTGGCCGGAGGCACCGTGACCGGATTGCGTGGCAAGGGCTACTACTACGTGGCTAGTATCTCGCCGATCCAGCCATCGGTGACGGTAAGCGTGCCGGCGGACAAGGCGAATCTCGGCGGTCTCGGTAGCCGGGCATCGAACTCGCTCGGCATCAGCTATGAGGACCTTGTTCCGCCGGCTGCCGTGCTCACGGGAATGCCGGTGCAGGTGTCGGGAGCCTTCCTGCTCCACCTGAGCTTCGGCGAGCCGGTGACAGGGTTTGCCGCGCCGGATCTGGTGCTGACGAATGCCACGCTGAATACGATCGTGCCGGACGGTGACGAGTATGTGCTGAATCTCACCGCGACTGCGGAAGGCGCGGTGATGGTCCGCGTGGCGGACGGCGCGGTCACGGACATCGCGGGCAATCCTTCGACGGGTACCGCGGCGACGACGGTGAACTTCACCCGGTTGCTGGCTCGAAATGCCAACGAGTATTTCTACATCGGCGGTGGCATGCAGATCGTCACCAGTGCGGGTTCGCCGGTGGGGCATTACATGGTGCTGCCGGATGGCGATTACCCGAACAACCAATTGCTGCCGGTGAAGACGCAGCATCGGGCGGAGTATCGCTTCGTGGTGCCGTATGCCGGGCAGTGGCGCTTGCGCGGATTGGTTCGTCCGGCGAGCAGCAGCTCGGATTCCTTCTGGATCGAGATCGACGGCAACCAGGCGGCGGGCACGGTCTATCAATGGGACGCCAACCCGCTCGGCTCGGCCTACGTGTGGGATCTGGTGAGCAACTTCGGGGGGGCGGATCCGGTGGTGCTGAATCTAACGGCGGGCCAACACACGGTGACGGTGTATGGCCGCGATGATGGGACCCGCCTGGCTCGCCTGGAGCTGGAGAGCGTGCGTCCATTCGCCGCTCTCACTGGACCGACGGGAGGTGTGGATGGCCCGTTCCAAGCGACGCTGGAATTTTCTGAAAGCGTGACGGGTCTTGGTATCGGCGACTTCGCCGTGAGCGGTGCCACCGTGACGGCGGTGAATGGCTCGGGGAGCAGCTACACGGTATCCCTGACGCCACTAGCTCCCGTGATGACGATCTCGCTCGCTCAGAATACGGTCACCAGTGGCACTGGTGCGGGGAACTTCGCCTCGAACTCGATCCTCGTGGTGGGTTCCAGTGCCTACCAGCAATGGGCTGCGCTCCATGGCTTGGACGGCTTGGCGGGGACGCAACTGGCGGATGAGGACGGGGACGGTATTCCAAAGCTGTTGGAGTTCGCCTTCAACCTCGACCCGACGAAGGCCAAGGTGTCGATCTACAATCCGGCGCTGCTTCCTGCCTCGGGGCTGCCGCGGATGTTCCTGGCTCCCGGTCCGGTGCTAACCCTCCAGTACATCCGCCGGAAGGGGGACACGGGATTGACCTACACGCCGCAGTTCGGGTCCTCGCCGGGTGTCTTTACCAATGCGATCGGAGTTCCCTTGGTCGAAAGTCTCGATGCGGATTGGGAGAGGGTGACCATTCCGGATTCCGGTGCACCGGGTGCCACGAAGCGCTTCGGGCGGGTGCTGGTGACCTTGGCAGCGCCCTAAATCGGGTGACGATTTTGTAACGGGTGAACCGGACCGAAGCGCCGGTTCGCCCGGGAAGCCTTGCGCCGGGCGTGTTGGCCGCGCCTTGCGTAGGAACCCTACCCCATTGAGTGGCAGGCAAGCGCAGGAAATCTTTTGAAAGGTCACAGGGGGTTCGCTAGTCACTTCCGCATGATCCCGGAGAAACCCAGAAGCCGGGGGCTCGCTCGAACCACTCTCCTGGTCGCGGCATGTTTGTGGACGGGCTTTCCGTCGCATGCAGCCGCTCAGACGGGAGGGCTCGATGCGCCCCAAGCGGTCGGTGCCTTTTTCAACAACACCTTTCCCCAGTCGGCTCCCGGCTCCGTGAGCGGGTGGCAGGCGGTGAACGCGTTCCCGAACCTGACGTTCGTGGATCCGCTTTCGATGAGGGAGATTCCGGGGACGAACCAGTTCCTGCTGGTCGGGAAGAACGGGCAGCTGTGGCGCTTCGACAACAACCCGGCGGTGACGCAGGGCCAGGTGGTGAAGGTGCTGGAGTGGGTGGCGAACACGCAGTCCTCGGAGGACCAGGGGTTTTACTCGGCGGTGTTCCATCCGCAATTCGGGCAATCGGGATCGCCGAACGCGAACTACGTCTACGTCTGCTACAACAACAAGCCGGCGCTTTCCGGGGCCGATGCGAATCATAGCTTCTGGCGCGTCTCGCGGTTCACGTGGCAGCCGGCGAGCGGCACGCTCGATCCGGCGAGTGAGTATGTGCTGATCAACCAGTATGACCGCTGCCGCTGGCACAATGGCGGTGCGATGTTCTTCGGCAACGACGGCTTCCTTTACGTCGACTGTGGTGATGGTGGCGACAGTGCCGAGGGTGGAGGATTGAACGGTGCCGATGGTGCGCTCAGCCGCACGCAGCGCCTGGACTGGGGTCTCTTCAGCGGGGTCTTCCGGATCGACGTCAACAACGACCCGACCAAGTCGCATGCGATCCGGCGTCAACCGCAGAGCCCGACCAACAAGCCGGCCGGTTGGCCCGCGAGCTTCTCGCAGGGCTATGGGATTCCTAACGACAATCCGTGGCTCGATGCGGGTGGCTCGCGGCTGGAGGAGTATTGGTCGCTCGGCCTGCGCAGTCCGCACACGATGCACTACGATGCCACGAATGGTGACATCTGGATCGGCGACGTGGGCGAAGGTTCGCGCGAGGAAATGACCCGCGCGCCCAAGGGCAGCAATGCGCAGTGGGGATTCAAGGAGGGCTCGATCAATGGACCGGGTGCGGTTCCAGCGCCGGTGATCGGGACGCAGGAAATCCCGGGGTACGATTATTCGCACAGCGAGGGTAGCTGCATCATCGGTGGCATGCGCTACCGCGGGGCGAAGTGGAATAGCCTGCTCGGCGGCAAGCTGCTCTTCGGTGATCACGTGCGGGGACGGATCTGGACTGCCACGCTCGACAGCGGTGGCGGCGCGCCGGTGGTGGAGGAGATCGTCAGCGGCTTCCATACCGGCGACAAGGCGGGGCTGGGGAACTTCTGCACGGACAGTGCGGGCGAGGTCTATCTGATGGATCTCAATGGGACCAACAATGCCGGCGGCACCATTCGCAAGCTGACCACTGCCGGCATCGCCAATGAGCCGCCGCAGTTCCTTTCGCAGACGGGTGTCTTCACCAATCTCGCGACGCTCACGACGGCTGCGGGTGTGATTCCCTACAGCGTGGCGAATCCGCTGTGGTCGGATGCCGCGGCGAAGAAGCGCTGGATCATCCTGCCGAATGACGGCTCCCATAACACGGCGGCGGAGAAGATCACCTTCAGCGAGGAGGGGAACTGGGTGTTCCCTGCCGGCACCGTCTTCGTGAAGCACTTCGAAGTGGCGCTGGACGAGAACAATCCGGCGTCGGTGAAGCGGCTCGAGACGCGCTTCCTGATCTGTACGGATGCGGGCGGGAAGTATGGCGTCACCTACAAGTGGAACGCCGCGGGCACGGATGCCGAGCTCATGACGAGCGGGCTTTCGGAGAGCTACAATGTGGCCCTTGCCGGTGGCGGGGTGGAGACGCGGAACTGGAGCTACCCGTCGCGTGCCGATTGCTTGCTCTGCCACAATGCGGCTGCGGGGCAGGCGCTTGGTGTGCGGACGCACGCGCTAAACAAGACCTTCCATTACAATGCGACCGGGCGCGACGCCAACCAGCTCGCCACTTTCAATGCGCTCGGGATGTTCGATGTGACGCTGACAGCGGCGCAGATCGAGAACTTCATCGAAGCCCGGGCGATCGACGACACCACCGCACCGATCGAGCATCGCGTGCGCTCGTATCTCGACTCGAACTGCTCGCATTGCCACCAGCCGGGATCGACCGTGCCGTATTTCGATGCACGGCTGGGGACGCCGCTGAAGGTGCAGGGGCTGGTGAACGGGGTCATCCAAGGCCACTTCGATCTCGGTCCGAATGGCCGCTACATGAAGCCGGGTGATGCGGATCTCTCCGCAGTCCATGTGCGGATGTCGAATGTGAACAACGGGGCCGCGATGCCGCCGCTGGCGAAGAATGTGGTGGATCAGAAGGCGGTGACTTTGGTGCACGATTATCTCCAGGGTCTCAATAGCGCGGAATTCATCCTGACGCCTGCGTCGCCGATGGCGCGCTACGTGAAGCTGACTGCGGGAACCACCGCTGCTGACACGGAGGTAAATGGCAATGCGTGGAGCTCGGTGGGCGAGTTCAGCATTCTCGGCGGCGATGGCGCTGCCATCCCGATTTCCGTGCTCTCCGTCTATCAGGTCGATAGCGAGGAGACGGTGAATGAGATGGCTCCCGCGACCCGCGCGATCGATGGTGACCCGAATACCTTCTGGCACACCGAGTGGGGTGGCCCCGATCCAGTCGGCCCGCACTTCATCACGATCGACCTGGGGTCGCTGCGCAGCGTGGGTGGCTTCATTTACACGCCGCGCCAGAATTCCCAGAACGGGAGAATCAAGGCATACAAGGTGGAGTACAGCACCGACGCGACGAACTGGACGCAGATGACGAGCGGCACGTGGCCGAATAGCACGGCGTCGCAGACCTACACCGGCCTGGTGGGTCACCGGAGGGCTCGCTGCCAGATCGCGGGTCCATCCGCCACGGTCAGCGGTCCCTTCGATGTCACGGTGGTATTCGACTACGATGTGACGGATTTTACGGCGAGCGACCTGCAAGTTACGGGTGGCACGGTCACCGGCCTGCGGGGCAAGGGCTACTACTATGTGGCTCGTATTTCACCGACGGCGGCGAATGTGACCGTGTCGGTGCCGGCCGATGCGGTGAATCCGGATGGCCTTGGCAGCCGGGCATCTTCCGCGCTCGCGGTGGGATATGTCGATAACCAGCCACCGGTGCCGGTGTTCACGAGCGTGCCGGCGCAGGTGAACGGGTCATTCCAGGTCAGCCTGAATTTCGGCGAGGCGGTGACGGGCTTGAATGCCGCGGACTTCACGGTGATCAATGGCACGCTCGGATCGATCGTTCCGAATGGCGCGGCCTACACGATCACAGTGACCCCGTCGGTATCCGGTGCGGTGGGATTGGAGCTGCGTGATGGGGCGGTGACCGACTTGGCGGGCAACGTGATGGGCGAAGGCAAGGTGGCTTCGACAATGTTCGTGCCGTGGCGCACGGTATTCGAGGCCGAGAGCGGGACCATCACCGGAGGATTCGTCCAGGTGGCAGATGCCTCAGCCAGTGGCGGGAATTACGTGTGGGTGCCGCAGGACAGCAGAGCCGGGGTGACGACGCTGAACACGGCGCTGAAGATCAGCTACAACGTGATCATTCCGCGGACCGGCCAGTACCTTGTGCACGGTCTGGTGAGGTCCGATGACCAGAGCAGCGACTCGCTCTACATCGGCTTCGACGGTGCGACGCCTTCCGACTGGCACACGAATCAAACGGCGGGCCAGGTGGGCTCGTTGCAATTCCTGTGGGATGTGGCGAACAGCTCGCGGGCTCCGGCGACGAATCCGACGATCTTCAACCTGACGGCAGGTTCCCACACGATGGAAATCTATGGCCGTGACGATGGCACGCGACTCGATCGACTGGAGATCCGGTCGCTTCGTCCGCTGCCATTGTGGAGCGGTCCCGCGCTGGTGATCGGGGGACCGTTCAATGCAACGCTGAGCTTCTCGGAGACGGTCACAGGATTGGTGGCCGGAGATATTTCCATCACGGGAGGGCAGATCCTTTCCGTGACGGGCAGTGATGATACCTACACGGTGCAGGTGCAGCCGACCGCGTCGACGGTCACGATGATGCTGCCTGACAACTCGGTCCTCGATTCGGGGGGCAGCGGCAACCATGCGTCGGAGAACTATTCGGTGATCTTCCGGACTACGTACGAGGAGTGGGCGCTCAGCCACGGGGTGAACGGATCCGCGGCCTCGCAGCTCGCGGACGAGGACGGTGATGGCATCGCCAAGCTGCTGGAGTTTGCCTTCAACCTCAACCCGACGGCCTCCGATCGCTCGACCTACAATCCCGCCGTGCTCCCGGGCTCGGGGCTGCCGCGGATGATCGTGGGAAGCGGGCCGACGCTCTCGCTGCAGTACCTGCGGCGGAAGGGTGTGGCGGGGCTGAGCTACACGGCGCAGTTCGGGGCGACGCTGGCTGATTTCGCGAATGCGAGCGGCACGGCGGTCGTGGAGAGCATCGATGACGACTGGGAGCGGGTGACCATTTCCGATTCCGGGGCTGGCGCTCCGAGCCGTTTCGGGCGGGTGGTGGTGACCTTGGCTCCCTGAGTCTCAGCGGGGAAGGGGAGGGAAATCGTGCAACTTTCCCTTTTCCCCGGTGCTGCTCCGAGAATCTTGTAGGGGAATCCCCAACTTGATGGGCTGCGCGGGGGTTTGGAATTGATAGAAAGGGAACTCGGGGGGATACCTGCCCCCGTTCCTCCGGAGCGCTTGGGTCGACTCACCCTTCGCTCCGCGCCCCCACCCCCCAGCATATGAGTTGTTTGTCCCCCCTGTTACGTACCCTCGCGTGCGCCCTCATGGCCGTTTCTGTGACGGCCAACGCTGCCATTCCCGAATACGGGACCGCGCCGGTGATCAGCGAGTTTCTCGCGTCGAACGGCACCGGGCTCGTTGACCAATTCGGCAGCCACGAAGATTGGATCGAGATCCATAATCCGACCAGGGCTGCGGTGAGCCTCAACGGCTGGTATCTCACCGGCAATATCACCAATCTGAAGAAGTGGAAGATCCCCAACGTGACCCTGCCGGCTGGCGGCTTCACCGTGATCTTCGCTTCCAACCGCGACCTGCGGGCCACGGCGAATCCGCTCCACACTAATTTCAAGCTCGGGGCCTCCGGTGAGTATCTCGCCCTGGTGAAGCCGGATGGAGTGACGGTGGTGTCGGAATTCAATCCGACCTTTCCTGCGCAGGCCATGGACATTTCCTACGGGCTGACTCCCGTGCCAGGTGATCCGACGGTCCTGCTGGAGGCTGGAGCGCGGGCGGATGTGCTGGTGCCGTCCGGTCCGCTTCCTACGGACTGGAAGCTGCCGACCTTCGTCCCGGATGCGTCTTGGAAGAACGGGCTCTCGGGAGTGGGCTACGACACGACTCCGGTGCCCTTCGGCGGAGCGAAGATCCTTTTCGTGGTGGATAAATCCGCGAATGCCGCGGCCAAGGCCGGTGACCAGTCAGTGGTCGATCGGCTAACCAATGTGATGGGCCACATCGTCACGACGGTGGACGACAATGCGGTGGTGGCCGCCGATGCGGCGGGAAAAAACCTGGTGCTGGTGTCTTCCAGCGTCGGGTCCAGTGCGGTGAATACCAAGCTGCGCGATGTCGCGGTGCCGGTGATCAACTGGGAGCGCGGCTTGACCGATGATTTCCTGCTCAGCGTGGCCGGCTCGGCGGTGAACAACCAGACGGACATCTATGTGACCACGGCGGGGTCCACGCATCCGCTGGGTGCGAACTTTTCTCCGGGGCCGCTGACCGTGCGCCCCACTTCGGGCACCTTCAATGCTGCCGATCTTTCGAACCTGGCGCCGGATGCGGTGGTAGTGGCCACGGCGGATACCGGGAAGCCGGTGATCGTGGAAGTGGCGGCGGGCAAGCGGCTGCGGGGCAACGTGATCGCTCCGGCGATCCGCATTCACACGTTCCTCGGCGACGATGGAGTGGCTGCGCTGAATGCGAATGGCGTCGCGCTTTTCGATGCGAGCATCACGCGTGCGCTGGGCGCCAATTTCGTGCCGCCACCGCCTTATCAGGATTGGATCAAGAACAACGTCGAGGCGTCGATGCACAACTTGAGGTCGTCCGCCTGCATGCGCTTCACCTTCGTGCCGGAGTCAGTCTCGCAGCTTCGCTCGATGCTGCTGAAGATGCGTTGTGACGATGGCTATGTCGCGTGGCTGAATGGCGTGGAGATCGCGCGCCGCAATGCACCGACGAATCCGGTGTGGAATTCCACCGCCACTGCGACGAGCCTGGGATCGGACTTGGAGACGATCGATGTCAGCGATCGTCTCGACTTGTTAGTCGCGGGATCGGTCAACGTGCTGGCGATCCAAGGGCTGAATATTTCCGCGACGGACGACGATTTCCTGGTGATGCCGGAATTGGTGGCCGCCACTGGCATGACCACGAAGGAGGAGTATTACACGACGCCGACGCCGGGAGCTTCGAATGTGACCAGCACGCTGGGCCTGGTGCCTGAGGTGGTCTTCAGCAAGGCGCGCGGTTACTTCAATGCGCCGTTTTCGCTCACGCTTTCGACGGCGATGACGGAGGCGCAGATCCGCTACACGACGGACGGCACCGCGCCGACTGCCACCACGGGGACGATCTACACCGCGCCGATCCCGGTGAGCACGACCACCACGGTGCGTGCCTGTGCGTATCGGGCCGGCTATACTTCGCTGCGGCCGGAGACCCAGACGTATCTGTATTTGCAGGACATCATCCAGCAGCCGGCGACGATTGCCGGTTGGCCGAATCCCATGATCAGCACGGGTGGTGTCGCCACCCAGATGCATGACTACGAGATGGACCCGACATTGACCTCGGATCCGGCGTTTCGCGAGGAGCTGATCGAGGGCTTCTCCGACATTCCCACGGTTTCGGTGGTGGTGAAGAAGACTGACATGTGGAACGCGGCGGGGGAAGGTGGCTTCTACCGCAGCACCGACCTCGAGCGTGCGGCCTCGGTCGAATACATCGATCCCGAGCACCCGAACGATAACACGCAGGCTGACTGTGGCATCCAAGGCCATAGCCACGACCGGATGAAGCGATCGCTGCGGCTTTCCTTCAAGGCGGCGTATGGGGACACTAAGTTCGACTCGGCGATGTTCACCGGTGTGCCGTGGGGTGGCGACAGGGGCAACCGCGCGGTGGACAACATCGTGCTACGCGGTGGCAACAACCACAGCTTCGCCCGGAGCTGGAATCCGACGACGAGCACCTACGGCGAGGACGAGTGGTATCGCGCCACGCAGATCGCGATGGGCCGGCCGGGAACTCCGGGGCGCTTCGTCCATCTTTTCATCAATGGCATCTATTGGGGGATGTACAATGCCGTGCAGCGGCCGGATGCGGACTTTGCTGCCAGCGAGTTCGGCGGGGACAAGGCCGAATGGTTCAGCGTGAATCACGGTGGTGTCCACGGCGGTGACAGCACGCGCTGGGACTATCTCCTCACCACGCTGGTGACGAAGAACATGGCCAACGCGGCGAACTACGCCGAGCTGGGCGAGTATGTCGATCTGCCGGCGTTCGTGGATTACTTGCTGTGCTCTTTCTACAGCGGGATGGATGACTGGCCGGCGAATAACTGGTGGGGTGCCAATCGGAACACTCCGGCAGGGCCCTTCGAGTTCTTCGGCTGGGATGGCGAGACGGCGTGGGGTGCTGGCAATGGCGCCAACCTGACCGCCTGGGTTCATCCGACCTTCCGATCGCTCAATCCCGTTTCGAGTGATGCACCGGCGGTGAAGATCTGGCACGCGGCACGGGCGAATCCGAACTTCATCGCCCTCGTTGGCGACCGCTTGCAGAAGCACATTTCGGCTGGCGGTGCGCTCAGCACCACGGAAGCTGTCTCGCGGTGGAACCGCATCAACGGCTACATCCAAGATGCGATCTATGGCGAGTCCGCGCGCTGGGGTGACACGCTTCAGGAGCCACCGTCGCGCCCGACCGTGGAATGGCAGAATGAAGTGAACCGGGTGCGCAACGTCATGCAGACCGGCACCTCAGCCGGCACGGGCACCACCGAGAACTCGGCCATCTTGAAGAACGCGATGCGTGCGCAGGGATTCTATCCTTCGATCGATGCGCCCACGTTCAGCCAGGAGGGCGGGGAAGTGGCTCAGGGTTATCAGCTCGGGATGGTGAATCCGAATGCCGGCGGCCTGATTTACTACACGCTGGATGGGACCGATCCGCGGCAGTCCAATGGCAATAATGGCGTTGCGCCGTCCGCGATTATCTACAGCGGTCCGGCGGAGATCGGCTACTCGCTCACGGTGAAGGCCCGGGTGAAGCAGGGGAGTGTGTGGAGCGCGCTGAACGAGCGGAGCTTCGTTTCGGAAAGCCCGGCTCCGCTGCGGGTGACGGAGATCATGTATCATCCGGCGCCGCCGAATGCCGACGAGCTGGCCGAGGGTTTCTCCGATGGCGATCAGTTCGAGTTCCTCGAATTCAAGAACATCGGGACGCAGGGGATTGATCTGACGGGAGCCAAGTTTTCCAGCGGTCTCACCTTCACCTTCGGCGAGAAGGTTCTGGCACCCGGTGGCACGGTCTTGCTGGTGGGGAACGCGGCCGCGTTTGTGGCCCGCTACGGCACCGGGATCGCCATTGATGGTGTGTATGAGGGCAATCTTGATAACGGTGGCGAGCGACTGCGCTTGAAGAGCGCCGCGGGTGAAACGCTTTTCGACGTCACCTACGACGATGCATGGCATCCGGGGACCGACGGAGTGGGACACTCGCTGGTCGCAGTAGATCCCACGGCCCCGCCGTCGGCATTCGAGTCCGCGGCCGGATGGCGACCGAGTTCGTATGTCAATGGTTCGCCGGGCGAGACGGATCCGCCGCCGCCGCCGGTGGATCCCCCTCATTTGACCTTGGAGTCGTGGCGGTTGTCCGTGTTTTCCTCTGAACAGTTGGAGAATGAAGCCATCAGTGGCGCGGAAGCGGATGCCGATGGGGATGGCCTGGCCAATGTGATGGAGTACGTGATCGGGACGGATCCGCTGGTGCCGAAGTCGGCTCGTGCGGGCTATGCCGAAGGCGCCGTGACCCGTGGCGCGCCGGATCTGATCCGGACGGCAGAGGGATGGCGTCTGGTATTCTGCCGGCGGAAAACGCCGATCGAACTCGAAGGGCTTACGGTGACTCCGCAGTCCGGTCATCAGTTGAATGACTGGGCGGCGCTTGTGGCAGGGCCGGTCGTGCTCGGAAGCGATGCCGACGTGGAGGTTCTTGCCGTGGATGTGCCGCTGGATAGTTCGCCCGCGGCGTTCTACCGGCTGGCCGTGACGGTGAATGCGCCGTGATGACTTGGGTGCCGGTCCCTTGGGGCCGGCAGTTAGGGACCATTCGGCCGGCCTGGAGACCGGCGCTCCCGGGGCTTGGCGCTCCGAGGGGTGCCGGACTTAATCCAAAGGATACTCGCCGTCTTCACCGATGCCGATCCACTTCAGGCGGCCGAAGGCGCGGAGGATGGCAGGGGCGAGTTCCTCGGCTTCGTCTTCCGAGTGCTCGATGGTGGCGGAGCTGGTGAGGCCGCGCATGGACTCGATGCTGATCACCGTGCGCGAGCCTTCGAAGTGGATCCAATCGCCCCAGTTCTTCGACTCGTGGCGCGGGTAGAGCTTCTCCTTGCGGAGCGCGTCGACGACCTCCTTGATCGTGCAGGGTTCTTCGGAATCGGGCAGTTGCAGGACGGTTTCCATGTGCGGGTGACGAACGTGGTGGGATTGTTTGCGAATGGAAACTCCACCGCGCCGCGAATACAAGTCGTCTCTCGCTAACAAATTTTCCCGGCTGTGGGTGTAATTACGTGCAATGGTTTGTTGGCGGGCACGACTGGTTTTGGTAGTGGTGATGTGGGGTGGTGTTGCTGCGGCGCACACGACCCGGCCATTGCAGGATTTCATCGCGATCGGCTCCGCCCTGAAGATGTTCAAGGTAGATGCCGGGCGATATCCGACCGAAGAGGAGGGGCTAAGGGCTCTTGTGGAGGGGCCTGTCAATTGGCCCAAGGAAAGGAAATGGCCGCAGGTTATGAAGAAGATTCCCACGGATCCATGGGGACATCCCTACTTCTATATCGCCTCGCCCAGTGCTGGTGAGGATTATGGTCTCTACTCGGGTGGTAAGGATGGTGTCTCGTATTCAAAAGGGAACGATCCCGATGATTGGAACACTTGGTCGGACCATGATCCGGAGGAGCATGGGTGGCGGGATTCGTGGATGAATCGGCTGAAGAAGAATCCGGTGCCGTTTTCTTTGGCGATTGTGTTGCTGGTTTTTGCGGTGGTGGAAGTGATTCGTGTGCGGCGTGGGTTGAGCCGGAGGACGTAGCGATAGAATATAGGGCGTCGCACGTGCTTCAGTCCGGCTGAAGCCGGGACTACGTACCCTTGAAGGCGGGCCGTGTTTAGTTATTCGCGAATGGAGGCTTCGCAGAGGCGGGCGTAGAGGCCGCCTTTGGCGAGGAGGTCGTCGTGTTTGCCTTTTTCCACGAGTTGGCCGTCTTCGAGGACGCAGATGAGATCGGCCTTGCGGACGGTGGAGAGGCGGTGGGCGATGACGAAGGAGGTGCGGTCGGCGCGGAGGGTCTCCAGCGCTTGTTGGACGAGGCGTTCGGTTTCGTTGTCGAGAGCGGAGGTGGCTTCGTCTAACAAGAGGAGGGGAGGATTCTTGAGGAGGGCGCGGGCGATGGAGAGGCGTTGCTTTTCACCGCCGGAGAAGCGGACGCCGCGTTCGCCGGCGACGGTGTCGAGTTGCTCGGGGAGTTCGCGGACGAAGCGGGCTGCGTTGGCGTTTTCGAGGGCTGCCCAGATTTCGTCATCGGTGGCATCGGGCTTCGCGAGGCGGAGGTTCTCGCGGAGGCTGCTGTTGAAGAGGAAGCTCTCCTGGGTGACGTAGCCGGTGTGGTCGCGGAGCCATTCCTTGGAGAGGGACTCGATCTCGTGGCCATCGAGCAGGATCTTGCCGCGGTCGGTTTCGTAGAAGCGCGTGAGGAGATTGAGGACGGTGGATTTTCCGGCGCCGGTAGGGCCGACGAGGGCGACAGTCATGCCGGGTTCGGCGAGGAGGGAGACTCCTTGAACGGCGGGCGAGTCGGGATCGTAGGAGAAGCCGGCGTCCTGGAACTCGACGCGTCCGGAGAATGTTGAAGGGCGTTCGCCTTCGGTGAGGTTCATCTCATCCGGGAGGTCGAGGATGTCGAAGACGCGCTTCGCGGCGACTTTGCCGCCGAGGAAGGTTTGAGTGAGGGTGTTGATCCGCGAGATGGGATCGAAGAGGAACCCCCATGCGACGAGGAAGGCCATCGGGGTGCCTGCCTCCATCTTGCCGTGGAGCACCCACCACGCGCCGGAGCCGAGCATGAGGATGATGCCGGACTCGGCGAGCAGCGATACGCCGGGCCAGACGATGGCCTGGCCTTTCATCACGCGCATGTGCTTCTCGCCGACGCGACGGCTGGCGGCGTCGAAGCGATCGAGCGCTTCCGGTTCCACGGTGTAGGCCTTGATCTGGCGAATGCCGGCGAGGTTGTCGTGAAGCAGGGCATTGAGATCGGCGGATGCTTCGGAGGATTCGCGCCAGCGTGGCTCGGCGCGCTTCGAGTAGAGGGTGGTGATCAGGCCGATGATCGGCAGCGGAGCGAGAGTGACGAGGGTGAGTTCCCAACTGTTGTAAAACATCCAGCCGGCCATGATCGCGAACTGGAGCACGGCGGGGATTGCCTGGTCGATGGTTTCAACGATCACGCGGTCGGTGGTCGGGACATCGCTGGCGACGCGGGACATGATTTCGCCGGACGAGTTCGTATCGAACCACTTGATGGGGAGGCGTTGGAGCTTGTTGTAGAGCGCGGTGCGGAGGTCGTGGATGAGCCGCTGTTCGAGGGCGTTGTTGCCGTAGGTGCGAAAGGTGAAGAGAATCTGCCGCAGGAAGATGGCACCGATGCCGAGTGCTCCGGTCTTGAAGAGCAGGTCCTGCCGCCCCTTTCCGATCACATCATCGACCAGCACCTTGGTGACGGTGGGAAGCACCAGCACGAGGATGGTGCAGATGACCGCCATGAGCAGGGAGATGAGCGCCCGCCACGGATAGGCGAGGGCCAGTTTGAAGACACGGAGAAGGACGGACATTTCTCCAACAAGAAGCCGCCATAATGGCGCTCGTGCAAGCGCCGCGTTCATAAGCCTGCTGCCAAAGCAGGTTGAAGCGCTTATTGATCCCCGTCGTAGCCTGCGTCGAGGCGGTGGCGGTAGCTTTCCACGGCCTGGGTCCAGGTGGAGTGGATGCCTTCCGCAGGGCGCAGCCACACGGCGCGGTGGAGCATGAGCATGCCGGGGGCGTCGTAGAGGAGTTCGTTCTGCTCGGCCTTGGTGAGGGTCTGCCAGCCATCCATGAGGCAGCGTTCGACGACGGCTTCCTGGCCGGGAGTCATTTCGCCGGGCTCCAACAGCGAGACGTGGACGCCATTGACATAGGGGTCCACCACGGCAGCGACAACGCCATGGCGTCCGGTGGCGGTGGCATCGAGCGCGGGATCGATGGAGGCCTTCGCGACGTCGGCGAGCTGCATCACGCTGGGGGGATTGAGTTCCTCCGGGGTGGCGAGGATCTTGCTTCTGAGCAGGGCCTTCCCCCAGCGGGCGCGGCTGGTCCAGACGGAGACGGGAATGCTGAGGATGAGGCCGGAAAGGATGGGCGCCATCCAGGCGGCGAAAGTGGGGCTGATGTGCCAGGCGAGGGCTGCCCAGGCGAGGCCGAGCAGGGTGGGCATGGCATGGACGGTGGCGGCCTCGCTCCACGAGGTGCCATCGGTATCGCGATTCTGGGTGCCCCAGCCGACCGCATGGCCGAGCACGATGCTAGCGACGATGGCGGTGTGGGCGACCATCACGCAGGGCGCGAGCAGCATGGAAAGCAGGGTTTCCATCAACGAGCCGATCACCAGCGGGATCATGCCGCCGAATGACTTGCGGACGCGGGAGCACAGGATGGAGCCGATCACCGCGAGGATCTTCGGCAGGAACAGCAGCAGGAAGATGAAGCCGGTGAGGATCAGGCTCTGGGTATTACCATCGATGTGCAGCAGTCGGTCGACCGGGGTGCCGTCGTAGGCGTAGTTGCTCAGGCGGCTGCCGGCGCGATCCCAGGCCACCCACGTGCCGAAGATGAGGAACAGGAACCACAGCGGGCTGCCGAGGTAGGCCATGATGCCCATGAACAGGTGGGCACGGACGGTGAGTGGCAGCTTCCGCGCGAAGATCAGCCAGAGGTGCTGGAGATTCCCCTGGCACCAGCGGCGGTCGCGCTTGAGGTGGTCGATCAGCGTGGGCGGGGCTTCCTCGTAGGTGCCCTCGATGTCCCAGGCGAGCCAGACTTCCCAGCCCTGCGAGACCATGAGTGCGGCCTCGACGAAGTCGTGGGAAAGGATCTTGCCGCCGAAGGGCTCGCGGCCTGGAAGGTCGGGAAGCTCGCAGAAGTCCGAGAAGGGCTTGAGGCGAATGAGCGCATTGTGGCCCCAGTAGCTGCCGCCGCCGAGCTGCCACCAATTGAGGCCGCGGATGAAGAGCGGCCCGTAGAGGCGCATCGCGAACTGTTGGAGGCGGGTGAAGATGGAAGCACCGCGGATCAGCTTCGGCGGGGTCTGGAGGATGCCGAGATTCGGATACGCCTCCATGACGCGGGTCATCTTGAGGATGTCCGCGCCGTCCATGAGGCTGTCGGCATCGAGGACGACCATGGCCTCGTAGCCGCCGCCCCAGGTGCGGACGAAGTCGCCGATATTGCCGGCCTTGCGGTTCGAGTTGATCTTACGACGCCTGTAGTAGATGCGGCCGAAGCCGCCGAGCTTGCGGCAAAGATTGGTCCAGGCTGTTTCCTCCAGCACCCACAGGTCGAGGTCGCGGGTATCGCTGAGGATGAAGAAATCGAAGGCCTCGATGTGGCCGGTGGCTTCGATCGAGCGGTAGATGGCCTCGATGCGGGCGCAGAAGCGGCTGCTGTCCTCATTGTAGACCGGCATCACCACCGCGTAGCGGCGGGTGAGGGGAATATCGCCCGCTTCCTCGGCGAGCTTGGTAATGCGCACCGCCTGCTTCTTTCCTAACAGGATGTCCCATGCGCCGAAGATGGCGTGGAAGGAGCCGAGCACGAGCAGGCCATTGAGGACGAAGAAGACGATCAGCAGGAGGCCGTGGGCGCGGTGCACGCCGAGGCGCTCGAAGAGGTCGTAGAGCCAGTAGGTCGCGATGAGATTGACGACCGTGACGCTGCCGAAGAACACCAGCCGTCGCAGCCCCGCGCGGAACGGGCTGAAGAACGGGCGGACCTGCTTGGGTGAATCTGGAGAGGTCTCAGCCATGGATCACATCCGGAAGATGAACCAAAGGATGCCGCCGATGAACGCCAGCAGGAAGAGGACGAACATCTTCCGCACGATCGGGCGGCGGTCCATGGTTTCCCACCACTGGGCGGCGCCTTCGCCGATCACGTTCAGCTCGAGCGGCTGGGGCAGCATGGTGAGCTGGGCGAACTGCGGGCCGGCGGCGAGGTAGGACTTGCGCATGGCCTCGGTGAAGGCGGGCGGCCACGGCTGCGGGGTGAGGAAGACGCCCTGCCATTTGCCAGGCATGTCGGCGAGCAGCAGCGCGAGACGGCCACGGGCGGCGAGGCGGCGGTTTTCCAGCGGCTCCTCCAGGACGTCCTGGGTCCAGCTCGCGATCTCGGTGAGGGTTTCCTCCATGGCCAGCACACGGGCCGGGATGCCGGGCTCGCGGGTGCCGCGGGCGGAAGCGCGCCAGAGGATGGCGCGGACCAGTTCGGCCACGAGCAGCCGGTTGCGAAGGCGCAGTGCCTGCAGGTAAGCCTCCACGGCCGCGTAGGCTTCTTCCCATTCCGAAAGCTCGGATTCGCTCAGCGGCCGCAGCGTTTCTAGGGGATGATGCGGTAGGCCCATGTCTCGGTCAGGAAATCCTCGCCTTTTTTCAGGCTGCAACGCAACTCCTGCGGCCCTACGTCCGCGAGTTTACCGCCTTCCGCGGCGGGAGCAATCTGGAAGGCGACGCGCCAGCGCCCCTCGGGCAGCGACTGCACCGTGGTGCCCTGGATCTTGATCTTGGTGCCTTCCTCGCCCTGGGCGGTGACGACGGCTTCCGGCGGATCACCCTCCCACTTGTCCAAGCGGCCGCCGGCGAACTCGATCGCCACGGTGCGCTGCTCCGGCTGCCAATCGTGCACGCCGGTGCGGGTCGCCACGACGCGGCCGCCCGCGTCAGCCGGATCCTCGGCCGTGGTCCAGTGCTGCTTGTAGGTGAATTCGATGCGCTCGCCGGGCTGCGGCGTGTGCGAAGGCTCCCACATCGCCACGATATTGTCGGCGACCTCATTGTGGGTGGGGATTTCCGTCAGGACCACCTTGCCGGAGCCCCAGTCACTGGTCGGCTCGATCCACAGGGAGGGACGCTTTTCGTAGGCGGCTTCCTGGTCCTCGTAGGCGGCGAAGCGACGGTCGCGCTGGAGCAGGCCGAAGCCGCCGCACTTGTCCATCGGGAAGACGCTGAACTCGAGGCGGCCGGTGTCATTGGAAATGGGGCGCCAGATGCGCTCGCCGCTGCCCATGCGGATGGAGAGGCCGTCCGAGTCGTGGACTTCCGGGCGGAAGTCATCGAAGCGGCGGCGGGAATTTTCGCCGAACCAGAACATGCTCGACATGGGCGCGAGGCCGAGGCGCTTGACTGCCTGGCGGGCATAGAGGACGGCGCGCACGGTCATGACCGTTTGCTCGCCGGGCTGGACAATGAATCCGTAGGCGCCGGTGTAGGATGGGCCGTCGAGGACGGCGAAGAGCATGGCGGCCTTGTCCTCCGCGACCGGCTTGCGCAGCCAGAACTCGCGGAAGCGCGGGAACTCCTCCTGGGTGCCATCGACACCGGTATCGACCGCGACGCCGCGGGCGGAGATGCCGTAGCGCTGGTTCTTCCCGAGGGCGCGCCAGTAGCTGGCACCTTGGAAGACGGCGAGCTCGTCGAAGTAGTCCGAGCGATTGAGCGGGTAGTGGAGGCGGACGCCCGCGTAGCCGGCATCCGGTGGCAGGTCGCCGCGCTGGCCGACCAGCCCGCCGTAGCTGAAAAAGGCGTCCGTCAGCCGGATCCGCTGGACGTGGGTCTCGGTGAATTCATTCACGCCGACCGGCTCGCGGAAGAGGTAGCCGGGGTGGAACAGCATCGCGCGGAAGGGGAGGTTTTCCGCTGCCCACAGGGCGCGCTCCGGCACGAAACGGATGTCGCGATACTGGTCGTAGGAGAGATTCTTCATCCATGCCGGGAGGGCCTCCTTGTCGGGCGCGGCATAGGGCTGGGCAGCCAGATCGCGGGCGCGCTGATCGATCTTCTCGAAGGTCACATCCTCGCGCTCCCAATCCTGCGCGGAAGCGAGCGGTGCCAGGGCCAGCGCGGCCGTTAGATGGATGATGCGGTGAAGCACAAGCCAGCGGATATCCGGTCGCGGATTTCTGTCAATCCGCGGTTGTGAGGGCAGCTGTAAGACATCCGGAAATTTCGCGTAAGGGCGGCTTGCCTTGGCCGGGTTGTCTCCCTGTCGACATGGCCGATTTTGCGTGTTCGGGGTGCTGCTGCCGGTGGCGGGACCATCCATGCATCATTCAACGGAGCGAGGGGTGTGAATTGTTGAAAATAAGAGGTTTGCGTCTGATTGTTTCGAGGGTGCGACGGCTTCAGTCGCCATTTTCCCAGTGGGACGCGTCCACGTCCTTGCTCTCGGGTGAGCCATTCTGACGGAGGAAAATGCTGAGCACGACGATGGCAAGGACGGCGAGGAACTCGCTTTGCCAGTTCTGGAAGGACTGAAACCAGAACTCCGCGTCGGTGAGGAATTCCCCGAGGGTGGCGGGCGGCTCGCCGTGCAAGAAGCGCTCGTCATTGAATTCCCGCCAGCCGCCGGTGGCGTGGATGACGAACGACAGCGCGAACAGGACGAAGAGGGCAAGGGACAACGAGTGGCTGTAGAGCCAGCTGGTCTCCTTGGCCTTTCGCTCCCGCTTCAGTTTTTCCGCGTCGTCCGGATTGTGCGACTCGGCCGATCCGCGTTGGAAGAAATAGGTGGTGAGAACGACATAGGCGCCCATTTGCAGGAACTCGCTTTCCCAATTCTCGCCAGTGGCTTGCCAGAAGTGTGCGCCGGTGAGGTAGCCGGTGTAGTCTTCAGCGGGCTGTCCGTGCTGGTGCTGTTCTTTCTGATACACGTGGAAACCGGTCACTGATTGGGCGGCCCAGAAGATCAGGAAGGCGAGCAGCAGCACGATGCTGAGGCCATTCTCGTGGAAGAGGCGCTTCATCGGCGATCGAGTTTTGCCATGCAGGGGAAATCATCGCAGGCGCCGTGCCGGGCGAGGATTTGCGCTGCGACGAGCCGTTAGTCGTCCGAGGAGGTGATTTGATCTGCAATCTGACCGGGGCGTTTGCAAATGGCAGCATTTGGCGTCTCCACTTCGACGTCGTTGGAAGAAGGAGTTGTTCAGGGCGAGGGTGGCGGATGGATTTGGTTTCATCACAGCCGTTCTGGCTTCTGAAAAATGGATTGCCGGCGCTGTATCCGTCATTGGAGCGAGACGTTCGCTGCGATGTGGCGATCATCGGTGCCGGGATCACAGGGGCGCTGGTGGCGGAGAAACTGTCCAGCGCGGGTCATGAGGTGGTGGTGCTTGATCGCCGCGACGTGGCGACCGGTAGCACCAGCGCGAGCACCGCCATGCTTCAGTATGAGATCGATGTCCACCTGACGGATCTCGCGGAGCGCCATGGGGAGGACCTAGCCCGGATGGCCTATCTCGCCTGCTACGAGAGTATTCTTCTGCTCGAAGAACGGGTCAGGCGGCTGGGGCTCGATGGCTGTGGCATGGAGCGAAGGGACAGCATCTATCTGGCCTCAAGCAGGCGCGATGCCAAGCGGCTGGAAGCGGAAGCGGAGGCGCGCAGCCGAGCGGGAATCGAGGTGGAACTCTGGCAGCGTGCGGATTTGATCGAGCGACTGGGCATCGACCGGCCGTGTGCGATTCATTCCACCCGCGCGGCCCAGGTCGATCCGTACCGGCTGGCCCACGGGCTTCTGGCGGAGGTGGTGAAGCGGGGCGGCTGCGTTCATGACCGGACAACGGTTAGCGCGGTTGAGGTGAGCCGTGGCGGCGTCGTCTTGCGCACGGATCGTGGTCCGGTCGTGCGTGCGAAGCGGTTGGTGATTGCGGCGGGGTACGAGGCTGGGAAGTTCATCGATCTGCGCGGCTGCGTCGATCTGAACAGCAGCTTTGCTCTCGCGAGTGAGCCGCTGCGGCCCGAGTCCCGATGGTGGCGGGGCGCGATGATCTGGGAGTCCGCGCGGCCTTATCTCTATGCCCGGGAGGATGCCGATGGCCGGGTCTTGATCGGCGGTGAGGATGTGCCATTTCGCGCGCCGGCGGCTCGCGATGCGATGATCCCCGCGAAGGCTGCAAAGCTGGAACGTCGCTTTCGCAAGCTGATGCCTTCCCTGGCGTGGGAACCTGCGTTTGCGTGGGCGGGCACCTTTGCGGAGACCCGCGACGGGCTGGCATACATCGGTGCGCATCGCGATCACCCGCTCTGCTATTTCGCGCTGGGCTTTGGGGGAAACGGCATCGTGTTTTCGCTCATCGCCGCGGAAGTCATCGCTGCCGATCTCGCGGCAAAAGTGCATCCGTGGGCGGGGCCGTTCCGCTTCGATCGCTGACCTCGACCAGGAGGGAAGAGATGGATTCATGCATTGGCACCTTCGCTGCGAATGATGTGGCGATGAACCATCCATCTTCTTCCAACAACCCTTCGCAAGAGCCCGTGCCGCCATTGTCAGATCAAGCAGCAGGGGTGGAGCGGGAATCCGCCGCTGAAGCTGCCTGCGATGCTTCCGCCTGCTGTGAGTCGATGATCCGCTTTGTGAAGGAGCATCCTTGTCTGTCGGTGGGCCTCGCGTTGGCGATCGGCTTGATCGCGGGACGCTGTGTCGCCATCGATAATTGAATCGCCGGCGAAGGGGGCCAGCGAATCTCCGGGAGGTGGCCTGTTAGGTGGATGCTCCACTCTCAGGCAAAAAAAGTGAGCCGGGCGGATGCCGGGGCCTCTGATCGAGAGAGCTTGCGATCAGGCGGGACCCGGAATCGTCCGGCTCTGTGGAAGCTTCGCGCCGGAATCGCAGCGAGCAAATGGATTTTCAACGGCGCGCGAGTTGGGCTTTTGGGGCTTGGATCTTTGCCGCGTTGCGACCGGCGTGCCACCAAAAGAAGAAGCCATTCCCCGGTGAGGGGAATGGCTTCTTGGCGATACGAACCGAATTACCCGTCAGAAATTGAAGCGGATACCGGCGCCGAGGCCGACGTCGTCGAGGTCGTCGATGCTCGTGCCCAGGAGGCTGACATCATCGATCCACATGTAGCGCGCACCGGCATAGATCTCGAAGTTCGGTGTGACGTTGTAGACGACGCCAGCGAAGGCCTGGGCCATGAAGGACCAGTCGTCTCCGCTCGCCAGTCCAGCGCTCACGTCCACGTTTGCAGCACCGAGGCCGAGGCCGGCGTAGACGCCGAAGTGATCATTGAACATCCACTCGTACTTGTAGTTGATCGTGACTGGCACGATGTCCACGTCAGCAGAGAATGGAAACAGAAAGGAGGCATCTTCTTCCTCTCCGATCCAGCCGGATTCGAGGAACAGCGATGAGCCGTTACCAAAGTCATAGCCAACGTGACCGTTGTAGAACGGTTCCTCGGCATCGAACATGTAGTCGACGCCAGCACCCAGATACCAGCCTTGGTGCTGGGTCGTGGTCATCGGAGCTTGGTAGGACTGGGTATTGGTTGAAACGGCTTCTCCCGCTTTGAGCCCCGAGGGGATTGCGAAGAGTGCGGCCGCTGCGAGGAGCGTGTTGTATTTCATAGCGTCGTTTACTTTTGAGGGCTCTCATCCATCGTCAAGGGACCATTATTTGCGGTCTGTGTCAGCCTTTGCAAAAAGCACAGGCTAACATGAAACAAACGTCACCCATGCCTACGCGAATGGCATAGACGGGGGCGATGTCTTGCTTCTGGTAAACAAGTGGGCCACGACGATCGTGTTTTTGTTAGATCAGAACCCGGCGAGGCGCGAGGTCTTCGCCGGGTTCAAGAAGGCGTTCACTCATCGGCGACAATCTTGATGGAAGGGACGTTGATTGCTTCCACGACCTTGTAGTCGCGATCGACGGCGACGACGTTGCCGCCTGCGACGTAGTAATGAACGTCGGCCTGCGCTGGAGGAAGAACGCTGATGAGATCCGGCGGAGCGTCGACCAGGAAGCTGCGCTCTTTTTCAGCGATCACGACGCCGGGAGCGATGGTGGTCCTCCACGTGGTGGGGATGTCCTTCACCTTGACCTTGGTGACCCACGCTGACGGAAGACCGTAGCGTTCCGTCTTGTGAGGCTCGAAGTACTTCACGACCTTGGTCTTCACTTCCGGGGTGAAGGTGGTGGTGGTGGTCGTCGTCTTCTTCTCGGTGGTGGTGCCGTCCGCGTGTTCCCGCACCTCGGTCTTCTTGTGGGTCTCGGTTACTTGGGCCGTCACAGGAAGAATGATTCCCAGAGCGGCTGCTCCCATTGCAGCGATTGTCGTTTTCATGGTTTGATTTCGGTTGTCGGTTTTCGGCCGCTCACGGCGATCACTCGTGATGCCGTGCGGGTGGCGTGCTTTCGCAGGACATATGCCGTGCTCTTCCGAGTTGCGGCGTAACCGCCGCGGGCAACCAGCCGCTAGCGCCCGAGGCTAGAAGCACTTGAATTGAGGCGGTCTTGCGAAGCGTGCCCGCAAGTCGATAGACCGATCAATTTGCAGTGAGCGTTTGCAATATGAGAGGCCAAGCTTCGCCGAGAGCGGGATCGTGGCGGTGTGCCTCAAAAATTGCGGGCAGCGCTTTGTGCACTGCAAGCACGCTGCAACTGTCTTGGGCACTTTGCAAAGGAGGTGCAGGCATTGGCGATACCTTGACCTTTGGGTTTTCTTGGAAAACCGGGGCTTGGGCGCGGTGGACCCATGGCTGCTGGAACCGCCGCCCGGGATCGAAGCAGCGGTTGGCGCGGTTGCCTGCCGCTCGAATCCCCGGGCACAACAAGAACGACAACCCAACCATGAAAACGCATCTATTATTCGCACCGCTGTTGCTGGCCACGCTGATCCCCTTGCACGCAGAGATCTTGCAGATCGATCTCTCTCCCGCCGGCACCAGTGCCGCGGTAGGCCTGAGCCCGGCCAATGAAGTTCCCGCGGCGACGGGTACTGGTAGTGGTGGAGAGATCCTTTCGGGCATTACTTACGATACCGACACGAACGTGCTGTCGGTGGCCCTCGGCTACGGATCCTTCGCGGGCTTCACCAATCTAACAGGTGTGGCGACGGCGGCGCACATCCATGGTCCTGCCTCGGTGACGGGTACCGCACCGCCAATCCACGACTTCATCACCGCGGGCCAGCATCTCCTGGCACCCGTGCCGACCAATGGTGGAGTGATCATTGGCTCGGCAACGCTGAGCGCGGCCAATGAAACCAATCTCCTCAACGGCCAGCTCTACATCAATGTCCACACCGCTTCCAACGCGAACGGCGAGATCCGTGCGCAGCTGGTGCCTTCGACCGGCCAGCCGACCGTGACCTGCCCTGAGGCAGCCGAGATCGAGTGTGCCTCGCATGACGACACGCCGGTAGAGCTTGTGGCGAATGTGGCAGATTCCGATGGCGATGCGCTGATCGTGGTGTGGACCATCGATGGCGTGGCGAAGCCTTCGATCAATGTCCCCTCCGGTGGAGCGACTACCAGTGCGGAGGTTTCCTTCGAAGGTGAACTTGGCTTGGGCGAGCACACGGTTTCGGTGGCTGTGACGGATGGGACGAGTGTCTCGGTCAGCTGTGAAACCACGATCACGGTGGTGGATACGGTTGCGCCGGTGATTACCAAACTCAAGGCGACTCCCGATTCGCTGTGGCCACCGAATGGCAAAATGAAGACCGTGAACCTCGATATCAAAGCGAAGGACGCTTGCGGTGATGTGACCACCCGGATCGTCTCGGTGGTTTCAAGCGACGGTGGCACCGCGGACTTCGAGATCGTGGACGAGAATACCGTGAAGCTCCGCGCCAAGCGCTCGGGGCAGAGCGAGCGGGTCTATACGATCACCGTGGAAGCCAAGGATGAATCCGGCAATACGGCCACGAAGACCGTCCAAGTCAAAGTCCCGCACGATCGGGGACACGGCAGCCGTGACTAATGCCAAAAGTGGTGGTGCCCACGGACCAAGCCCGGGGCAGCGCCGGATAGGATTTACCCCCAGCCCCCTGAACCGAGAGCCGCTTGCCGCTGGGCAGGCGGCTCTTCTGTTTTTGGTGGCAGATATTGGAGGTTATTTCGGGTATAGATTGCGAATTTGGCGCGTTTGATGATTGAAAATGCGTTTGTAAGCGCATTTTATATTGAAATTAGCGATTTATATGACGTTTTGGTGAGTACCGAGTGTCCTGTAAGTCTAATGTGGCTGGCTGGCGCTCCGTTCACGCTCCCGTTTCCATGAACTCTCGTCCCAAGCTGCGGCCTCATGGCCTGATCGAATCATTTTGCCTCGTGGCTCTCTCGCTTCTGGGCCTGGGGCCGAGGGCGAGCGCGCAGTACCACTACTTCAATGTCCCGAGTAACTCCGACTGCATCATGCAGGACTATCGGTCACCGGACGTGCGTGGCGGGATCTACGATGCCATCCACGAGGAGAACGTGAGCAGCTCCGATGGTGGCTCGGGTTACTTCTACGGCGGCTACACTCACCAGAACAGCGGAGGGACCAAGACGCTGGTGCAGTATGTGTGCTGGCCGGCAAGCGGCGGCTATGCGCCGTATTCCCAGCAGATCCCGGTGTTCGCGGGGGAGAACATGGTGGGGTATCCACAGATCGGGGAGGGGAGCAGTTGCGCGATCAAGGGGTATTGGCCGCAGTTTTCATCCAGCCAATGGACGCGCTCGGTGGTGCGCTTCTGGCAGCCATCGGATGGCACGCCGCACGTGGGCTACCAGGGGATGTGGATGAAGGAGCCCGCGAGCGGGAATTGGTACCACCTTGGCACCTTCATGTATCCCTTCGCCGTCACCGGCGTGAACGGGATGTCCGGCTGGCAGGAAAACTTCACGGGCTACACCGGGGACTACACGGTGGAACACGCCAATGGCTACTACCACAAGAGCGGTGCGTGGCAGCGGGCGAACCAGATCCAATTCACTTCGCGGGGACTGGTGACGTTGCAGGAGAGCAATACGGTCGCGCGTTCCCAAGTGGGGCCGACTTACAGCTCATCCTACAATGTGCCTCTGACGGTGACGCTCAGCGGGCAGCCGGCAGCGCCGACGTTTGATCCGATCGTGGTCAGCAGTTCTTCCGCGGCGGTGTATGGTTCGCAGCTGCTGGTGAAGTGGGACATGCCGCTGACCAGCGCCCCTCAGCTCAGCTACAAGATCGAGGTCTTCAACAATTCCTCTTACACGGGATCGCCCGCGCTGACCTTCAACGAAACGGAGCCGGAGACGCGACAGAAGATGCTGAACCTGGGCAGCATCACGACGCCCTACGTGCGGCTGACGATCACCGACATCTTCTATAACAACGGCACGCCGATCCTGATCACGCCGGCGGCGGCTTCGCTGAATGCGGCGACGAGCGTGGCAGGTACGGTCGGCGGGCTGGGCTACCGCTACTATCAGGCGGCATCAGGAACGTGGACGGTGTTGCCGGATTTCAACTCGCTCACGGCGACGCGCCAAGGAGCGGTTGCGATTCCGGATGCGACACCACGGTTGAGGCGGACGAATTATGGGTTCGCCTATTCCGGCTATTTCAATGCGGTATCGAGCGGGCTGTATGCGTTCACGCTGCGCTCTGGAGATGGCAGCTCGCTGGTGATCGATGGGACCACGGTGATCAATTTCGACGGGCTGCATGATTCGACGCAGTTCAAGAGCGGCAGCGTCGCGCTGGCGGCGGGCAAGCACTCGGTGGAGCTGAAGTATTTCCGCGGCGCGCCGCCGGCGGTGAATACGACGGCTTACAATGATGGCATCGGCCTGACCTACGAGGGGCCGGGGATTGCGTTGGCGGATGTGCCTGCCTCGGTCTTCTCGCGGGTGCCCGGATCGGGCGAGCCGACGATCACGATGAGCTCGCCGGCTAACAATGCGACGGTGGTGAACTCGAGCCCGGGTCTGGGTGCTTCCGTCACGGCGAACGGTGCGACGATCGATCGCGTGGAGTTCTACATGACGGGCGACAAGTCCTACTACCCGAAGCCCGACAAGTCGGCAGGGTATTTCATTGGCCAGGACACGACCGCGCCCTACAGCTTGAACTCCATGGTGTGGACCGCGCCGGTGAACCTAGTGCGTGCGCGGCTGGTTTACAATGGTGGCTCCACGATCGACTCCGAGCCGATCACCATCACCACCGTCAATCCGGCGCTCGGCGCGTGGAACTGGAACCCGCTGGAGATGCACAACTACTCCACCGGTGCCAGCGTGCAGGGCAACACCGTCTCAATCACGGGCGACGGGATGAACATGATGAGCCGGCAGGTGACTGGCGATTGCACATTGATCGCGCGGCTTGCGGACATCACGCCGTCCACGGCGAGTCCGGACGGGATTTCTCCTTCCAGTGATTGGCGCGCGGGCATCATCCTGCGCAGCACGGCGAACACGACGATTGGCGAGCCCCTGGGCAATGGTAGCTCGACTCGCTTTGTGGCGCTTTTCAGCTCGGTCGGCGGTGGCACCTATTTCCAGGACGACTCGATGCGGGCGGGCAATGGCGACGCGAACGTGTGGTCCTCCAATCTGGGCGGGAGCAACAAGTGGTACAAGCTCCAGCGCACCGGGAACCTCTTCACCAGCTACGTCTCGGTGGATGGTGTGAACTGGACCCTGGCGAACAGCATCACGATCGCGAACTTCGGCACTACCATCCATGCGGGCGTCTTCACGCATGCGATGCAGTCCTTCAATCCGGGCGTCCATCGCGCGACGTTTGATTCTTACAGCCTGACCGGCGCGAGCGTGAGTGGCCCGGCGAGTGTTTCCGCGAGTCCGGAAACGCAGTCGGTGGTGACAGGCCTGCCGGCGACTTTTTCCGCTTCGGTGATTGGGCCGGTACCGGCTAGCTATCAGTGGCAGTTGGATGGCGTGGATATTCCGGGCGCGACGGGATCGACCTACACGATTGCCAGCGTGAGTGCGGGAGATGCCGGCAGCTACACGGTGACGGCCAATGGGGTGACGAGTGCTCCGGCGACGCTGCTGATCGCATCGCCGGCGGGCTCGGGCGAATGGACGAATGTGAGTGGTGGTTCATGGGCTACCGCGGGGAATTGGGATGGTGGGGCCATTGCAGGAGGAGCGGATTCGGTTGCGGATTTCAGCATGCTTTCCCTTTCTGCGAATCGGACGGTGTCCCTCGATGGCTCGCGCACGGTGGGCACGATGCTCTTTGATGACTTGGCTTCGCTGCAACACAGCTGGGCCATCAGCCGCGGCACTACCGGGACTCTCACGCTGGATGCAACCGGCACTCCGAACATGGCGGTGAAGACGGCGACGACCATCAGCGCGGTGGTGGCTGGCACAAAGGGCTTTAACAAGATGGGCGATGGCACCCTGGTGCTGAGCGGCAGCAGTACCTTCACCGGCACGGCGCGCGTGAGCGCGGGGACGCTGGAGGTCCAGGCCAAGTCGGGTGACACTCCTTATGCGGTGGCCCAGGGGGCGACCTTGAAGATCGGCTATAGCACCGGAGGTGGGTATGCGAATACGAACCTGGTGATCTCGGGCGATGGGACTGCGGCTACCACCGGCTTTTATTTGGCGGGAGGGAAGACTTACAACTCCAGCGGCCAGATCGTGCTCCAATCGGCGCCGACGACGATCCGCCAGTATGGCTCCGGCCTCGCGAAGATCGGCATTTTCGACGTCAATGGAAACGGCCTGTGGTGCAAGGGGGAAGCATCGGGTTCGGTGCTGGATTCCAACATCCAGTTCGTGAGTTCCGGCTATGGGATGTCGGTGGATGTGGATCCGGGAGTCGCGACCGCGACGGGCGATCTGGTGGTCCAAGGTGGATTGAATGCGGGCAATCTCGGCTTTTACAAGCGCGGGACCGGTTCGATTCTTCTCAATGGTGCCGCGACGTCCGGCAATATCGCGGTGAAGGCGCTGGAAGGGTCGGTGCTGTGCGGCGTAGCCAACTGCTTGGGCTCGACTGCGGCGGTGCCGGTTTCGTCGGGGGCGACCTTGGCGCTGAGGGGATTTGATCAGACGACGTCCGGCGCGCTGACGGCTTCCTCGGGTAGCACGGTTTCGCTGGGCACGGGGACGCTGACGGTTTCCAGTGCCTCGCTTGCGGGGACGTTGCGGATTTCGCTGAACAAGGGTGGGTCGCCTGCGAGCGGGAAGCTGGTTGTGAGTGGCGGTGCGCTTGCGTATGCGGGATCGCTGGTGGTGGATGCGACTGGAGCGAATGCGTTTGCTTCGGGGGATAGCTTCCAGCTGTTCAGCGCCACGGGATATTCGGGATCCTTCACTTCGGTGAGCTTGCCGCAGCTTCCGGTGGGCTTGATCTGGAACACGGTTGATCTGGTTACCTCCGGGTCGATCAGCATCGGCCTCGCGGGCACCAGCCAGTGGAACGGTGCGGGTGGTGACAGCCAATGGAGCACGGCGGCGAACTGGAATGGCATCGCACCGGGCAACGGGCAGGTGATCACTTTCTCGGGCACGACGCGCCCGACTTCGACGAATGATCTGCTGACTTCGGTGGGCCGCATCGTTTTCGCGAATGGCGGCTTCAGCCTTTCGGGAAATGCAGTGACGCTCCAGTGGGGCCTTTTGAACCAAGCGGGCAACAATGCCTGGTCGATCGCTTCCACGCTGGTGGCACCGCAGTCCTTCACGAGTGATGCGGGCACGCTCACGGTGAGTGGCACTGTTGCCAATGGCGGGAATACACTGACTCTGGATGGTGCGGGTAATCTCACGATTTCGGGTGTCGTTTCCGGAGTGGGAGGTTTGGTGAAATCCGGAGCGGGCACTGCCTCGGTATCCGTGCAGCAGACCTTCACCGGAGGAACGGTGGTCAACGGCGGCGTCCTCAATCTCAGTGGCGGCGGTGGAGGTAGCGGCACCATCCGTGGAACAGTGACCGTCAATACGGGCGGTACCCTGAGGCTCTCCACGGGCGATGCCACCGGCTACAATGGTGGCGCGAGCGCGCTGACCTCGATCAACGTCAATGGTGGCACGCTGAATGTGAACACGGTGTCGAACCAGACGCTCGGAAGTGCCGCGCTCAATCTAACGGGAGGCTCGATCACGGGCGTTGCAGGCGGGAACATCGACTTTTTTGGCGGTGGTTCTTCGCTCAATACGTTCGCTTCCCCGGTCACATCCACCATCAGCGGGGTGACGCTTTCGCCGCTGCGTCAGGGGAGCACGACCTTCACGGTGGCGGCGGGAAGCACGGTATCGGGGATCGATCTCGACATTTCCTCGGTGCTCAAGACCGCGGGCAGCGGTGACGCTGCTGCGGCCACATTGATCAAGGCTGGAGCAGGTGTGCTCGCGCTGAGTGCGACGAATACCTATGCGAAGCCGACCGTTGTAAATGCCGGCACGCTGCTGGTGAACGGGTCCACGGCAGCTGGCAGCGCTGTCACCGTCAACACCGGTGCGACTCTTGGCGGTTCCGGCAATGTGAAGGGTGCGACGTCGATCGCGGCCGGTGGTATCTTGTCGCCCGGCTTCAATTCCATCGCGAGCTTCTCGATCACCAATATGCTTTCTCTCGCGGGCACGACCCGCATGGAACTCGGGAAGACGGGAGTGACGCTTAGCAATGACAAGGTGCTGGGCCTTACCACGGTGACCTATGGCGGCACGCTCGAGGTGGTTTCGAATGGACCCGCCGCGCTGGCTGCGGGGGATTCCTTCCAGCTCTTCAGTGCGACCACGCGGAGCGGTTCCTTTGCCACCATCAATTTGCCGGTGCTGGCCTCCGGGTTGGTCTGGAATACCTCGGGTCTCGCCACGAGCGGCACGATCGTCGTTCGCGCACTTCCCTTGGCTGTCGATGATTCCGCGACCATCGCGGAAGACAACGTCGCGACCATCGCGGTGAAGGCGAATGATTCGGATGCCGATGGTGACAGCCTCACGATTGTCTCGGTGACGCAGGGCGCGCATGGGACTGCTGCCATCAGCGGGAACAATGTCACCTATACCCCGGCGGCGAACTGGTCTGGCACGGATGCCTTCACCTACACGATTTCCGACAGCCATGAGGGCAATGCGGTCGCCACCGTGACGGTCACGGTCACGCCGGTGAATGATGCGCCTGTGTTCACCGCCGATCCGATCACCGGTAGCGGAGCGACGGAGGGTGTCGCCTATACGGGTTCGCTTGCCGGACTTGCCACGGATGTCGATGGTTCCTCGCTGACCTATTCCAAGACTGCTGGCCCCGCTTGGCTCGCAGTCGCGGCGGATGGCACGCTCTCGGGAACGCCGGGCGCGGGCGATACCGGTTCGAATTCATTCACGGTGCGCGTCGAGGATGCCTCGCATGCCTATGATCTGGCGACGCTCCAGATCGAGGTGGTGGCTGCCGCTGTCGATCCCTATGGGCACTGGGCATCGGGATCGCTCACCGCTGGAGTCAATGATGGCAAGGAACAGGATCCGGATGGGGATGGCATGGCCAATCTCGGTGAATTCGCTTTCAACCTGAATCCGGTCTCCGGGGTGAACGAGGGCAAGATCGTTGCAAAACCCGCGGTCATCGGTGGCGGGCAATGCGTGGTGATCACCCTGCCGGTGCGGAATGGGGCGGAATTCCACGGGACTGTCGCCCAGGTCTCCGATCCGATGGACGGAGTGACCTATCAGATCGAAGGCAGCCCTGACTGCGGGACCTGGAACGTGAGCATCACTGAGCTTACCGGTCCGGCGGCGGATCCGTTCAAGGCGGGGATGCCAGTTCTGGACGGTGGCTGGAGTTATCGCTGCTTCCGCACGGCGGAGAATCTTCCGAAATGCTTCGTGCGGGCGAAGGTGACGGAGAGCCCGTAGCGATCGGAAAAAGAGGAGCTGTGGGCCCAAGCGAGCTTTCAGAGGCTCCTCCAAATGTGAAGCACCGCGTAGCTTCGCCACGGGCGCCAAGGCTGCGACATTGCTTCGGCCTGCTTGGCGCTTACGCCTCCGAGCTTGTTCCGCACGGCGATGTCTTCCTTCGGGAAGGCATCCGGCCAGCGGAGGGCACGCATCGCGATGTAGTGAGCGGTCCATTGGCCGATACCGGGCAGCTCGACCAGTTTTGCGATCGCTGCTTCGGGGTTAGATCCGGCTTCGAGGATGAGGGAGCCGGAGTGGTAGGCTTTCGCCAAGGCAATGATGCTCGCCGAGCGCGCGCTGACGATGCCGAGCTTGGCGACGTCGTCGATGGATGCTGCGGCTACCTTCGATGCGAGTGGCGAGAGTTTCGAGAGGCCGGAGATGGGCGTGTGGATCTCTTCACCGAAGGCTTCCGCGAAGCGGCACGCAATGGTGGTTGCGGCTTTGACGGTGATCTGTTGTCCGAGGATCGCGCGGATCGCCATTTCGAAGCCATCGAAGGCACCGGGAACGCGGAGGCCGGGATGGGCTTCGACGCTTTTGCTGAGGAGGTCGTCTTTTCCCAAGTGCGCGGCGATGAGATCGGGCCGTGCGGCGAGATCGAAAAGATTTCGCAACCTGCCGAGGAGAGCTGGCAGGACCGGCGTCAGCGAATGGGTGAACTCCACGAGCAGCGCATGTTTCTGCGGCGCATGTTTCACGCGCACCCAGCCGGTATGCTTTCCGATGCGGACGGTGCGTGCGTAGCTGTCCTCGGTGACGAATTCCACATCGCGGATGCAGCGTCCGCGCAGGAAGGCGAGGGTGCCTTCCCAATCGTAGGGCGGCCGGTAGCCGAGTTGCAGGATGGAGGTGTCTTCGGCATCGATAGTGGCGACAGTTGCCGCTGCTTCTTTCCGCAAGCGGGTGGGCGGCATGCGATAGCGGGAGCTGAAGGCATCATTGAACCGGCGCAGGCTGGAGAAGCCACTGGCGAAGGCGACGTCGATTACGGGGAGCTTGGTCTCGGTCAGCAATTGTTTCGCGAGAAGCAGGCGGCGCGTTTGCAAGAGCTCGATCGGTGAGACACCGAGCTCCTGCTGGACGATGCGTCGCAGCTGCCGCGAGCTGATGCCGAATTCGCTGGCGATTTCCTCGAGGCCTGCGCCTTCGTCCGCGAGTCCCTCGTGGATACGCTGCACCATGAGGTGGGCGATGCGATGGGCATTGTCCATCGGGGCGTTTCCCGGTGCGAGTTCGGGGCGGCAGCGCAGGCAGGGGCGGAAGGCGGCCTTTTCCGCGGCCTCGGCACTTTCGAAAAAGCGGCAGTTCTCGGGCTTTGGCGTTTTTACCGTGCAGACCGGGCGGCAGTAGATGCCGGTGGAGGTGACGCCCACGTAGAAAACGCCATCGAATCGCGGGTCCCGCGAGGTCATGGCCTTGTAAGCGATGTGTTCTTCGATCATGAATTGCTGCGCCAGACTACTCCAAGGCGGCGCTTTCGCTCGCCATTTTCGGACATGTGAAAATATTCGCTTCGATGTCCGAAAGTGGCCAGCATCTTTGCCAAGCCGGGGCATGCTGCCGACCATGAAAGCGATCAAGACGAGCCACTACTTCAAGACGATGCCTTCACCGGTCGGCGAGCTTACGCTGGTCGCAAGTGACAAGGGCCTCGTTGCGATCCTGTGGGAGAACGATGCGCCGGATCGCGTGCGGCTGGGTGAACTGGTGGAGAGCAGGGAGCATCCGATTCTCTTGGAGGCGGAGCGGCAACTGGGCGATTACTTTGAGGGCCGGTTGAAGAAGTTCACGGTGAGGCTGGATTTCACGACCGGCACGGATTTCCAAAGGAAGGTGTGGCAGGCGCTGCTGACGATTCCCTTCGGCGAGACGCGGAGCTATGCGCAGATCGCGGAGCAGATCGGGCATCCCACGGCGGTGCGCGCGGTGGGTGCGGCCAATGGGCGGAATCCGATTTCAATCATCGCGCCGTGCCATCGTGTGATTGGCTCGAATGGGAAGCTGACCGGCTTCGCGGGAGGGCTGGAAGCGAAGGCGCTTTTGCTGGGTGTGGAAGGCGTGGATAGTAACGGGAGCGGATCCATACAGGGCCAATTCGCACTGTCTTAACGTGCTACCCCTAAAGTGGGATGATGGGGGGGCCGGAATCGGACAGATTCCGGATAACCCAATAACCCATGAAACCCAGCTACTCTTGGGCCGTCGTTTGCCTCGCCGCGACGGTCTCCTCCGTATCGGCCAATCTGGTCGCTTATCAAGGCTTCAACGGCTACACGGTCGGTGCTCTCCCCGGGCAGCCGATTGGCTCCAATACCCAAGGTCTCGACACGGCCGGGATCATCACGAGTGCCGGCACCGGTGCGGCAGCCAACGTCTTCGACGCCACCGGGATGACCTTCAGCAACCTGATCACCAGTGGTGGCAGCGCGCGCTATGCCGATGCGACTGGCAGGCCGTCCTACATCGGCTTCGCTTACACGGGGCCTGCGGTAAGCGGGAATCTGTATACCAGCTATCTGGTGCGCCTGGGGACCGTGCCCTCCAACAATGGTGTGGCTTCGCTGAGGGCCAATACGACGGCGACGAGTGGCGGGGCAGCTGCTTACTTTCACGCGTATGCCGACGGACCAGCGAATGTTTTCACCGGTAGCCAGTACGACGCGAACAATGCGAACACGGCTTCCACACAATCGCTGGCGATCAACACCGACTATGTGGTGATCGGCCGCTTCACGCGGGTGGGGACGGCGCTTTCCGTGGGGAGCCCCGGGGTGGCGACGACCTTCGTACTGACTGCGGCGCAGTTCGATTACTTCAAGGATGGCGGCTTCACGGATGCGGAGCTGGATGGCGCGCTGATCGGCAGCGGTCCCTCGAATGTGACCTCGCGGGTGTCCGATGCTCCGGTGACCACCGGGACGTTCACGTTCAATCCGGGCAATGGCATCCAGTTCGGACCAGGCAACAGCGGTGCGAACCAGACGGTGGCTTATGATGAGTTTCGCTTCGGCACGACGCTCGATGACGTGTTGCCGGTGCCGGCACCGCCGGTCGTCGTTCCGGTGAACGTCACGATCGCTGCGAGCGGCGCGATTTCCCAGGAGCCAACTCCGGGTGCCGAAGCCATCGGCAGCGTTACCCTCACGAGAGATGGCGATACAACGGCGGCACTGCGGGTTTATCTGAACTCGAGTGGCACGGCGACCGCAGGTGTCGACTATCCGGCGGTGCCGGCGTCGGTGTTGATACCGGCGGGTGCTACGTCGTTGGTGGTTCCGGTGCCTGCCTATACGGACTCATTGGTCGAGGGGCCGGAGACGGTGACGCTCACGCTGGTTGCAGATGCCGGCTACAACCTGCCACCCACGACCTCCGCGACGGTGACTTTGAATGATCGTGCGGCAGGGGTTCCATCCACGAAGAGCCGCTTCATCCAGAAGCTGGCTGCGGGCTTGCAGCAGAAGGTGGTCTTCTATGGGACGAGCCTTACCGCGAGCGGCAATTGGCCGACGCAGCTGAGATTGATCTCCGATGCGACGTGGCCGGGGCAGGCGACCTACTATAACCGTGGGAGCAGCGGCATGGCATCCAACTGGGGCATTACCAATCTTCAGACGCAGGTCCTGGCGCTGGTGCCAGACACGGTTTTCATCGAGTTCTCGGTGAACGATGCGGTGGCGCGGCTGGATATTTCACTGCCGGAGGCCCGGGCGAATCTCAACGCGATGATCGATGGGATCCTGGCGGTGAATCCGCAGTGTGAGGTCATCCTGCAAGTCACGAATCCGGTGATCGGTCGCCCGCAGGGCGATGCTGGATGGAGGCCGAATCTGGTGCACTACCAGCAGATCTATCGCGATGTCGCGGCGGAGCGGAACCTGACCTTGATCGATCATAGTCCTGCCTGGCAGGCGCTGCTCGATCAGTCGGAGGTGGACTTCTATACCAACGTTCCCGATGGGCTGCATCCTTCGGTGGGAGGAGAAGCCGTCTATATGGTTCCGGCGTTGCTGGAGAGGACGGGAGCGCCGGCGATCGTTCAGCCGCCGATCGTGGTCGATGAGACCATGGCGCAATTTGAAGGAACCTGGACTTTCAGCACTTCGACGGCGGGAGCGCATCTGAATGGCTACCAAACCGATGGCAATATCGACAAGGGGTTGAAGACGGTGAGCTACTTCCCGGAGATTCCGGCGGCGGGAACCTACCCGGTTTATCTGCGCTGGAGTTCGCTGAACAACCGGGCGAACAACGTGCCGGTCACGATCAACTACGCGGGTGGAAGTACGACGGTCACCGTGGATCAGACGATCAACGGCGGGATGTGGTACAAGCTCGGCGATTTCCCGCTGGCCGCGGGCACCGACAATAGCGTGGTGATCGGAACGACGGGCACCACTGGATTCGTGATCGCGGATGCGGTGGGCGTGGGTGTTCCCGCGGTGAGGCTGCTTGCCAGCAATGGACGCGCCGGGGAACCGGTGACGTCTGGCGGGGCGGCGCGGCCTTCGATCGTGACGGTGACGCGCAGTGGCTCCGTGACCCAAGCGCAGGTAGTGAACCTGACCATTGGCGGTGATGCGGTGAATGGCGGTGATTACGATGCGGTGCCTGTGAGCATCACGATTCCGGCTGGCGCGAAGACTGCGACGCTGACGATCATGCCGAAGTTCGACACTCTTCACGAGGGTGCCGAGACGCTGACGATCGAGGCGGTGCCGCCGTCGGGAATGTATGCGGGAGTGACGACGAAGGCATCGCTGGTCGTCGTTGATCCGGATGACTCGCCGTTCAGTGGCTGGCAAGCGGCGCACTTCAGTGTGGCACAGCTGGATGATGTGAACATTTCCGGCGAGAATGCGGATCCCGATGGCGATGGCATCACCAACCTGATGGAATATTTCGCAGGGTATGATCCGCTGGTGCAGCAGGCTAGCTTTGTGAGCTCAGGCAAGATGGCGGTGGAAGGTGTGGACTACTTTTCCATCACCTATCCTCGTGCACCGGGGACCGGCCTGCTGGGAGTGCCGGAGGTGAGCACCAATCTGCAGGTTTGGAATGCCGGCGACACGTTTCTGGCGAAGAGCGCGGATGCGGATCCTGATGCGCTGCAGCAGGTGCTGGTGAGGTCGCGCACGGCGACAAGTGCGGCGAGCAGACAGTTCCTGCGGTTGAAGGTTACCCGTTGAGAGGTTGAAGAGAGAGCGTGGCGCCGTTCATGGGTTTTTCGGTGCCGCGCTCGCTCGTTTGATTTGAAGTGTTCGCTCTTCCAAGAGGAGGAGCTTCCAGATGGATTGTGGCATGGGTTGCCGGTGTGATCCGCACCCAGCCGGAACGACGCAGTCGTTCCGCTACGAAGATGGAAGACCATTGGTCCTGCTTACTCGATCACTCGCCGGGGAGGTGGACGATGCCGCGGCGGAGGGCGACGGTGACGGCTTCGGTGCGGTCGCGGACCTTGAGCTTAGCGAGTATGTTTTTCATGTGCGACTTCACGGTGAGTTCCGTGATGCCGAGGGCGTCGCCGATCTCCTTGTTCGCTTCGCCTTTGACGAGGAGGCGGACGATCTCGCGCTCGCGCTCGGAGAGGATCTCGCCGCGTTCGCGGGCGGCGAGCTGGCTGGCGACGTCGAGGGGGATCCAGCGCTTGCCCTGGAGCAGGGCGCGAATGGCGGGAGTGATCTGGTCGTCGGAGCTGTGCTTCAGGATGTAGCCCATGGCTCCGGCGGCGAGCGCGGCGTGGATGTCCTCGTCGCCTTCGTAGCTGCTGAGCACGAGGATGCGGGCGTCAGGGTGTTTTTCGCGGATGAGGCGGATTGCTTCGAGGCCATTGCAGAGGGGCATGCGCAGGTCCATGAGGGTGACATCGGGCTGGAGCCGTGAGTAGGTGGTCACGGCATCGCGGCCATTGGCGGCTTCGCCAACGACCTCGAAGTCGGGTTCGTGGCTGAGGATGTCCCGGAGTCCGGCGCGGACGACGAAGTGGTCATCCACGATGAGGATCTTGAAGGTGCGGGCGGGTTTCATGACGTGGGTGAAGCGGTTTCTTCGGGTGGCAAGGGGACTTCGACACGGACGCGGGTGCCTCCGCCCTCGCGGCTCTCGACTTGGAGGGTGGCACCGATGCGATCGGCACGCTCTTCCATGCCCACGAGGCCGAAGTGGCCGCGGCTATCCTGAGGCATGTTAGAAAGGCCGAGGCCGTCATCGCTCACGGAGAGCGAGGCGCTGACGGGTGTGGTGATGAGTTCGATTTCGATCAGCGTTGCCTGGGCGTGCTTGAGGGCATTGGTCATCGCTTCCTGGCCGATGCGGAGGAGGTTGTCGCCGATCATGCCGGGGATCTTGCCGCCTTCGCGGCGCTGATGGAATTCGACGCGGGTGCCTGAGCCGAGGAAGACGGATTGGGCCATGCGGTGAATCGCATCGCCGAGGTCGAAGTTTTCGAGGGCTTCGGCGCGGAGGTCCCAGATAGATTGGCGGACTTCGGTGCGGCATTGCTTCACGAGAGCCCGCATGGTTTCGAGGCGGGTGCGGGTTTCTTGCTGCTCGTCTGGGAGCGAGAGGGTGATGCCGCGGATGTGGAGCTGGAGGCCGGTGAGTCCTTGTTCCAGGGTATCGTGGAGGTCGCGTGCGAGTCGTCCTCGTTCGGCGGCGATGGCCTGGCGTTCGCTGACCTCGGAGCGCAGGCGGGTATTGCGGCGGGCAAGCAGGTAGGCGGCGATGGCGAAGGCGAGGAGGATGGCGAGGGTGATGCAGAGCAGCACCAGCATGCGGCCGACGGTGAAGAAAGGAGCGGCCTGCACCACGCGAATGCCGGCGGCGTCGGGGACGAGGATCTTGAAGTTCGCGGGCTCGCCGGAGGCATCTGTCTGCACGACGCAGATGCCGGTGACTTCCAGCAGGCTGTCCGTTTCCCATGCGTCCGCCATGCTCTTCGTGTAGGGCGCATCCAGCTCCGCGGTGAAGACGCCGCGGGGTGATTGGAGGGCGAGCACGAGGTGTTGCTTGCCGCTGTCGAATGGAGTCTCGATGCGGTCTAGCAGATGGCCGGAGACCGCGACATGGTCGGCGTGGTGGAGGCCGTCGATGAGTTCGGAAGGGGCGAGGTGCTTGGGGCTGAGCTTGATGGCGGGGCCGGTGTCCGGCTTGACGATCACGTCCGAGAACACGGGCAGGAAATCCTGGAGGTCGCGAAAGCCGACCGCATCGATGCGGTCGCCACGTTTCAGCCCGGTGGTATTGCCGCGGATCGCGAGGCCGGCATCGCCATCGTGAAGCCATGCGATGTCGCCCGAGGTCATCAGGACCTCGCCGCGGATGTGGACGCGGTCGCCGCGGGTCTGGCCCGGCTGGTAGCGGAAGACGGAGCGGAGCGGGGTGTAGGGCTTTTCCCAAGGGGAGATCTTTTCGCGCTGGTCGGTGTGGAGTTCTTCCGCGCGCGGAACGAGGATCTGCACCTCGACCAACTGGCCGGTGGCTTCGCGCGAGCGTACCGGGCTGGCGACGCCATAGGCGATGGCCTTGGAGGCGATGAGCTTCTGGGGATCGAGCTTGGAGGCGTGGCTCACGCGCAGGCTGATGCGAGATGCGCCCGAATCCAGCACGACCATGAGGGTTTCCTTGTCGATGAATTCGGCGGTGCGAATCCAGCCGTCGGTCCAGACCCATTCACCATTGAAGGAGCCATTGAGCAGGCCGCCGCCGGAGCCGTAGGGGGCGACGGGCATGCGGGCCTTGCCGATGGGGCGGTAGCTGGTGGCTTCCATCAAGGGGGCGAACGATCCGGGGCGGGCGATTCCCTGGACGTGGAGGCGGTCTCCCCAAGCGGGCCCCTGTTCGCCGGTGTAGTTCACGCGGATGCCGCCGGTGGCATCCTGGAGGTAGAAGAATTTTCCCGCGCCGGGATCGGCCCAGGTCACGAGGCCTTCTAGTGCGACTTGTGAGCCATCGGAGTTTTCTGCGATGGCGGCGGCCTGGAGTTCGCGGATGTCCTTCACGGGAGGTTCCGCGACCTGGCCGAGGGCCGGACGCAGGAGGAGCATGAAGAGTATGGCGAGCCGCCGCATGAGGAAGGGTGGTCGGCATTTATACCGTGGAACCGGGGGCTGGCGTCGCGGAAAAAATTTCGGTCCGCGCTCCCTCGTAAGTGGGATTCGCGAGGGGACGAGGAGCTACAGATTGGGAGGCCTGCGGCTTTCCGGTGCCTGATCCAAGAAGGTGCGTCGCGGGCCTGATCTGTCATGAAACCCAACACGCGTCATTTGTCCCTGCGTAGCTTCATGTTTTTCCTAGCGGCGGTCGCGAGTGCTGATGCGAGCCGGGTGATCGAGACGGATATTTGCATTTATGGCGGCGCGGCCGGTGGCGTGACGGCGGCGGTGCAGGCGGCGCGGATGGGGAAGACGGTGTCGCTGGTGGAGATCGGCGGGCATCTGGGCGGACTGAGTTCGGGAGGGCTCGGCGACACGGACATCGGCAATAATGGCGATGCTTACATCCAGGGGATGTCGCGGGAGTTCTACACGCGGATCGCGACGAAGTATGGGTTGAGCGGGGCAAAGTTCACCTTCGAGCCGAAGGTGGCGGAGGCGGTTTTCAACGAGATGATCGCGGAGGCGCAGGTGCCGGTTTATCTGAACCGGCATCTGATTTCGACTGCGACGGCGGGCGGGCGGATCACGCAGATCACGACGAGCACGGGTGATGTTTTCAAAGCGAAGATCTTCATCGATGCCTCCTATGAAGGCGACCTGCTGAAGCAGGCGGGCGTGAGCTATGCGAGCGGGCGTGAGGCGAACTCGCAGTATGGCGAGACGATCAATGGGATCCAGACAACGACGAGCGGCAATCAATTGCCCAACGGAATTAGCCCGTGGGTGACGGCGGGGAATCCGGCGAGTGGCTTGCTGCCAGGAGTGAATGCTGCGCCGTCAGGTGCGGATGGTGCGGCGGATTCGCTGATCCAGGCGTATTGCTACCGGATGTGCCTGACGAATGTGGCGGCGAACCGGGAGATGATCCCGCAGCCGGAAGGCTACAACGAGGCGGACTATGAGATCCTTTTCCGCTCGATCGCGGCGGGGCAGACGGATCGCTTCTGGAAGACGCGACCGGTGCCGAATGGCAAGACGGACTCTAACAACGACTCGGGGATTTCCTGCGACTTCATCAGCGGGACCACGGCGTCATGGATCGAGGCGGACTATGACACGCGGATCCAGCTCGCGAAGGCGCACGAGAAGTGGCAGCGCGGGCTGGTGTGGACGGTGCAGAATTCGCCGCGGGTGCCGGCGGCGATTCGCAGCGCGTGGAGCCAGTGGGGATTGCCGAAGGATGAGTTCCTGGATAACGGGCATTGGCCGCACCAGCTCTACATCCGAGAGGCGCGGCGGATGGTCTCCGACTATGTGATGACGGAGAAGAATTGCCTGGGCACGGTGGTGGCTGCGGACTCGATCGGGATGGGTGCCTACACGATGGATTCGCACAATTGCCAGCGGATCGTCTCGAACGGGATGGTGAAGAATGAAGGGGACATCCAGCGTGCTGTTCCCGGGCCGTATCCGATTTCGTATCGTGCGATCGTGCCGAAGACGGGCGAGTGCAAGAATCTGCTGGTGCCGTGGAGCTTGTCCTCGACACACATTGCTTTCGGGTCGATCCGGATGGAGCCGGTGTTCATGATCCTGGGGCAATCGGCGGCGACGGCGGCATGCTTTGCGATCGATGATGAGGTGGCGGTGCAGGCGGTTTCTTATGCGAAGCTGAAGGCACAGCTGCTGGCGGATGGGCAGAAGCTGACCAATGCCGGCGGCGATGGGGCGAGCGGGATCGTGGTGGACAATGCGGATGCGACGGGCGTGACGCTGACGGGGACGTGGACGGCGGCATCGGCGACGACGGGATTCAATGGGACCGACTACCTGCATGATGGGAACGTGAGGGACGGAAGCTGCTCGGCGCGGTTCACGCCGAATCTTCCGGCGGCGGGAAGCTATGAAGTCTTCCTGCGGTGGACGGCGCATACCAACCGGGCGACGAATGTGCCGGTGGAGATCCGTTTGCCGGGTGGTGTGGTTCAGAACCGGACGGTGAACCAGCAGGCGAATGGAGGCGTCTGGTACTCGCTGGGGAGCTTCACGTTTGCGGCCGGGTCTTCGACGACGAATGGGAGTGTGACGGTCCGCGATAGCGGGGTGAACGGGTATGTGATCGCGGATGCGGTGAGATTCCTGCAAGGGGCGGATGTGCCGGTGGTGGATCTGTGGGCGAGCGATGCGCGGGCAGTGGAGCCGAGTGCGGGTGTGAGTGCGGCAAAGCCCGCGAAGCTGTGGGTGAGGCGGTCGGCTCCGACGACGGGTGCGCTGACGGTGCGCTATACGCTGGGTGGCAGTGCGACTTCCGGGCAGGATTTCACGGCGCTGAGTGGCAGCGTGGTTTTGCCTGCTGGAGTGGCGAGCGTGGCGCTGCAGGTGACGCCGCTAGTGGATTCTCTGGCGGAAGGGACGGAGGATGTGGTGATTTCGCTGGCTGCGGACCCGGCTTATAACATCGGGGAGTTGGCTTCGGAGACGGTGACGATCCTGGATACGCCGTTCGATGAATGGCGGCGGGCGCGGTTCACGCCGCAGCAGTTGCTGGATCCCGCCGTCTCAGGTCCGGAGGCAGATCCGGACCGTGATGGGACGAAGAATTTGTTAGAGTTCTTTGGTGGCAGCGATCCTCTTACCGCGGGCATGCCGCCGCGGATGAGGATTTATCCGAAGCCGGTGTCGGCGCTGGAGATCGAACGGAATCCGATGGCGAAGCAGCTGTTCGTGAGGATCGAGGAGTCGGGAGATTTGTCGGGCTGGGGACCTGCGGGATTGGTTGTGGGAACGCCGGAGATTTCGGGTGGGGATCCGCTGGAGGTGCTTCGTTACTCACTGGCGGAGTTGGCGGAGCCTGAGGCGTTTTTCCGGCTGGCGGTTTCGCTGACGCCGTTTCCGTAGCGGGCATCGTGTTCCTGAATCGAGTTGACCGTTATTGCGGGTTTGTTATCTGCAGATGGATGAAGATGATCTCCCTCCCGGTCCGGCTTGGTTTGGTGCTTGGCGTTCTTGCTTTCTGCCAGGCCAAAGGCGAGGACTTGAATCTTCTGGCAGAGAACACTTCCGGACAGGAAGGCTCGTCCCAGTCCATCACGCTGGGTCAGGGCGAGAGTGCGAAACTCCTGTATGGCTCACCCGGCTTCAACGCGAGGCTTCGCTGTGAGATTGGCACCAAGACTTTCGATCTGAGCTGCTTCAAGGGAGGCACGTGGGATATCAATCCGATCGTCATCGCCGGGCCCGCGACAATCACCTTGAAAAGCGGCGGTGTCGGCAACGGTGCCTCTTCTGGCTTCGTGACTCTCGGGATCACACGTATCGGCCTGACGAGCGGACCGACTTCCATTCCGCAGGAAGAGGGCTCGACTTTCGAGGTCATCCTTGAAAGCAGCTCTGATCTGGTGAACTGGCTGGTGATCAATCCTGGTGAGTATTCCGGAACCGAGGCACGGAGGTTTTTCCGGATGCGGATCGTGAAGAAAGATCCGCCGTAAGTGTACGCCCGAGGACTCCGGTAATTCGGTATGCCTCTGTAGCGGAATTAGCGGAGTGGTGGTTACTCCCGTATTCCCGTAAGTCTCTATGGTGAATTGCGGGAGTCCGGTGGATTTTCCGGATCAGGGCCGCGTTTTGGTGGTGTGAAGCGCCGCTCTCGACAGGAAGCGGGGCTTTTCGTTATCCACGGGGTGCAATGACTACCGGCGACGAAAACAATCGAGTTCTACAAGCATCCATCGATCACCTCTACACGAGGCTGATGCAGGTTTATTCCGATCTGGTCATGGCGGGCATTGAAGACGCGGACGAGCGAGGCAGGGCGAAGGTGCAGATTGCGGAGGATTGGGTGGAGTCCTACAGCGCCGCAAAGGTGAAGGCTGCGGAAGGTTGAGAGCGTGGGCGATGCGGCTGCGCCCGGTCTGCCGATGGACGAGCTTCTGGTCCGGGCTTTTCGTGCCCGGTTGCCAGTGGCGGAGGCGTTTCGCGTGGAGATGTGCGAGGCCCGTGACCGGCATGGGTTTGGGATACCGGCCACGGGCGTATGCTACCGTTCACACGCACCTGGAAAACGTCGCTGAAGAGATGCATCAGCCCGTGCAGGGATGCAATGAACTCGCAGGGCGGGAATCTACGGATGGCATTTGGCGAACGGGGTCATCGGGAAAATCGAAGTGGGCAGCGCTGTGCCGGTCGGGGTCCGGGAGATGCAGAGTTTTCCGGGACTGGTCCCCGGTGGCCGGCGGAAAGCGGAAAGGGAGGCCGACTTGGCACCCAGGCGGCGAGACGTTAGATCCCGATGCAGGCGTCGTGGGATGTGCTATCGTTCCGGGATGAACGGGAATCAATCGTGGTTCGGGCGCTTTGCGAAGAAGGCGTCTTGCTATACGGGAAAGCCTGCGACCTTCGCGATTGCGATCGGAGGCATCATCGTTTGGGCGGCCTTCGGTCCTTTTCTCGGCTACAGCGACACGTGGCAGCTGATGGTGAACACAACGACGACGATCGTGACCTTCCTGATGGTGTTCCTGATCCAGAATTCACAGAACCGCGATTCGGAAGCGCTCCAGATCAAGCTGGATGAATTGATCCGGGTGCAGAAGAAGGCGAACAATGCCTTCATGGATCTCGAAGATCTGACCGAGGAGGAGCTGGAGAAAGTGCGCGCGGATTTCGTGCGTCTCGCGGAGGAGAAGAGGCGAAGTGATGGAGAAGGTGGAGGAGGCGAGTGATCGGCGTGGGTCCGAATGAAGCACGAGCGACTCCATCTGGCTCCGGGCTGACTGCGGATTCCTCCTTTCCTATAAGTATAGGAAACGGGAAAACGGGAATGCTGCTGGATGTTCCACCAAGGGTGATTGGTGGAGCGGATTCAAGATTCAAGGATCGGTCCCCGGTGAGGCGGATTGAGCCGAGTAGTGGTGAATTTCTGGGGCTTCAGGAAATCCAACATGCAAGGGCTGAACGCCGGGACTCACCGTGCTAGCAGCCTCAGTCATCATCCTTTTCAACCGTGAGATCGCACCAGACCAGCAGGTGATCAGACCGGAAGCGTTTGTGCTCAGACACCCACTCATGATCGGGAAGCTTGGAAGCGTTGAGGGGTGCATGGACGTGCTCCTCTGATTGCTTGAATTCGGGCTGGCCTGTGGGGATGAAGATCCGATCGAAGGGAGCTGGCGGGAGGTTTCTTGAGCCCGGAGGTTGCTTCTCACTGAAGTAAGGATTCATCCAAGTGAGTGCCTCTTTCGCATTGAGGTCAGTGAAGTCTTTCCAGATTTCCTGAACGCTCTTTTCGCCGAGGGTGATGTTGGTGTCGCCCAACAGGACCCAGTCCTTTTCCTTTTCAAAGGGGCCTTTCAGCGAAGGCAGGGCATCGATCAATTGCTGGGCTTCCACTTTTCGCATGTCGATGCCGACACTCTTCTCATCGGAATTGCTCTTCATGTGGAGAGGGATGACTGCGAGGTCGGTTTTGCCCTCTCCCGCGGAGAAGAGGAATGCCTCGGGCCGACGGGTCCAATAGGTGAGCTTGTTGTCTTCGTCGGACGATGCTTCGATCGAGGGATGAGGGTGATTGCCGCCTTTTACCGGAAGCGGTGCTCTTTCTTTCAGGGTGAGCCGTGATGTCCGCCAGAGAACCCCGGTCATTTGGCAGCGGACGTTGTCGGGGCCTGGGCCGGTGAGTTCATATTGCCACTTATCGTTGGTGGCTTTCCCGAGAATCACCAGGATCTCGTCGAGGATCTTGCTCTTCCACGGTGCGGTTCCCGGGGCCTTGTCGGTGGTCTGGTCGTCGTCATGGATCTCCTCCAATGAGAGCAAATCGACATGGCTGGCCAGGATGTAGGCGGCCAGGTCCTCGGCCTTCTGCTGTTTCTCGGGAGCTGCGGTCTCGCCCCCGCGGGCTCCCCTCAGGCCCAGGTTCTCGATGTTCCAGGCGCCGATCCGGACTTGTCCGTCTTTTACCGGAGGGGCGTCGGGTGTTGGCAGGAGCGCGTGGGAATTGGTTGCCAGTGCGCCGCTCAGGATGAGGAGCTGGAGCTTGGAGAGGAATCGGGGGGTATTCTTGTTCATTGCAGGCATCGTCTTGGAGGCGGTGCGGGGTGACAATGTTTAATGCGGGCCAGGGCTGCGATCTTCCGGATGCTTTTGGAGCTGGCTGGCGGTGAATCCGGGTGAGTAATCCGGAACCGAGGCGCGGAGTGGCGGTTACTTCAGTATTCCCGTAAGTGTATGTAGTGAATTACGGGAGTTCGCCGGATTTCCTGTAGCAGAAGCTGTGCTGGGAACTCCGCTACCCCGGTATTCCCAAGAGAGCGGAGTAGCGGAGTAGCGGAGTAGCGGAGTAGCGGAGTAGCGGAGTAGCGGAGTAGCGGAGTAGCGGAGTAGCGGAGTTCGAGACCTGCGGACGGCATTTGCCGAAGGAGGCCATCGGAAAAACCGAAGTGACGCGTGTCTTGCAGGGCGGCGGGATTCGCGGCGATCATCGCAATCCTCTTATGAACTCCCCTGGCGATGATGAACCGCTTTTTGAAGCCCTCTCGAAGGAACTTGCGACCCTAACCGATGCCGACCGGATTCGGATCCAGGAGATCCTCGCTCTAACAACGTCCGCCATTGCGTCGTTGGAGCGCCGGGTGGCGAGCCTTGAGGAGAGGGGCCGCGTGGATGCCGATGGCTAGCCATCGGCGCATCCAGCTAGCAAGCGGCGGGGCATTCGTTCCGCGCCGCCCTCATCCGCCGGTCAAGCTGCTGTCCGGGATCGCGATTCAGGACGGAGTGTCAGGAGGCCAACGCTGCCGGAACATCGATGTTCGAATCCACCACTTGATCGACCGTGACGAGATCCGGCAGCAGTGTCTCGACAGTCGCACCGGCTTGATGAAAACGGTTCTGCATCAGTTTGCCGCGTGCAATCACGATGGGATGGATGCGAATCATGTCCGCGATGACACGAGGGCTGAAGCTGCGCTCATCGTACTGGCAGAGGCCGACGAATTGACCGGGAAATTGCGCGTGCAGCCGGGTTTCGTAGTCCGACAATTCGGCGAGGGCGGAAGGGAGTGTGAGTGCCCAAGACATTTCGCCTGTCGCGCGGAAGGCGGTGTAGCCGAGCCGGATGGATTCGGTGACCTCGTGCATCAGGTCAGCGGTCATTTTTGCTGGCTCGAAAATGCCGTGGCGCAGGTAGGTGTCGTGCTTCGTGGAGATGGTGAGGGCTCCGGATTTTTGAGCGGCCGCCACGTCCACGCCACCTTTCTCCAGTTCGTCGATGATGGTGGCCACGCAGTTCTCTTCGGCAATGTAGAGGCAGCGCTCGCCTCGCTTCAGACCGATCGCGACAAACGGGACGACAACGGCGAGTTGCTCCGCGCGCGTGCGATAGAACAAAGCGGCGTGGTCTCCCCCGCGCAGGTTTTCCATGACCTCATGCATCGTGTCCATGGGGCAATGAATCAGATGGTGGGAGGTGGGGATAGTTGAAATGCTGCTGGGGAATTCGGATCGATTTGGAGGTGGCGAGCCTGGCGTCTGATTGGCATCGGTTTTTCTAAGGGGGCCTTTGGGAAATCCTGAGCCGGTGTGGGGTTCGTCCCGGAGCGGGATGGTGGAGTTCGGCGGAGTCGATGCTGCGGGAGGGCTCTTCGCCGGTTTGCGGACGATGCGTCGCGCGTTGTCGAGTCGCGGCAGATGGCTCCGGAAAATGCTCCATCCGGGAACCGATTCCGTTTGTGGCACCCTCATCCGTGGCGGCAGGATCTAACAAATTCAGAATTCAAGTAACCACCCCAATGGCATACGACCCGAATGGTTTGGTGCGAATGGCAAAGTGCTGACCATGCCTTGCGTCTGTTTCATGATTCTCCTAGCAGTGCCTCGTGAACACTGCATCCAAAGCCGCGCTCGGGGTTGCCGCGCTCTTCGCGGCATTCTCCGGAGGCTTCGCCATCCGGCCTTTCGTCGATCAAGACCGCGATCCCGTCCGGTCTTCTCAAGGCGGCGGCGATGCAGCTTCGAGCGATCTTGCCTATTACGCCTCCCGCAACTCGCATTTCGAGGAGATGAGAACGGCCGGTCCGGTCGTGTTTCTTGGTGATTCCCGTATCGAAGGCGCCGAGTGGTCGGAGCTGATCGGATTCTTCATTTCGAATCGCGGTATCAAGGGTGACACGACCAAGGGAGTCCGCGACCGGCTTCAATCATCAGTCCCGGCAGGGACGAAGATCTGCCTCGTCGAAGTCGGGCTCAATGACCTTTCCGCCGGGGTGCCGCCTGACCGCGTCGCAGCAAACCTCGCCGCGATTGCCAAAGCCGCCAAGGCCAAGGCAGGCCGGGTCATCGTTGCCTCGATTATTCCCACCGCCGCTTCGTCCGCCGATCTCAACGCGAGCATTGCCGAGGCAAATGCCAGGGCTTCCGCACTCGTGAAGGAGGCTGGTGCGGAATGGTTGGATCTTTCTCCCGTCTTCGGAAGTGAATTGCCCGCCAAGCTCAGCAGTGACGGAATCCAACTCACCGGCGCCGGTTATCGTGGTCTCGTTTTTCCAATCCTGGAGGCGGTCAAGGGTCCTTGATCGTCTGGCAGCATGCCGGAGTGTGGAGAGGAAGCTGATCCTGTTCGGGCCAAAGCCGCGCTTGTTCAGATGCGGACCTGACCCCATCTCATTGGTTGCCGCAGGCCATGCGACCGAATGGCTCTTTTCCGGGATGGGTCGCAATCCGGCTCGTGCGGAGGCCGAGCTTTTCTTTTCATAGGGGCAGGATTAGCCTAACATTTTGGCTGGAAGAGCAGATATGACGTCAGCAGCGCTGCCAACATTTGATGAGATTCGTCGAGCTTCCGATAACCAAGGAGCAGCCCTCCGGCAATATGCTGAACTGAGATCATCCCACTTTGGTCTAGAGCGAGCGCGGCAATTCTCAGGTGGACGAGAGATCTTCGAAGCGACGTGGACTGCTTACCGAAGTGAGTGTGTGTCGTTTCGGCCGACCGATATGGCTCTTATTCTTCTAGGAATTTTCTCGATCACCGAGACACAGCAAGTGGTGCAGTATCGTACCTACCATCCCGTGACGCCATCGTCCGATTCTGGCACAGGGAGGATGATGCTCGGAGGGCTGACTGAGGCAGCAGGACTTCTGGTAGGACTTTGTGGGCTGACCTTGATCATTGTCAGCACCTGGAGCCTGATTGCCGATTTTCCGGAAGCGTGGAGATTTCATGTCCCGCTCCTTGCTGGGGGCATCGCACTTACCCTTTGCAGTCGAGCGTTGCTCCGGCAATCGCGAGTCATTCGTATTCCGGAAGAGCTAGCCCGCGACTCGACCTCCCCATTTTACCTGACCCGCATCAGGAAAACCACTGCCCAAGAGTGATGGCGGCACTTGTTAGCGGTCTTGCTTAAAATGGTATGTCTTGCGGACCGTATGGTTAGCGGCTGCTCCGATGAAGGGTGGTCCTGAATGACGATGCGCAGCTTTCACGTCTCGCGGCCCTACAGGCCGCCGGGTCCGGGCTGCTGCAACCCCGCCTGGTGGGCGGGGCTGAGGGCTTGCCGCCCCGTTGGGGCTGGAGAGAGGAATGCGCCGGCGGTTTTGCCGAGGGGGCGATTTTTCTGCCGTGGTCTTGTTGCGATGAAAGGCAGGCTCGCTGCGTTTGGAGGCGTTTCATTTGCGTTTCCCCGCGCTCGAGGGGGAATTGTCCTCCGGACCATGCGGCTAGCGGCTATCGCCGATGAGGGGTGGTCGCGAAGCTCCTTCTGCATTCGAACCCCTAAAGGCATCCTCGCTGTACTCGGAAAGCGTTTCTCGTCCCCCCTCTGGCCGTTGGGGGAAAAGAAAAACCCCAGCGGTGTGGACCGATGGGGTGATTCAATCACTTAAGATGGTGCTCGAGGGGGGACTCGAACCCCCACGGATTACTCCACTAGATCCTTAGTCTAGCGCGTCTACCAATTCCGCCACCCGAGCACTTTGTGATTGGTGGGCCGCGGATTTATGGGGGCGACCCCCGGTTGGCAAGAGAATCTTTACCTGAATTTCGATTTCCTTCCGGGCATGCTTCCCGCTTCGATGGGGGCGCTTCAGGAAACGCTTTTTCTTCCCCAGTCTCATGGATGCCATTCGAGCCGATTCGATCGTCAAACAGTTCGGCAGTGTCAGGGCCCTCGATGGGGTGTCCGTGGAGGTCGCGGCGGGGGAGCTATTTTTCCTGCTGGGGGCGTCCGGTTGCGGGAAGACGACGCTGCTGCGGTGCATCGCGGGGCTGGAGACGCCGACTTCGGGGTCGATTTTCTTTGGCGAGCGGGAGGTGACGAAGCTGCCGCCGCACAAGCGGGAGGCGGCGATGGTGTTCCAGAGCTACGCGCTGTGGCCGCACCTGAGCGTGGAGAAGAACGTGGCCTTCGGGCTGGAGGAGCGGAAGATCGACAAGGCGGAGATCAAGCAGCGGGTGGGCGAGGCGCTGGAGCTGGTGCACCTGGGCGGGATGGGGGAGCGGGGGATTGACCAACTTTCGGGCGGACAGCAGCAGCGGGTGGCGCTGGCGCGGGCGCTGGTGGTGCGGCCGAAGTGCCTGCTGCTGGATGAGCCGCTGTCCAACCTGGACGCGAAGCTGCGGATCGAGATGCGGCGGGAGATCCGGCGGATCGTGAAGGAGGGTGGGCTGACGGGGGTGTATGTGACGCACGATCAGGAGGAGGCGCTCTCGATGGCGGACCGGATGGCGGTGCTGAACAAGGGGCGGATCGAGCAGCTGGGGACGGCGGAGGATGTGTACCGGAATCCGCACACGGCATTCGTGTCCGGGTTCATCGGGGAGACGAATTTACTGAAGGGCCGGGTGGTCGACGTGCGCGGGGAATTCGCGATGGTCGAGACGGCGGCGGGTCCGATGGTGGGACGAGTGACGAAGCCGGATTGGCAGCCGACGGGTGGCCAGGAGGTGATACTTTCCGTGAGGCCGGAGGCGTGGCGGGTGGAGGCCGAGGGCGGTGAGAACGGGGTGGTGGGCAAGATCATCGAGCGGTCGTATCTGGGTCAGCGGATCCAGTATGTGGTGGAGACGCCGAACGGGCCGCAGCAGGTGGTGGAGCTCAATCCGCTGGTGGTGCGCGATCCGGGTGAGACGCCGGTGAAGCTGACCGCGCGTCATGGGGATGTGACGGTGTTGCAAGCCTAACTACCTGATCGCATGCGGCGCTTTCTTCCCATCCTGCTGTTGCTGATCGCGGTGATTGCCGCGCCGATCGTGCTGCGGAAGAAATCCGAGTTGGCGGAGGTGGGGAAGGGGGATGACCGGCTGGTGATCATCACGCCGCACAATGAGACGATCCGATCGGAATTCGGTGAGGCGTTTGCGAAGTATTGGAAGGAGAAGACGGGGCGCTCGCTGAACATTGATTGGCGGGTGCCGGGTGGCACTTCGGACATCGCGCGGGTGCTGGACAGCTCCTTCAAGGCAGCGGATGAGATCAAGAAGCCGGGAGTGGGGATCGATCTGTTCTTTGGCGGCGGCGAGCCGGATTTCGCGGGGCAGGTGGCGAAGGGGCGGTTCATCGAGCTGAATGTTTTCAAGGAGCATCCGGAGTGGTTTGCGGAGAGCGTGATTCCGGCGCACTTCACGGGTGAGACCTTTTATGAGGAGCATCACAAGTGGGTGGGCAGCTGCCTCTCGCAGATGGGGATCTGCTACAACAAGGACGCGGTGAAGCGGCTGGGGATGCCGACGATGCGGAGCTGGAAGTGGGACGATCTGGGCGATCCAGCCCTGGCCGGGTATGTGGCGCTGACGGATCCGACGAAGAGCAGCTCGGTGGGGCGGGCCTTCGAGATGATGATCCAGGAGAAGATGCAGCAGGCGATCCGCGAGAAGGGCGACACGCCGGAGGCGCGCGAGGAGGGGTGGAAGCGCGGGCTGAACCTGCTGCAGTCGATGGCGGCGAACGCGCGCTACTTCACGGACTCCTCCAGCAAGGTGCCGCATGACGTGGCGCAGGGAGATGCGGCGGCGGGGACGTGCATTGATTTCTACGGGCGGTCGTTTGAGGAGAGGCTTTCCAAGCATGGGCATCCTTCGCGGCTGGTGTGGACGGCGCCGCTCGGGGGTGCCTCAATCAGCGTGGATCCGATTGCGATTTTCCGGGGCGCTCTGAATGAGGCGATTGCGCAGGAGTTCGTGAACTTCGTGCTGAGCAAGGAGGGGCAGCTGCTGTGGAATGTGAAGGCGGGTCTGCCGGGCGGGCCGCGCGAGACGTCACCGCGGCGCTTGCCGCTGCGGCGCGATGTTTACTCGACGGAGAATCTTTCGCGCTTCGCCGATCCGGATGCGCTGCCGTATGAGCGGAGTGGAGGATTTGAGTACAAGCGGGAATTGACTGGCCCCGCCTTCAAGGCGCTGGCGCAGATCTTCCGGGCAATGGCGATCGATCCGCATCATGAATTGACGGGGGCGTGGCTGGCGATGCGGGACAACATGGGGGGCCAGTCGTTGCAGGAGACGGAGGCGGGCAGGGTGTTCTATGATGTCTCCCATATTAGCTATGAGCGCCTGATGAAGGAGATCGTGCCACTGATGAACAAGAAGGACCCGCTGGCGACGATGCGTGCGATGTCGACGATTTCCGCGCAATTCCGTGCGAACTACGAGAAGGCGGCGAAGCTGGCGGAGAAGGGAGGTGCGCCATGAACCGGGGTGCGGCGATTGCGGTGACGGCGGTGGTGACCGCGTTGTTCGGGGTGTTCTTCCTTTATCCGGCGTTCTCGGTGATCGGGGAGGCCTTCCGGACTCCGGGGGGCGGGTTCACGATGGATTTCATCGGGGATATTTTCAAAAGCCCGATCTATCGGGAGGGGCTTTGGAATGCGCTGGCGCTGGGGGTGGTGAGCACGCTGGCGACGTTCCTGATCGCGTTTCCGTTGTCGCTGCTTTCTTACCGGTATGACTTCCTGGGGCGCGGGGTGCTAGGGGTTTTGATTTTGATTCCGCTGGTGCTGCCGCCGTTCGTGGGGGCCATTGGCATCCGGCACATGCTGGGGGTGGAAGGATCGCTGAACGCGCTTCTAACAGACATCGGGCTGATGAACCCGCAGGCGCCGGTGGACTGGCTGGCGAAGGGTCGCTTCTGGGGGATCGTGGCGATGAATGCGCTGCACCTGTATCCGATCCTCTACATGAACATCACGGCGGCGCTGTCGAACCTGGACCCGGCGATGGAGCAGGCGGCGGAGAATCTGGGGTGTCCGCCGGCGCGGCGCTTGTTGCGGATCACGCTGCCGCTGGCGATGCCGGGGATTTTTGCGGGATCGGCGATCGTGTTCGTGTGGGCGTTCACGGAGCTGGGGGTGCCGCTGGTATTTGACTTCACGCGAGTGGCCCCCGTGCAGGTGTTCGACGGGATCAAGGATCTCTCGGGCAATCCGGCGCCGTATGCGCTAGTGGCGGTGATCCTGGTGATCTCGGCGCTGGTGTTCGGGGTGACGAAGGCGCTATTCGGCCGGCAGACTTCAGGAGCTCAGCCGCGGCCGAAGGGGAGGGGGGCGGAGGTGAAGCTGACGGGGCTGAAGTCGCTGGGGTGTGCGATGATTTTCGGTGCGGTGTTTGTGGTGGCATCGCTGCCGCACCTGGGGGTGATCCTGCTTTCGCTATCGGATGACTGGTACCAAACGGTGCTGCCGGTCGCGATGAAGTTCGACAACTACCGGGATGCGCTGGGCGATCCGTTTGTGGTGCCTTCGATCAAGAACAGCTTGTTCTATGCTTCCTTCGCGACGCTGGTGGATCTGGTGCTGGGGGTGGCGATTGCGTGGGTGATTGTGCGGAGCACGATCAAGGGACGGGCGCTGTTGGATGCGCTGGTGATGTTGCCGCTGGCGGTGCCGGGGCTGGTGCTGGCGTTCGGGTATCTGGCGCTTTCGCAGGAGGGGCGGCCCTTGAGGTTTTTGATCGGGGCTGGTGGGAATCCGGCGATGCTGCTGATCGTGGCGTATGCGGTACGACGTTTGCCGTACGTGGTGCGGTCGGCGGTGGCGGGCTTGCAGCAGAGCAATCCGGCGCTGGAGGAGGCGGCGAGGTCGCTGGGGGCGGGGTGGTTCAATACGCTGCGGAAGGTTTCGCTGCCATTGATTGGGGCGAATCTGGCGGCTGGGTGCATTCTGGCGTTTGCGTTCGCGATGCTGGAGGTGAGCGACAGCCTGATCCTGGCGCAGCAGGTGGAGTACTATCCGATCACGAAGACGATTTACTCGCTGCTGTCCTCACTGGGGAACGGGCATGAGCTGGCGGCGGCGCTGGGGACGTGGGCGATGGTGTTTTTGTCGATCGCGATCGTGGGGGCGGCGGCGCTTGGGGGGAAAAGGGGTGGGTTGTTTCGGGTGTAGGGAATGGGGAAGGATCACCGCCAAGACGCCAAGTTCGCCAAGGAAAGGCAGCGTGAATTGTGAATGGTGTGGGTCGATTGGATGGGTGAGGTGAGGGGAGGGCACTTGGGTGTTTCCCCGCAGCAGGGCTGCTGGCTTTGAGCGGCAGCGGGCTGCCGCAGTCCGGGTCTCCGACGAGTCGGGCGGAGTTTGGGAGCAGAATTCCACGGGCATGGCTGAGTGGGTCGGTTTTCCCGGCCGGAATAAATTCCGCGCTCCCAGTGGCGTTAGAGTTTCCGGGTTGCTCTGGGTGGGGGGATTTGCCAGCGTGCGCGCCCGAATGAGGTGTTTGTCCCGACTTCTCCTGATGCTTCCTGCCCTGTGGGTGGGGGCGTGCTCTGGCACCGGCGGTGATTCGTCGGCGTCGAAGCCTGCTGCGGAGGCGACGGCTGCGGCGGATCCGGCGGCGAAGCCATTCCGGATGAAGACCGGGGACAACGGCGATGACGATTACGGGAAGATGGCGAACAAGTTTGGTTCGGCCAGTCCCTATGCGACCGGTCCTGACGGGAAGCCGATGGGCGAGTACAAGACGGCGGCTGGGTTCGACAAGGCGAACAGCCAGTTCAACAAGGGCTACGCGGGCAAGGCTTACCAAGCGGGTGAGTACAAGGCGAAGTCGTTCTGGGGATCCAAGGACTACGCCAAGGCGGTTTACGGTGGGAACACGGACGGGAACGGGCTGCGCAAGGCCTCGAAGTTCGATGGGAGCGCGGCGGGGGAGGGTACGAAGACGGCTCGTGATGCGGGCAGGAATTTCAAGACCGGCGACTATGGCACGGGTGCCACGCGTGATGCGGGCAAGGAGATCACGAAGTTCGCGGGCGCGGAAAATGCGCGGCAGAGCGAAATGGTGACGGATGCGGAGATCGTGCCGTGGCAGCAGCAGCACGGGATGACGATCGAGGAGACGAAGGGGAAGATGGGGCGGTGAGTGGAGAGGTGCCGGGTGATCCGTGATCGGTGATCAGTGGAACAGCCGGAGGCAGGCGTTCTTTGGGGGCGCGACTAGGGTTGGCCGCGCCGCACCCGTATCGTCCCCCTTCAGGGGACCGTGGTCTGTCTACGAAAAACCCAGGGCGATGCCCTGGGCTTAGGGATTTCGCCCCGTTGGGGCTTTAGAGTTGTGAGGCGGACGTGAAGCCGAGGAGGCAGCCGTGAAGGTTCAGCGACAGGAATGTCGCTGCTCCTTATGGACTCAACCGGCGGTGGCGGCTTTGACGCGTTCGAGGACTTCGGCGTAGGCTTCCATGACGCCGCCGAGGTCGCGGCGGAAGCGGTCCTTATCCATCTTTTCGCCGGTCTTGAGGTCCCAGAGGCGGCAGCCGTCGGGGCTGATTTCGTCGGCGAGGACGACGGTGGCCGGGTCGGTGGCGAGGCGGCCGAACTCGAGCTTGAAGTCGACGAGCTTGAGGCCGCATTCGGCGAAGAACTTGCCGAGGATGTCGTTCACCTTGAGGGCGGAGGTGCGGAGGAAGGCGAGCTCGTCCGGGGTGGCGAGCTTGAGCTCGCGGATGTAGTCGTCATTGACGAGCGGGTCGCCGAGTTCATCGCTCTTGATGCAGAACTCGATGATGGGCTGGGAGAACGGGGTGCCTTCGGCGACGCCGGTGCGCTTGCAGAAGCTGCCGGCGGCGAGGTTGCGGATGATGACCTCGACCATGAGGATATCGACCTTGCGGACTTCGACGTTGGTGTCGTCGATCTGGCGGACGAAGTGGGTCGGGACGCCTTCTTTTTCGAGGAAGCCGTAAATGAGGGTGCTGATAGCGTTGTTGAGGCGGCCCTTGTTCTCGAACTGGGCCTTTTTCTCGCCGTTGAAGGCGGTGGCGTCATTCTTGAACTCCATGCGCAGGACGTTCGGGTCCGCGGTGGCCCAGAGACGCTTTGCCTTTCCCTCGTAGAGCGGTTCCATGGGGGAGAGGTATGGAGGCGGCGGGCGGGGGTCAAGCGGGGCTTGGCGGATGCCGTAAATCTCCCGGGAAGCGTGGGGGCCGTGCGGGGTAAACTCCTCGACAAGGGGCGTGCTGGATCGTTGGTTGCGTGGGTATCCTCCTGTCCGTGAAGACGTTTTCCTTGTTGCTGTCATGAATGGTCCCGAGTCTTCGGAGCAGAAAAATACTCCGGAATCCCAGGGCGAGGGTGAGCGCTGGTCAGGAGGCCAAGTGGCGGGAGCGCTTGTGGCGGCGGTGCTCTGCGCCCTGTTAGGATCGAGGCTGGGACCCGCGGGAGCCAGCGCTGCAGGCTTGGAGGCGGTTTCGTCCGGGAATTTTGATCTCAGTCCGCTTCCCTACATGTTTTTCGGATTCATCGTCGGCGGCCTGGGACTCTTTATTCTGATGGCGGTCTTCCGGCGGGGCGAGTTCGCTGGACGGATCTTGAATTCGGCTTTGGGGGCGCTGTTCTGCTCGTTTCTTTCGGGATTGATCGGGTACTGGATGGGTCTAAGCAAATGAAGCAGAGAAGGGGCGAGGTTCCACGGGGTGGAGGAGATGGGTTGCCCGGTGCTCCTTCTTCTGGAAGGCTGGCAGGAATGGGAATGAGATTGTCAGGTGAAGGTTCCGTCGAAAGGGGGACAGGCGGACTCGGATCTAACAGATTCAATTTTCAAGGAGTGCCCCCTTTTGTGACTGCTAATCGCTTCTTGTTGTTTTGCTCGGGGTTTTTCCTAGGTCTTTCCTCTTGTTCTGACGATAAGTTGAAAGCTGGGACGTATGAATTTGAAAACTCAAAACACAAATGCGAGCTAGTATTGCTGGGTAATAAGACATTCCAACAAACGGTGTGGATCAAAAAGACAGGCACTCCGATTAAATTGGCAGGTAATTGGGAACAAGATGGTCGGGATGTTACATTTTCACCTTTTTACTACTCCATAGATATCGACACGGGCAAGGAAATCGACAATCCGATTAGATACGAAGGGTCCAGTGGCGACGGAAGAGGTAATGTTATTATTTTTGACGAATCCGCTCATTATTGGTTCAATTTAAAATAGCCGTGAATGGTCTTTTTCCAGATTTGCAGGCCGCTCGGAATCAGCGCGTGTGATCCATTGGTCCCCTGTTTGGTTTGAGGACTTCGTAGGGCGGTTCCATGGGGGGAGAGGTATGGAGGCGGCGGGCGGGGGCAAGTGGGTGGTCCGCGGTTTTGAGAAAATCTGGGGGAAGGGTGCCGAGATTTTTTCCTTCAATCATTTCTCCGGCACGTCCCGATTGACGTGTTGCTTGTCGAGAAAGGCGTTGAAAAGCTCAGGCCCGGCCGAGGATTGAATCGTGAATCCTCGGGGCTTCTCTTGGTCTGAGTCATGGCACTCAACCTTGTCACATTCGAAGCAGATGAGGAGTTCCACCTTCTTCTCGCCCTTGGCGTAGATGATGCCGTGTCGCGGATTGAAGCAACCGCTGACCGTGATGCCTCCGTCTGTGGGAATGCTTGCTCGAATGGACTTAGCGAGTTCCGTGAGTAGCTCCTTTTTCACCTTGGGATCGGTGACCTGAGCGCGGTTCAGGACGGGATAAGAATGAAACTTGGGCGGTTCCTTCGTTTCCGGGTTTTTCTTGTCCTCGTCGACGGGCGGCTTGGAGAGCTGCGATGGATAGAGGGACAGGATTTCGATGGTGCCGTCGTCGGTGGCCATCTCTTCCATTTGTGCCGCGTTTTTTTCGAGATTCGCGATCCACTTCTTCATCTCGTCCTCGGCACGCAGAGGGGCGAGGAATGACAAGCACAGCAGTACATGAAGGATGGATTTCACGGGGAAGGAAAGGCTGTAAGGCTATACCTTGCCTGCGAGGGAACGGGTGGGGCAATGGGAATCGAATCGAGTCCGCAATGGTAGGGTTCCTTCGTCGCTACGCGACGAGATGCTTTGGAGGTTTGGGGACCATGGACTGAAGTCCATGGCTACCGTCCTTGGTCGCTACGCGACCGGGAGAAGGTCACCGGATGCCTCCGGAGTTACTCAGTCGGCGTTGGAGAAGTCGCCGTTGGGGAGGATGTTCTGGCCGTTGGCGTTGCCGGTGGCGGTGTTGGTGGAGAAGACCTTGGGGTCGAGGCCTTTTTCGAGGGCGAGGCCGGGGCCGAGGTTTTTTTCGAGGACGTTGTTCTCGAAGATGAGGCGGGCGGCGGAGGTGCGGACGGCCATGCCACCGAGGAGGTTTTCGCGGCAGTGGTTGGCGTGGACGCGGCCGGAGGCGGCGTTGGCGACGACGATGCCGAATTGGCGGTTGGCGCGGAGGTCGCAGTTGCCGACGACGATGTTGTCGGCGGTGGTGCCGACGACGATGCCATTGCCGCTGTTGTCGCGGGCAACGCTCTGGTGGATGGCGCCGGAGCCGCCGTCCCAGAGGTCGAAGCCGTGGCCGAAATTGCCGGTGGCCTCGCACTCGGTGAATTCGATGCGGCTGCCGGGACCGCGGACGGCGACGCCATCCCAGCCATTGTTTTCAAAGAGGCAGCGGACGGCGATGGCGCGGCCGGCCTCGACGACGGCGAGGCCGTGGCCGGCGGCATCGGCAGCGCGGCAATCGCTGAAGTTGATTTCCGCGCCGCGGACGAGGAGGGCGGAGAAGCGGTCCTTGCCGGCCTCGAAGCCGCGATGGCGGAAGGTGATGCCACTGACGCGGGTGCCGCCGGCATGGGGGCCGAAGGTGGCGGCGGTGCTTTCGCCGGCCTCGACCTCGATGTAGGTCTTGTCGCGGCCTGCGCCTTCGAAGCTGATCGCCTTATCGATGATGACGGGGCCGACGAAGGTGCCCTCGGCGATGGTAATGCGGTCGCGATCGCGGGCGGAGGCGATGGCATCGGCGAGCTTGGGGAAATCCGCGGGGACGTGGATGGTGCGGGTGTAGGAGGCGATCTTTTGGTAGAGCGCGGCGATCTCGGCATCGTCCGGCGAGAGGGCGGCGGCCTCGCGGAGCCACTCGTAGGCGCTGCGGTCGAAGGCACCGGTGTCGCGCTGCTTGGCGGCATCGAAGAGCTGGCGGGCGCGCTGGTGGTCCTTGGCGTCCTTGTCGCGGCCCTCGGTGATTTCGGCGAGGAGGGTCTTGGCCTGGGGGTCGCCGGGGAATGAATCGGCGAGCTGTTTCGCCTTGTACTCGGCCTCTTCCCAGCGGCGCTTCTGGATGGCGGCGGTGGTGGCGGTGAGGAGGGCCTCGCGTGCCTGGGCGGTGCGTGCTTGCTCGGCTTTCTCGAGCAGGTCGGCCATTTCCTTCTGCTCCGGATACTTGTCCAGGACCTTGCGGGCGGAGCCGATGGCGTCTTCCAGGCGGCCGAGCTCGAAGGCGGCGATGGCTTCGCCGGACCAGTAGCCAACGAATTGGCGCTGCTCTTCCTCCATGCCGGCCTCGATGCTGCGGCGGCCGATTTCGACGGTCTTGGTGTGGGGGCGGAGCTGGTCGTATTCGTTGTAGGCGGCGGTGGCTTCGGGCCAGCGGCGGGCCTCGACCATCATGGCGCCGAGGCGCTCGAGGAAGGTGAGGCGTTCATTGGTGCGGAGGTTCTGATCCGCGATCGTTTTGAAATAGAACGCTCCGCCACCGGCGGCTGCGACGAGCAGGATCAGGAAGATCGCGGCGATGCGGCCGGCGATGCCGCGCTTGGGTGGTTCGTCGGAGAATTCGTCTTCGTCTTCTTCGGGCAATTCCGCGACGGGGGCTGGGGGAAGGGGTGGTGTGGAGCCTTCCGGTGCGATCGGTGCCGTCGCCGGGGTAGTGGCGGGCGGGGTGGCGGGCGGAGGCGTTACCGCTACTGGCGCGGGCACCGACGGAGGTTCGGGGGCGGGAGCTGGTGCCTCTGCTACTTGAGGTAGATCTGTCGGAGGCGCGGGGGATGGTGGTGGCGGCGTTGTCGCTACTTGAGCGGGTACTGGCTGGGGTGCCGGGGCTGGTGCCTCTGCCACTGGAGGTAGATCTGTCGAAGGCGCTGGGGACGGTGGTGGTGGCGTTGCCGCTATAGGCGCGGGCACGGGCGGAGGTGCCGGGGTGGGAGACGTGGTCGGAGTTTCCGATGCGGGCGCTGGGGCTGGAGCGGGTGTTGGCGCTGTGGCGGCAGGCGTATCAGGAACGGGTGGAGGGGTGATGGGAGCGGCGATTGTGGCCGGAGGGGGCAGAGTGGCTGTAGCTGGGGGCGGGGCGGATGGGGAGTCGCCGGTGGAGGCGGCGGGTTTGATAGGTTCGGGCGGAATGAATTCCGCGCTCCCAGTGGAGGCGCTCCCAGTTGTTGGCGCGGGTGCGGGTTGTGAGCCGCGGGCTGCGGCCATCCATTCGCGGGCGCGGACGACTTCCTCAGGCTCTTTTTCGGATTCCTCGCGGAGGGCGGCGAGGGCCTTGTCGAACTCGATCAAGCCGTCCTGGAAGCGGAGGGCGAGGGTTTCATTCGGCGCGGCGCGGACCATCTCGGCGATGCGCTCGCGGGCGGCGATGAATTCCCCGAGGCGGTTCTTCACGTCTTCGGTTGCGGAGAGTCCGAGTGTGCGCCGTGCTTCCTCCAAGGTCATGCCGCGAGCGCTGTAGCAGTCCCGCGCCGGTGGGGGAAGGCGCTTTCCGGGAAAACGACTAACAGTGTGGCAGGCATCGTTACCCTGATGCGCCCGCCTTGACCGGACGCTGCCGAAGCGGCAGGGTTCGCGCGATGTCCGCCACGAAATCGGTCCTGTTTGTCTGCACGGGAAATACCTGCCGCAGCCCGATGGCCGAAGGCATGTTCCGCAAGGCGGTGGAAAAGCGCCATGATTTCGAGGTGGCCTCGGCCGGGGTGGCTGCCTACCCGGGCGACAAGCCGAATCCGGAGACGATCAAGTTCCTGGGTGGTCGCGGGGTGAAGCTCGATGGATTTTCCAGCCAGCCGGTGTCGCCGGAGCTGCTGGAGAGTGCCACGCATGTGTTCGCGATGACTTCCGGGCATCTGGAGGCGCTGGAGAACCTTTTCCCGGAGTACTCGGACAAGTTTTACCTGGTCTGTGAATTCGTGGAGATCCCCGGTCGCGGGGTGGCGGCGGATGTGCCGGATCCGCTGGGGATGGGCAGGAAGGCCTATGAAGAGACGGGGAAGACGCTGGATTTGGCGATTCCGACGATCATCTCGTTTATTGATCAGACTTGGCAGGGGTGAGGTTGCAGGGAGGTCTTGGCATTTGTTGCCGGTGCGGTCCGAACCCAGCCGGAACGACGCAGTCGTTCCGCTACGAAGAGGGGGAACGCCGTGGTGTTGGCGCTTGGAAGTTTTGGCGTGGGCCTTTTTGCTTGGGGGGTGAGCGGGATCATCGATCTGGGCAGCGACGAGTATTTCATGGGGCAGGCGCTGCGTGAGGCGAAGAAGGCGTATGCGGCGACGGAGGTGCCGATCGGGTGTGTGATCGTGCGCGAGGGGAAGATCGTGTCGCGAGCGTGGAACCAGGTGGAGACGCTGCGCGATGCGACGGCGCATGCGGAGATGCTGGCGTTGACGGCGGCGCAGAATACGCTGGGTGATTGGCGGCTGGAGAAGTGCACGCTGTATGTGACCAAGGAACCGTGCCCGATGTGTGCGGGGGCGATCGTTCATTGCCGGCCGGAGCGGGTGGTCTTCGGGTGTCCCGATCCGAAGGGCGGGGCGGCCGGTGGCTGGATCAATCTGCTGGATGCGTGCCCGCCGCTGAACCACCGCTGCGAGGTTGTCTCCGGTGTGATGGGGGACGAGTGTCTGGCGCTGGTGCAGGGGTTCTTCCGCGAGGCGCGCGAGCGCAAGAAGGCGGGTGAGGAGAAGCCAAGGCCGCCGGGATTTCTGCCCGATGCGTGAGGGCCTTTCAGGTCGCTCGCCGGTCTAACATGTCGGTTGACAATCAAGTGACGGAGGGATCGTAATTCTCCCGCTATGAAATCAACCCCCTTCCTCCTCCTCGGGCTTGCCCTGCTCGCATTCGCTCCCAACGCCGATGCCAGGCCGAAAAAGAAGATCTCGCCTGCCAAGGTCCAAGTCTTCACGCAGCTCTTCAACGAGGCAAACACCGACGGTAACGATTACCTCGACTTTCAGGAGTTCTCCAACTCCTACGGTGCGAGCACCCGTCCCGTGATCACGGAGATCCGCTTCGACGAACTCGCCAGCTTCATCAAGGTGGGTACCGTGCGCGGTGGGATTGTTATTCCTCCGACCCAGCGTGGCATCTTCCTCGAAGACTTCATCTACGCGAGCGGCGGTCGCGCGATCAAGCCGAGCGATGAAGAGATCTTCTGGGCGGCCGATGACAACAACAGCAACGGCCTGGACATCGAGGAATTCGCCGCGACCCGCGTCTATCCGCCTTCGAACCCGGCGAGCACGGCCAAGGCCTTCGACAAGATCGACAAGAACGACGATGGCATCATCTCGCCGAGCGAGTGGGGCGTCGAGAACCTCGATCCCTGAGATTCCCGGGATGGGCCGCTGCGTGAAGTCGCCCTTCATGCAGCGGTCCGATCCCAACATGCCTGTTGACAATCAGGGGGTGGTGGATGCGTAATTTAATCGCATTATGAAATCCACCCCCATTATCCTCGGACTTGTATTTGCCGCTTTCAGCACCGGTGCCCAAGCCGGTGAGAGAAAGATCTCTGCGGCGAAGATCCAAGTCTTCACGAAACTCTTCAACGAGGCGAATACCGACGGTAACAACTACCTCGACTTCGAAGAGTTCTCCAACTCCTACGGTGCGAGCCCCCGTCCGGTGATCACCGAGTTCCGTTTCGACGAGATGTCCCGCTTCATCAAGAGTGGCATCTCGACGCGCGGTATCATCATCCTTCCTCCCACCGAGCGCGGCATCTTCCTGGACGACTTCATCGAAGCCAGCGGCGGCCGTGCGATCAAGCCGAACAAGACCCAGATCTTCTTCGAGGCGGACGACAATGAAAGCGGTGGCCTCGACATCGAGGAATTCGCGGCGACCCGCGTTTATCCGCCTTCGAATCCGGCGAGCACCGTCAAGGCCTTCGAGAAGATCGACAAGAATGACGATGGCATCATCTCGCCGAGCGAGTGGGGCATCGACATCAAGGTGTAGAATTCCCGGGAGTGGGCCGGCTGCATGAAGCAGGCCTTCGTGCAGCGGTCCAATCCTAACATGTCCGGTTGACAATCAGGGGGTGGTAGATGCGTAATTTGCTCGCACTATGAAATCCACCCCCATCCTCCTCGGACTTGTACTCGCCGCTTTCGCAACCAACGCCACCGCCGGTGAGCGCAAGGTTTCGGCAGCCAAGGTCCAAGTCTTCACGCAGCTCTTCAACGAGGCGAACCTCGACGGGAACGACTACCTCGACTTCGAAGAGTTCTCCAATTCCTACGGTGCGAGCACCCGCCCGGTGATCACCGAGATCCGTTTCGACGAGCTCGCCCGCTTCATCAACATCAAGACCGCGACCGCGCGCGCGATCATTCCGGCCGAGCGCGGCATCTTCCTCAACGATTTCATCTACGCCAACGGCGGTCGTGCGATCAAGCCGAGCGATGCGGAGATCTTCTGGGCGGCTGATGACAATGAGAGCGGTGGCCTCGACCTCGAGGAATTCGCCGCGACCCGTGTCTATCCGCCTTCGAACCCGGCCAGCACCACGAAGGCCTTCGACAAGCTCGACAAGAATGACGATGGCATCATCTCGCCGCTCGAGTGGGGCATCGCGAAGGTGGCCTTGGCTGACTGATCGATAGTTTGACTGAATTTGGAAAGGTGCCCGGCTGTCTCCTCGGCCGGGCACTTTTTGTTTCCCGCTGCTGCGCCCGCCGCGTACACCTCCGGCGTGGCCGCCAAGCCGAACATCTTCGCCATCGTCGGCAGCGACGACGGGCGCGTGAAAGAGGAAGCCCTGCGGCTGCACCGTGACCTGACGGGCGGCGTGGACGATGGCTTCACGCACGAGACGATCGAGGGGACGGCGGACAATTCCGAGGGGGCGTTCCAGATTTGCCGTTCGGTGGTGGAGGCGCTGCAGACCTTGCCCTTCTTCGGGGAGAAGGTGGTGTGGCTGAAGAATGCGAGCTTCCTGCTGGATGATGTGACGGGGCGCTCCGAGCGGACGCTGTCCGGGGTGGAATCGCTGAAGAGCTGCCTAGAGGGTGGGCTGGCGCCGGGGATCACGTTCCTGATGAGCGCGACGGGGATCGACAAGCGGCGGGCGTTCTGGAAGTTCCTCGAGAAGGGGGCGCAGGTGAAGGCGTTCGACAAGATCGATACGTCGCGGGACGGGTGGCAGGACGAGGTGGCCGCGCTGGTGGAGAAGAAGGCGAAGGAGCTGGGGTTGCAATTCCATGACGATGCGCTGGAGCTCTTCATCATGCTCGCGGGTGAGGCGACGCGGCAGATCGGGAACGAGCTGGAGAAGATCGACCTTTATCTGGGGCCGGAGCGGCGTGAAGTGACGACGGATGATGTGCGGCGGATGGTGCCGCTGAGCCGGGCCGGTGTGGTTTTCGAGATCGGGAATGCGCTGCAGAATGGGGATGCGGCGCGGGCGCTGGAGTTGATCGACCAGCAGCTGGAGCGCGGGGAGAATGCGATCGGGCTGATGCGGGCCTCGATCATTCCGACGGTGCGGAATCTTTTCATGGCGAAGGTGCTTTCGGACAAGAAGCTGCCGACGCGGAACTACAAGGACTTTGCGGCGGCGATCGATCGGCTGCCGGAGATGGAGCGGCTGTGGCTGCCGCAGAAGAAGGCGGGTGGGGTGAATGTGTATCCGCTGTTCCTGTGTTTGCGGGGGGCGGATCAGTTTACCTTGGATGGGCTGCGCGGGGCGATGGAGTCGGCGCTGAAGGCGGACCGGTCGCTGGTGACGACGGGATTGGATCACCGGTTGGTGTTGCACCGGTTGGTGGCGGAGGTGACGGCGGCGGGGAAGAGGAGGTGAGGGGAGAGGCAGGCAGCATTGAAGAGCTTGTTCCGCCTATGGATCGGGCCTTCAGCCCTCCAACATCATCTGAACGCAGGTTCCTAGGCCTGCGGCCTAGGCTGGTATGGGCAGGGCCTCTGGCCCACGGGAAATCAACGTCCGCGCTCTACACCGTGCGCTCCACATCGTGTCGACGGAACGTCGACACCCCTTATTGCGCGCCGTTGGCGCTTTTGAGAGCTGGCTTACCAAAACAAACGGCCGCCGGGGTGCCGGCGGCCGTTGTGAAAGGTGAGGCTTCTTTTTGGGGCAGCTGTTAGTAGACGTCGCGGAGGTAGCGCTTGTCTTTCTTGAGCTGGTTGACCCAGGCGGCGGCGTCGTCCTTGGAGAGGCCGCCGTGTTGCTCGGCGATGGTGTGGAGGGCGGCGTCGACGTCCTTGGCCATGCGGGAGGCATCGCCGCAGACGTAGAAGGCGGCGCCATCCTGGAACCACTTCCAGAGCTCTGCGCCCTGCTGGACCATGAGGTTCTGGACGTAGACCTTTTCCTTCTGATCACGCGACCAGGCGAGGTCGAGCTTGCCGAGGGTGCCGTCCTTCTGGAAGGCGGTTAGTTCGTCGGCGTAGAGGTAGTCGGTCTTGCTGTAGGGATTGCCGAAGAAGAGCCAGTTGGCGCCCTTGGCAGCGGTGGCCTTGCGCTCTTCGAGGAAGGCGCGGAAGGGGGCGATGCCGGTGCCGGGGCCGACCATGATGACGGGCGTGTCGCCGTTTTCGGGAAGGCGGAAGGCCTTGTTCGAGTGGACGAAGACGCCGGGCTGCACGCCATTGGCGCGGTCGGAGAGGAAGGTGGAGCAGATGCCGCCGCGCTTCCGGCCGAAGGTATTGTAGCGGACGATGCCGACGCAGAGGTGGACCTCGCCGGGGTGGGCCTTCGGGCTGGAGGCGATCGAGTAGAGGCGCGGCTGGAGCTTCTTCAGGGTGGCGACGAAGTCCTCGGCATCCGTGAAGTCGGCGGGGTGATCGATGACGAGGTCGATGAGGTCGCGGCCCCAGCAGAAGTCGTCCCATGCCTTCTTGTCATCGGCTTGGACGAGCGAGCGCAGGAAGGGCGAACCGCTGCGGGCCTGCCACTTTTGGATCAGCGACTTGTTCAGCGTGCCGATGTCGTAGGTCGAGATCAGGGCATCGCGGAGGGTCGACTCGCCGCCATCGGGAAGCGGGACGGAGACCTTGGTATTGAAGGGGAGCGCGGCGAGGATTTCGTCCACCACGGATGGCGGATTCTGCGGGTAGACGCCGAGGGCATCGCCGACTTCGTACTCCAGACCGGAGCCTTCGAGCGAGAGGGCGACGTGGTTCGTCTGCTTTTCGCCGGGACCGTTCAGGTTGAAATTCTGGACGATCGGAGAAGGGAAGGGGTTCTTCTTCGAGTAGCCGGTTTCGAGTTGCTCGACGGCGGCTCCGTTCGAGGAGGGAGCGCCGGCGGGAGCGAGCAGGCCGACGATGCCGTCCGACCACTGCTTGAAGGGGCCGTCGTAGTCGACGTCGCTATCGATGCGGCTGAAGAAACGGGTCGCGCCGAGCTGCTCGAGGCGGGTATCGAAATCGATGCCGCACTTGCAGAAGTCCGGGTAGTTCGTGTCGCCGAGGGCGAGGACGGAGAACTGGACGCCTTCCAGACGGGGCGGAGCCTCGCTGAGGAGCCAGTTGTAGAGCTCGGCGGCATTGTCAGGCGGTTCGCCGTCGCCGTAGGTGGAAGTGATGATGAGCAGGTTTTTCTCCTGCGGGAGGCGGCCCTTGTCATAGGCGGCCATATCGAAGACTTCCGGCTCGAAATTTCCCTTCTTGAAGGTCTTCACCAGTTTCTTGGCGAGGCCCTCGGCATTGCCGGTCTGGGAACCCCACAGAATCGTCACCGGGACGGCCGGACCAGCGGGTGCGGCGGCACCTGCACCGGCGGTGGCATTTGCCAGCAGGTTGGAAAGAAACTGGCCGAGCCACACGCGCTGCTCGGCGGAAAAGGGGGCGTCTTCGGGGATCTGGATGGATGAGGACATTGAAGCGAAACAAGGGCTCCCGGAGCCGGGGCGCGGAAGATGGAGCGGGGGGCGGAGCGGTTCAAGCGCGTTTCATGCCACCGGTCCCCGGGGAGGATGCAGAATGCTCTAGGGAAAAGTGAGGCGGTCTCATGGATCGGGCCAGCTCCGGGGTGGGGCGAAAAAGCCGTTTTGACCGGCCTGAAAGCAGGGGGAAATCGACAAAAAAGCCCGGAGCGACGTGTGCGCCCCGGGCTTTTTTCAAGTAGTTGGCTTATTCGCCGGCTGGCTTTTCGCCACCGCCCTGGCCACCGTCTTGACCGCCGCGGCGGTTCGGACGGCCTTCGCCGCCGGGGCCGCCTTGGCCGCGTCCGCCACCCATCGGGCGGAATTGAGGAATTTCTTCGCCAGCGTCGCGGGCGGCCTTGATTTCCTCGGGGCTGAGCTTGCCGTCCTTGTCGGCGTCGTACTTCTCGACGAGTGCCTTGTGCTTGGCTTCGAGGTCGGCGCGCATGGCCTTGGTTTCCTCTTCGCTGAGCTTGCCGTCCTTGTCGGTGTCGTACTTCTCAAGGCGCTTCTTTTCAGCCTCGGCGCGGCGGGCCTGCATGGCTTCGCGGGCGGCCTTGGCTTCGTCGTCGCTGAGCTTGCCGTCGCCGTCCTTGTCGAACTCCTTGACGACTTGTGGCGGGAGTTGGCGACCGCCGCGGCGCTGTCCGCCATCGGGGGCGGGCTCTTGGGCGTGAACGGCGAGAGTGCCGGCGAGCGCGAGGGCGATCATGCTGAGGGTCGTATTCATCGTATCTTATCGGTTGGTTGGTTTCTGGGAATCGTTACGGGCGGCCGTCCGTTGTTGAGCGGGAAAACCCGGTCTTTATTGCAAGGTTGCGCTACCGAATGAAATTGCCTCGACCGGCCCCGGCGTCTTGGATGCGCGCGGATGCCAAGCCCAGCCCCGGATAATTCAAAACGTGCCGTTTTCCTGCGCCGCAGTGCGAGCACGCTGGGGCTGTGGGGAGTGGTGGCGGCGGGCTTCGCGAGCCGGTGGGCGTGGGCCTACGTCGGACTGATCGGGGTGCTCACTCTGATCGCCACGGTGGAATATTTCCGGATGCTGAAGGCGGGCGGGGTGAAGTGCTTCCCGCGCTACGGCATCCTGCTGGCGGCGGTGTATTCCGCGGTGCTCTACTGGATGCTGTTAGCCACGGATCATGTAGCGGCGACGGGGATGGATCTGACGGGTGCGGCGCGGCTGAGGATCGCCGCGCTGCAGGAGTGGTTCGACGGGGCCGCGATTTTCGCCGCGCTCGCGGGGTCGTTTTTCCTCCAACTCCGGTATCCGATCCGTGGCTTGGAGGGGCTGCAGACGGTCGCCTCGAATTTGCTCGGATTTGTTTACCTCGCCTTTCTTTTCAACTTCGCGGCGCGGTTGGTTTTCCTGGTGCCCGGGCCGGGTGAAGTTCCCGGGGCGATGGTGCTGCTGTGGATGATCGCGGTGACGAAATTCACGGACATGGGCGCCTACATCGTGGGCTCGATGATCGGGAAGCATAAGATGATCCCGCATGTGAGCCCGGGGAAGACGTGGCAGGGATTTGGTGGTGCGATCTTCTTCGCGCTGCTTGCGGGTTGCGGGCTGTATGCGCTCTTCAAGGAGGACATGCCGAACTTTGCCACCGGGCTGCATGTGCTCGGTAGCTGGACTCATGTGATCGTGCTCAGCATCGTGCTGTGCCTGCTCGCGGTGGTGGGCGACCTCGCGGAGAGTGTGGTGAAACGCAGCCTCAACGTGAAGGACTCCGGGGCCATGCTGCCGGGGATTGGCGGTGCGCTCGACCTGATCGACAGTCTCTGCTTCACCGCGCCCGTGCTTTATTTTTATCTCAAATGGATGACGCCCTGAACGCCGCGCCGGCACGCAAGAAAGTGGTCCTGCTCGGTTCCACGGGATCGATCGGGCGCTCGACGCTGGAGGTGGCGAGATTGCTGCCGGAACGGATCGAACTCATCGGCCTGGCGGCGAATGGCAGCGTGGAAGCGCTGGCGGCGCAGGTGCGGGAGACGGGCGTGAAGCGGGTGGCGCTGTGCGATACCACTAAGGTGGAAACCTTGCGCGGGCTGGTGCCATCGGATGTGACGATTTTGGCAGGTCCCGAGGGTCTCGCGGAACTCGCGACGATGGAAGAGGCGGACGCGGTGCTGGTGGCGATCATTGGCACGGCCGGTCTCAAGCCCGCGCTGGCGGCGATCGAGGCGGGGAAGGATCTCGCGGTGGCTTCGAAGGAGATCCTGGTGATGGCGGGCGAGATCGTCACGACCGCGGCGAAGGCGAAAGGCGTGACGCTGCTGCCGATCGATAGCGAGCACAACGCGATATTCCAGTGCTTGGACGGGCATCGTGGTGGGGAGAAAGAAGTCTCTCGGCTGATTCTAACAGCGTCGGGCGGTCCTTTCCGGACTTGGCCGGCGGAGAAGCTGGTGGAGGTGACGCTGGAGCAGGCGCTCAAGCACCCGACGTGGGACATGGGGCGCAAGATCACGATCGACTCGGCGACGCTGTTCAACAAGGGGCTGGAGATGATCGAGGCGCGCTGGCTGTTTGGGATCGGGATGGAGCGGGTGGACGTGGTGGTGCATCCGCAGAGCATCGTTCACTCGATGGTGGAGTTCATCGATGGCTCGGTGCTGGCGCAGATGAGCAAGACGGACATGTGCTTCCCGATCCAGTATGCGCTGACGTGGCCGGAGCGGGTGAAGGGTGGCTTGCAGCCGCTGGATTTCGCGAAGCTGGCGAAGCTGGATTTCGAAGAGCCGCGGCATGGGGATTTCCCGGCGCTGGGCTTGGCGCGGGAGGCGGGTCTAACCGGTGGGACGCTGCCGGCGGTTTTCAACGCGGCGAACGAGGTGGCGGTGGATGCGTTTATCGAGGGGAGGATCCGGTTTCCGGATATCTGGCGGATCGTTGGGGAGACGATGCATGCGCATGAGGTGGCCCCGGCGTGTTCGCTGGATGGGGTGATTGAGGCGGATGCGTGGGCGCGGGGGATGGCGGCGGGGATTTTGTAGGGGTGGGCCGTGCACGTCTCGCGGCCCTACAGGCCGCCGTGCGTGGCGTTCGAAAACCCAGCCCGATGGGCTGGGCTTAGGGCTTGCCGGGCCGTTGGCCCTGAAGAACTTTAATTGAAGGCGGCGACTCGTATTGAAGCCTCGCCCTGCCGGAACGGCGCAGCCGTTCCGCTACGGCGTCAGGCGACAGTCGTGGCGCGTTCCTTGAGCCACTTGCTGAGGAGCTGGAGGTCCGGGGGTTTGACGAGGTGTTCGTCGAAGCCGGCTTGGGCGGCGAGGGCGCGGTCTTCATCGCTGCCGTAGCCGGTCATGGCGACGACGAAGGCGTCCTGCATGCCGGGCATGGTGCGGAGGCGTCGCACAACCTCGTAGCCATCCATGTCGGGGAGGCCGATGTCTAACAGGACGACCTCGGGCTTGAAGCCGGGGACGGCTTCGAGGGCTTCGGGGCCGGAGTGGGTGACGCGGGTGACGTGGCCATCCAACTCCTGGAGCATGGCGAGGGTGACGGCGGCGTCCTGATTGTCGTCCACGATCAGGAGGCGCAGGCTGCCGGCTTCGCGGGTGGGTTCCGGTTCCTCGATGTGAGTCGTTGCGGGAGTGATAGTGGGCAAGCGCACGACGAATTCACTGCCATGTCCCAAGCCATCGCTATGGGCTTTCACGCTGCCACCGTGGAGCTTTACGAGGCGATGGACGACGGTGAGGCCGATGCCGAGGCCGCCGTGGGCGCGATCGAGGGTGCGGCTGGATTGGACGAAGAGATCGAAGACGCGTGGCAGGAGGTCCGGTGCGATGCCGGGGCCGTTGTCGCGCACGGTCACGCTGACCTCGTCGCCGTGTTTCTCTGCGCTGAGTTCGATGCGGCAGTCCTTGCCTCCGTATTTGCAGGCGTTGTGAAGGAGGTTGCCGAAGACTTGTTCGAGGCGTGTCGGATCGGCATCGAGGACTACCGGCTCGGAGGGAAGATTGACGATGAGCTGCTGGCCGTTTGCGTCGGCGACGGGGCGCACGAGATGGACGGCGGCATTGAGGATGGTATCGAGCCGCACCGGGGTCCGGCGCAGTTCGATCTTTCCTTCGGTGATGCGGGAGACGTCGAGGAGGTCATCGATCATCCGGCTCATGTTCTCGATCTGACGTTCGAGCACCTGGTGGGCGCGGTCGCGGTCCTCGGGCTTGATATCCTGTGAGCGGAGGATTTCGGTGACGTTGCGCATCGGGGCGAGCGGGTTGCGCAACTCGTGGGCAAGCATGGCGAGGAACTCGTCCTTGCGGCGATCGGCTTCGGCGAGCTTGGCATTGCTCTCGGCGAGGGCCTGGCGTTGGCGGGCAAGCTCGAGGAAGGTGGCGGCCTTGTTCAGCAGGCTGTCCGCGTCGATGGGCTTGGCGAGGAAATCGACGGCGCCGGTTTCGTAGCCACGGATGCGGCGTTGGGAATCGACCGCGCCGGCGGTGAGGAAGATGATGGGGACCTTGCGCGTGCGCTCGGTGCCGCGCATGAGTTCGGCGAGTTCAAAGCCATTCATCTCCGGCATCTGGACATCGATCAGGGCGAGGGCGATATCGTGAATGAGCAGGAGTTCCAAGGCTTCGGGGCCGGAGCGGGCGGTGAGCAGCTCCAGTCCATCGCGTTGAAGGAGTCCGGTCAGCGCGACCAGATTGGCTTCGCGATCATCGACCAGCAGGAACTTGATCGGAGGCGGGGCTGTCATGGCGTGGAGGTCACGGGTTGCGACGTGGAAAGGAGAACCAAGGAGATTTCCTCGAGGGTGAAGGCGCGTGCTTCCGGGCAGGCGGCGAGGGCGGCGAGAGGCATCGCCGAGCCTTCGGCGGTGTCGGGAGCTTGCACCATGGTGAAGCCACCGGCGGCGTGGACGGCTTGCAGGCCACGGGCGCCATCGGCGCTGGCACCGGTGAGGATGATGCCGGTGAGTGAATCCCCGTAGGCATCCGCGGCGGATTCGAAGAGGACATCGATCGCGGGGCGCGAGTAGAGGACCGGCTCATCGCTGGAGAGGGAGAGCGTGAAGTCTTCTTCGACGAGGAGGTGGTAGTCTGCCGGTGCGAAATAAACCGTGCCGGGGCAGACGGGTTCCTTGTCTTCTGCCTCCTTCACCGTCACGGCGCAGCGGGAGGCAAAGAGATCGGCCAGGGCGCTGCGCTTGTCGGGCGGGACGTGAACGGCCACGAACACCGGCAGCGGATAGTTTTCCGGGAGCCGGGGGAGGATGATCGAAAGCGCCTGAACGGCACCGACCGAGGCGCCGATCACGACGGCTGAAGGAGGGGTCGGGTTCATGCTTTCTGGTAGATGCGTTGTTCGCGATCGAAGTCGGTGAAGGCGGTGGCGTGAGCGGAGAAGCGGAGGCTTTCCTTGGCACCAATGCCGAGGAATCCACGGCGCGCCAGCGAGTCCTTGAACAGGCCGATGGCGCGGTCCTGGAGCTCGCGGTTGAAATAGATCATCACATTCCGGCAAGAAATGAGGTGGGTCTCGGCGAAGACCGCGTCCGAGACCAGGCTGTGATCCGAGAAGACGGTGCGGGCGCGAAGGTCCTTGTCGAATTTCGCGTGGCCGTAGGCGGCGGTGTAGTAGTTCGAGAGGGATGCCTTCCCGCCAGCCTTGCGATGGTTTTCGGTGAAGAGCGCGAGGCGGTCCAACTCGTAGACGCCAGCCTCGGCCTTCTTAAGCGCGTCCACATTGATGTCGGTGGCGTAGAAGATGGTGCGGCTTTCCAGGCCCTCCTCGCGGAAGAGGATGGCGAGCGAGTAGAGTTCCTCGCCGGCGCTGCAGCCGGCGACCCAGACCTTCAGCGAGGGGTAGGTCCGCAGGTGGGGGATGACCTGAGTGCGCAGCGCCATGAAGTACGATGGATCCCGGAAGAGCTCGCTGACCTGCACGGTGAGGTAGGGCAGGAGCTCGGCGATGAAGCTGGGGTCATGGAGCACGCGGTGCTGAAGCTGGGAGAAGCTGGCGCAATTGAAGCGGTCCCTGGCCTGCACCAGCCGCCGCTTGAGCGAGGCGTGCGAGTAGTCGCGGAAGTCGTAGCGGGACTTCTCGTGGATCGCTTCGAGCAGCAGGCGCAGCTCGAGATCGTCGGACTGGGTGGCTTCGGATCTCATGGCATCAGCGCGGCATCCAGACGCGGATCAGTGACAGCAGCTTCTCCACGTCCAATGGCTTGGAGAGGTAGTCATTTGCTCCGGCGGCGAGGCATTGTTCCTGATCGTCCTTCATGGCTTTCGCGGTGAGGGCGATGATGGGCAGCTTGGCGAGTTCGGGGCGCTTGCGGATTTCGCGCATGGCGGTGAAGCCGTCCATTTCCGGCATCATCACGTCCATGAGGACGAGATCGATGGGAGGATGATTGCGGTCGAGTGCGGTGAGGGCTTCGCGGCCATTGCGGGCGACCTGGAGCTTCACGCCGCGGCCTTCGAGCAGGCTGGTGAGGGCGAAGATGTTCCGGACATCGTCCTCGACGATGAGAATCTGGCGGCCTTCAAGGGCGGCATCGCGGTTTGGCGATTGGACGATGATGCGTTGCTTTTCCGGGGGCAGATCGGCGACGACCTGATGGAGGAAGAGCGAGACTTCATCGAGGAGGCGCTCGGGGGATTTCGCGCCCTTGATGATGATGGAGCGGGAGTAGCGGCGGAGCTTCTGCTCTTCATCCGCATCGAGTTCGCGACCGGTGTAGACGATGACCGGTGGGAAGGAGTAGATGTCCTCGGTGCTGAGGGTTTCCAGCAGATCGAAGCCGGAGGAATCGGGCAGGCTGAGGTCGAGGACCATGCAGTCGAAGGTGGAACCCTTGAGCTTTTCGAGGCAGTCGGCGGCGGTGCGGACGGCGACGGTTTCCACGTCGTGCGAGCCGAGGAGCTTCTGCATGGCGTCCGCTTGCACGGCGTCATCCTCCACCACGAGGACTCGCTGCATTTTTCCGGTCAGGCGGTCTTCGAGCTGGCGGAAGGCTTCCACCAATTGCTCGCGCTTCACGGGCTTGAGCATGTAGCCGGCGGCACCCAGTGCCATGGCGGTCTGGGTGTAGTCGCTGCCGGAGACGACGTGCACGGGGATGTGGCGGGTGCGCGGGTCGCCTTTCAACTGCTCCAGGACCAAGAGGCCGGAGTCATCGGGCAGGCCGACATCGAGGAGAACCGCGCCGGGACGGTGCTCGCGTGCGAGCTTGAGCGCGTCCTTTGCTGTTGGTGCGACGAGGCACTGGAAGTCCATCTCATGTGCGAGATCGACGAGGATTTGGGCGAATTTTTGGTCGTCCTCGACCACGAGGATCAAGCGTGCGTTGTCACTGAGTGCTTCCCGGTCATCCGTGGTGCGAGAGACTACAACGAGGGGCTCGCGAGTGGCGGGTGGTGCGGGCTCGGGTATCAAACGCGCGACTTCCACGATTCGCGGGCCGGAGTGAACTTCCGGGATGATCACGGTGAAGGTGCTGCCTTTGCCCGGTTCGCTGATCAGGGTCATCTCGCCGCCTAACAGGCGGGTGAGTTCGCGGGAGATCGAGAGGCCGAGGCCGGTGCCGCCATACTTGCGCTCGGTGGTGCTGTCGGCCTGTTGGAAGGGCTCGAAGATGAGGCGCTGCTGTTCCGGGGCGATGCCGATGCCGGTGTCTTCCACGGCGAAGGCGATGCGGCCCTGGCCGGCTGGCTTCACGGTCAGCGAGACGTTGCCGTGCTCGGTGAATTTCAGGGCGTTCGAGAGTAGGTTCTTCAGGACCTGCTCGAGGCGCTGGGAGTCGGTGTCGAAGGTCGCCGGTGTGCCCGGTGCGACCTCCATGGTGAGGTGGAGCGAGCGCTGGCTGGCGATGGGGTCGAAGGTGCCGCGGAGGCTGGCGACGAGCTCGGTGGGGGAGATGGTGACCGGCTTGATGACCATGTGGCCGGCCTCGATCTTGGCGAGGTCGAGGACGTCATTGATGAGTTCGAGGAGATCATTCCCGGCGGACTCGATGGTGCGGGCGTATTTGACCTGCTCCTCGTTGAGATTGCCGACGCGGTTGTCGCCCAGAAGCTTGGCGAGGATGAGGGAGGAATTGAGCGGCGTGCGCAGCTCGTGGGACATGTTCGCGAGGAAGTCCGACTTGTAGCGGCTGGCCTGCTCGACGGCGCGGGCCTGGATTTCGAGGGCGTCCTTGCTGCGCGTGAGCTGTTCCTTCTGGTCCTCCAGCGTGGATGCCTGTTCCTCGAGCTGGGCATTCGTCTGCTCCATCTCGATCTGCTGTTGTTCCAAGCGGGCTTGGGATTCGCGGAGGGCGCGGCCTTGCTCTTCGAGTTCCTCGTTGGAGACGCGGAGTTCCTCGCCTTGGGCCTGGAGTTCTTCGGCCTGTTGTTGGGTCTCTGAAAGCAGGGCCTGGAGGTGTTCGCGGTAGAGTGCGGACTTCACCGCGACGCCGACGGGCTCGGAGATCTGGCGGAGGAATTCCTCCTGACGGCCATCGAGGGAATGAAGGAAGCCGAGTTCGATCACGGCATTCACGAGGCCATCGGTGGAGGTGGGGAAGATCAGCAAGTGGCGCGGTGTGCCCTGGCCGAGGCCGGAGCCGACGGTGAGGTAATTCGGCGGAACGTCGTCGATGCGGAGTGTGGTCTTTTCCTGCACCGCGCGGCCGAGGAGGCCTTCGCCGGTGTCGAATTTTTCCGGCACCCCGGCATTGAGCGGCACGCCCATCATGGCGGTGCGCTTGAACTGGCCATCACGCCGCGCGAAGAAGGCTCCGGCGTGGGCACCGACGTAGCGGGTGAGGAAGGTGAGGATGATTTCGCCCATGGCGTGCAGCTCGCGCTCGCCGGAGATGGCCTCGGTCAACTCCAGCCTGCCGGCCTGCAGCCACTCCTGGTGACGGCGCTGGATCATCGCGCGCCGGAGGAGCCACGTCACGGAGACGGCGAGGACGATGCCGAGCATGGCGGTCGCGATGCCGCTGGAAATGGCGATGTGGTGGGCATTCTCCATCTCCGCGATGCGCTGCTGGCGGACGCGGTTTTCCTCCTCCTCCATCGACGCGATCTTCGCGCGAAGATCATCCATGGTCAGCTTGCCGCGATTCGTCATCACCATGGCGCGGGCGGGGTCGAAGCCCTGGTCGCGGCGCAAGGCGATGGTCTCGGCCAGTTCTTTCATCTTCGCCTCCACCAGCACCTCGACGTCCGAGAGGAAGCGTTTCTGGACGGTATTGTCCTTCACGAGGTCCCGTAGCCGGGCCATCTCGGAATCCAGCGCGGTCCGGGCGGCGTGATAGGGCTGAAGGTAGTCCTGATCCCCGCTGATCACGAAGCCCCGCTGGCCGGTTTCCGCGTCCTTCATCAGGGTGACCATCTTTTCGAGCGCGGAGATCACGTCGTGGGTGTGGGCGACCTGCTGGAAGCCTTCCCGGAGTGCCTCGGTGTTCCGTCGGGCATTGTAACCGCTCAGGACGAAGAACAGCACCGCGGCGGCGAGGCCGATATAAAGCGGCAGCCTGCCTTGTCTGGAAGTGGGGGATGAGGAAAGACCGGGGCGGGGAGCTGGCTGATTGGGCATTTGGACAGACGGAGCACGCAAATGAGCCCATTTGCCCTCTCTCGTCAAATTTCGTGGAGATTCGTTGCAGAAAGACCGGTTGGGGGGCGTCGTGTCCGGCTCAGCATTTGACGGGCGGGGCGGCATCGGCTCCCATCCCGCGCATGCCGACAGCGGAGCGGGAAAAGAAGAAGGGTAGCGGAAAAGACGGGCTGATGTGGGTGCTCGGCTACCTGCGTCCGCACCGGAAGATTTTCGTTCCGTCGGTGATCGCGCTGTTTGTAACGGCGGCGCTATCGATGGCGTTTCCGCTGTTCCTCAAGGATCTGATCGGGGATCCGGCGGATTCGTGGAAGAACGGGCTCGATAGCGCGGCGACCCAGGCGAAGGCGGACAAGACGATCCTGATCCTGCTCGGGGTGCTGGCGGTGCAGTCGTTCATCGCTTACTGGCGGGTGAAGGGCTTCACCCGCTCCGGCGAGGCGGCGCTGAATGACCTGCGGCGCGAGCTTTTCGGGCACCTGATGAAGCTGCCGGTGCCGTTTTTCCAGGACCAGCGCGCGGGCTCCGTGAGCAATCGCGTTTCGGCTGACCTTGGGACGGTTCGCGATACCTTGCTGAATACCCTGCCGCAGGCGGCGCGGCACAGTGTGATCCTTTTCTGCAGCCTCATCGCCGTCTTCTTCTTCTCGTGGAAGCTCTCGCTGGTGATGCTGGCGAGCGTGCCGGTGGTGGTGCTGGCGATTGCGATGTCAGGACGGCGGGTGCGGCAGCACTCGCGCGATGCGCAGGAGGCGCTGGGCGAGTCGGGGATGGTGATGGAGGAAAGCGTGCAGGGGATCGCCGATGTGAAGGCGTTTTCGAACGAGCCTCATGAGCTCGCGCGCTACAATCGTTCGCTGGATCGATTCTTCGATGTGACCTTGAAGGGAGCGAGGGCGCGGGCGGCGTTCCTTTCGTTTATCATCTTTGCGATGTTCGGCACCATTGGCGGGGTGGCTTGGTTCGGCTCGCACATGCTGGCGAAGAAGGAGATCGATAACCGGGACTTCATGGCGTTCGTGCTGTTCAGTGTCTTCGTAGGTGCGTCGCTGGGGTCGATGCCGGAGATCATTTCGCAGATCCAGGCGATGTCGGGAGCGACGGAGCGCCTGCGCGAGCTGATGGCGGAGAAGCCGGAAGCGAGTGGCAGCCGCCGGGTCGAGAGGCTGCATGGGGAGCTGGCGTTCGAGAATGTGGGGTTCCGTTATCCTTCGCGGCCGGAGGCTCCGGTGTTGCATGAGCTTTCGTTTCATGTGGCGCCGGGCAAGCGCGTTGCGCTGGTGGGGCCGTCGGGGGCGGGGAAGTCGACGGTGTTTTCGCTGATCCTGGGCTTTCATCAGCCGGAAGGTGGACGCGTGCTTTTCGATGGGGCGGATGCGTCGGAGCTGGAGCTTTCCTCGCTGCGCAAGCAGATCGCGGTGGTGCCGCAGGAGGTGATGTTGTTCGGCGGGTCGATCCGGGAGAACATCGAGTATGGGCGACCGGGGGCGAGTGCTTCGGACATCGAGAACGCGGCAAAGCAGGCGAACGCGCACCAGTTCATCAGTTCGCTGCCGGAGGGGTATGATACGCTGGTGGGGCCGCGGGGGACGAAGCTGTCCGGCGGGCAGAGGCAGCGGATTGCGATTGCGCGGGCGATCCTGGCGGATCCGCGGATTCTTTTGTTAGATGAGGCGACGAGTGCGCTGGATACCGAGAGCGAGCGTCTGGTGAACGAGGCGCTGGAGCGGTTGATGGCGGGGCGGACGAGTCTGGTGATCGCGCACCGGCTTTCGACGGTGAGGCATGCGGATACGATCCTGGTGATGAATCATGGGCGGCTGGTGGAGAGCGGGACGCATGAGGAGCTGGTGGCGAAGCAGGGGACGTATCATTTGCTGGCGGAGACGCAGTTGTTGTAGGGCGTTGGGGTGATGGTTTGAGTCGGTGGGAGTTTGGCGGGGCGTGCCCAGCATGAGGCGTCCCTACAGGACGCGTTTGGTTGGTGGGCTGACCCGGCACTTCGTGCCGGGCTTTTATGAGTGGTTCCCGTTGGGACCGGGAGGTGGGGTGGAGGAGTGGTGCCGGAGGTGAGGTCTGCGGTGAGGGACCGTTCTGCACTGTCACCAGTGCGCTTGGCGGCGGTTGGAAATCGGGGGCGATCCTGCAATCGTCACGTCAGCGGGTTCATGCATTCTTGCGCTCTTTTCCGAGCTATCTAGTTTCGCAATCCACCATGAAAAACTGGCACTACCACAGCGCATCCGGTTCGTCGGCTTCCACCTCCGAGGAGAACCTTTCCGAACTTGTCGAAGGTGGCACGATCACTCCGCAGACGCTGGTCTGGACCCAAGGCATGGAGGGGTGGGAACCGGCGGCCAAGGTGTTGCCGGATCTCTTCAAGGGTGCCGGCTTGCCGCCAGCGCTGCCTCCTGGGAGCCCGCCGCCGGTGGGCAAGCGTTCGCATCAGATCGACTACGAGATCATCGGCGAGTCGATCCAGATGGTGGAGATCGAGCTGGATCCGGGTGAGACGGTGATCGCGGAGGCGGGGGCGATGAACTACATGGAAGATGGCATCGGCTTCGAGACGAAGATGGGCGATGGCTCGACGCCGGACACCGGCTTCATGGGCAAGCTGATGGCGGTGGGCAAACGCGCGCTGACGGGTGAGTCGATCTTCATGACTCACTTCACGAACCGCGGTGGTGGGAAGAAGAAGGTGACCTTTGCTGCGCCATATCCGGGCACGGTGGTGCCGGTGGATCTGTCACAGCAGGGTGGGGAGTTGCTTTGCCAGAAGGATGCCTTCTTGTGCGCGGCGCTTGGGACGCAGCTGGGGATCGCTTTTAACAAGAAGCTTGGGGCGGGGCTTTTTGGTGGGGAGGGTTTTATTCTCCAGCGCTTGAATGGCGATGGGATGGCCTTCGTTCACGCTGGCGGGACGGTGGTGCGGAAGGAGCTGAAGGGGGAGAAGCTGTATGTGGATACGGGCTGTCTGGTGGCCTTCACGAAGGGGATCAGCTATGACATCGAGCGCGCCGGGAATCTGAAGTCGATGGTGTTTGGTGGAGAGGGCTTGTTCCTCGCCACGCTGCAAGGTCATGGGACGGTGTGGCTGCAGAGCATGCCGTTCGCGCGCTTGGCGCAGCGGATTACGAGCATGTATTCGGCTGGCCGTGAGCAGGGGTCGGCGCTTGGCGGGCTGGGGAATTTGTTTGGGGATTGATCGCGCTTTGAAAATTGATCGACCGGCTTCGGCTTGTTGCTGAAGCCGGTTTCTTATTTTACCGATCAAGCTGCGAAAGCATCCGCCCGACTCGCGTAGAGCGAATCATGAAGAAGTCGCTCAAGCATGCCTTGCTGCTGGCGTTTACGGTATTGGGATCCGGCCTCTCTTTTGCTGGCGGTCGCGAGGAGCCGATGGCTGATCCAAAGACCCTTCTCAAGATGGTCGAAGGGCTCGAGAAGTCGGGAGATGAACGATTCACGTCGAGCAAGCCGCCGAAGGAGAACGGTATCAGCTACCAACTTTCTTCGATCGAATTCATTGGAAGCGTCGAGCGCGGCAAAGAGCGGTTCCTGATTGCCTCCGCCTTTTACATCCGGTCACGTAATCCGGGCCGCGATACGCCTCCTGCCCGTGGTCACACATTCATGATCGTTTTCCGGCCTGACTTTTCAATCGCCGCCGGGAGTCGTGCAGACATCTCTGGCTGCCGCATGGACGGTAATCGCCTGATGGGTGAGGATGGGGTGGTGGCCGACTTTGACTCCCGGGATGTTTCGGTTCGCCACCACGGCTATGCCGGGCTTGACGACTTGCCCTATTTCTTTTCCGACCGCATCACTGACAAGCAGTGGGAGGATGACGAGTTCATCAAGCGTGAGGTCGAGGCGGAGGAAGCCCGGAAACGCAAGGTGGAAGAGGAAGAGCGGAAGCGTTAGAGCATTGAGGGATGGTCTTTTGAGACGCGTCGACGGAACGTTGTCCGGAGTAGATGAATGGGCCCGGACCACTTCCGCTTCGCTCCACTTGACACCCCTTAAGGCTCAGGCTGGCTGTTGCTGGGAGATGCAGTGGAGGGTGCCGCCTTCTTCGACGAGGTCGAGGCAGTCGATGCCTAGGACCGTGCGGTCGGGGAAGAGTTCGCGGATTTGGCCGAGGGCCATGTCGTCGTTGCGGCTTTGGCGGAAGGTAGGGACGAGGACGCCGCCATTCACGATGAGGAAATTGACGTACGATGCGGGTAGTACTGGCAGGCGCCAGCCGGGGACTTCGCAGGCTTCGGGGAGGGCGATGTGGACGACTTCGAAGGTGCGGCCGTCGGGGCGGGTGAAGGATTTGAGGTGGGCGAAGTTGTCCTCCAGCACGGGGTAGTTCGGGGAGCCGCGGTCTTTTTCCACGCAGGCGATGATGGTGGTGTCATCGGTGAAGCGGGCGAGGTCGTCGATGTGGCCGTCGGTGTCGTCGCCTTCGATGCCTTGCTTCAGCCAGAGGATGTCGCGGACGCCGAGGGTGTCGCGGAGCTTTTGTTCGATGTAGCTGCGGGAGAGCTTGGGGTTCCTGTTAGGGTTCAGCAGGACGGCTTCGGTGGTGAGGAGCTGGCCGAGGCCGTTGATCTCGATGGCGCCGCCTTCGAGGATCATGCCGCCTTCGAAGCGCTTCAGGCCGAGGGCATCGGCGATGCGGTGCGGGATGGCATTGTCGAGGTCGTAGGGCGGGAACTTGCCGCCCCAGGCATTGAAGCCCCAGTCGCTGACGGCGAGTTCGCCGGTCTCGCGGTGCTTGACGAAGATGGGGCCGTGGTCGCGGCACCAGACGTCATTGTGCGGGTGATCGAAGAGTTCGACGCGCTCCGGGACGGCCTTGGCGCGGTTGCAGGCGTCGAGGATCATGGCGTGGTCCGCGCCGGGGGCATTGATGCGGACGGTTTCGAAGAGGGTGATGGCGGCGGCGATCTCGGCAAACTTGTCGCGCATGAGGCCGTGCTTGGCTCCGCCCCAGTGGCGTTCGTCATTGACCGGCCACGACAACCAGACGGCGGTCTGGGGGGACCATTCGGGGGGCATTGCGTAGCCGAGGGCGGCGGGAGTCATGGGCGCGACTCTGAACGGTGGAGGCGGAACGTCCAATCATGAACGCACAAGGCGCTCGCGGTTTTGCCGGGCACTGGCTAACAGCTTCGCATGGACTCCGAACGAAGTGCGCGGGCGCGGGTGGTCTTGGAAGGGCTTTCGGTGGGTGATGCTTTCGGCGAGCTTTCCGCCTACGCGAGCGATCGTGTCCGGCATCGGGTCGAGATGGGAATCGTGGGTGGTCCCTGGTGGTGGACCGACGATACAGCGATGGCGCTGGGGATCATGGAGTGCCTGGAGCGCGAGGGGTGCATTCGCGAGGAGATGCTGGCGGGGATTTTCGCGAGGAATTTCAAGAGGGATCCGGATCGTGGCTATGGGAACATGGCGGCGAGGATTCTGCAGAGGATCGGGGAAGGGCAGTCGTGGGAGGTTGCGTCGAAGGCGGCGTTCAATGGTGGCTCGATGGGCAATGGAGCGGCGATGCGGGTGGCGCCCTTGGGGGCGTGGTTTGCGGATGACCTTGATCGGGTGGCGAGCGAGGCGATGAAGTCGGCGCGGGTGACGCATTGGCATCCGGAGGGGATTGCCGGGGCGATTGCGGTGGCGGTGGCTGCGGCTTGTGCGTGGCGGACGAGGGAACTTGGGGCGGTGGAGGCGCGGGAGGTGATCGCGAAGGAGGTGCTGCAGAGGACGCCGGAGGGAGATACTCGGGATGGGATTGCGGTGGCGGTGGGGCTTGAGCCGCTGCTTTCACCGGAGGTGGTGGGGAGGCGATTGGGGAATGGCTCGCTGGTGACCTCACCGGATACGGTCCCGTTTGTGATCTGGTCGGCGCTGCGTTCGCTGGATGATTTCCAGGAGGCGATCATCGCGACGGTGGAGGCGGGTGGGGACTGCGATACGAATGCGGCGATGGTGGGCGGAATCATCGCGGCGCGGCTGGGGATGTCGGCCATTCCGGCGGAGTGGCTGGAGGCGCGTGAGGGGTTGCCTCTTTAGCCAAGAGGGTGAATTTGTGGGTTTTTTGAGATGAAAATGTCGATTTTGTGACGTATGGAGACGTCATGAAACGGCGTGGATTCCTTGGCAAAGTGGTTGGTGGAACGGTAGCCGGAGCGGCGGGAGTGGGTTCCGGGCAGGAGAAGGAGGCGGCAGCGGCGAGTGGTCCGCTGATGAAGACGCCGGCGGTGATCATGGCGCCGCGGCAGGATGGGGTGGAGGTGGTGTGGGCGGTTTCGAAGCTCTCGCGGGGTCGGGTGGAGTGGAAGGGGGAGGATGGCAGCAGTGGGACGGCGGCGGCGGACCGGTTCGGGTTCGTGCCGCAGGGAGATGAGATTTTGCGGGTGAAGGTGGATGGGCTGAAGCCGGGCGGGAAGTATCAGCTGCGCGCGATCGCCGAGGCGGCGGATGGGAGCGGGAAGGAGGAGGGGCCGTGGAAGAAATTCGGGACGCTGGATCCGGCGGCGAAGGAGACGAGCTTCGTGATCTGGAACGATACCCACCAGAATGCGCCGACGATCCAGAAGCTGCATGCCTCGACGCCGGGTGGGGATTTCCTGCTGTGGAATGGTGATACCTGCAATAACTGGGATCAGGAGGATTGGCTGGTGCCGACGCTGCTGCATCCGGCCGGGCAGGATGTGAGCGATGGCCGGCCGCTATTGCTGGTGTGGGGAAATCACGACGTGCGCGGGAAGTGGGCTTTCAAGATGCCGGAGATGGTGGCGACGCCGGGTGGGCGGCCATTCTATGCTTTCCGGAGCGGTCCGATGGCGGTGATCTGCCTGCACACGGGTGAAGACAAGCCGGATGATCACCCGAGCTTTGGTGGGCGGGTGGCATTCGAGAAGCTAAGGAAGGAGCAGGGGGAGTGGCTGAAGGAGGTGATCGCGCGGCCGGAATTCCGCGATGCGCCGTATCGGGTGGTGTTCTGCCACATTCCGTTGCGATGGAAGGAGGAGGTGGCGGATGCGGGGTATGAGAAGGGCGGCTACGATGCCTTTAGTAGATTCAGCCGCGAGGTGTGGCACGATGCGCTGGTGGCGTGGAAGACGCAGATCGTGATTTCCGGGCACACGCATCAGGCGGCGTGGATTCCGGGGACGAAGGAGTTTCCGTATGGGCAGCTTGTGGGAGGAGGGCCGCAGCCGGAGCGGGCGACGTGGATCGAGGGGAAGGCGGATGCGAAGGCGCTGACGTTTGTGATGAAGAATCTGGAGGGGAAGGTGGTGGAGAAGGTGGAGTTCGGGCCGGTGGTGTGAGGGAAGACCGGCCTGACCGGTATCGCGTCCCTACAGGCCGCCATGGCTGGTGTGGGGAAACCCAGGGCGACGCTTCGCTTGCCCTGGGCTTAGGGATTTCGCCCCGTTGGGGCTGGGAAGCTCCTTACGCCCAGCTTGTCGGTGGTGGTCCACACGCGTCGACGGAACGTCGACACCCCTTATTGCGGGGACGGCGCTTTGTTCAGCGTGCGGATTCGCTGGCTTCCACCTTGGCGTGCTCCATGGGCTTCGGGGCGGCCTTGTCGCGGAACATGAAGAAGACGGCGCCGCCCATGCAGAGGGCGGCGTAGAGGTAGTTCAGGGTGATCTTTTCCTTCAGGTAGAAGACGGCGAAGGGGACGAAGACGGAGAGGGTGATGACTTCCTGGAGGATCTTGAGCTGGCCGGTGGTGTAGGCGCTGGCGCCGATGCGGTTGGCGGGGACTTGGATGAGGTATTCGAACAAGGCAATGCCCCAGGAGAAGAGGGCGGCGATGATCCACGGTTTTTCCCGCATGTCCTTCAGGTGGGCGTACCACGCGAAGGTCATGAAGATATTCGAGAGCGTCAGGAGGCCGATGGTTTTGAGCAACGTCACTCGTCCCGAATAGCGCGGGTCGTGACGCGGTCAAGCGACAGTCACGGGTGCCGTCAATGGGCGCCGCACATGCAGCCTTCGACTCCGCCTGGCGGAGTCTCGGTGGAGAGGGGTCCGAAGGTAACGGGCGCAGCGAGCGGTGCGGGGGCGGCGGCAGGTTCGGTGGTCAGGCGGTAGAAGGCCTTTGGAAGGCCGGAGGCAGCCGATGAGAATTGCTGGGTGGAGCCATTTCCCGCCTGGGTCGAGAGGTCAGTCCATGAGCCCGCTGCGAGGGACGGGCTGCGCTGGAGCCGGTAGGTGAAGCCAGTGGTGCTGGGCCATGAGAAGACAAGCGGGCTGCCGGTGGGCCTGGGTTTCGGGGAGGTGAGATTCAGCGGTGGATCGAGTTGCCAGCCGACATCGCGCAGGGCGGCGAGATCGATGTCGGTTACCACCAGGTTGTTGGTGCTGCCCGAGGGAACGACTGGATCCATGAGTCCGACCTGCACGAGTCCGTGTGGAGAGCCAAACGAGCCGTAGGCCTTGCTGGGGACCCCCGGGTCGCCGTTCTTGTCGTCCTTCCAGTGGCCAGGACTCAAGGTATCAAGCGGGACGTTTCCGCCGTATACCTGCACCGCACGGGCGCCGGTGAAATTGCTGCCGGAGACCTTGGCGGTCCATGAAGGACACGTACCGATGCCGAGTGCGTGGCCGAGTTCATGAAGCGCGACGGAGAGGAAGGGGACGCCGCTGGCCGTGGGATTCGTCATGGAGAAGTTCCAGGACATGCCGGTATCGAAGCTGACGTATCCACCCCAGGGTCCGAAGTCGGTGGCGGGCGAGGCAATCGCGCCTGTCTGCCCACGGCAGCGGACCAGCGTGATCCAATCCGAGTCGCCGGAGATGCTGACTCCTCCATAGCCGCCCTTTCCGGCAGCACCGCCGAGAGCGCGGCCACCCGCGAAAATCACGATGGTATCGGCAGGGACGACAAAGCCCGGGACGACAAAGCTGGCAGTGCCTGTCCCGGGATGCTCGATCTTGCCGCTCCAAGTGTAGCCACTGGCGGCGGGGTTGATGGTGCCGAGCGAATCCTTGATCAGCGGTTCGTAGAAATCGGCGGCGGCCCTGAGGACCGTCTTGGCCTGAGGATTGGCTGTAAAAAACCCGTTCGTGTCGTAGTCGTAACGGATCTCAATTTTGATCGCGGAGGCACTGCCAGTTAGGGCAAGCAGCGCCACAGCCGGGAGGTGATGGCGGAATTTCATGGGAAGGGTAAAAGAACACCCCACTCAATCCCAACGACATCCTTAGGAAAATCTAATTTCTGACGTTTGCAGAAATTGCAGACTTACGGATCATATCCGGGCACTGTCTCGCGGATTTTTTTGGAGAACTCCGGATCATCTTGAGCGTGCATCGCGCGATCATCGACGTGGCCGCGCTCCTTGAGTTCGGGGAGGGGCATGTCCTTCACGGCGAAGAGGCCGCGCTCGGCGAAGAGTTCATCGAGCTTGCCATTAATGATGAGCCGTTTGTCGGGGATGAACTTCTTTTCGACGTTGAGCTGCGAGCGGATGGCGGTGGTGCAGTTCGCGGTGAGGACGTTGTAGAAGCGCGGCTTGGCGGCGAGGGCCTGGATCTGGGTGACGTACTCAAGAAAGCGCTCGCGGGCCTTGTCCGGCGGCGTGGCGAGGCGGAAGAGGTAGGCGTCCTCGCCCTCACGGATATTGGTGCGGACGCGGATGAAGTCGCGCTCGTCGCCGACGAGGTAGGTGAGTTCGTAGAGTTTATAGAGGCCGCCGAGGGCGGTGTAGGTCTCGCCCTTTTCGCGACGGGTCTCGATGGAGAAGGCGACCTGTCCTTCATCGCCGAAGTCGAAGGAGAAGATGGGGTGGGCGATCGATGGAGAGCCCCAGTAGTTGAGGAAGAAGTCGATGCCGCGGAGCTTGGACAGGTGGACGGTGCGGGTTTCCCAGCGCTCGGTGACGGTGCCATCGAGGGTGTAGCCGAAGTTGCGGAAATTGGTGAAGGTGACGGCGTCGCCCTCGACCTTGGCATTGGCGGTGCGGGCGTATTCCGGTGACCAGTCGCGGTCATTGCGGGGCTTCTTGAAGGACCACGGGATGATGACGATGGCGAGGCCGGCGGCGAAGGAGAGCCAGCGATCGCGCTTCGAGCGGGCGCGGAAGAGGAGGAAGACGGTGAGCGCGACCCAGAGGATGCCGAGGATCATGTTCCCCGATCCGGGAAAGGGGCCGTCGAAGTAGATCGCGCCGAAGCACCAGAGTGCGGGGATCAGCATCAGCAGCCGCAGCAGATTGCGGCCGATGAAGCAGAGGACTTTCACGGGGCCGGAGCGATGGCGGGAGGATGTGGACGGCGTTTCCATTGCATCAGGAGATTGGCGGCGAGGATGAGGGAGCCCCCTGCGACGAGTGAGAAGGTGAGGGATTCGTTCGGATAGCCGCTGTGGACAAGTTGACCTAACATGGCTGGCAGGAACAGCACGAAGGCGGCGGTGAAGACTGGCTCGGTGGTGTAGATGAGGCCGGCCTCGGTGGCGGAGACGCGGGGCTGCCAGGTATTCATGAGGCCATAGGCGCCGACCGAGCAGACGAGGGCGAGGACGAGGATGAGGGTGAAGGCCTGCCAGGTCGCGCCGGGTGAAATCAGGTGGGCGGGAGTGGGGGCGAGGAAGGCGACGACCGGGAGGAAGATCACGGCGATGGCCGCGCACATGGCGAAGGTGACGGGGATGCCGCGGTTTCCGTCATACTTCGGATTTTCCAGTGTGAGGATCTGGAAGGTGAAGATGAAGGCGGCGGCGAGGGTGGCGGCCTCGCCCCTGCCGATCTTGAGTTCGCCGGGTTTCACGCCGGAGAGGATGGCGCCGCCGATGATGACGAGCGCGGTGGCGGTGAGCACTTTCAGCGTCGGGGCACGGCGGGTCTTGATGCAGGCGACGAGCGGGAGGATCACGCAGTAGGCTTGGGTGAGGAAGGCGGAGGTGGAGGCTTCGGTGTAATTGAGTCCCCATGCTTGGAGTGCCATGCCTAGTCCACCCCAGAGGCCGAGCCGGGTGCCCTGGATGAGTTCCTTGCGCGTCGGCAACTGGTGCGCGATGAGCGGGATCATGATGGCTGCCGCCAAAGCGAAGCGGGCCATCTGCAGCCAGATCGCCAGAAAGGTCTCGGAAGCTCCCGGCAGCCGCGCGGTTTGCTCGAGGTTCAGCGCCTTGATGACGGGGAAGCTGACCGCCCACAAGACGCAGGCGAGGATGAGCATGGCGACGGGCACGCGGGAGCTTTGCCTAGCCGATCGATTCCGGGAAGTCCGGACAATGGAGCGACTTCCCGGCGGCTACCGAAGGGGCATCGCGCAGGAAGAAGGACATGCGTCCCTTGGTGTCGCAGAACCAGACCTCGTCGGCTCCGGCTTGGAAGAGAAGGGAACGCTTCTCTTCCATTTCGTTGCGGGTATTGCCGGGCGAAATCACCTCCACGCAAATCTCTGGAGCAATCACAAGGACTCCACTGCGGAGGGCTTGCGTTCGCCGTTCGGCCGAGATCCAGACAGAATCAATGCCGCGGATCCCTTTGGTCGTGGAGACGGGGCACTCCGTGGAGGCTCCGTCATGTCCCAGATGTTCGCCAAGCAGGCGTGCGATTCGATACTGGAATTGTGAATGCTCGAATGCCGGGGGAGGACTCATGAGGATGTGACCGTGTGCATCCGACTCGACCCGGCCTTCGATGGTGCGCACCTGAGGGTCGGCGCAGATTTCCTGCCAGCGCGCCAGATTGAAGGCGTGCCGGTCGCCGATTTCGGGGAGATCCAGAACGGCGTTCATGCCTCATCACTCTAGCGGAAGGGCTGGATGGTGCAAGGCTGCGGGTCTCTGGGGTGCATGGATAAATTTGTATGACAAATGTGGCTTGCCGTTCTGTGGAGTCGTTTGGCAGCGTGGGGATTCCATGAAAGCCCTGTTTGCCGCGTTGTTGGTTTTTGCTTCGGTGTTTCCGGCGTCGGGGTTGGAGGAGAGGGTTGATTGGCGGTCCTTTCTCGCGGGGCACGATCCGGTTTGGAACCGGATGGGGAAGGAGTGGTGGGAGGCTCCGTTCGTGGGGGATGGCGAGCTGGGGATGATGGCGCGGCTCGGGGGAGAGCGGGTGATGAGTTTTCAGGTGGGGAGCAATCGGGTGCATGATCATCGGACGGATGATGTGTGGCAGGGGAAGGTGCTGGATGCGATCGAGGTGCAGAACCGGGGGCGGCTTCCGGTGGGGAGCTTCGAGTTGAAGACGGAGGGGAAGATTGATGCGGGGAAGAGCACGGCCCGCATTGATCTGTGGAATGCGGAGGCGCGTGGGACGGTGGTGACGGATCGCGGCGAGATCGCGTGGCGGATGTTCATTCACGCGACGAACGGGACGGGCGTGATCGAGTTGAAGCGGAGTGGCGGGGAGAGCGGTGCCACGCTGGAGTTCGTGGCCGAGCCTTCGGTGAGCCCGCGGGAGAGCAAGCTGCCGGCGGAGTTTCGCAAAGAACGGGTTCCGAATCCTTCGCTGAAGTACGAGGGAGATCGTAGCAAGGGGCATTTGGATCAAGCCCTTGCTGCCGGGGGAGGATACGTCACGGCGTGGGAGGAGAAGGAGGGCAGGTTGTTTTGGACGACGATGTACGATCTCAAGGAGGTCCCTGTGGCATTCGCGCAGGAACGGGTGAAGGCATCGGCATCGGCTGCTTTTGCTTCGCTTGAGAGTTCGCACCGCGAGTGGTGGCACCAGTGGTATCCGAAGAGCTTCTTCAGCTTCGGTGATCCCTATTGGGAGTCCTTTTACTGGATCCAGGTTTACAAGATGGCGTCGGCGACGCGGGCGGAGCGGGGTTTGATCGACAATAGCGGGCCGTGGTTCCAGCCGTCGGGTTGGTCGGCGACGTGGTGGAATCTGAATGTGCAGCTCAGCTACTCACCGTTTTATTCATCGGCCCGTTATGCGGAGGCGGGGGCGGTGCCGAGGCATCTGGCGGCGGGGCTGGATGGGATGATCCGTTCGGTGGAGGAGAAGTATCGGGCGGACTCGGCGGCGCTGTGCCGAAATACGGGGCCGGATCTTTTTGGATGGGCGGGGGAGCCGGGCGGACGTGCGATCCGGGAGCGTGCGGATATCGGGATGGAGGCGGGGAACCTGTTGTGGATGTGCCACAATCTCTATCGGCACTATCGGGTGTCGATGGATGAGAAGATGGGGAAGGAGCAGCTTTTCCCGCTGCTGAAGCGGGCGGTGAATTACCACCGGCATTTCCTTGCCGAAGGGGCTGATGGCTTCCTGCATCTGCCGAAGACGCATAGCCCGGAGTATGGCGAGGCGCCTGATGCGAACTACGATCTCGCGGGGCTGAGGTGGGGTTGCCGGACCTTGTTAGAGCTGGATGGGAAATTTGGCACGAAGGATCCGCTGGTGCCGGAGTGGAAGCGGATCCTTGAGAAGCTGGTGCCGTTTCCGAAGAATGAGCATTCGTATTTCATCGGGGCGGGGATGCCGTTTGAGAAAAGTCACCGGCATTGGTCGCACCTGCTGATGATCTATCCGTATGGGCTGGTGACGCCGGAGAGCGATGGGGCGGAGTGGATCAAGTCGAACCTGGATCACTGGCACTCGAAGAAGGGGGCGCTGCAGGGATACTCCTTCACCGGAGGCATCGCGATGTCGGCGATCCTCGGGGATGGGGCGCGGGCGCAGGGCTTGCTTGATGGCTTCCAGAAATTCATTCAGCCCAACACGCTCTACAAGGAAGGCACCGCGCCGGTGATGGAGACGCCGCTGCATGGTGCGGCGGTGTTGCAGGAGATGGCTTTCCGCAGCCAGAATGGGGTGATTCATGTCTTTCCGGCGTTGTCGCCGAAGTGGGAGCGGACGGTTTTCCGCGGCTTCACGGCAGAGGGTGGTTTCGAGGTGAGTGCCGCGGCGGGGCAGGGGAAGGTGCGGTGGATCATCCTGACTGCGCCGCATGGTGGGGAGGTGGTGCTCGAGGCCAAGGGTGTGGGCGCGTTGAAGCGTGAGGCGAAGGACATGAGCGCGGAGGTTCTTTCGCCGGACCGGCTCAAGCTGGTTTGCCAAGCGGGTGGAAGGATCGACCTTTATGATGGCACGACTCCAGTGGTTGAGGCGGTGGGAGGGAAGGGTACGAATCCTTTCGGATTGAAGTGAGGGAGGCTATAGAGATCGCTTCTTGAAGAAATCCGAAGCATTTTGTTGCATAAAGTTGCATTATTTGGATGTTGGGTGCGTATGAGCGACAGGGGGCCAGTCGGCGGCCTTCCCGATCCTGCATTATAGGATACGCTTTGAACGACCTGACTGATGAAACACCCGATCCTTTCCACTCTATTCTGCGCGCTGGGCTTACTGGTTCCCCAAGCGGCGAAGGCGGCGACGTTCAGCGCGTCCGGCTTCGTGCAGGAGACGATCTATCAGGGCAATGGCATGATCTCGATGCGCTTCGATTTCGCGGGGCGCTTGTGGGTGTGCGAGAAGCAGGGGCGGGTGCTGGTGCTTTCGCCGACTTCGGCGACGACCTTCGGGGCGCCGGTGGTGTTCGCGAATCTGGTATCGCAGGTGACCACGACTGCGGAGAGCGGGATGACGGGGATGACGCTGGATCCCGATTTCCAGAACAACCGCTACCTCTACGTGCTCTACGCGACCGCGACGGACCAGCGGATCGTGCGTATGACTTCGAACGCGGCATTTACCGCGGTAGTGCCGGGTTCAGAGGTGATACTGCTCAGCGGGCTGCCGAACACGGTGGGGATTCACAAGGCGGGGGACATCGCTTTCCATCCCAACGATCCGCACAATCTCTATGTGATGATCGGGGACGACGGGAACCGTGATCTGGTGGGCGACCTGAGTCTCTACAACGGGAAGATTCTCAAGATCAGCTCTTCCGACGGGAAGGGGCTGGCGACGAATCCCTACTATGCCGGTGATGTGAATGCGGTGCGGGCGAGGATCTGGTCGGCGCGCTACCGGAATCCTTTCCGCTTCACCTTTGACCCCGCCGCGCCGATTCCGGATGTGCTCTACGTTTCGGAAAATGGCGACGGGACGGACCGCATCACGCGCATCGAGAAAGGGGCGGATGGCGGTTGGCCGGACCAGTTCACGGGCAACTCCGGCGATGGCAAGCGGAAGGTCCTGGACACTTCCTCGCCCTCGAAGACGGGAATCGCGATCATCCGCAGCGGGCCGCTTTCGGTCGGTGGCGCGCCGACGCTCTACAATTCGCGCCATAGCAGCGAGGTGCGGCGGTGGACGCTGACGGGCGCGAACCTGGATACGCTGACGCCGGTGCCGGCGGATGGGGGCGGTGCGTTTGCCGACAACTTCGGTCACAATATCGCGAGCTTCACGGCGGGTCCGGATGGGGCGCTATATTACACCTCGTGCGATCAGGGTGCGGCGACTGGCACCGATAACCGGCTGGCGCGGATCCGGTTTGTGGGTGGGACGCAGCCGGTGGCGGCTTTCACGGCGACGCCGCAGAGCGGGCAGTCGCCATTGCAGGTGAGCTTTACGGATGGTTCGACTGCGCCGGGGAGCAGCGTGAGCTCGTGGAGCTGGAATTTCGGTGATGGCGGTGTTTCGGCTGCGCAGAATCCGGTTCACACTTATACGGCGCCCGGGGTTTATGAGGTGACGCTGACGATTGCGAACGCGCAGGGTTTGCAGGACTCGGAGGTCAGGACGGTGACCTCGTATCATGCGACGACGATTACTCTAACAGGTCAGATCGAGGATGGGCGGACGCTGCCGGCGAGCGGACTCGCGGCGGCTACGGAGCTGCGTTTCTATCAGAAGGATGGCGTGACGCCGTTGGCGGTGTCGGGAGGCACGGGCGGAGCAGGCAATGCGCTTGCGGTCGCGGCGGGCGGGGGGATCAATGTGACTTTCTCGGCGCAGATCACGGGCAACGCGATGGTGGTGTCGGCGGGTGAGCCGGCTGGTGATGGGGTGGAGGTGGCGTATGCGGGGGTGGCGCTTTCGACCACTGGAGCGAGCCAGGCTGCATCGGTGGACTTCCATCTTTCCAATACGATGCTGCGCGGTCGTGCGCTGGATACGAAGGGTGCGCCTGCGCAAGTGGATGTGGGGATTTCGCGGGGTGCGGCGGGAAGCTATCAGGATTTCGCAGGTGGGCGGGATTTCCTTCCCGGGTCGGGTATTCCGGCGAGCGGAGTGGATCATCGCCTGGTGGCGGATGTGCTGGGCTACTATCACGTGCCGATTCCCACGGGAGCGGGCAATGCGACTTTCCATCTCGATACGAGCGCCGACACGCTGGCTGCGAGCCATGGCAAGGTGAAGGCGACCGCGGCGGTGGGTGGCAGCGGAACCGTGGTGAAGGATCTAACCATCGGGCTGTATCACGGTGGCTTGAACGAGGTGGATCTGTCGGGCATCGCGGTGACGCCGAATGTGAATTTCGAGACGCAGATCAAGCCGATCCTGAGCAGCTTGTGCTCGGCTTGCCACAATGACATCGCCACTAACAGCTTCGGCCTCGATTTGCAGGCGGCTGCGGTTTACAGCGAGCTGGTCGACAAGGAGAGCGGCGAAGCGCCGGGGGTGAAGCTGGTGCAGTCCGGCTCCGCTGCGCGCAGTTACTTGATGGAGAAGCTGGGGGCTTCGCCGCCGCAGGTGGGGACCTCGATGCGTCCGGGTGATCCGATGTCGCTGGCGCAGCAGGCGCTCATTCGCGACTGGATCAACCAGCTCACGCCGCCGGATCCAGACGCGCCGCCGGAGATCGACAGCGCGCTGGCGAAGTCGGCGGTGGTTGGGGTGCCGTTCATCTATCAGATCACGGCGATCAATTTGCCGGTCAGCTTCGATGCCACGAACTTGCCGGCGGGGTTGTTGCTGAATTCCTCGACGGGAGTGATTTCGGGAACGCCCACGCTTGCGGGCACTGTGGAGAGCACGATCACCGCGACGAATGACAATGGGACGGGGTCGGCAACGCTGGTCTTCACGATCACGGCGGGACCGCCGCCGGTGATCACGAGTCCGCTGGCCGCGACCGGTGCGGTGAATGTGGCATTCTCCTACATCATCGGGGCGCAGAACAATCCGGTGAGCTTCACCGCGAGCGGGCTGCCGTCGGGTTTTGCCTTCAATACGACGACGGGTGAAATCTCCGGCACTCCGACCCAGACGGGATCGAGCACGGTGACGATCACGGCGACGAATGCCAATGGCACGGACAGCGAGACGCTGAGCCTTTCGTTCATCGCGAACCTTTCAGTGGGCAGGACGACCGATGCCTCGAGCAGCATCAATGCGGGGAGCACCGGAGCAGCGGCGGTGGACCTGGACTTCAATGGAAGCCGGTGGGAGTCGATCCATGGCGTGGATCCACAGTGGATGTCGATCGATCTCGGTGCGCTGAAGGAGATCCGGAAGATCGTGCTGAAGTGGGAGAATGCCGGCGGCAAGGATTACAAGCTGCAGGTGTCCGACAATGCGGGCGGCCCGTGGGTCGACATGGTGACGGTGACGGGGAACACGACGACGGGCACGAACCTAGTCTATGACAATCTGGATTTCACCGGCCGTTATGTGCGGATGTACGGCACGGCTCGTACTATGCCGTATGGCTATTCGCTCTACAACTTCGAGGTGTGGGGCATGGACTTCGATGAAAGCGTGCTGCCGCCGGTGATCACGAGCGGGCTCACGGCGAGCTGCATCGTTAACACTGCCTTCAGCTACCAGATCGCGGCCACGCATTACCCAAGCAGCTACGGGGCAACCGGGTTGCCCGCAGGTTTGCAGATCAATACCGCAACGGGGCAGATCCATGGGACGCCTACGTCTGCCGGGACCAGTAACGTCGGGATCTCGGCGACGAATGCCAATGGGACCGCGAATGCGACGCTGTCGCTGACGGTGACCACCGGTCCGGTGCCGGACATCACCAGCGCTGCGACGGCGAATGGCACGGTGGGCAGTCCTTTCAGCTATACGATTGCCGCGACGAATACGCCTACGAGTTTCGCCGCCACCGGCTTGCCCGGCGAGCTTTCCCTCAACACGTCCACGGGCGTGATCTCCGGGACGCCTTCGGTGGCTTTCTCGGGGAATGTCACGATCTCCGCCACCAATGCGCACGGCACGGACACGGCGACGCTCACGCTGGTGATCGCGCCGAACATTGTGAACCTGTCCGTCGGTCGGCCGACCGATGCCTCGAGCAGCATCAATGGCAACAGCACGGGTGCCGCGGCGGTGGACCTGAACTTCACCACCAGCCGGTGGGAATCGATCCATGGCGTGGATCCGCAGTGGATGTGGATCGATCTGGGTGCGACGAAGTCGATCCGCAAGGTGGTTCTGAAGTGGGAGAACGCAGGTGGGAAGAACTACAAGCTGCAGGTGGCCGATTCCTCGAATGGTCCGTGGGCCGACATGGTGACGGTGACGAATAACAACACGACCGGCACGGATCTCACCTACGACAATCTGAATTTCACGGGGCGCTATGTCCGGATGTACGGCACCACTCGTACTACGGGCTACGGTTACTCGCTCTACAACTTCGAGGTGTGGGGCAGCGACCCGCCGCCGGTGTCGCCGTTCGATGCGTGGCGCGTGGCACAGTTTGGCGGGCTGGCCGATGGTCCTGATGCGCTGCCCGGAGCCGACTTCGATCGCGACGGCGTGGCGAACGTGCTGGAATTCGTGCTGGGCACGGATCCGAAGGTCGCGGGGACGAATCCCGGTTACTCCGCCGTGGTCGGGGCTGCGAACAAGATGGTGTTTTCCTTCACGCGTCCGCCGCAGATGGCGGGGGTGACGATCACGATCAGCGCTTCGGATTCGCTGGCCGGGGGAGGTTGGACGACCTTGGCCACGAAGGTGGGGGATGGTGCCTGGACCGTGGCCCCGGGGGCAGCAGTGCAGGATGCCGGAACGGGGCCGGTGATCGTGACGGATTCAAAGACGCTTCCCGGCAATCCGCTGCGGCGTTTCCTGCGCCTGGGGGCGGAAATCACGCCGTAGGTTCCGGTCTCAGGTTTCCAGCGTTGGCTGGACTGAACGGGCTGAAAGTGGAGCCGATGAAGGGAATTGAACCCCCGACCTGATCATTACGAATGCGCATGCAAAGGGCCGATTTATAAGGGATCTGTCCGCGTGGGCGCGGAAGCTCCCACTGCCTGCCAGAATCAGCTTTTCGATTTCCGCTTCACCCCGGCGGCAGGCATGATATCCCGGCCACGATGAAACTCCTCCCCTTGCTTGCCTTGGCGTTGGTGACAGTTGCGAATGCCCGCTTTGAAGAGACCCGTGAACAATGCGAAAAGCGGTACGGGAAAGGCACCCCGCAGGACAAGCGGCCTTCCGCGATTCAGTTCAGCAAGAACGGCATCAGCATCGTCGCGCACTTTGGGCAGGACGGGAAATGCGACCACATCGAGTTTAAAAGCGCTGTAGGCTTCAACAGCGACGAAGTTGATTACCTCGTGAAGGTCAATGCATGGGCGAGAGAGCCGAGACGCAATGGAGCAAGTCCAGATGACGGAATCGCTCAATCTTGGATGGCGGGCAAGCCGGGAGAGTATTTGGCAGCAGTCACTGAGAAGTGGGATCGGGTCATCATCTGCAATCAGACAGGGCTGGAATGGAACAGAAAGATTGACGGGGTGGGAGCGACGAAGAATCCACCGAAGGCAGTTGAGGGCTTCTAAAGAAGCGCCGCTGCCGTTCGCCCTCCGCTGACATGGACGCCGGCACTGAAACCAACCATCCGTCGGCATTCTCGACCGGATCAAATTGAGGGCGGCGGGGCATGTTTCACCTGCCATTATTGCCACTAACCCACTACGGTAAGGTGCAACCAAGTGCGGGTAGGTGCAGGTAAACCCTTATAAAATGGAGCCGATGAAGGGAATTGAACCCCCGACCTGATCATTACGAATGACCTGCTCTACCCCTGAGCTACATCGGCGTTACCTTGCGGAACGGGCGGGAATGAACCAGACGCGGCCCGGTCAGGCAAGCGGATTTCCCGCGGGGGGCCGGGGTGTGTCATGACGATTGCACGGCGGGCCGATCCTGCGAGAGTCCGGGCATGCCCCGCTTTCCTCGCAGTGCCTACGATCAGACCCAGGGACTCGTCTATTTCCCGCGGATGTGTGACAAAATCCGGCTGCACGCAGCCGGGGAGCTTCCCGAGGTCTATCATGACTATCTCGGAAAGGGATTCGACGGGCGGATTTGTGCGTTCCTGCGGGTGGACTATGCGGACGTGAAGGCCCGCATTCTCGGCGGGGCGAGTGATGAGGAGACGTTTGCGTGGTGCCTCGGCGAGGGGCGCGGGCTGCATGCGATCGACTATGTCGTGTGGAACGGCTTTGCCCGGAAGCGCGGTTGGCGGGATGATGATGGTGGGACGGAGATGTTCGAGAAGTTCAAGACCGATGGGGGCTTCGCGGATCGCGCGGAGTTGATGACGATGTTCGATTTCTACGAGTACGACGAAGGTCGCAAGGCATGAGCGAGGAAGCCATGAGAGAGGGAGAGGCACCACGGGAGCATCCGAGGGATCCGCTGCATGGGGTGACGCTGGAGACGATCGTCCGCACGCTGCAGGAGCGCTACGGGTGGGAAGAAATGGGGCGGCGGATCCGTGTCCGGTGCTTCCTTGATAACCCGAGCATCAAGTCCAGCCTCACGTTTCTGCGGAAGACCCCGTGGGCGCGCGAGAAAGTGGAAGGGTGGTACTTGTGGGATTTGCGGCGATTCCCCGGCGCATCGGGCTCCAAGAATCCGCATGAGGGAGCATGACCCGTGCTTCCCTGCCCGTTGCCTGCCGCTACTTCCCGCTCGCGCACGGGAAGTATGAGGTGGCCGCGGGCCTCCGGGCCTTGGGCAGCGAATCGGGCAATGGAGCGACGGACGCGAAGGTGTTTCAGTTCGATGCGGAGTATCCGCGTTATCGTGAGGGCAAGTTGGCCGCGCGGGCGGAGTGGTTGGAGAAATACCATCCGCAGAGCGTGGGGCTGGATGATGCGTCCTCGGCGGAAATCAATCGCTTCATCATCGAATCCCTTGCCAGGGATTGGCCGGAGTATTTTCAATTGGTGGAGGGGCGGGCGTTGGAGTGCGCGCTCAGTTCCGAGCGGATTGTCTTCGACGAGGGGTATCGATTGATCTCCGCCACACAGGCCACCCCGCCCTATCGGGACCTGTTTGATGCCTTGGCCTCGCAATTGCAGGAGGATCTCGCCATCTGGCGGCGCGATCCCGACGGCGATCCCCAAGGCTGGCTCGCGGCGATCCATCTGTGCTTCCCGAATCATTGGGCGGCGGAGGAAAAGATCGGCAAGCCCTTCAATGCCGTGCACCAGCCGGTCGCGGGGTTTGGGAAGCTGGCAAAGGCGGCTCCTTCGCTGGTGGGGATGATGGTGGAGAAGGGGCCTTTCGTGCGTTTCGCGTGGGGGATCGGCACGGACCGGGACTTGAACCATCATCCGGGAAATGAGTTTCAGGGGCGGGCCTTTAGTACGACGGTTCCCGTACTTGAGCTGAGGATTGAACGGCAGACGCTGACTTCCTTTCCGGAAGCTGGGGCTTCCTTGTTCACGATCCGGACTTACTTTCTGGACGTGGCGAAGGAGATCTCCGGCGAGGAGCGTGAGGCATTGGTGAGCGCGATTGATTCGATGACGGCGGAATCGCTGGCTTACAAGGGGCTGGATGGGAGCAAGGAGGCAATCAAGGCTTGGCTGGGATCGCTGCGATAAGAGCATTCACGCCACCACCCTCGGGGCGCGCCGGAATAGTGGCTTCCGCGATGGCTTTGCGCGTCCTGCCAGGATGAAAAGAGCTACCAGGGCCGCGCAGGCGACGGGTTGCCAGCCGAAGCGTTCGCCGAGGAAGGCCATGGCGAAGAGGAAGGTGAAGAAGGGCTGGAGCAGCTGAAGCTGGCCGACCTTTGCGACGCCGCCGAGCGAGAGGCCGTGATACCAGGCGAACATGCCGAGGAAGGAGCTGACCAGGCTGAGGTAGAAGAAGCCTGCCCACGATGATGGGGTGGCGTGGATGCCGTGGCGTTGGATGAGCCAGATGAGCGGACCGAGGATGAAGGGCAGCGCTGCGACGATGGACCAGCACATGACTTGCCAGCCGCCGAGTTCACGCGAGAGACGTCCGCCTTCGGCGTAGCCAATGGCGGCGGAGGCGACGGCTAACAGAAGTGCGCCGTCTGCTGGAGTCAGCTTGCCGCTGCTGGAGGACAGGGCGAAGACGACGACGGTGGCGCTGCCGGCGAGGCTGCAGATCCAGAAGCGACGCGAGGGATTTTCCCCGGCGCGGAGGAAGGCGGCGCAGGCGGTGGCGAGTGGAAGGAGGCCGAGGACCACGCCGCCGTGTGAGGCATCAACGCGTTGCATGGCCCAGCCGATGGACAGCGGGAAGCCGATGAGCACGCCGAGGATGACGATGGCGAGGCGCTGCCATTGATCGCGGGATGGGAAGGGCTGCTTTGTTAGAAGAAGCAGGAAGGCGGCGGGGATCGATGCCACGGCGGCGCGACCGAGGCCGACGACGGCGGGATCGAGCGAGGCGACCGCGAGTCGTGTGGCGGGCAGCGTGAGGCCGAATGCCATCACGCCGGACAGGCCGAAGAGCATGCCTTTTTGTGATGCATTCACGGTGCGAAATGGGGTGCGAGTTTTCCGAGCGTGGAAATGGCTTCCAAGGTGCGTTCGCCGAAGGCGAAGCCGCAGCTGAGGCGGAAGCAGTGATTGAGGCCGCCGGATGCGGAGAAGATGGTGCCGGGCGAGAGGCTGATGCCTTTCTTCAGGGCTGCCTGGGTGAAGGCCTGTGAATCGAAGCCGGCGGGCATTTCCACCCAGAGGACGAAGCCGCCGGCGGGGCGATTGACGCGGGCGTAGTCGGGGAAGTGGCGCAGCACGGCCTCGCGGGTTTGGGCGCATTGGCCGGCGTAGAGCCCGCGGATGCGGCGGAGGTGGCGATCGTAGCCGCCGGCATCTAACAGACCGGCGATGACCAGCTCGGAGAGGGTGCCGTTCCACGGGCATTGGATGCTCTTGAGGCGGCGGATTTCCGCGAGGTGAGGGCCGGGAACGAGCCAGCCGACGCGGAGGCCGGGGGCGATGGTCTTTGAAACGGAGCCGCAGTGGATCACGCGATCGCTGTGGGCGGCGATCGAGGGCGGGCGAACGCCATCGTGCGAGAGATCGCCATAGACATCGTCCTCGATGATGGTGAAGCCATGCTTCGCGGCGAGGCCAGCGAGGGCTTTCTTGTTCGCCTCCGGCATGAGGCTGCCGATGGGATTCTGGAAATGCGGCTGCACCACGCAGGCGGTGATGGCGTGCTTCTTCAGCGCCGTGGCCAAGGCCTCGACGACGAGGCCGGTCCGGGGATCGACGGGGATCTCGATGACGCGCAGGCCGAGATTGCGGATGATATTGAGGGTGCCGAAGTAGGCCGGGGTCTCCACGGCCACGAGGTCGCCGGTCTTGCAGGTCGCCTGGAGGGCGAGATTCAAGCCTTCGGTGCCGCCCTGGGTGGTGATGATGTCGTCCGGTGCGACCTTCAGGCCGATGTCGAAGAGGCGTCGCGAGAGGGCGGTGCGGAGTTCGCGGCGGCCCTGGGGCGGGGTGTAGCGGAGGGCTTCCGCGCCGTGCTTCCTCATGACCTCGCGGGTGATGGCGGCGAGCTTCGCTTCCGGGACGATGCCGTCTCCCGGTGCGGCCGTGCCGAAGGGCACGAAGGTGGGATCGCCGGCGGTGTCCATGAGCGTCTCGACGATGGAGCCGACCTTGAGCGGCTTCGAGGCACGGGTGGCGGTGGTGGGAAAGCGGTCGGCCGTGATTTTCGGCGGGGCGACGTAGTAGCCTGAGCGCGGGCGGGCCTCGATGAAGCCCTCGTCCTCGAGGTGGCGATAGGTCTCCATCACCGTGGAGATGCTCACGCGGTGCTCGCGGCTGGTGTGGCGGATGGAGGGAAAGCGCGAGCCTGCGGGAAAGGTGCCGGCACGGATGAGTCCGGCGAGCTTTTCCGAAAGCTCCTGGTGCAGCGGCGCGGCGGTCGGCATGGCACGATCTTGGGCGGTTTACCCGTGGCTTCCAGATACAGCCGGGGTGAAACGGATGCAGTACAGATTCTGTACTCCGGCGAATTTATTTCAGCTGTACCTGTCGACGGCGGTGGATTCCGGCAAAGTCGGTTCGTCCGCCATGCCACTCGTCATCAAACTGCTCGTCGTCGCCTTCCTGATCTTCTGGACCTTTGTCGGAGGTTGGCTGATCGCGAAATATGGCGCGCTTTTCGGTCCGCACCACGACCATCGTGCGGAGACTCCGGGAGCGCGTAGTTTCGGCCTCGCGCATATCGGTGCGGTGTGGGTAGGGGCGTTCGCGCTGGGGGTGTGGTTTTTGTTCCTGTGAAGCGGTTCTGCGGAACGAGGGGGAAGGTTTGGTAATCTTCCGACTGGCGAATCGGGTATTCGCGGGACAAAGCTGGCCCGTCACGCCGCTTTACCCCCGTCCCTGCATGAAAATCCGCTACGTTCTCCTGGCATCCGGTTCGCTGCTCGTCCTTTCGCCGAACCTCCACGCGCTTCAAGTCCCGCCGGAGATTTCGGCCATCGTTTCGGCGGCCCAGACGATCACGCCCGAGCGTTTTCCGAATGCGGACACGGTGGTGCTGGAGAATATCCAGCATCTGGACGTGAATGCCGAGGGCGGCGCGGTGCGCAAGGCTTTCACCCGGACGAAGGCGCTCACCGAGAAGGGCCGGCGCGACCTGCTGACCTTCTCGACTTCGTTCAATACCGACTACGGTTATGCGAAGGTCATCTCGCTGAAGATTGTGAAGCCGGATGGCTCGGTGGTGACGCTGGACCCGGCCAAGCAGTCGGCGGTGCAGCAGGACCCATCGAGCGGGTCCATGAACATTTACGATCCGGCGGAGAAGATGCTGGTGGCTTCGATTCCCGGCGTGCAGGTCGGAGATCTCGTCGAGATCGAGACCGAGGAAGGTGAACCGAAGGCCCGGATGAAGGGCGGCTTCTCCGACATCACCACGCTGGAGGACGAGGTGCCGGTGCTGCATCGCAGCTATACGGTGGTGACGCCGAAGTCGCTGCCGCTCGCGCGGATCCTGATCAAGGATGGCGACGACAGCGGGCTCAAATTTGCAAAGACGGAGAAGGGCGACACGATCGAGTATGCGTGGGAGGCGAACGAGACGCCGCAGATCATTCCCGAGCCGCAGATGCCTTCGTCGTATCTGTGCGTGCGGCGCTTGCTGGTGAGCACGATTCCCGATTGGGAGACGGTTTCGCGGTGGTACTGGGACATTTCCGAGCCGCATTTCAAGATCACCGATGACATCAAGGCCAAGGCGACCGAGGTGGTGAAGGGCATCGATGATCAGGAGGAGCGCATCCGTGCGATCTACAAGTTCGTCTCGCAGGAGATCCGCTACATGGGGATCACCACGGAGACGGAGGCACCCGGCTACGAGCCGCACGATGTGTCGCTGACCTTTTCCAAGCGCTATGGCGTGTGCCGTGACAAGGCCGCGCTGCTGACGGTGATGCTGCGCGCCGCGGGCTTCGACGCCTTTCCGGTGCTGATCATGGCCGATGGCACTCCTCTCGACCAAGAGGTGGCGATGCCCTACTTCAACCATGCGATCACTGCCATTCGGGATGAGAAGGGTGCAGTGCGCCTGATGGACTCCACGAACGAGAGCACGAAGGATATCTTCCCTGCCTACCTCGCCAACTGCAGCTACCTGGTCGCGGATCCGAAGGGGGATACGCTTCGGGTTTCGGCGGTGCCGGATGCGGCCGGTAATATGCTCTCGGCGGAAACGAATCTGACCGTGCGCAAGGATGGCTCTGTCTCTGGTGAAACGGTGGTCGATTTTGGCGGCATCAATGACACGGCCTACCGTGGTTCGTTCGCGGAGACGAAGGTCGATGACATTCGTCGCTTCATCCAGCGCAAGCTTGCCGCCATCGTCCCCGGCCTGGAGCTCGAGGAGATGAAACTGGAGCCCGAGAACCTCATGGATACCGACCAGCCGATGAAGCTGCGCGTGCGCTACACCGCGCCGGATTTCCTGGTCGACCGCGATGGCAAGGCGTTGCTGCGCACGCCCTTCGTTTCGCAAGCGCTCGGGTTGGTTTCCAGCCAGCTGGCCGACGCCACGTCGCTCGAAAAGCGGCGCTTCCCGGTGAAGCTCGACTTGCTCGCCGGGGTGAAGGAACGCGTGACCGTGACGCTGCCGGAATCCGTGGGAGCGACGCTCGCGCTGCCTGCGGACAAGACGATCGATGACGCGAACCTGCGCTACTCGCGCAGCACGCGGCGTGAAGGGAGCCAGCTGGTGGGTGAGTTCGACCTGCGGATGAAGCGTCTCGAAATTCCTGCGTCTGACTACGATGCCTTGCGTGCCGACTTGCGTGAGATTTCCCGTGCCGGCCGCCGCAATGCGCTGGTCTCGACCGATTCCGGAGTGAAGCCCGACCTGCAGGTGCTGCAGCAGAAGACGACCGTGACGGTTGCCGATGCTCACTCGTATTCCGTGCGCATCGAAGAGCGCTCGAAGGTGCTCACCTACGCGGGCAAGAAGGATAACGCGGAACTCAAGCTTTCCTGGAACAGCTCCAATCCCGAGCCGGTGCTGGAACATGCGACAGTGACCGACAAGGATGGCGTGCGCCACGAGGTCGCGGAGAACGAGATCAACGTGCTCGATGCGGATTGGGCCGCTTCTGCTCCACGCTATGCTCCATCGCGCACGAAGGTCATTTCACTTCCGAAGGTGGAGGAGGGTTCGGTGATCGATTACGCCTACACGACGGCCTATCAGAATCTAACCGCTGTTTCCTGGTCAGAGATTTTCGCGAGCACGGATGCGGTGGATGCGGACGAGCTTGAGATCATTGCGCCCGCTTCGCTGCCGCTGCATGTGGACAATCGTGCGGGGGCCAAGGTTACCAAGGACGGCGATACGCAGCGCATCACTGTGAAGCGCCGCTTGCTGCCGATCGCGCGCGAGTCCGGGCTTGCTCCTGCGAAGACCTGGGCACCGCAGCTTGCCTTCACCACGATGCGCGATGATGCGGCCTATGCCGAGGCGCTGCGGCCGGTGCTGGCTGCGAAGTGCCAGCCGGATGACGCGGTGAAGAGCAAGGCCGCGGAGCTGGTGGCCGGGCTTCAGAGCGATGCGGACAAGATCGTGGCGCTGCGGAATTTCGTGGCGAAGAATATCCGGCAGGCCGGTCCCGACTGGGGTGAGATTCCGGTGTCGGGGCTTTCCGGTGCCGCCCCGACGCTTGCGGATGGCTATGGTGGTGCGGCGGACCGGCAGTTGCTGTTCGTGGCACTGCTGCGTGCTGCTGGCTATGATGCCACGCCGGCGCTATTCGCGACGGATGAGCTGGCTGTGGTTACGCGCCGTCCTTCCGAGGCTCTTCCCCAAGGTTACTACACCACGCTTGGTGCGCGGCTGCGGCTTCAAGATAGCCCGGTGGACTTCTCCTATCTTTCGCAGTACGCCGACTGGCGGGTGAATGCGAGCGATGGCGATGTGGTGCTGCCGCTCGACAGCGGTACGCCCGAGCGGGTGAAGTCGATCGCGAATGACTCGACCACGAGGTATTCCATCGTGATCGACGAAGACGGCGATGCGAGGGTCGACTATTTGTCCGAGGTACGCGGCGAAGGCGCCACGCGCTTCACGGCCTGGGCCTCAGAGGTCACGCCGGAGGATCTCAGCCGTCATTTTCAATCGCTGATCACCGGGCTCTCGCGCGATGCTACGCCGCGGGGCGAACCGGTGATTGAAAAGGGCGCGGTGGGGAGACTTGGCTACGGCGCGAGTGTCGACGACTTCGCGGTGGTGCAGGGCGATCTGGCCTATTTCGACCTTCCGGGTGGTGGTGGTGAGATCTTCGAAGGCGCCAATGAAACGGCGCGCCGTCTTCCCTATGCGCTGGGTGCCCAACGGAACTCCCGCAATGTGTGGACGGTGGATCTGCCGAAGGGATGGAAGCTGTCCGGCGAGCCGAGCAGCATCGATTGGGATGGTCCGTCCGGTATCGGGCACGTGACGCTTTCCGTCAGCAGCGAGCGCCGCGATGATGGTGGCCTGCGTCTGGTGTGGACGCGGGAGGTGGCGTTGAAGGCGGCGGTGGTTTCGCCGGAAGCTTTCCCTGCGCTCGTGGAGCTCAATCGCCGGATGAAGGCGACGGATACTTGGAGGGTGTTGTTGGAGCGGGAGTAAAGGTGCTCTGCTGTCAGGCGTGTGTGGGCGGCGGGTGTCTTCCTAGCCGCTCTTCGAAACCGCGGATGACGAGATGCTCCGGGCTATTCAGATCGAGCGCTTCTACGGTTGCCCGACCAACCGGTGTTCTTCCGACGACCCGCCTCCCTGACCATCGAAAGTGGCGCGTCCACAAGTCGCTGCGGGGATGGTAAAGGGGCACGATTTTGCCGGTCTTGGCATCGGTTGCCGAGCGGCGCGCGCCTTTCCTCAGAGAACAATGGATGCAAGCAAGTGCGAGGTTCTCCAGGATGGTTTCCCCTTTGGCGATCTGAGGCACGACGTGGTCGACGTGAAAAGTGGCTGCCTGCCCGACTGAGGCCAGGCCGCAATACTCGCAGCGTCCTTGGGCTCGCTTCGTGACTTCACGCCGCAATTTCGCGGAAACGGCCACGGTCGTCAGGCCTTGGCGGCTTTCACTTGAGCACCAAGTTTAAGGATGGACAGGGTAGTGGCGATTCCGGCAAGCGCCTCGGCCTCTTTCTTTTCTGCGGGAGTCAAACGACCGCGAAGCCCCTGCTCATCCAACAGGTGATGCAAGCGATCATCGAGCGCTTTGGGAAAGCGCAAGGTGGCAAGCCGAGCAGGCATTGGGACCGTAAGTTCAACCGTTCGGCTCATGGCGTGACATGACCCTAGTTCAAAGGGCCTGCCGTGGCAAGCTGGCCGATCAATACTCCCGCTTCAGCAGGTACTCTGCGATCTCGCGGAGGCGCTGGGCTTTTTTGCCGAAGGGGAGGAGGGCGTCCATGGCTTCGGTGGTGAGCTTGGCGGCTTCCTTGCGAGATTTTTCGAGGCCGAGGATGGCGGGGTAGGTGGCCTTTTCGACGGCGGCGTCCTTGCCGGCGGTCTTGCCGAGGACTTCGGTGGAGGCGGTGACGTCGAGGATGTCGTCGATGACCTGGAAGGCGAGGCCGAGGGCGCGGCCGAAGATGCTGAGCGCTTCGAGTTGCTTCTCGGTGGCGTTGGCGGTCATCGCGCCGAGGCGGATGGAGGTCGTCAGGAGCGCGGCGGTCTTTGCCTCGTGGATTTTGACGAGCTGGGCCTTGGTGAGCTTCTTGCCTTCGCCTTCGAGGTCCATGACCTGGCCGCCGATGAGCTTGGTGGAGCCGCCGGTGAGGGCGAGTTCGGCGACGTAGCTGCCGACGGGGTAGCGCTTGGCGGGGTGAGTCTGCGCGAGAATGAGGAAGGCTTCTGTTAGAAGGGCGTCGCCGGTGAGGACGGCCATGCCTTCGCCGTAGACCTTGTGGCAGGTGGGGCGACCACGGCGCAGGTCGTCATCATCCATGCACGGGAGGTCATCGTGGACCAGCGAGTAGGTGTGGAGGATTTCGACGGCGCAGGCGGGTGGGATGGCGGCTTCGGGATCGCCGCCACAGGCTTCGGCGGCGGCGAGGCAGAGGATGGGACGGAGGCGCTTGCCGCCGGCGAAGACGGTGTAGCGCATCGCGGCATGGATCGTGGCCGGTTTCTCCTTGGCCTTCGGCAGGAAGGCATCGAGCGCGGCATCGACTTCGGCGGCGCGGGCGGCGAGATAGGCTTTGAGATCCATGGCGGAGTTGAAGAAGGCGATGATGTCACCGCCAAGACGCAAAGGACGCCAAGTTACTCAAGAAAGAAGTCCTTCCTCGGTGAACTTGGCGTCTTGGCGGGGTCTCTATGATCAGAGAATTTCGGCGATCTGGACGGCGTTGAGCGCGGCACCCTTGCGGACCTGGTCGCCGACGACCCAGAGGTCGAGGGCGTTGTCGAGGACGAGGTTCTTGCGGATGCGGCCGACGAGGCAGTCGTCCTTGCCGGTGGTGTCGAGTGGCACCGGGAAGACCTTGTTTTCCGGATCATCGACGAGTTGGACGCCGGGCTTGCCTTCGTAGGCGGCACGGGCGGATTCGACGTCGACGGGCTTTTCGAAGACTGCGGTGATCGAGACCGAGTGCGAGCGATAGACCGGGACGCGGACGCAGGTGCAGGAGACCTTGAGGTCATCGTGGCCGAGGATCTTGCGGCCTTCGTTGAGCATCTTGAGCTCTTCCTTGGTGTAGCCGTTGTCGGTGAAGGAATCGACCTGCGGGATCACATTGAAGGCGATCTGGCGGGGGTAGACCTTGGGCTCGAAGGGCTGGCCGGTGGCGATCGCCTTGACCTGCTCTTCCAGCTCGATGATGCCCTGCGCGCCCGAGCCGGAGACGGCTTGGTAGGACGAGGCGATGATCGACTTGAGGCCGAACTTCTCGTGCAGCGGCGCGAGCGCCATCAGCGAGATGATGGTGGTGCAGTTCGGGTTCGCGATGATGCCCTTCGGGTGATCCTTCGCGGCGGCCGGATTGATCTCCGGCACCACGAGCGGGACGCCCTCGTCCATGCGGAAGGCGGACGAGTTGTCGATCACGACGGCACCGGCAGCTGCGGCGGAGGGGCCGAATTCCTTCGAGATGCCGCCGCCGGCCGAGAACAGCGCGATGTCCACGCCGGCGAAGCTGTCGTGGGTGAGTTCCTGCACGATGATGTCTTCGCCGCGGAACGGGATGCGTTTGCCGGCCGAGCGGGCTGAGGCCAGCAAGGTCAGTTTACCGACGGGGAAATTCCGCTGTTCGAGACAGAGTAGCATTTCCTCGCCGACCGCTCCGGTGGCGCCTACGATAGCGACGTGCTTGGGTTCGCTCATGATTTGGAGGGCGGGACTGTAGGGGTGAAAGGCGGCATGGCAATCCCTAGAATCGTGCTGGGGTGAGCGGGGGCTGGGACACGGCCATGCGTGTTTTCCCGCATGGCCTGCGCGGGTGACGAAGCTGTCGCGGGGGATGCCGTGTTTACGTGATTGCCTTGGAATGCTGGTCCGGCCAAGCTCTGCGCGACTGCCCGAAGTCGCCCACGCCTCTCCTCATATTGCCGATGTCCACCGGACGCAAACAGGCCTTCTCGGTCCAAGCGCTGCAGCTCTTGGATGCTGCGTTTGTCTGGCTGGGGTTCTGGATTGCATCGGTCCTCCGCGATCCGATTCGCGGGTTGGTGGGGATGGAGCCGATGGGGGGGCGTTCGATGCTGGCGGACATGAGCTGGGTGCTCTACATCGCGGTGCCGTTCACGCCGCTGGTGCTGGAGCATTTCGGTTTCTATGAGCACGTCCGGCGGAAATCCCGGCACAAGGCGATCCAGCAGATCGCGAAGGCGCTGGCGATCATGGGGCTGGTGCTGGGTTTGATTTCGGTTTTCTCCCGCCTGCAAGATGCGAGCCGCCTGATCTTGGGCATTGGCGCGCCGATCGTGGGTTTCCTGCTGCTGCTGCGTGACCGGGTGACGCGGAGGCGAATGGTCATTCTGGAGCGTGACGAAGGCCGCCGCGAGCGGGTGGTGCTGGCGGGATCGGTTGAGGATCTGGACGAGCTGATCCAGGAACTCGACCCCGAAGCGACCGGTGGCTGGAACATCGTGGAGCGCTTCGATCTTTCCACCCGGCCGGTGGAGGATCTGTATGAGCTTTTGAAGGTGGAAACCGTGGAGCGGGTGATTTTCGCGACGCGGCGGACGGCCTTCGACAAGGTGGCGCAAGCCGTCGAGGCCTGCGAGCTGCAGGGCGTGGAGGCATGGATCGCGGCGTCCTTCATCCGCACCCAGATCGCGCGGCCGGTTTTCGACTCGATCGGGAACAAGCCGATGCTGGTCCTGCGCTCGACGCCGGAGCTGAGCTGGGAGCTGTTGACGAAGGAGGCCTTCGACCGGTTGGGTGCCTTGTTCCTGATCATTTGCAGTTCGCCGCTGTGGCTGATCGCGGCGATTGGGATCCGGCTGACAAGCCCGGGAGCGCCGATCCTTTTCTGCCAGAAGCGTGCGGGCCATTACGGCAAGCCCTTCCGGATGTGGAAATTCCGTACCATGGTGCCGGATGCCGAGGCGCTGCTGGAGAAGATCAAGGCCGAGCATGGCAACCAGATGGACGGGCCGGTTTTCAAGCTGGACCGCGATCCGCGCATTTTCGCGTTCGGTGGCTGGTTGCGGAAGCTGAGCATCGACGAGCTGCCGCAGCTGCTCAACGTGCTGACCGGCGACATGAGCCTGGTGGGTCCGCGGCCGCTGCCGCTCTATGAGGTGGCCGCCTTCTCGGAACTGGCCCATCGTCGCCGGCTGAGCGTGAAGCCGGGCATCACCTGCGAGTGGCAGGCTGGCGGGCGGAACAAGATCACGAGCTTCGAGCAGTGGGTGGAAATGGACCTTCAGTACATCGACAACTGGTCGCTGTGGCTGGATTTCAAGATCCTGCTGAAGACGATTCCGGCCGTGTTGCTCGGCAAGGGAGCGAAGTAATTCCCCGCGGGGCGGGAATTGGCCTTGAGGAAGGCGGCACTACCGGCGGACGATGCGCCCGCCCCGTCGCTCCCGCATGAAACTGATCAGTGGAACCGCCCACCGCGCGCTCGCCGAGCGCATCGCCGATACCCTTGGCTCGAAGCTCGCCGATGTCCACGTCACGGCGTTTCCGGACGGTGAAACTTTCGTCAAGATCAACGAGAACATCCGCGGGGACGATGTCTTCATCATCCAGCCGAGCTGTCCGCCGACGAATCACAACATCATGGAGTTGCTGATCATGGTGGATGCCGCCCGCCGTGCGAGCGCCGGCCGGATCACCGCCGTGATGCCCTTCTTCGGCTACGCCCGCCAGGACCGCAAGGACCAGCCGCGAGTGCCGATCACCGCGAAGCTGGTGGCAAACCTGCTCACCTCCGCGGGCGTCGGCCGGGTGCTGACGATGGACCTGCATGCGCCGCAGATCCAAGGCTTCTTCGATATCCCGGTGGATCATCTCTACGCGAAGCCCGCGCTGATCCACTACCTGCGCGAGCGCCATCCGGATACCTCGAACCTCTGCGTGGTGTCTCCTGACGTGGGTGGAGTGAAGATGGCTCGCGCGTATGCGGATGCCCTCGGCGTCGATCTGGCGATCGTGGCCAAGCACCGGATCAGTGCCACCCGCGTGGAGGCGATGAATGTGATCGGTGAAGTGGAAGGGCGTGACGTGATCCTGATCGATGACATGACCGAGACTGCCGGCACCTTGACCGCCGCCGCCGAGATTCTCGGCAAGAGCGGTGCCCGCCGGATCTTCGCCTGCGTGTCGCATGCGGTTCTCGGCGACCTCGGGCGTGAGCGGATCCAGAAATCGGTGATCGAGGAAATCATCACCACCGACTCGGTGCCGCAGGCATCGGGCGATAAGGTTCAGGCCGTGGGCATCGCGCCACTGCTGGGCGAGGCGATCCGCCGCATCAATGGCGGCCAGTCGGTGACATCGCTGTTCGAGGTCTGAAGACCTGCGAATCTCAAAACGAAAACGCCGCGTGGAATCGCCATTCCGCGCGGCGTTTTTTCGTCGAGCCCTCCGGGAGATTCCTGGATGGACACCGTTGGGGAGAGCACCGGTGTCCGATGGAATTGCCCGGAAGGAGCGGGAGGGAAAAATCCGTGCCGGGTGTTGCCAGCCGACGTGTGCAGGGTGCACTTGTTCCGGGTCGGCTGATATTACGCTATCGCGGAGGATCGTCTAACAGCTCTGCCGCCGGCCGCGTGGTCCCGAAATGGGAAGCCCCCGGACACTAGAGGGGGGAACCGTTCCAGTGTCCGAGGGCCGTGTCCCAAATGCATGGGGGGCTGTGCAACTATCCCTTACGCCGCAGAGCATGTCCGATTTTCCCCCGGTCTGCCATTACGCGATCGCGGCGATGTGACGAAAATGATGCCTCGGTGGCGGCTTTCTTTCCCTCACAGGAAAACCCTAGGTTTCAGCATGCTCGGTGCGCTCAAGGACAATCTCGCCTCGCGGGCGGCGAAAAGCATGCTCGCCGGCCGCATCGAACGCTATGGCCAGCTCACCGAGCTGCGGATCCGCAGCAAGGAGAAGATGCTGCTGGTGCAGGTGATGCTCACCGGGGAGGCGGATGAGATCATCATCGTCGTCGACCGCTACCGCATCATGCCTGCGGAGGGCGGGAAGATCGCGATTGTGATCGAGGCGATCACGGCATCGCGCGAATGGCTCCAGCTGGTGCTGGAAGACTTCGTGGTCGGGCAGGCGATCCCGATTCCGGCGGTTGCGGCGATGGCGCTGGGGAAGCCGGATGCGGCGGCCCCGATCAGTTCTTCCACGTCAGAGCGCCCTTCTTGAGCGCATAGACGTAGGCCACGGCGAGAACGCCGGCGAAGGCTGCCATGGAGATCAGCGGGATGGCATTGCCACCGCTGACGAGGTCGCGGAACTGGACGGCCCATGGGTACATGAAGACCACTTCGATGTCGAAGATCACGAAGAGCATCGCGACCAGGTAGAACTTCACCGAGAAGCGCGGGGCGCCGTCGCCGATGGGAAGCATGCCGCACTCGTAGGCGCTGTCCTTGGTGGCATTGCGGCGAGCGGATTTGCCGAGCACCACGCTGAGGGTGAGGCTGACCGCCGCGAAGCCGATGGCCACGAGGATCTGGATGAAAACGGGAAGGTACTGGGACGACATCCGGCCCGGGTGATAGGAGCCGGAGCGCGGCATGGACAGAAAAAAAACCCGCGCCGGGTTGCGGCGCGGGTTTTATCAAAAGGGAGGGCAAACAACGGGTGCTGGTGAGGCACCCCCGTGGCTCAATCTTCCTGCTGCTGGGCGAGGTACTCGCTCGACGCCTCATGGACACGCTTGGTGCCCTTGTATTCCTTGCCGATTTTCTCGACGAGGCCGCGGGTAACCAGGTTCTGGAGTTTCTCGTAAGCGCGCAGGCGAAGCATCTCTTCGCCGCCGCTCACGGCGTTGCGGACCTTGAGGTTGTCGAACACTCGTTCGAACAGGTCATTGAAGCCAAACACCTTGTCTTCCGCGAGGACGTTGCAGAGTTCATCCGTGACGTGATCAGGAAGCCGGCGTGAAAACCGGGTGCGTTTCGTGGTGGTTGCCATAGCGGCGCGATCATAGCAGCAAAGTGCCATTCGCGCGACCCAAAAAAAGTCCGCTATTCAAAAAACTCGTTAAGTTTTCTCAAGTAAATAATTTTAAACAAAATGACTCTTTCGTGTCGGATGACGGGATCGGTAGTGTTTAAAGCGAAAACTTGACGATTTGGGCTTAGCGTCCGTCGCGCAGAATGCGATTTTCTTCGTCCAAGACGACCTTTTTGGCGAGGACTGGAGCATCCGAGAGGCCAAAAGCCATGATGGCGACTCGTTCGCCTTTCTTAATACGATGGGCGGCTCCGCCGTTGATGAGGATATTGCCAGTGCCGGGGATGCCGGGCTGGACGTAGGTCTCGAGGCGGTTGCCGGTGGTGATGGAGGCGACGAGCACCTTTTCACCGGGCCAGAGGCCGACGGCGTCCATCAGGTCGGTGGGGATCTCGATGCTGCCTTCGTAGTCGACGTCGGCGGCAGTGATCATTGCCCGGTGAAGCTTGGATTTGAGCACCTGATGGAGCATGGCGGGCGGGAAGAAACCGATGCGTCCGGCAGGCGTCAAGCGGCAAGCGGCGGGAAAGAGTCCCGCCGATGCCGCTTGCCCGCGGGGGATCAGGGGCGGGTTACCTTGAGGTGGACGAACCGGGCTCCTTCCGAGCCAGCGGGGAGGGTGGCCACCACGGTTTCCAGTGTTCCATCGTCAGCGACCACGGTTTCGCTGATACCATTCGAACTCCATTGGCCCGTGAGCGTGTCCGACCACTCGACGGTGTAGATCACGTCGGCTGCTGCCAGTTTGTTCCGGGTGTAGGTGAAGCCGATGATTCCGGCGACCGGTGGAGAAACCGGTGTTTCAACCGTGCTGCTTTTGGTGGGGTCGGCTCCGGTGGCGTACTCCAGCAGGTTTTCGATGCCGTCACCGTCGGGGTCGGCGTCGTCTGCGGCACTGCCGGTGTCTTCGGTGGACTCGAAGTACTGCTCGCGCCACTCGCTGATGGGCTGGGTGCCGACTCCCGTGAGGGTGATCGCATAGGCTGGCTCATCCGCATCATTGCTGGTGATGTGGAGGGTCGCTTCACGCACGCCCTGGGTGGTCGGAGTGAAGGTGATGGTCAGCGTCTGCGTTCCACCGGGAGTGAGGGTGGTGCCGCTGTTGCTGCTGACGATGCTGAAGTCGGCGGCGCCGAGGCCATCGATGGTGGCACCGATGTTGCCGAGCAGGTCGTCGCCGGTGTTGCGGATCGTGATCGCGGCGGTCTTGTGCTTGGTCGGCTGGACCGGGCCGAAGTCCTGGCGATAGACCTCGCTGGCGGCCAATGTCGTGCCGGTCTCGTTTTCGACCACGATTTCCGGAGCAGGCGGGGCGTAGGCGATGACGAGGGAGTGATAGCCTTGCATGCTGGCCGTAACCAAGGTTCGGCCGGCAAGCACGCCGCTCATGTCCACCGCGGCGGGGAGGTTGATGTCTGCTTCATTCCCATTGCCATGCTGGCCACCCGAGCCCATGCCCCAGGTGTAGAGCTTGCCATCGGTGGTCCGCACCATCGAGGCTCCGCCGGCGGCGAAGATCTGCGCGAAGGTCTTACCGGCGAGCACGCCGCTGGTGTTCACGAGCACCGGGGAGGAGCGACCGATGTTGGTTCCGTCTCCAAGGTTGCCGTAGAGATTGGCTCCCCAGGCGTGGAGCTGGTTGTCACTGGTCAGTGCCAGGTGATGGTAGTCATTGCCCGAGATCGCCGTCACTGTCTTGCCGGTGAGGGTGCCATTTACGGCCACCGGCGAGAAGCGCTCGGTGGTGGTGCCGTCGCCGAGGTAGCCGTTGCCATTGAATCCCCAGGCATAGACCTTTCCGTCGCTGGTGAGCACCACGTTGTGATAGTAGCCGCAGCTGATTGCGGTGATGGTCTTGCCGGCGAGCAAGGTGCCAGCGGTGTTCACCGCCACCGGAGAGAGGCGGGTGGTGGTGGTGCCATCGCCGAGGATCCGGTTGTAGTTGCTCCCCCACGCATAGAGGGATCCATCCGAAGCCAGGGCGAACGAATGGGCGAAGCTGCAGGAGATCACTGTGATGGTCTTGCCGGCCAAGGCGCCTTGGACGAGCTGCGGCGTGCTGCGATCGGTCGTGTCGCCGAGGCCGAGCTGGCCGGTGAAGTTCTCGCCCCAGGAGTAGACCTTGCCGTCCGACGTCAGGGCCAAGGTGTGCTGGAGACTTGGCGCAAGCGTGGTGACCACCTTGCCGGCCAAGGCTCCGCTCATGTCCACGGCGACCGGTTCCTTGCGATAGATCGTGGTGCCGTCGCCGAGCTGGCCCGAGGCGTTGTATCCCCATGAGTAGACTTTGCCATCCGCGGTGATCGCATGGCTGCGCTCACCCGTGGCAAACACCTGGGTGACCTGTCGGCTGGCAAGTGCTCCGGTCATGATGACCGCGACCGGTGTGAGCTTGTCGGCATTGGTGCCATCGCCGATCTGGCCGTTGTCGTTGTCTCCCCATGCGTAGAGCTTGTTGCCGACGGCGGAGTAGCCGGAGCCGCTGAGTGCGATGTCGAAGGGGCTACGCGGGCCGTCATTGCTGACGATGTGAAGCACGGCAGCGCGAGCACCGGAGACCGTGGGTGTGAAGGTCACATTGAAGGTAAGCGGGGCGCCCGGTGCGAGGGTGGTGGAGCTCAGGCTAGGAGGAGCCGCGAACTCCGATGCATTCGCGCCGTCGACCGTGACGGCCAGGCCTGCTAGAGGCGCGGTGCCGGTATTACGCAGTGTGATTGTCTTCGTGAGCGAGGCACCGAGAGTCACTGCTCCGTAGGTCACGGTGCTATTGCCGTCAGCGAGGGCGCTGCCCTCCGGTTGCTCCACCGCGATCCGTGGCAGCGGCGTGACATTCAGCAGCGTAACGGAAGCCGAGACCGCGGTGCTGTCATAGGTCCAGTCGCCGTTGCCGATGCCGATCATGAAGTCGACGGTGTCGCCCGCGGCGGCGGAGACGACCTGGGTGTGCGAAATGCCATCGCCGCGGTAGCTGTTCACGTAGCGCTTGTCGGGTGGCGTCAGTTCGGTGGCATTGTGGAAGACATGGACGTCCACGGTGGTGGGGCGGGTGTCCGCACCGGCGAAGCTGCCGGAGACCGCGTATTGTCCGGTTACGGGGGCGGTCCAGCGCAGGACGGGGCGTTCGCCGCCCGAGCCCGGGCCCATGCCGAACTGGCGACCGAGCCAATCGTAGCGCGTGCCGCCGCTATCCCGGTAGTGGTAGGTCTCCAAGGTATTCAAGGTCATGGAGGCGTTTGCCGACCAATAGGAAAGCGGGTCGGAGGTGTTAGGTCCGCCCATCAAGGTGGCAGCCGCCGGATTGTAGGTGCCGCTGAGGGCATCAGCTGGCTGCTGGCGATAGCTCCAGGCGCCCGCAGGATTCGCGGTGAGCGAGAAGTCGCGGGCGGCATCGTGGTGGGCTTTGCCGCCGGTGCCGGCGTGGTGGAGCGCGGAGATTTCCGCAGCGCTCAAGGCGCGGCTGTAGAGGGCAAGTTCATCGATCGAGCCGGGGAAGGGGCCGGAGGGATTCGACTCGGTGTAAGTGTCGGTGATGGTGGCGCCGATGCTGAGGATGCCGGTGACCGCCGGACGAGTGGCGGTGTAGGATCCGGCGTAGGCTTGGACGCCATTCAGGTAGAGGCGGATCTGCGAGCTGCCGATGGTGGCCGCGATGTGGCTCCACTGGTTGAGCTGAACGGGTATGGTGGTGGAGACGCTCGACCAATCGCCATTCCGGGATGCGAAGGCGAGGCTGCCGTCTGCCTTCAGATAGAGGACGTAGCAGCAGGCGAGATTGTCCGACGAGCGCTTGCTGATGATGGTCGGCTCGCTTGCCGAGGTGGCGGTCGGCTTGACCCAGCCTTCGATGGTGATGTCACCGGTGATGTTCTGCGAGGGATCGTGGGCGACTTGGATGAAGTCATTCACGCCATCGAGGACGAAGGCCCTGCCGACTTTGCCGGGGCCGTAGTTTTGGCCGATGGTATTGGTCGAGCCGAGGGAGGTAGGCCCGTTCTTCATGGAGCCATGATTGCCGCCGATGATGTCCGCGAGGGTGCTCTCCGCGGACCACCAGGAGACGAGTGAGCTGGGAACCGCGATGGGATTCTCGATCGTGCCGCTGAAGGTGCGATTGGCGGTGGCGCCGTTCGCGTCCGTGACCTTCACGGTGAAGGTGTAGGGGCCATTTCCGGGGGTGCCGGTGACCAGGCCGGCGGTCGGGCCGGAGCTGGAAAGCGTGAGGCCGGGAGGCAGGGCTCCGGAGAGAATGGTGAAGGTGAAGGGAGCGGTGCCGCCGCTCACCTGGAGCTGGCCGCCGGTGATCGGAAAGGTTAGGCCGAGGGTGGGCACGAGGTCCGGAGCGATGGTGGCGCGCAGGGAGATCGAGCCGCTATTGTCGCCCCAGCCGAGCGGGGAGCCGTGGTAAAGGGTGCCGTCATTGCCATCCGGATAGCCGAAGTAGAGCTTCTCCGCTCCGGCCGGGATGGTGAATTGCTGGAGCGCACCGGCAGCGGTCATGCCGTCGCCGATGAAGAAGACCTGGCCGAGGGCGGGGGCGAGGGTGGTGAAGTTTTCGCCGATCTGATTCGCGGAGAAATCCAGACGTGCGGGAGGAGATGCGGGCTGGGTGCCTGCGAGGAACACGCCGACGAGAGCCGGTGTGTTGTTGCCATTCAGGTAGCCGGAGATGCCGCCGACGGCGGTGAGGTCGCAGGAACGGCCGGGGGTGTGTGCGCCATCGGGGCCGCTGAAGTCGGCGGCGGTATTGAGGGTGCCGTGGATCTTCGGGAAACGTAGGACTTTGCCGCCGAGGCCGGCGAGGTTTATGGAAGGGGGGAGGGAGCCGCCTTGGGTGGAGCTGGCCAGGCCTGCATCGAAGATGTTCGAGCGGGCATGGATCGAGGAGACGAAGAAGTTCCGCTCGCCTGCGCCGAGGGTGGGCAGCTCGATGATGCCGCGGTAGTTCGATGTCTCGGGGTAGCCGGCGACTTTCGTATCGTGCCAAGTGCCGGTGCTGCTGACGTTCAGAAGCATCATGCCGTAGTCCTCGCCGGCGCCGAAGTAGTTGTTCGGTTCGCCGGGGTGCCAGCGGGTGTAGGAGAGGTTTTCGCCGCTGACCCACTGCCATCCCTGCGCGGGCTCCATGGCAGGGGCGGGGGAGATTTGTTTCAGGCCGATGTACCAGCCTTCCGGATCGGGGAAGGTCTGGGCGACGAAGTCGTTCTCGTCGGAGTTGCTGAAGGTCTGGCCCGGGGTGCTGCCGAAGCTGACCAGATAGCCGCCGAGGCTGGCGGCTTCGGTCTGGACCTGCTCCCAATCTCCGCGGGTGGCGGAGATGCCGTAGCGGTGGCCATTCGTCCACTCGACGAAGAAGGGTTTGGTGGGCACCACGTCGCTGTTAGAGACGCGGGTTGCCGCTGCGGAGATCTCCGAGACGAGGATGGGGGTGGAGCTGTTAGGGCTGGAGCCGCAGACCGCGAAGCCGTAGCCGGTGCGCTGCGAAACCGGGAGTGTGGTGAGGTCGAAGGTATAGTAAGGCTGGCCGGTGGCATTGGCGGCGTGGCGCACGGCGAGTACCGGCAGGCGCTCGTAGCGATCGTCCGCCACCGGGTTGATCGAGCCAGGATCGGAGTTGTGGCGGAGCAGGTAGAGGCTCGGCGGTTGAGCGAAGTCGTTGGTGGCCGTTACGTCGATCCGCGTGGAGTCGAAGCGGGTGGCTTTTCCGCTATTGGCATTTTCGAGATAAAGGAGGCCCCCATACTGGTAGGGGTAGCCACCGCCGGTCAGCTCGAAGGTGGCTTGATCCGCATCGCCGGTGACTCCGTCCGTGGCCATGCCGTAGCAGAGTCCGCGGAAGTCCTGGTAGCCGTTGAAGAAGGCCCAGTTTGGTGAACCGAGCGGGCTTGAAAGGAGATTGGTGGGGACTGCCGTGTTGCCGTTCACGATCCAAGCCACCAGACCGGTGCTGTCGGAATTCGCGCCGTCCATCCCCAAGGCACCGAAGTCGATGGTCGTGCCTGGCGACACATTGAGTGTCACGTCGAAGGGTATGGGCTTGGGAATGGTGACCTCGACCGAGGGCGTGGGCACGGGATCCTGTGAAGGGACGATGGTGGTGCGCTCGCCCGAACCGTCTCCATCGGGATCCGCCGTGACGAAGACGTGGGTGAATCCGCTGTTCAGTTCAAAGAAGCGTCCCACCACGCGCACTGGACCGGATACCAGCGGCTCGCCCGCGGAGGCCACGGTGTAGCGGCGGACGACCGTAGTGCCACCCAAGCCGGGATGGATGTCGAATTGGCTCTGGGCGGGGGTATTGCCGCCGTCCGAGCCATTCCAGTATTGGCCGGAGGGATTGGTGACCGGGAACATTCCGGCCGTGCTAAATGGGCCGCTGGTCCCCGTGTTTGCCGGATAGTAGCCGTAGTTGAATCCGCCGACCGGGTTCTGGGCGGTCGATGAGACATGGCCGGAATTCGTCCAGTCGATGTGGGTGGCGGCGATGATCTCGGCGCGGGTGGTCCCGGCACAGAGCAACGACAGGGCGAGCGCGCAGGCGCGATCAGCAGGTTTCATTTCTGGGGAGGGTGAGGGGGTTAGCAGGAGGAGTTTGCCATTCTCCCTCTTCATCGACATCCCTCGCCGAACGTCTCACCGGCTCCTGAAGAAAAGTGATATTATGCGTCTTGCACGGTGGTCGAGGTCGGGAGGCTCGTCTCTGGCCGCAAAAGCAAAAGGCCCGGAGTTTCCTCCGGGCCTTTTGGCAAAAATGATTTGGGAGCCTGATCTCAGACGAGACCTGCGTCCTTCAGGGTCACGTAGGCACCATTCTTGTTGATGGTCTTGATGGCCTTGGCGCTCAGGGTGAGGCGCACGAAGCGATTCAGCTCGGGCACCCAGATGCGCTTGGTTTGAAGGTTCGGAGCGACCTGGCGCTTGACGACCTTGGTGACGTGACGGCCGATACCGCCCTTTTTCTTGGCGAGACCGGAACGGTTGATTTTGCCGCCGGAACGGACTCGGCTTCCTCGGATGCTGCAGACTCGGGCCATGGTAGGAAAGGGGTTGCTTACGCGGGGCGGGGAGAATGGCCGGGTAACCCGGAGCGTCAAGGCAAATTCTTTGGGAGAAGTTACCAGAGGGCGGCGAAGCGGGATTTGAGCTCGGCTTGCCATTTTTCGAGGAAGGCGAGGTCGCGGGCGGTGCGCCAGGGGTCGCCGGCGCCGGACTCGATGGCGGGGAACTGGGCTTCTTCGGCGGCGGTGGAGGCGGCGACGTCGTCCAAGGCGGCTTCCAAAGCCTCGCGGGTTTGCTGGACGGCGGGCTCCAGCATGGCCTTGGCGAGGGCGCTGAGGGCGGACTCGCGGCGCTTGGTGACGGCGTCGGCCTGCTGGAGGACGGTGCCGACTTTTCCGAAGAGATCGACGAGGCCGGGGGAGATGGCGCCGCGTTCGTCGCCGGTGAGGTTTTTCGCGGCCAGCCAGGCGCGGAGGCGTTTGGACGGGCGGGAGAGCTGGGCGAAGGCTTCCTGGACCTTGGCGAAATCCTCGCCGGTGCCGCCGGCGTCGGGGTGGTCGCGTTTTCCGGCTTCGCGGAAGGCGGCGCGTAGTTCCTCCTCGGAGATCGCCAGTTTTGGCTCCAGGCCGAGGGTTGTGAACGGGTCCATCAGGCTGCGAAACTTTCGCCGCAGGAGCAGGTGACGACGGCGTTCGGGTTGCTGACCTTGAAGCCGCCCTGCTGGAGATCGTCCGACCAATCGAGCTCGCTGCCGCTGACGAAGAGGGCGCTCTTGGGGTCGATGACGACGTTCACACCGTTGCTGGGGACCATGATGTCGCGGTCGCGGGGGCCATCGACGAGGTCCATCTTATACTGCAGGCCGCTGCAGCCGCCGCCGATGACGGCGATGCGGAGCCCGCCTTCGGGGCGGCCCTGCTTTTCGAGAAGACCGCGCAGGTGGGCGGAGGCCGCGTCCATGACACGGACCAGCTTCTCGTTCCCGATCTTGAAATTCACCGCCGTGGCCGACATCGCGGCGGGACCATCGCCTGCCGCGTGCCCGCTGGAAACTGAAAACTCGCCACGGCGGCGGGGATGCCTACGTTCCGCGCGCCGCCCATGGAGCACCCTGTCACGCCCGGTCTCGCTGTCGCCCTCGGATCCTCATTCCTGGGCTACTATGCGCATGCGGGGTTTTTGAATGGGCTGGCGGAGGCGGGTTTGCATCCGGCGCGGATTTCGGGGGCCTCGGCGGGGGCTTTGGCCGGCTCGCTACATGCGGCGGGGATTCGCGGGGAGGATTTGAAGGCGGCGGTGCTGGATTCGGGGCTGCGGTGGTCGTTTTTCGACTGGATGGCTTTCCTGCGTTTGCCGGGGGTTTGCACGTCCTTCTGGTCTTCCGGGTTGCTGTCGGGGAAGCATGCGGTGAAGAAGCTGCGTGGCATTCTCGATGGGGTGGATCTTTCCACGCTGGTGTCACCGGTGATGGATATCGCGGTGACGGACGCGGATCTGCATCGGACGGAGATCCTGAGGAGTGGTCCGCTGGCGGAGCTGATTGTGGCGAGTTGCGCGGTGCCTTGCCTGATCGGGATCCAGCGGGTGGGGGACAAGCGTTACCTTGATGGCGGGGTGGCTTGTGAGGTGCCATTCGAGCACTGGCTGGATGATCCGGAGATCGATACGATTGTGATCCATCGGATTCGCCATGAGGAGAATAGCGGGCCGGCGGTTTCCTGGGAGACGATCGCGACGGCGATCGGGGCTTCGCATCAGACGGTCTGCAATGAGCTGCACCGGCATCGCACGGAGTTGGCGCGGATGAAGGGCAAGCGGCTGATTGAGATCGATACGACGACTCCGGTGCCTGGGATGCTTAGCCAGGGGAGGGCGCCGCTTTGTTATGAGCGGGGGTTTGAGTCGGGGAAGGCGGGATGGTGAGGGAACTAGTCCCGGTAAATATCCTTCCGGTGACCCACGCGAACGATTTCCACGAGGATCACCTCATCGAAAACTTCGTAGACCACACGATAGTCGCCCACCCGGAGACGATAGGCGAAATCGCTGCCGCTTAGCTTTTTGCATCCGGCGGGTCGCGGTTCGTCGCTTAACGATTCGACTGCCCGTACGATGCGCCCGACGACTTCAGGTGGAAGTTTTCGCAGATCCTTCGCCGTCGATTTTCGCCACTCAATCCGATAAGAGGCCATCGGCGCGGAGTTGTTGGAGAAACTCTTCGTGCGGGATAGTTGGCTCGCTCCGGCGATCGGCGATAGCGGCCAGATCGTGGAGGTCCTCGAGAAGGTTCTCGTAATCGGCGATTTCCATCACGACTCCGGTGCGTGCCCCGTGCTCATCAGTAATGAATTTCACCGGATGGCTCATGCAGGCAATCTACCCGTCTCGCGCGCTCAGTCGAGCCCGCGTTCGTTGGTAATCCCGTGAAACTCAGGCTCCTTTCACCGGAATCTTGCCGGCTAGGAAGCGCAGGAGTTCCTCGAGATTTGGAACGACGAATTTTGGGAAGTAGAAGTAGGCACCCGGAACGGTCTTCAGGAGGATGTGGTGCTTGGTTACCTCGGTGTGGGCGAACTGCTTCCACTCGATGAAGCTCCGGTTGAGGCCTGAGCGGACATTAAGGCCCAAGTCTTCGAACTCGTATTCCACAGTGGCTCGCAGGGCTTCGAGCTTGTTCCAGCGCTTCTTGATGGAGGCGTGGATCGAGACTGCGAAGAGAAGGGCGAGGAGGGGGATCGCGACATTCATCAGTCCGATCTCAATGTGTGCCTCAGGATTGCTCTGTTTCACCAGATACCAAGCGGCAAACGGCTGGATCAGGGCGCCCAGTGTCACCACTCCGCCGAGGATGATGGCGAGCTTCAGTTGCGCCCAGAGCACGTGCCGGCTGAGGGTCAGGTAGTCCCGGAAAACCGGCTGGTAGGTGAAGCTCATGGTGAGCTCGGAAGCGGGGGCCGGAGATGCAGTCAGGATTCGTCCTCAGCGAGGATCTTATCGATCTGCTCGACCCATTCCCATGGGCAGCGCTTGCGCTGATACTTGCGCCAGAGGACGTCGCGGAGTTCTGCCCAGACTTCCTTTGGCACGGGGTCGATCGGTTGCCAGTCGGGGTCGGTCTTGAGGGTGGTCTGGAAAGACCAGCGGTTGGCATGGCGGGACGCGCGCCAAAAGCGCAGGCCTTCTTCGGTGCGTTCGCGCCATTCGTGGGACTCCATGCGCGGAGGGTGGGAGCGGGAAAGGAGCCTGCCAAGTGCCAATCCACGACAATCCATCACGGCGGTGATGCCGAGATTCGGGCTGGCCAGTGGTGGAGGTGAAACGGTTAATTCGTCCCATGTTCCTCGGTCTCGATTCCTCGACCCAATCGCTTTCCGCCCTCGTCATCGATCCCGCGCGTGGCGAAATCGTCCGTGAAGTCTCGGTCAATTTCGGAGCGGCTTTGCCCACCTACAACTCGCCCAGCGGCTTCATTCCGGGGGGCAAGGGGGGCGAGGTGCATGCCGACCCGCGGATGTGGATGGAGGCGCTCGATCTGGTGTTCGAGAAGCTCGCGGATGGGTTCGATCTTTCGCAAATCACGGCCGTGGCGTGCTCCGGGCAGCAGCATGGCTCGGTCTATTTCGACGCCACGCTGGAGGCGCGGCTTGCCGCCTTGAGTGCCTCGGAATCGCTGGAGAGCCAAGTTGCACCGGCGCTGACCCGGGCGACGGCGCCGATCTGGATGGACACGTCCACGGGTGCCGAGTGCGCGGAGATTGCCGGGGCGGTGGGTGGGAATGCGGAGGTATGCCGGATTTCCGGTTCCATCGCGATCGAGCGTTTCACGGGGCCGCAGATCCGGCGCTTCTTCAAGCTGGACCCGGCGGCTTATCATAAGACGACGGTCATCCATCTGGTCAGCTCGTTTGTCGGCTCGGTGATGGCAGGCAAATCGATCGCGATCGACCACGGCGACGGGGCGGGCATGAACCTGCTCAACCTGCAGACGCTGGATTGGGATGATGCGCTGTTGGATGCGACGGCTCCGGGGCTGCGGGCGAAGCTGCCGGCGGCTGCCGCCTCGGCATCGATTGCCGGGCCGGTGTCGGGCTACTTCGTCCACAAGTACGGTCTGTCTAGTAGCTGTCAGGTGGTGCTTTCCACGGGTGACAATCCGTCCTCGCTGGTCGGCATGGGCGCGACCGCGCCGGGCACGATCGTCATTTCGCTTGGCACTTCGGATACTTTCTTCGCGGCGATGGAGAAGGCGGTGACCGATCCGCAGGGTTTCGGTCACGTCTTTGGCAATCCGGCGGGTGGCTTCATGTCGCTGATCTGTTTCCGCAATGGCTCGCTGGCCCGTGAGGCGCTGCGCGACCAGCTGGGACTCGATTGGGCGGCCTTCGATCAAGAGGGCCTGGCGAAGACGCCTGCGGGCAACGAGGGCAAGCGGATGCTGCCATTCTTCGGCCCGGAGATCACCCCGCGCCGTGACTTTGATGGGCCGGTCCGCAATTTCCCCGCGGAAGATCCGGCACCGGTGCAGGTCCGTGCGCTGCTGGAAGGCCAGTTCCTCAACATGAAGCTGCACAGCCAGTGGATCGGTGAGGAGGCGTCCCTGATCCGGCTTACCGGCGGGGCGTCGCAGAGCAATGGCATCGCGCAGCTGATCGCGAATGTTTTCCAGGCGCCGGTCGAGCGCTTCGCGATTGCGAATGGTGCGGGCCTCGGTGCTGCCCTGCGGGCGGCGCATGCGTGTGGCCACGACCTCGCGAAATTGCAGGCCGATTTCTGCAAGCCGGCCGCGGGTTCACGGCTGGAGCCGGATGCCTCGCTGGACGCGGTCTATGATCGGGCGCTGGCGGATTACCGTGCGATGCTTTGATCGCTGGCATCCCTCGTCATGCCCAGCTGAATGGCATGGGCATGACGGCCGAGGGGTGAGACCCCCGTCTGCTACTTACTTGCCGTCCTTGGCAGGAGCGGGTGCGTCTGCGCCGAGAGCCTTGAGAAGCGCGTCGGTGATGTCGGTGGCGTCCTTCGTGTAGAGGAGGACGGGCACCTGGGAGGTGCTGGCACCGGTCTTATCGAGGACGTAGTCGTAGCCCTCGGCTTCGGCGTGCTTCTGGACTTGGGCGCGGATCTTTTCGAGAATGTCCTTCATGCGGAGCTGCATTTGCTCGCTCATGGCGCGCTGCTTGCGCTGGAGGAATTCCTCGCCCTCGCGTTGCAGGGCTTCCACCTGCTGCTGCTTGGCTTGGCGCTCGGCGTAGAGGGCCTGCTTCTTGGCGTCTGCGATGGATGGGTCGCCGAGTTGCTTTTCCAAGGTATCCAACTCCTTCTTCGCGTCGTCGCGGGCGGCCTTGCGTTCGTCGACCTGCTTGATGACGCCCTTCTGTTCCTCATCGAACTTGGCCTTGGCTTCCTTGGTGGGGCCGTAGGCCATGAACAGGGCGGACATGTCCACGGTGGCGATCTTGAGGCGGGCGCTCTGCTGCGCGGCGGAAATCCCGCCGAAAGCGAGGGAAAGGGCGATGAGGGAGCGGAGCGTGCGTTTCATGGTTTCCTTGCGAACGATGCCGATGGGTATCAGCCCGCGGCGGGCAGTGGAAATTCTTTTCTCCGGGCCGGAGTGACCTTCCCGCCCGGTAAATTCGGCGTAAAGCGGCCGGAGCGGGCTTGTTTGCCGTCGCCGGGCGTGCTGATGGTTACGTGTTATGAAAACAATCTCCGCCTTGCTGTTGCTGAGCGCCTCCGCGGCGTCGGCCTACACGCTCCACGAGTGGGGCACCTTCACCACCGTCGCCGGTTCGGATGGCGTGCTACTCGCTGGCCTTGAAAGGGAGGAAGCGTCGCTGCCGATGTTCAGCTACTCCCATCTGGGACTGGAGAACGGGAATATCCCGCGCGGCATCGAGGAGGTGACCCGTCGTCATGGAGACACGCCGATCTTCGTCCGGATGAAGGGCCTCAACCGCCCGGTCCGGGGTGTCACCGTGAAAATGGAGACGCCGGTCATCTATTTCCACTCCGAGGAGGCCTTCGACGTCTCGGTGAAGGTGGGCTTCAACGGCGGGACGATCAGCCAGTGGTACCCCGACCGCACGGGCGGGGAAACCCTGCCGGTGCCCCCGAAACCCGTGGATCCGGAGAAGCCGCGGCCGATGGCCGACTGGAACCTGGACTTTTCCAAGCCGTGGAAGGGCTCGATCGAATGGCAGGGCCGGGTGCTTTCGCCGGCGGAGTCGCGGGAGGCGATCCTTTTCAAGCCGACAGAGTCATTCCAGTGGATGCGCCCGAGGATTCCGGAGGCGAATGTGATCCGCACTGCCAAGGGGGAAACCGAGGGCTTCCTTTTCTACCGGGGGGTCGGGGCCTTCGATCCCGGGCTGACCACGACGGTGAGCAATGATGATACGATCCACCTGCTGAACCGGACGGGCGGTGACATTCCGTTCGCCTTTGTCTTTGAAAAGACCGGTGGCACCACGCGTTGGAAGGTGATGAAGGACGGGCTGCGCGCGGATGCAGCGGCGGAGATCCCGACTTCCGGATTCTCGGAAGCGACGCCGGATTTCACCGTGGGCATGGTGGAGCCGGTGTATCGCGAGATGGTCGCAGGCTTGACCGCGACGGGGCTGCTGCAGAGCGAGGCGAGGGCAATGGTGGAGACGTGGTGGAGCAGCTACTTCGCCCAAGATGGCCTGCGCGTGTTCTGGGTGCTGCCGAATGCCAAGACGGAGGCGATCCTGCCGATGGAAGTGAGCCCGAAGCCGGAGAAATCGGTGCGGGTGATCGTGGGGCGGAGTGAGGTCATCCGCCCGGCGAAGGAGCGGGAGTGGCTGGCCATGTCCAGGGATGGGGATGAGAACCGGCGCAATGCGTGGGCCTATCTGTGTTCCGGCGATCGCTTCGGCGCGGCTTACAAGCAGCGGGTGGACGCGCTGGCGGCTACGGCGGCGAAGTAGGGTTGCCAGCGAGTGACTGCGTCATTCCGGCCGGGGACAGGCCGAACTGGAAAGCCAAGCGGCGATTTGGTTCGTGGCCCGGCCCCGCCGGAAGGGCGCAGCCCTTCCGCTACGGGGAATCCCGAGCTCAGTCGGCGTGCTTGAGCGCCGGGAGCAGTTCCTTGCGGATGAGAGAGATCGACTTCCGCCGGATCTTCTCCTGACGCTTGCGCAGGAGCTTCCAAGCCGCGGGGCAGATGCTGGGGGTGAAGCCGCGGGATTCCAGCCACGCGGCGAGGACTTCGAGGTCATTTTCGTCGCCGAGGCTGCTGGCGAGGTCTTCGGCTTCCTTTTTGCCGGGCAATTCCACCCCGGGAGCGGTGAGGGCCATGCCTCCGAGCCATGCCTTGGCGGCCTTGCGGCAGTCGTGGAAGTCCTCGTTGCTGACGCGCTGGAGGGCGCGCTTGAGGCGCTTGCGGAGCTGTTTTTCCAGCTTGTCCGCGCCGGATTCGGCGGCTTTGGAGAGTTCCTCGTCGGACTGGGTCTCGATCCGCTTTCGCACCTGCGCGAGCGCTGCCAGCGACCAATCGATGACTGCCTGTGGAGGGCGGCGGGTGGAGGCGTGGGCTTCCAACTCCAGCAGGGCGGCCGCGGCGGCCTCGGCCGAGCCAGCGGGGATGGGGCTGATGCCGAGGGATTGCCAGGTTTTCACCCGGACGGCGGCATCGCGAGTGCCGCCGAGCATGCGGCCGATCACGGCGATCCAGCGGATGCAGGGCTTCGGCTCGCCAGCCATGACGAGTGCGCCACGGAGCTTTTTGCCGGCCTTGCGGGTGAGGTGGATCTCGTCGCCGACGCGGCCGTGGGTGTCATTCAGCCCAATGAGCAGGCGCTCCATTTCGGCGCATGCGGCCATGATGGCCCCGCGGGCACCGGCAAAGGCTGACGGCTGTTCAGACATTCGGGCCTGTCACCTAGCAGCCCGATCAGCCCTTGTCAGCCATTCTTCAGTGACGGTCTTCCCCGTTTAGAACGACACGCTGGCGAACCAGCGGGCGACCGCTTCCGGGCCGTCATCGCCGCTTTCCGCGACCAGCCGGTAGTGGCCCTTGTTGCCGTCCGGACCCTTGAGGGTGAAGCCCTCGGTGCTGAAGGAGGCTCCGTCCGACCTGCTGTGGGCCGGTTGCTGGAACCAGCGGACCTTTTCCTCGGCGATGGTCACCGTGCGCCACTGCTGCTCGTGCTCGTAGCCGGTGAGGGTGTTATTGTGCATTTGCTCGCCGCCAAGCTTCGGCGGGGAAGAGAGCTTCGGCAGGGGATCTGCCATGCCGTAGATCATGAGGCGGGAGGAGGACTTCCCGGGATCGGCGTAGGTCAGGCAGTAGCCGCCCTCGCCATCGCGCTGGATCTTTGGCGCGCCCCAGACCTGCTCCAGCCCGCGCGCGCGCAGCACCGGGACCGTCACGCCGAGGAGGTCGGAGCCGGGCTTGAGCGTTCCGTCATGGGCGCTTGTAATATTTTCCCATTTCTCGAGCCGACCGCTGCCGCAGCCGGTCACGGCGAGGACGAACGAGATGGCTCCGGCAAGATTCAAGATGGCCTTTCCCATGCCCCACCGATAGCGGCCGCTTGCCCGCTGCCAAGCCGCCGGTGCGCGAATCCGCAAAAATCCCGGCTCGCCAAACCGGCGGCTTCGTCACAGAAGCTGTCGCGTCACGCCTCCCTTCTAACAACATGAGAAAGCTCATCACCAATGCGCGGGTCGTCTCGCCGGACCTGGATCTGGCCCGCGCAGCCGTCCTGATCGAAGGCGATCGCATCGAAGCCGTGGTCGAGGGCAACAACCTGCCGAGCGCTGATTACAAGCTCGATGCGGCGGGGAAGATTGTCATTCCCGGCTTCATCGACATCCACAGCCACGGGGCGGATGGGGCGGACACGTGCGATGACTCGCTGGAATCGCTGCGCCACATCGCGAAGCGGAAGCTCCAGGAAGGTGTGACCACCTGGCTGCCGACCACGCTGACGCAGCCGCGGGAGAAGCTGAAGTCGATCGCGGCCAAGATCGCTGCCTTCCGCGACCAGGGCGGCCTGACCCGTTGCCCGGGGATGCATGTCGAGGGCCCCTTTATCAACAAGGAGCGCGCCGGGGCCCAGAACCCGCAGTACGTGCGCCCGCCGGATTTCACGGAGATCGAGGAACTGCATGCGATCATGCCCGTTTCGATCCTGTCCCTGGCACCGGAAATGCCGGGTGCTCTGGAACTCATCGAGGGCTGCCGGGAGATCGGGATCACGTGCTCGGCGGCGCACACCTCGGCGACGGCGGCGCAGGTTTTCGCCGCCTGTGATGCCGGCCTGAGCCATCTGACGCACTACGGCAATGCGATGACGCCGCTGCATCACCGCGAGATCGGCGTGATCGGTGCGGGCATGGTGGACGATCGCCTGATGATCGAGCTGATTGCCGACTTGATCCACCTCTCGCCGGATATGCTGCGGCTGGTTTTCACGACGATCCCGATCGACCGCCTGATGATGATCACCGACTCGGTGGCCGCGTCGTGGATCGTGGAGGGGGAGATCAATCTGGGTGGGCTGGAAGTGGTCGTGAACGACCGCATCGCCCGTCTCAAGGATGGCGGCGCGCTGGCCGGCTCCACGCTGCTGGCCAACGAAGGATTCCGGAACATGGTCGGCTCGACCGGGCTGCCGCTGCACGAGGTGATCAAGGTGACCTCGTGGAATCAGGCCCGCTCGCTGGGTCTGGAGGATCTGGGCAGGATCGCGCCGGGCTTCCTAGCGGACCTGGTCCTGCTCAACAACGACTACAGCGTGGCGAAGACGTTCGTGGGCGGAGAGGAACGCTGAACTTGCCCGTGGCGGGGATGCCCGCTTACCTCGCCGGGCCTTGGAGGAGAAAAAGCAGAGCCGCTGGCGGCGCATCGGGGTCTTCGGTGACCTGCCGACGCGTCTGCTGATGCGCGGGCTGAAGGTGGCGCCGTGGTTCCTGGAGCCGGTGCTGATCCCGCCGTGGACGCTGCTGTTCTTCCTGGTGGCGAAGTCGCAGCGGCGGGCGGTGACGGGGAATCTGAAGGCGCTGTTCCCGTCGTGGTCGGGCCTGCGGGCGTGTGTGGGGGCTTACCGGGTGTTCCTGAATTTCGCCTTCACGTATGTGGATGCGATGCGGTGTGAGACGGGGACCGGTGGGGTGGATTGGATCATCGAAGGGCTCGAGCACTTCGATGATCTCAGGTCGCGCCCGGAGGGGTGCGTGGTTCTAACGGCCCACATGGGAAACTATGACATGGCGGCTCCGTTGTTTTCGGAGAAATTCGGGCGGACGATTTATGCGGTGCGCGCGCCGGAGCGTGAGCCGGAGATGCAGGCGCTGCGTGAGGAGGAGATCGCGGAAAAGGAGCGGCTGAATCCGCATTTCCGCACCTGCTTCAACCATGGCGGCGAGATGTTAGGCGTGGAGCTGGCGCGGTATCTCAATCAAGGTGACATCGTGGCGGTGCAGGGGGATCGCGTGATCTTCGAGGTCTCGCCGATGGAGACCGAGGTGGAGCCGGGGCTGCTGATGCGCTTGCCAAGGGGGCCGCTTTATCTGGCACGGATTACCGGGGCGGCGGTGTTTCCGCTATTCATCGTGCGCGATGGGTGGCGGCGTTATCGGGTGCAGGTGCATGCGCCGCTGGAGCTGCCAGCGCGGGTGCGGGGTCGTGGTGAGGATGCTGCGACGCCGATCTGGGCGGGGGCGATTCTCAGTGGCGTGAAGGAGCACTGGAAGCAGTGGTTTGTCTTCGAGCCCGTATTGCGCCGGGAGAAGGGAGGCGCGGCGTGATCGAGCTGGAGAAGGATCGCCCTAACAGGGCGGTGACATCGTTTTTCCAAATCTTCGGCGGGTGCTGGAAGCCGCTGTCCGGGGATGCCGTCCACATGACGGATGGAGCGGGGCATCATCGGTTTGAGTGGCGGGTGCTGTCGGTGCTGGTTCCGCTGGTGGCGGGTGCGGCGGTATTCGATGGGCTGTGGAGGCTGGGAGATTCGTGGCTGGCGTGGGGCGGGGTGCTGCCGGTGTTGTTTTTGCTGTTCCATTTCGTCGCCTTCACGATCGGTGGAAAGAATCCGCCCAGCCAGTGGCAGCGGTGGAACGTGCTGCTGGTGGCGTGGGCGGTGTGGCAGGGATGGTTCGTGGAGGAGAGCGGGGTGCGCTGGGCTGCCGCGGTATGGCTTGGCGTGGTGGCGCTCAATGCGATGTCCGTGGTCTGTCTGGCTTGGCGGGGGATCATGGTTCACTCCGCTACCTGCACGGCGGGCTTCCGCTGGTTCATCTGGGCGGTGATCCATGTGCCGGCTGTGTTTGTCGGATGGCGCTACGGATTGCCTGCTGGGCTGTCCGTGCTTGGTGTGGCAGGCATTTTGTGGGTCTGTGGCACCTTTCTTCCGAATGCTCGCATCTTCGGGCCGATTACGCGACGTGCGGAGGGGAAGGATATGCTGCTGACGATCGACGATGGTCCCGATCCGGATGATACTCCGGCGATCCTGGATCTGCTGGACCAGCATGGCCGGAAGGCGGTGTTTTTCGTGATCGGGGAGAAAGTACGACGTTTCCCGGAGTTGGCGCAGGAGATCGTGCGGCGCGGGCATGAACTGGGGAACCACACGATGACTCACCCGGTTGGATTTTTCTGGAGCTATGGGCCGGTACGGACGCGGCGCGAGATCTCCGAGTGCCAGCGTGCGATCGAAGAGACTACCGGGGTGAAGGTCCGGTTTTTCCGTGCTCCGGCGGGGCACCGGAATTGGTTCACGCATCCGGTGCTGAGAGAGCTGGGGCTTGAGCTCGTGGGATGGCGCAAGCGGGCCTACGACACGGTGCGGTCCGATGTGGACGGTATCGTGAGGGATCTAACAGATGGGGCGAAGGATGGGGATATCCTGCTGCTGCACGAGGCAACCACGACGGCGCTCGGGGTGATGGAGGGAGTTCTAACAACCTTGCCTGCCGCGGGGAGGCCTACGCCTTCTCCAGCACGATCAGGTGATTGTTGAACGGGGTGCCGCCCCATAGCGGGGAGACTCGCACCTGTCCGTGGGGGGAAAGGATGCGCTCGAATTCCTCGGCGGAGGGGTAGTGCGTCGGGGCTGCCTTCATCCAGAAGGTGAGCTTCGCGAGGTAGTCGCAGAAGACGGTGACCTTGAAGCGGCGCGAGTCATCGCGGAGGCCGGAGCGGATGACGAGCTTGCCGCCGGGGGCGACGCGGGAGGCGGCCAAGCCTAACAGCTTTTCCTGCTGCTCAGGTGTGAAGAACTGGAGGATATCGAGAATGGTGACGTTGCCCGAGTGTTCGGGCAGGCCTTTGCGGGCATCGTGGGTGTCGAAGGAGAGATCGCGATGCTTCAGGGCGGTGGATGCTCGCCGCGCGGAGGCGATTTTCCGGGAATCGTAGTCGACGCCGTGGATGGGAAAATTCAGGCCACACTCGCGGAGGTAGAAGGCGAGCAGGCCGAGGCCGCAGCCGAGATCGAGCAGGGGGAGGGGGGAACCGGAGAGCTCATCGAGCACCGCGCCGTAGAGCGGGTCGGTCTTCACCTTCGAGCCCACGTAGCAGCGGTCCCAGATGCCTGGGAAAGGGGCGGCGAGTTTTTTGGGCAGTTCAGCGGTCACGGGTGAGGCGGGCTGAAGGGATGGAGCGGGTTTTCGCCGCGAAGCGCAAGCCAAGGAAGGCGCACGAGGAAGCCGAGGAAGAGCCGCGTGTGCATCCAGGTCAGGAGGGCATTGTCGCGGAGATAGCGGAATTGCGAAACGCCACCTTCCTCGCGGCTGAGGTAGCGGACCGGTGTGGGCAGATTCAGGATGGGGACGCCGCGCCAGGCGAGACGGACGGCGACTTCGGGATCGAAATCGAAGCGGCGGGCGAAGCAGGTGCTTTCGAAGACTTCGATGAGCTCGGCGGCGGGGTAGAGGCGCATGCCGAAGAGCGAGTCATCGATGCCCCAGCCCATGGTCTCGAGGTTCGCCCAGAAATTGGAGACCTTGCGACCATTGACCCGGAGGGCGGGCGCGGAGGCATCGAAGACGGGGCGGCCGAAGACGGCGGCCTGCGGGTGCTGGTGGGAGAGCTCGAAATATTTGGGGATCATCTCTGCCGGATGCTGGCCATCGGCGTCCATGCAGAGGACGTGGGTGAAGCCCTCGGCGAGGGCGTCGCGGGTGCCGCGGAGGACGGCGGAGCCCTTGCCGGCGTTCTTTTCGAGGCGGGTGACTTTCAGGCGGGGATCGGAGAGGAGCGGCTGGAGGAGGTCCGGGGAGCCGTCCGTAGAGCCGTCGATTACCACCCGCACAGGGACGCCCTGCGCCAAGGCCGCCGCGACGGTCGAGGGGAGGATGGGTCCGGTATTGTAGCTAGGAATGAGAACGACAGGTCGGGAATCCGGCATGCGGGGAAAGAGTGAACGGCGGAAAGCGATCGTCCAACATCGAATGTCGAATGAGTTGCGACCTCAAGGGTGGGCTGTCACCCTGCTCCAATCATGCGCGCCCGCCTGACGAAAGATTTCCGTTTTGAAGCTGCCCACACGCTGCCGAGCCTGCCGGAGGATCACAAGTGCCGGCGGATGCACGGGCATAGCTTCAAGGTGGAGATCTCGATCGAGGGGGAGGTGGATGAGACGATCGGGTGGGTCTATGATCACAAGCGGATCTCGGAGGCGATGCGGCCGCTGCTGGAGCTGATGGATCACGGATATCTCAATGACATCGAGGGGCTGGAGAGTCCGACGATCGAGCGGATGGCGGGTTGGTTTTGGAAGAAGCTGGCGCCGCAGTTGCCGGGGCTGGCGGAGATTGTGATTTATGAGACGCCGACGGCGCGGTGTTCGTTCCGGGGGGAGTTTTGAGAGAGGCCGACGCGCCCGAGGGATGGTGGATCGATGGTGGGGCGGGCGTTGCACGTATCGCTGCCCTTCAGGCCGCCGTGGCCTGCGCACGAAAAACCCCGCCCGATGGGCGGGGCTGAGGGATTTCGCACCGTTGGTGCTGAAGAGATGATTGGGGAAGAAAGACCCTAGCTTACTTATCGGTGCTTTCCGGGGCTTGGGCTTCGCGGGCCTTGCGCTGTTGTTCGATCATGGGACCGAGGTCCTGGAGGCCTCCCATGCCTTCCATCATGCTCTTCATGCCTTCGGTGAGCTTCTTGGCGGAGGCGATGGTGGTGTCCAGTTTCTCAAGCTCCATGGAGGGCATTGCGGAAATGCCGGAACCATTGCCGGAGGCTTCACGGGATTCCTGCTCGGTCAGCTCGCGCTGGAAGGTTTCGCTCTGTGTGGGATCGAGAAGGGCGGAGTATTCGCGGACGAATTCGTCGTCCTTGAGGGGTTGGCCGCGGAGGTTCTTGCGGTCGAGGGGGTTCATGACGCCTTTGAGGTCATCGCCGGATGCGAGCTGCGCTTGTTTGTATTCTTCCTCGGTGATCTCGCCGCGGGAGAGGGAGTCGCTGGCAAGCATCAACTTCATCAGGGCGGTGGGATCCTTTTTGAGGCGGTCGATGGTTCCTTTGGCGCGGACGATCTCGCGCTTCTGATACTCGACGAGTGCGGCAGCGGCCTTGTCCTGCTGTTCCTCGGTCAGGCTGAGCTTGCGGGTCAGGTCGCCGAGGGAGCGGCCGAGGTGAGCGCGGGGGCCACCGAAGGCATTCGCGTGCTCACCGGTGGTGGCCATCTCGCCCATTTCGACGCCGTCTTCGATCAGGCTGATCACGTTGGTGGCGACGTGTTTGGAGAGATTGGTACGAGATTCGCCGTACTTCGAGACGAGCTCGGGGTTCTCCGCTGCGTCGCGTGGCTTGGCTTTCGCAGCGCGGGCGGCTTCGTCGACGGGGGCGAGGCCGCCGGAGCTGGCGGAGCCGGACTTGCCTGCGGTGGTGGCGGCCGAGGCGTTTTCGGCGGGCTTTTCCGAATCGCGATTGATGTAGGCGACTGCTCCGGCGCCGACAAGCAGAAGGGCTGCGGCGGCGGTGATGGCGGTTTTCTTGGTCATGGCGGTGAGTGCGATGGTGGTGAATGAGGCGGCTCCTCCGACCGCGGTGGCGGCGAGGGCCTTGGAGGCGAGGGTTGCGATGCCGGGTATGGCGGCTTTGGCGTCGGCGCCGAGGCCGATCAGCATGGCGGCGCCGAGGGTGCCACCTACCTGGCAACCGCGGCGGGCGAGCTGCTGGCGCAGGCGCTCGGTGGCGCGGTCGAGGCGTTTCTGGGCGGCATCGGTGGCGATACCCAGCGCGGCGGCGATTTCCTTCACGCTGAGGGAGCGGTAGAAGCGGAGCAGGAGGGTCTCCCGGTCGCTGGTGGAGAGGGAGGCGAGCGCTTCATCCAGCACCGGCTGCATGTGCTTCCAGGCCTCGATGGCGTGGTCGGGCGGGGACGTGTCCATGTGGGTGCGCAGGAGTTGGCGTTTGCGGGATTCGCGGAGGTGCTGGCGGAGGAGGTTCTTGGCGTGCATCACGGCGGTGAGGTGCAGCCAGCCGGCGATGGAGCCGCGGGAGGAGAGGGAGTTGGCCTTGCGGGCGAGGGTGATGAAGGTGAGCTGGGACGCCTCGGCGGCGAGGGTTTCGTCGTCGCAGGTGCGCATTGCGGCCATGTGGACGAGTCCGGCGTAGCGGGCGACGAGGCCGTGAAAGGCCGGTTCGCGCTGGCGTTTGAGCCAGTCCGAAAGGAGGTCCGCGTCCGTGGGTTCCGGCATTGCTGGGATCTACTGTCCGCGAGGGCGGGGAACCGGACAAAAAAAAATCGCGCGGCCGGGGAGGACGCGCGATTGGGGTGGCGGTAGGAGGCTGGACGGCGGTTTTTCGTTCAAGCGGACTCTAGGGACCGCTCTGTCCGCCTAAAGGCGGGACTACGAACACTTGAGGCGGGCCTCCTTGGTGGGCTCGCTTCAGGCCTTGGCGAAGCGTTTTTCGACTTCGGTCCAGTTTACGACGTTCCACCAGGCGGCGATGTAGTCGGGGCGGCGGTTTTGGTAGTGAAGGTAGTAGGCGTGCTCCCAGACGTCGAGGGCGAGGATGGGGGTGCCGAGGTCGGTGTCGGGGACGATGCCCTTCATGAGGGGATTGTCCTGATTCGGGGTGCTGGTGACCTTGAGCTTGCCGTCTTTCACGATGAGCCAGGCCCAGCCGGAGCCGAAGCGCTTGGTGGCGGCTTCGCCGAAGAGCTTCTTGAAGTCATCCATGGAGCCGAAGGAGGACTTGATGGCGGTGGCGAGCTTGTCGCCGGGTGCGCCGCCTTTGCCGGCGGGGGCCATGATTTCCCAGAAGAAGGTGTGGTTCCAGTGGCCGCCGGCGTTGTTGCGGACGGTGTTGCGAGCGGCTTCGTCGGCGATGGAGGGGAGGCCGGTCACGAGTTCCTCGAGCGACTTGCCCTTGAGGGCGGCGTTTGCGCCGACGGCGGTATTGAGGTTGGTGATGTAGGCCTGGTGGTGCTTGCCGTGATGGATTTCCATCGTCTTGGCATCGATGTGCGGCTCCAGGTCGGCGGTCTTGTAGGGGAGCTCGGGGAGGGAAAACGCGGGCTTTTCCTCAGCGAAGGCGGACGGCGTGGCTGCCACGGCACCGGCGGCGAGGGAAAGCTTCACGAACGAACGGCGGTTGAAATCAGGTGCATTCATCGTGGCCAAGCTAGGCAGATCCGACGGTGGCACAAAGGAAATCAGCTTTGGGGGCCGGAGCATCTTATTCCCTTCGGGATTGCCATGTACTGCCCGGGTGGGATTTCAAAGAGGGGTGACTGAGGAGCGCGCGGCGGGGAATGATGGCGGCACCATGGCCGTCCTGCGGTGGCTGCGGGACTGTCTGGCGGAGGAACGTTCGGGGCGGGGGATCACGAATGCCTTCGCGAGCTCGGTGAAGGCGCGCAGTTTTCTCAGCGGCAAGGATTCGACGACGGGCGTGCCGACGTGGATGGCGGATCTGTCACCCACGCAGGCGGAGGAGATTGCGGGCAAGGCGGCGCTTTATCGGCGCGAGTGCGGGCTGCATTTCGGGACGCTGTTTTTGACGGGCTCGGTGGCGGGGAGGAAGTTGGTGGCGCCGGTGCTGTTGTTTCCGGTGGATGAGGCGGCGCGGTCGGGCGGGACGTTTGAGATCGAGGCGCGGGGGTGGCGGTTCAATCCGGCGGTGATCGATTTGCTGGGGCTGACGGATGGTTGGGAGAATGAGTGGTCCCCGCGGGTGGATGCGGTGCTGGATTCGGGTGGGGCGGTTTTCACGGCGGCGCGGGCGATCCGGGCGGTGCGGCCGGACATCGGGCCGGAGGTGCTTTCGGAAGACCTGGCGAAGTCGGGTGACTTGAAGGCGGATGCGGATGCGGAGGAGGAGGGGCTGCGGCTGCATGCGGCGAGTGCGCTGTTGTTGGCAGAGCGTTCGCCGAATGTGCGCGGGGTGCTCGATGAGATTTCGCGGATCGAGATGCCCGGGGCGGTGCTGGAGGGGTTGTTCGGCGGGGAGGCTGTTAGGGGGCGGGCTAAGGCGGTGGAGTGTCGAACGGATTGTGTGCCCGGCGATTCTGGCGGCGGCGCAGGAGCAGTTGTTAGAGGCTGCGTCGCGGGAGACTCTAACAGTGTGCCATGGGCCGCCGGGGACGGGGAAGACGTTCACGCTGGCTGCAGCGGCGATCGAGCATGCGGCTCGGGGTGAGGCGGTGCTGGTGGTTTGCCGGAGCCCGAAGGCTTCGGATGTGATGGCGAAGGCAGTTGAGCGATTGGCAGGGACTGACTTGCTCACGTTGAGGACGGGGAGCAAGCAGGCGGTGGGGAAGTTGAGGGATCACATCGATCTGTTGCTTTCGCGGGCGTATGAGAACGATGGGGCGGCCCGGAAGAGTGACTTGAAGCGGGCGACGAAGATTCTCGGCAAGGAGGTCCGGGAGTTTGAGGGGCAGTTGGCCGCGGCGATGCGGAGCGGGAAGTGGTTCGATCCGGAAGGTGAGCCGCGTTGGTGGCACCTGCTTGGGCAGTGGTGGGATCGGCCGGGGGAATCGACGCCGCTGCTGATGGAGGTGGCGAAGCGACTAGTGGAGTTGCAGCGCGAGCGGATGCGGGAGGCGAAAGAGCATCTGGCAGAGGTGCATGCGCGGCGGCTGGAGGAGTTGCTTCGCGAACAGTGGACCCGGGGTGTCCTAAAGAAGTATCGGATGGCGCTGAAGCGGAAGGCGAGTGGAGCGTGGGAGAAAGAGTTGGCGGCGATTGATGCGGGGACGCTGTTGTCGATTTTTCCGATCTGGATCGTGGAGTCGGATGATGTTCACCGGGTGCTGCCGTTGCAGGAGGGACTGTTTCCGCTGGTGGTGATGGATGAGGCGAGCCAGTGCGATCTGGCTTCGGCGATCCCTGCTTTGCATCGTGGAAAGCGGGCGTTGATCGCGGGGGATCCGAAGCAACTGCGGACGGTTTCGTTCCTGCCGAATCATCGGTTGGTGGACTTGTGCGAGAGGCATGCGATTTCGGAGAAGGACCGGGTGCGTTTTCATTTCCGCGATGTGTCGTTGATCGATGCGGCGATGGATGCGAGCGACGCGGTGCATTTCTTGTGCGAGCATTTTCGTTCGCGGCCGGAGTTGATCGCCTTCAGCAATGATACTTTCTATCGGAGCAAGCTGAGGCTGATGCGGGAGTTGCCGAGTGAAGAGCCGACGGCAGTGGCTGCGGTTTTGCAGCACGTTGAAGGGAGTCGCGATGCAAGCGGGGTGAACCGGCGCGAGTTGGAGCAGGTGGCGGCCTTCTTGCGCGAATGGTATGGGGAGCAGCAGCGTGCAGGCACGAAGGGAAGCATCGGGTTTTTGTCACCATTCCGTGCGCAGGTGGATGCGTTCGAGAATGTGGTGTCTGAGATCATTGGCCGCGAAACCCTGGCGTCGCTGGTGAGCGATCATGAATTGGTTGCTGCGACCGCGCACGGTTTCCAAGGGGATGAGCGGGACGTGATGGTGCTGTCGCTGGCGGTGTGTGATGATTGTCCGGCGGCGACCAGGCGCTTTCTGGAGAGGGAGGATGTTTTCAATGTTTCGATCACTCGTGCGCGGGACCGGGTGGTGGTTTTTCATTCCGTGACTCGTGATCGCTTGCCTGGGGATTCGTTGCTGGCGGGTTGGCTGGCGTCGCTGGAGCGGGATCATCGCTTGGCGGTGGAGGATCCGGCGTGCCGATGGGTGACGGAGGTGGGTGACCGTTTGAGGAAGGAAGGGTGGAGTTGTGAAAGCGGGCGCTCGGTCGGTGGGATTGCGGTGGATCTGTTAGTCGATGGAGGAGGGAAGCGTCTGGCGATCGATGTGGTGGGTCAGCGTGGCCGGGCTGGGGAGAGGGTGGGGCTGCGGGAGCAGCTGCTGCTTCAGCGTGCGGGCTTGGGGATGGTGCCGCTGGGGATTCACGAATGGCGGACCGATCCGGAGCGCTGCGTGGAGGTGGTGCGGGGATATCTCAAGTGAAGGGGTGGTTGCCCGGCTTCGGGGGAGGCGTGCGTCTTTTTTCTTGAAATGAGACAAATGTCTCATTTTGATTCCCGCATCTCTGGTTCCCAACCCTCCTGAGAATAGTTCCATGAAACTGACTCCGCAGCAGATGGACGCGAAGATCGACGAGCACTTCGCCTTTGAGAAAAACGACGATGTGGAAGGCGTGCTGGCCACGCTGGCGCACGATGCCGTGCACGATATCGTGGGCTGGCCGAGTGGCCCCACCCATGGGCGCGAGGGTGCGCGGGGTTTTTATGAGACGCTTTTCACGGATCTATCGGAGAGCACGGTGACGCCGGTGCAGCGGCTGTATGGCGACAACTTCATGATGGATGAGTCGCGATGGGAGGGGCGTGCGCCGGGCAGGCCGTTTGGCTTGGAGGGAAGGAATCGTCCGCTCGCTTTCCGGTTGCTGCATGTGGTCGAGTTCACTGACGACGGTGATATTAAGAAGGAGCAGGTGTGGCTCGATTTGGCCTCGATTCTCCAACAGCTTCCCCAGGACTCGTGAGCGTGGATCGTAAACCCAGCAATCAGGAGCTGCGGACCCGCAAGGATCTGCTGCTCGCTGCCGGGCGTCTGCTCAAGCAAGGCGTGAGGCCGACGATGGATGAGGTGGCGAAGGAGGCGCTGATCTCGCGAGCAACGGCCTATCGCTATTTCAAGAATGTGGAGGCGTTGCTGTTAGAGGTGGCGGTGGATGAGGCGGTGAGTGATCCTGCAGAGGTTTTTGCCCGTGACCGCTCCACTGATCCGGTGGCGCGGATCGACAAGGCGGAGGCTTCGATGCACAAGATGGTGTTCGAGAACGAGGCGGAGTTGCGGCTTTTCCTCGCGCGTTCGATCGGGCGGGATTTGAGCGATGATGCCTTGCCGCAACGGCAGAACCGGCGGCTGCCGTTGATCGAGGCGGCGTTGGAGCCTGCTCGCGCGCGCTTCAGCGATGCGGAGTACGAGAAGCTGTGCATCGCGCTCGCGATGATCTTCGGGACCGAGTCGATGATCGTTGCTCGGGATGTGCTGCGGATCGATGAGAGGACCGCTCGGAAGGCGAAGAGCTGGGCGGTGAAGGCGCTGGTGCAGGCGGCGATGCGGAAAGAGGGCCATTACAAGTGACTTTTCTTCGGTGCTTGATTGAGGCCTCGTAATGAGGTGAGAAATGGGAAACGATGAAAGAGCGCTTTCCTTCGGAGGTTGAAGCGATGTTGCGGGAGGCAGGATGGTATCCAGGGCGCTCGGAGCTTCCTGTGGAGCTTCCCAATGACTACTCGATCTTCCCGTGGGCGAGAAAGGCGTTGGAGGAATTCGGCGGACTGCATGTCGGTTCCAGCGGGCCGGGAAGGGATCTTGCTCGAAGCAATATCCAATTTGAGCCGGACGCCGCAGAAGGCTTGGCCCCGCATGTCTCTCAAACCGACGATGGACTCCGACTCTATCCACTGGGCGAGATCGATAACGGGCACGCTCATTTGCTGATCGATGAGCTGGGATCCGTGTATTATTACTTCGATGAACTCGAGAAGGTCGGTGTCACTCTTGATGAAGCCCTGATAAATCTGCTTTTGGGAATGAAAGCAGGATAGCGATGATTCGAACCTTGGCTCGAAACGGAGAAAGGCACCCCGTTTCCGGGGTGCCTTCCTTTGATGCGTAGTTGCCTGGAAAGCTTGTAAGCTCAGCGGTGCGTCCACTCCGGCAGGCGGATGAGTTCGCCGCCTTTGAGGGCGGACTCGTGGGCGAGGATGCCGGTGCAGGTGATGTTCGCGCTTTCGACGGCGTTGGGGTAGGAATCCACGCCGCTCTGGAGCATCTTGACGAACTGCCAGACGAGGTGCGGGTGGCTGCCGCCGTGGCCGGCGCCTTGGGTGAAGGAGAGGTGGTCTTCGCCGGTGTCGCCGCCGTAGACGCCGCCTTTGGTGAAGAGTTGGATTTCCTCCGGCAGGTAGTGGGCGAAATCCGGGGTCTCGACGGGCGAGGGGATCTCGGGCTCGGGGAGCTTGGCGGTGTGGACGACGAGGGGATCGTGCTCGATGAGCGGCCACTCGACGGCCTTCTTGGTGCCGTAGACTTCGATGGATTCGCGGTATTGGCGCGCGACGTCGAAGAGGGAACGGTAGATGTGAGCGGAGACGTCGCTGTCCTTGAACTTCACGTGCGTGGTCTCGACGGCGAAGGGCGAGCCGTAGCAGCCGTGCATTTCCTCGCGGATGGTGCCGGAGCCGAAGCAGGAAACGTATTCCGCTTCCGAGCGCATGAGGCCGAGAGCCGGGCCGACGCAGTGGGTGGCGTAGTGCATCGGCGGGAGGCCCGGCCAGTAGCCCGGCCAGCCGTCCATGTCCTGCTGGTGGGAGGCCTTGATGAACTGGATCTTGCCGAGCTCGCCCTTGTCGTAGAGCTCCTTCATGAAGAGGAACTCGCGGGCGTAGACCACGGTTTCCATCATCATGTACTTCAGGCCGGTCTCCTTCACGAGGTCGACGATCTTCTTGCAGTCCTCGACGCTGGTGGCCATCGGCACGGTGCAAGCGACGTGCTTGCCAGCCTTGAGCGCCTTGATCGATTGCTCGGCGTGGTCGGGGATGGGAGAGTTGATGTGGACGGCGTGGACGTCCGGATCGGCGAGAAGGTCGTCGTAGGAGGTGTAGCGCTTGGCGATCCCGAACTTGTCGCCGACTTCATCCAGCTTCGATTGGGTGCGCTGGCAGATGGCGTACAGGTTCACGCCCTTCAGGCGCTGATAGATCGGGATGAATTCAGCGCCGAAACCGAGTCCGACGATGGCAATGTTGATATCACTCATGGATTTGGAGAAAGGGGACCTCTATCAAGAGGCGTGGGCTGCTGCGAGGGAAGGAGTTTTCGTGGCAGGCTGGTCGAACAGATCGCGCATGAAGGCGAGGCCGCGGGAGGCGAACTCGTCCTGGGTGGCGGTGAAGCGCTTCCAGATGCAGACCGCACCGGCGAGGTCGCGATTGTCCGGGGTGAAGGACTCGATGACGACGGCTCCGGAGTAGTTGATATCGCGCAGGGCATCGCGGAAGTCCTGCCATGGTGTGAGGCCGGTGCCGGTGACGCCGCGGTGGTTTTCGCTGACCTGGACGTGGATGAGATCGCTGCCGGCGTGGCGGATGGCGTCGCCGATGTCGGCTTCCTCGATGGTCATGTGGAAGGTATCGATCATGGCCTTCGCGGCGGGGTGATCGATGGAGCGGACCAGGCGGATGGTGTCGGCGGTGGTATTGACGAGGTCGGTCTCGAAGCGGTTGATGGCCTCGATGGCGAGCTTGAGGCCGCGATTGCCGGCTTCGGTGGCGACGGTGCGGAGTTCGCTGGCGGCGAGGTCCCACTCGCGCTGGCGGTCTTCCGGGGAGAGCTGGCGGGCCTTGCCGACCTGGGCATACATCGGGCCGGCGATGAAGGGCACGCCGAGGGCCTCGGCGAGGTCCATCAGGCGGGAGAGGTAGGCGCGGGTATTGGCGCGGACGGAGGCGTCGGCATTCGTCAGGTCGCGGCCGGGGCCGAAGGCGCCGCACAGGTAGGGCGTGAGGCCGGTTTCCTCGAGGATGGGGCGGATCTTCGCGGCGTCGACGAGGTCGGGGTCCTCGATGGGGAGCTCGACGGCCTCGAATCCGAGTTTGGCGATGCTGCGGAGAAGATCGCCCTGCTCGGAGGAGAAGGGAGAAGTCCACAGCCAGGTGCTGGCTCCAAAAGTGACGCTCATGTTGCAGGCCACAGTAAATGAGCCGCCGTCAGGAGCTATGATGAAACAGGTTTGACTGTGTATGATTCCGCTTTTTCTGTGACAGCGGTTTCCGCGGTAACTGCCAGCGGGAGCGGGGATGGCTGCGATTTCGGATTGGGATTTTTATTCGCCCGGCCTTGAATCCGCCGGTGATTTGGAAGCTGCCTGCCCGGGAGATCGAATTTCCCCGCCGCCCGCTGGTGATGGGGATCGTGAACGTGAACGATGACTCGTTTTCCGGGGACGGGACGCTGGAGATCGAGGCGGCGCTGGGGCAGGCGAAACGTCAGGCGGAGGAGGGGGCGGATGTGATCGACGTGGGGGCGGAGAGTGCGCGGACGAACCGGGCGGCGGTGGCGGTGGAGGAGGAGGTGCGGCGGTTCCGGGAGTTTCTGGTGCGGTGGCCGGAGGTGATCGCGACGGCGAGGCCGAAGGATGATGCTCAGGTTTGGCCGCCGGTGCTTTCGGCGAATACGTGGCGGCCGGAGGTGGTGGAGGCGGTGCTGCCGCTGGACGTGGAGCTGGTGAACGACATGGGTGGGCTGCCGAATGACCGGAATGCGCGGCTTTGCGCCGGAGCGGGGGTGTCGCTGCTGATCATGCACTCGGTGGGCGAGCCGAAGGTGCCGCACTTTCACCAGCAGTGGGAGGATGTGATGGGGGCGATGGAGGAGTTCTTCGAGGAGAAGATCGCGATGGCGGTGGATGCAGGTTTGGCGATGGAGGCGCTGGTGCTGGATCCGGGCATCGATTTCGCGAAGCAGCGGGATGATAACCTGACGGTGTATCGGGAGCTGGAACGCTTGAATCGTTTCGAGCGACCGCTGCTGGTGCCGGTGAGTCGGAAGACGGTGATCGGCGATGTGCTCGGCATCACGGAACCGAAGGAGCGTGATGCCGGCACGGTCGCTTGCATTTCAGCTGTCGTGCGTCGCGGCGCGCAGATGGTGCGGGTGCACGATGTGCGCGCGGCGTGGCAGGCGGTGAAGATGCTGGAGGCGCTGGTGTGATCTACCAGATCCAGTCTTTCTGATCGATCTGGGCCCCCTGTTCTTCCTTGCCGCCGTCGTCCACTCCATCGGGGCCGATGGAGTAGAGGTGGAAGCTCTGGTCCGACTTTTCATAGCGGAAGGGAGTGCCGTGGAGTGGATCGATTCCCGCATGGTTGGGAAGCTGGTCCAAGGATTCGGGGTAGTGCCCGTGCTCCAAACGGAAGCGTTCGATCTCGCACGCGGCGATGTCGAGCTGCACGTTCACCAGCGCGTTGGTGCCGCGTTTCAATAGCACGGCTGCGCCCGGAAAGGTATGCGTCAGCCTGCCGAGCTTTCCCTTTGACTCGTAGGCTTGGCTCATCTTTTCGGCTTCCTTCCACCACTGGGTGAGAGTTTCCGGTCGCTTGGCCACGGCCGAGCCTTCGATGACGCGGTTGATCGCTCCGGTGGCACATTGGTCGAAGAAGCCTGACGGGATCAACGTGCGGCCCTTTTCCAAGATCCAATCGGTCACCGGAGCATTGTCACCGCCGAAGGAGTAGCTGAATTCCTTGGGTGAAAACCGCTTGCGATCCTCATTCAGTCCTTCCCACACCTGGGCCATCAGGACCTCGCTTTCGATCCCCCTTTTCACAGCATCCCGCAGGTCGCACCGCGAGAGCGCGGCGGAGACTCTTTCCAGATCCTTGGCTGTCCACTGCTGGCCTTGGATGCCTAGCTTGAGCGGCCTGTGGATACTGCGGAACGAGACGAACTCGACGAGGACCGAAACCATCGTGCCGCGAGAACCGACTGTCTCGGCCATGCGGGCTATCATCTCGAGGCTCTCGGTGGCCTTCACCGAATCACCGGTGAGGAGGGCGGCTTCCGCCCGAAGCAGCATGCCGTCTACAAAGCGCCGTGAATCCAAGCCAAAGCCCTCGTTCAAATCCACCAAGGCGACCCCGCCACGGAAGCCTTCCGGCACGAATCGACGGCGGCTGTACGGCAGATTGAGATTTGCCTGAAGTTCGCCAATGAGACCGCTGTGTCTCCGGTCGAACTCCTTCAGGAACGACCCGGGGGTCTTTCCATAAGCGCCGTCGTCCGGGAGCATGGAGAAGTCCGTGGGCTTGTCCCTGTCCTTGAGTTTGCGATTCAAGGCACGCTTGACGTCATAGTCTCCCACGGCCTGGAAGCGGCCCTTTGCACTTGCCGGATCGACTGCGCCATTGGATCGGACGGCGTACTCGTCCTCGAGGGTTCCCACGATGCCACGCCGCGCGAAATTCTGCTCGTCCGGGGGCATGCCGGCGGTGAACTCCTCCACTGTGAGGGGAAGTCCGGCCGCGCGTGCCCGGGCAATGGCTTCTTTCTTTTGGCCCGCTGCCCACCAGTTGTAGATGGCAGTTGTTAGAGCCACCAGCGTGAGTCCGATTACTGCCGTCCGCACCAGAATGCGGACCCATCTTTTTTGCATCACTCGCTTCATCGTTCCATGTCGGGTTGGTAGGCGAGAGCGTTGTTCCATGAGGTGGCTTGCTGTGACGGAGGAAGGATCGGTGGTCCGAGGTCTTCGCTTTCCGGCTTCGTGATGATGAAACCGATGGTCGCTGCCCAAGAAGCCGCGCAGAAAATCAGCAGCGGCTTCGGGAGCAGGGGCGGGACCGGTTTCGGTAGCAGGAACGCCTTCCACTCTGCGGGCGGACGACGCAGCTCCATGCCGAGGAGTTGCTGTTCGAAATCGCCGAGGTCGTCCGGATTCATGGGATCAAAGCTCTTCATACACGGGACGCAGGAGGGCGCGGAGTTTGTCTAGGCCATAGCGATAGCGGCTGGCGGCGGTATTGGGCGGGATGTCGCAGATGCGAGCGATTTCATCGAAGGTGCGCTCTTCCCACAATTTCAGGACGACGACTTCGCGCTGTTCTTCGGGGAGTTGGTCGAGTGCTTGCTCGAGGCGCTGGCGGAATGCTTCACGGTCGGGATCGGGACAGCGCTCGAAGAGCTCGGCGGGTGCTTGGGACGCGTGGTCTTGGCGGACCTTGGCGCGGCGCATTCGGTCGATGGCGGCGTGGTGGACCATGCGCAGGAGATAGGCGCGCTCGTTTTCGGCGTCGCCGGAGTTGCCGCGGCCTTCGGCGAGCTTGAGGAAGACATCCTGCAAGATGTCCCGGACGGCGTTCTCGTCGCGCAGCAAGGCGAGGCCATGGCGATACATCGCCACCGCGTGTTCATCGTGGATGCGTTCGAGATCCTTGGCTGTCAGTCCGCGCTTCGCGCTGCCCATCATCCTTCCGACGCACGGGGAGGGAAGATTTGTCTAACGAGTTTGCCTTGGATTATTCGGAGGCCCGGGCGGGAGCGGATTTGACACGCAGGGCGGCCCAAGCCTGCAGGCGTAGGGCCATTACGTTCAGCACCAGGGCGACCGTGATTCCGGCCAAGCCGCCGCAGAGGCCTCCTCCGATGAGCACCGGCCAATCGGTGACTCCCTGAAGTTCCGCCATCAGGGAGGTCGCCAGCAAAGCGCAGACGGCTCCAGCCGGAACTCCGGCGATGATCCCGCATTGGAGCAGGAAAACCCGGATGCCATCTGCGGCGCGGCCGCTGAACATTCCGACGACCACGGACGAGGAAAGCACGCCCAGGCCGACGAGGAGTGTGGCCAGAGCACAGGCGACCAAGCCCACTGCAATCCCCACGCCGATCAGGACCAGCACGATGGCTGCGAGGATCAGGGAGACGATTGCCATGAGGGAAGGATGTCGAATTTCGAGCGGTCCGGCAACTTTCGCACCTCGTTTCGGCAATTCTTCACGGGACCTTCATGAATGGTTTTCACCGGGCGGCCTACCTTGTCGGAACAATGTAAATTCGTGAAACGAGGAAGCCCGGAGTTTTGCAAAGTTTTTGCAGACAAAGGCTCGAGTTCGCGGCACTGAGTTAAGTTGTTATTGAAACGGAAAATGCCATGAGCAGCGTCCACACCCCCGTCACGGAAACCTCACAGTACCTCCAAGCGATCCGGCAGCGGGTCGGCACCATCGTCGTCGGGCAGGACGTGGTGGTGGAGCGGATGCTGATCGCGCTGCTGACGAGCGGGCACCTTTTGTTAGAGGGGATGCCGGGGCTGGCGAAGACGCTGCTGGTGAACACGCTTGCGCGGGCGATGCACCTCAATTTCCGGCGGATCCAATTCACGATCGACTTGCTGCCGTCGGACATCCTTGGTTCGGAAATTCTCGATGAGCGGAGCGGTAACTTCCGCACCCATCAGGGGCCGGTCTTCACGAACCTGCTGCTGGCCGACGAAATCAACCGCGCGGCGCCGAAGGTGCAGGGCGCGCTGCTGGAGGCGATGCAGGAGCGGAAGGTGACGATCGGCAGCCAATCGTATTCGCTGCCGACGCCGTTCCTGGTGATCGCGACGCAGAATCCGATCGAGCAGAGCGGCACCTTCGAGTTGCCGGAAGCACAGCTCGACCGCTTCATGCTTTGCCACCGGCTGGGTTATCCGACGGTGGATGAAGAGGAGGAAATCCTGCGGCGCAACCTGAAGCTCGGCGTGAAGCGCGAGGGCGCGGGTGCGGTGGCACGGACGGAGTTCGACATGATCAAGGAAGAGGCGATTGGCAGTGAGGCTGATCTTGTCGCGGCGATGGAGGCGGCGAACCATATCCATGTGAGCGATGTGTTCCTGAAGCACGTCGTGGATGTCGTGGAACGGACGCGGAAGCATGCGGATCTGGAGCTGGGTTGTTCGCCACGTGCCGGGATTTCGATTTTGAAGGCGTCGCGGGCTCGCGCGCTGTTGCATGGGCGGGACTATGTGGTGCCGGAGGATCTATTCGCGCTGGCGGAGGATGTGATGCTGCATCGCATTCGGCTCACCTATGAGGCGCTTGCGGAAGGCAAGACGGCGGCGGGGGTGTTGCGGCAGATTTTGGAAGCTTCCGTTTCTTGATTGAGAATGGAAGCGACGCTCCATAACGCGGATCCGCTGGATCACCGCCAGTTCCTGGTGGCGGTGAAGCGGTTGGCGGATAGCCTGAGCTACGGGACGGATCGTAGTCCGTTTCTCGGGCAGGGATTGGAGTATGTGCAGTCGCGGCGCTATGAGCCGGGGGATCCGGTGAAGTCGATTGACTGGCGGGTCACGGCGCGGACTGGGAAGCACCATGTGAAGCAATTCGAGACGCCGAAGCAGATGCCGGTGTGGATTGTGGTGGATACATCAGCTTCGATGGCGCTGGCCTCGCATCCGCCGGGAAAATACGGGCTGGCGGTGCAGGTTGCCGGGGGGCTCGCGCTGGCTTGCCTGGATCACATCAATCCGGTGGGTGTGCTCGGTGCGGGTGGTCGAGATTTCGTGGTGAAGCCGAGTCTTTCGCGCGATGTGTTGCTGCAGTGGCTGCATGCGCTGCGGACGTATCGCTTTGATGAACCGACCACGCTGGGTAGTCGACTGATCGCGCTGGAGCCGTCGCTGACGCAGCGCTCGATGCTGATCGTGCTGAGTGATTTCCATGATCCTGATGCCTTGGCGGCCTTGAAGCTGGTTGGTTCGCGGCATGATTGCTTGTGCCTGATCTTTCGTGACCCGGCGGAAGACCAGCTTGAGGGCGCGGGTCTCTTCCGCGGTCGCGAAGTCGAGTCGGGCCGTGAGGTGCTGACTCACGGCAAGCGCCTGCTTTCGACGACCGATGCTCTGACCGAGTCGCTGACGAAGGCCTCGCTCGATCACTTTCTTATCCGCCCCGGGACCCCGTTTCTCGGTCGACTCCGCCATTTCCTCCGCGCTCGCCGGGGAGCATCCCGCCGCAACCGCCAGTGATCCGCCGCGTTTTTATCGCCCTGCTGCTTCTTGTGAGCCCGCTGTTGGCGGAGACTCCGACCCAGCGTGTCGGGCAGCCGCTGGAGATCCGGGAGATCTATATTCCGGGTGGTGAGGTGAAGGCGAAGCCTCGGAGGGATCGCCAGCCGCCGCTGATGGTGCGGGTGGTGGAGGTGAAGCCGGCGAAGGATGGCTTCCGATATGACTTCGAGGTGCAGGGGCTGGATGCGGGCTCTTATAACCTGGCGGAGTTTCTCGAAGCTCCGGCGGGCACGGTCATTCCTGCGATTCCGCTGGAAATCACCAGCGGTTTGCCGCCAGGGCTGGTGAATCCTAACAAAAATCAGGCAGGGGAGTTGCCGAAGCTGGGAGGTTATCGCACGAAGATGATGGTCTTCGGCGGGCTGTGGGTTGCCGGGTTCGTGTCGATCTTGTTGTGGCGGAAGAAGAGCTCTCTTGCTGCTGGAACGGATGCGGCCGCCGGGGCGTCGTTGACGGAGCGGCTGCGGCCACTGGTTGGTGCGGCAGCGAAGGGGGAGCTTTCGTCTGATGATCGCGCGAGGCTTGAGCGGCTGGTCATCGGGCACTGGCGCGAGCGGCGGCCGGACATCGCTGCTATGGCTCCTGCCGAGGCGATGATGAAGCTTCGCAATGATGCGGATGCATCGCCGCTGGTGCTGGCGCTGGAGCGCTGGCTGCATGCTCCGTCCAACACCACTTCGCCCGGCGATATTGAAAAGCTGTTGGCTCCCTACGCCTGATGACCTTCGCTCATCCATGGTTGCTTGTCTTGCTCGTCCTGCCGGTCGGGCTGGCGGTGTATCTGTGGAAGCGTGCTGTGCGCCGGGTGCCATTGCCCTTCGATCACCAGCCGATCCGGCGGGCGCGGTTGTTAGGGTTCTTGCTAAAGACGGCGGATTTGTTGCCGGTGATGTTGTTGATGATCGCGATTGCGATTCTGGCCGGGCCGCGGCGGTTCGAGCAGCCGCGCAGTGAACGGGAGATGACGAACATCCTTTTCTGTCTGGATGTTTCCGGGTCGATGATGTCGAGCTTCGGATCTGCGACGCGCTACGATGCCGCGATGGGGGCGGTGAATGATTTCATCACGTATCGAAAGGGGGATGCCTTTGGTCTAACGGTTTTCGGTAGCGCGGTGTTGAATTGGGTGCCGCTGACTAATGATGTCTCCGCGTTCAAATGTGCACCGCCGTTCCTGCGGCCGGATGTATTGCCGCCGTGGTTCGGTGGCACGAGCATTGGCATGGCGCTGAAGTCGGCGGAGAAGACGCTGCTCGCGGGGGAGACGGGCGACCGGATGATCGTGCTCTTTACCGATGGCATGAGCTATGACCTCATGAACGGCCAGGATGTGGCGGTTGCGCAGAGCTTGAAGAGGAACAACATCAAGTTCTACGACGTGCATGTGGCCGAGGGCAGTGCGCCGGATGAGGTGGCGGTGATTGCCTCGATCACGGGTGGCGAGGTTTTTGCGGCCGGTGATCCTGCGTCCTTGAAGGCGGTCTTTGCGAGGATCGATGAGATGCAGAAGGCTCCGCTCAAGCGCGTGACGCCGGATCCGGTGGATTTCTTCCAGCCCTTCGCCATCGCCGGTTTGGGAATCGGCGGGCTTTATCTGCTTACCTTGTTTGGATTGAGACACACGCCATGGTGACCACTCCACTGCTGCTGGCTATCGCTGCGCTCGTGCTCGCCACGGGGGCGGAGTGGATTCATCTGGGCCGGGTGCGGAGTGTGGCGGCGCTGGCATTCGGGCCTGGGAAGAGGGCGGCGCTGGCGGGACGGCTTGCGCCGGTGGTGCGGATCGCCGGGATCGGGATGCTGGTGTGGGGTGTGGCGACTTTGCTGCTGTTGCCACCGCTGGCGCATCGTTCGACGGTGAAGGAGGTGGAGCCGAAGGACCGGCAGCATCTGCTATTGGTGCTGGATGTTTCGCCGAGCATGCGGCTGCGGGATGCGGGGGCGACTGGCAAGGAGAGCCGCATGGACCGGGCCCGCGCGGTGCTGGATTCGGTGATGTCCAGGACGGCGCATGACAAGCTGCACACGACCGTTGTCGCCGTTTACAATGGCGCGAAGCCGGTGGTGGAGGAGACGCGGGACCTAGAGATCGTCCACAACATCATGAGCGATCTCCCGATGCACCACGCGTTTCCATCGGGGAAGACGAAGATTTTCGATGGATTGGAGGAGGCGGCCAAGATCGCAGCAAAGTGGCCGCGTGGGTCGGCCACGCTCATCCTGATCAGCGATGGCGATACGGTGCCATCGAGTGGGATGCCGAAGATGCCGGCGTCGATTGGTGGGGTGCTGGTCGCGGGGGTGGGGGACCCGGTGAAGGGCAGCTTTATCGATGGGCGGCATTCGCGGCAGGACGGGACTACCCTTCGGCAGATTGCGACGCGGCTGGGCGGGGAGTATCATGATGGGAATGCCAAGCTGGTCCCGACCGCGGTGCTCCAGAAACTCGGCACGCTGGCGGTGGATGGGGATGCCCGGCTGCCGGGACAGCGCGAATTGGCGATGCTGCTGACCACGCTTGGCGCGAGCCTGCTCGCCGGATTGCCTCTCTTGCTTCATTTCGCCGGCTCCCGCTGGAATCCCGGACCCCAGCGGTTCCAAACTTCGCGGCATTCGCCGCTTCCTTTCCCTGACAAATCCGATCAACTCGCGACTTAACAGACTGCCATGAAAATACTTGTCCTGACTTTGTGGTGCCTGGTTCCCTTGGGCCTGGTGGCCTATCATTATGGTCCCGGCCAGACCGGGATCCAGCTCGATGCCGCCGCTGCGGCGCTCGAGCAAGCGACTTCGAAATCCGCCTCCAGTGAATGGAAGGGTGCGATTTCATCCTACGAGGAAGCGCTGGCAAAGCTGCCGAAGGAGAATGTGGCCGATGCCCGGCGCATCCGTCTCGAACTCGCCAAGGCGCGGATGGAAGCGGCCGAATTGCCGCAGGCTCGTGAGGAGCTTGCTGCGCTGGCCGATGAATTGGCGCAGGATCCGAATGCTCATGCGGGGCTTCGCGACGAGACCTTGGCGACTCTCGCCAGCTCGCGTTTTTACATGACCTATCTCATGAAGCTGGAAGGTCTTCCGGACAGCGATTGGGAGCCGGAGATCGAGGCGGCGCGCCAAGAGCAGAAGCTGCTGGTCCAGCACGCGACAGAGGCTGGCGATGAGAAGGCAGCCGCGAAGCATGCGGATGATCTTGAGGCATCGATCCGGCTCGCGCGGATGGAGCCGGAGGAACTCTATGGCAAGGCGATCCCGAAGCAGTGCAACTGCAAGTCGGGCAAGTGCAATAAGCCCTCGAACAAGGTCGGCAACAAGAAGCCGGATGATGCCCGTGGTGCCAGCGCCGCTCCGCCGGTGGATGGTCAGGGTTCGTAAGTTTTGAGAAGGGGGCGTTCTTGTCCCCTGTTCTCATCCGGGACGACAGGAGTGTCGTCCCTCCTCATCCCGTGTCGTCTCTTCTGCATTTCACCTGTCCCCTCATGTACTCTCGCACTGTCTTGCTTGGTCTCGCCGCACTGACGGCTCCGCTTTCTGCTCAGATCGTCGTTCAAGGCGGCGTGATGATCGGCGAGGCGAGCAACGGTGAAACTGTCGTCGTTCAAGCTCCGGAGGGAATGCCGCCCGGTGCCGTGGTGCCACCTGGTGCGATGCAAGGTGGGGGACCTGGTGGGGATCTTGATTTCAACAAGCTTCGTGAACTCATCGAGCAGAGCAAGAATCGTCCGGCTCTGACGGCGGAGCAGCAGAAGGCGGGCATTCTCCGTGAGCTGCAATTTGATCGTAGTCCCGCGGGGATCATGGCGACGCGGATGGAGGAGGCGCGGGCAAGTGCGGCACCGAAAGAGGCGAACCCTGCTCCGGGCGCGCCGCCGGTGGTGCCTCCGGGTGCTGCTGTCGAGCCGGGGGCTCCCGCTGGAGAAGGAAGTCCGGTCGAGCCGGGAGCCACGCCCGCACCGGGTGGAGTGCCTGCGCCGAAGCCGCCTTCGCCGGAGGAACTGAAAGTGCAGCAGGAGCTCGAGAAGTTCCGCCAGGAGGCCGCGGTTTTCCGCCGGGATGTGGTGCTGGGGCGCTGGGACAAGGTGAAGGATTTCTTAGCCGCCTTGCCGAAGGAAGTTTCGGGCGAAGCTTATCAGAACATGGTGGCGAGATTGTCCGCTCCGTCGCAGGTGCAGCCGCCGCCGGAGCTGATGGTCCGCGGATCGAAGCCGCACACGCAGCCGGCTTACTTGTCGCCGGATGATTTGTTAGGGTTGGCCGCGGCGTCTCCGATGCCGCCGCAGAAACAGCAGATCCAAGGGCTGGCGAAGCTGTTGCCAAAGGAGCCGCGGCCGCCGAAGGAGTTCTTCGAGAAGGTCGCGAAGGGCATCCAGCACTTTGGCGGTGAGGATGCGGCTTCGCGGCAACGGGCGGCGGAGTTGCTGATGGAGGCTGGCTTTGTGAAGGACGCGGGCCCATTCCTGCCCGATCTAACAGTGGCGAAGGAAAAGAAGGACTATGCTGCGCTGAATTTGATCGCGCGCCATCGCGCGGAGCTGCTTCAGCTCGACAAGAAGGAAGCAGGGAAGGAAGCGCTGCCGCTGGCGTGGGAGCTTTCGACTTCGTTCCTGACCGATGAGAAGGCACCGCCGCAGGCGAAGGCGGAGGCTTTGTTCCGGGCGCTCTCGCTCATTCCGCAGCTCGGTGACGACAGCGGCAAGCAGTGGCTTGAGAAGACGTTCAAGAACCCGCAGGGCGTGGGTGTCGAGTTGCTGGCTTCGCTGGGAACGCTCACCGCGCAGACCCGTGAGAATCCGGATGAGGCGCTGCGGCTGGAGCAGCTCAAGCTCCAGCATGCCGCGGTGACGACGATGCTTTCCACGAAGGATCTCGATCCTACGGCATGGGGCGGCATCTTCACGATTTATGCGGAGCAGTGGGCTTATGAGGCCGACGTCACGAGGCAGAAGGATCAGAGCAATTCGCGCCGGATGGTGCCGCAGTATGATGAGTGGGGGAACCTGTTCTTCAGTCGTCCCAACACCGGCTATCAGGGACCCGGCGTGAGGCCGATTGGGGCAGGGCAGTTGCTGGAGTGCAAGCCGGATGAGAAGTGGCTGTCCGCCATCGAAAGCGCGACGCGCAACGAATGCCTGCTTGCTGCCGCGAGGCTGCACCTGAAGGTGAAGGAGGAGAACCAGGCGCTGCCGGTGATCAAGACGCTCGCTGCGACCGACAAGGAGCAGGCGAAGTCGCTGGTGCGCGAGACGATCCGGGTGTGGACAGAGAACCACAATCCGAACGAGGGGCAGAACTATCGTTCGCAGTACATGTATTTCTACGGTTTCAACAATCAGTCGGGAGCGATTCCGTTGACGCGTTCGAAGCAGGAGCGAAACCTGGTGGAATTGGCCGCGCTGGTGAAGGGAATCAGCGCGCTGGATCTGGGCGAGAGCTTCCACGATGAGCTCGCGAGCGCATTCATCTCCTGCCACAGTCAGGCGGAGGTTTGGCGCGTTGAAGCGGTCGAGTCGGTGTTCGGTGCGACCGATGTGCTGGATTCGCGCACGCTCGCGACGCTGGTCGGCAAGATGCGGCTGAATCTTGCGGGGCTGTGGCCGAATCCGAAGCTGCAGCAGGCCTATCAGACGAAGCGCAAGGACAAGGAGCTGCAGGAACAGATCCTGGTCGGCTACAAGGCGGCGCAGGGTGTACTCGAACGGGCGCTGCTGAAGAAGCCCGCGGAGTCATGGCGCTTGGAGGAGCAGCTGGCGGGCTTGCGATTCGAGGAGAGCAATTACCAAAGCAGCCTCGAGGGCAATCATGAGCACAGCAAGATCAAGCGGGCTGCGCTCGATTCGCTTGCTGCGGCTGCGGCGGACTATGCGAAGAGCTTGCCGCTGGAAGATCCCACGAAGGAGACGACTTCGGTGTTCGAGACTTGGTTCTATGGCGCACTGGGTTCTCCGGCGCTGGAAGCCTTGAAGAGCAACCACGTCGCGACGCCGGAGGAGTATGCGAAGATCAAGGCGGCGCTGGAGGCATTGCCGGGTGATGCGAAGGCCCGGCATCTCAAGTCCTTCGCGACGACGATCAACAACCGGCTCGCGAACGTCGCGCCTGATTTGAAGCTTCGTTATTTGGAAGGTGCTGCGGCGATTGTTGGCGATCACGAGGCGATGCGTGATGCGAGCGAGGTGCTGGCTTATTATCGCGACCTGATCACGGAGATTGAACTTGATGCTGCCGTCGATGGGCCAGATCGCGTTGGTACCGACCAGCCATTCGGGCTGCGCGTGAACCTGCGGCATACGCGCGAGATCGAGCGCGAGGCGGGTGGCTTCCAGAAGTACCTGCAGAACCAGAATACGATGCAATATGCGTGGAATTTCGGCCGGCCGACGGAGGACTACCGCGACAAGTTCGAGAAGGCGGCGCGGGCAGCGCTGGAAGAGCATTTCGAAGTGGTTTCGCTTACCTTCCACAACGACAAGGTGGAGTCGCAGACTGATCCCAAGTTCGGCTGGCGGCTCACGCCTTATGCCTACTTCCTGCTCAAGCCAAAGGGGCCGCAGGTGGACAAGGTTCCGCCGCTCAAGCTGGATCTGGATTTCAACGATACGTCCGGCTATGTGGTGCTGCCGGTGACATCGGCGGAGGTTCTGATCGATGCAGCGAAGGCGGAACCGCGGCCTTTCCGGGATCTGAAGGTGACCCAGACGCTTGACGAGCGCAGCAACAAGGAGAAGGGCTGTCTCTATCTTGAAGTGAAGGCGACGGCTCATGGCCTGGTGCCGCCGTTGGGTGACCTCATGACGAAGGACATCGAGGGCTTCGAGACGGGCAATATCGAGGACCGTGGCCTGCGGGTCGTGGAAATGGATGCTGCCGCGGAAGATCTTGCTCCGATCGCTGAACATGAATGGCGGGTTGAATTGAAGCCGAAGGGGGGCACCTTGCCAGCGTCGTTTCATTTCCCGGCGGTGAAGCCTGAGTTGGCTAAGGAAGACGGGCTGACGCGGCAGCGCTATGTGGATGTCGATCTCCAGCCGGTGGGCGAGCAGGTTGCGCTGGGCGGTAGTGCCAAGCGGGTTGGGCCTTGGATCATCGGCGGGCTTGCGGCGCTGGCTGCGATCATCGCTGCCCTGATCGCGTCCGCGAAGCGGCGTAAGACGCCGCTTCACGAGGGGCCGGTGCTGATTCCGCTGCCGGCTCATATCAATGCGGTGAGCGTGATCGGCTACCTGCGGCGCTTGCAGAAGCGCGAGGGTATCGCACCCTCCATGAAGGAGGCGATTGAGAAAGAAATCGATGCCCTTGAAGCGAAGCACTTCGGGCGGGAGGACGTTGCTCAGCAAGTGGATGAACTTGAGGCGATCGCGAAGCGTTGGCAGGCGGCGTAGGGTGAAATGGCGTTTTTTGGATGGAAATGGTGGAAATGGTGCGTAAATGGCGTCTCTGCGATGCCGATGAGAGTTTGCTGCCTATTGTTTGCCTTGGCCTGTGCTGTCGCCCAGGCGCGCCCCGCACTTGAGAAGCCGAACATCGTCGTGGTGCTGTTAGATGACAGTGGCTACGGCGATTTCACGCACACGGGGAATCCGACGATTCACACGCCGAACGTGTCGCGGATGGTGCGGGATGGGGCGAACTTCCCGCAGTTCTATAGTGCTTCGCCGGCGTGTTCGGCTTCGCGCTATGCGCTGATGACGGGGCGAAATCCGCGACGCTCGGGTTTGAATGCCCTGGCGCTCGCTCCGACGGCGGCGCGTCACATCCACACGAAGGAAATCACCTTGGCCGAGGGTCTGAAGGAGCGCGGGTATGCCACGGGCTTCTTCGGCAAGTGGCACTTGGGGAATCCGAATCAGTCGAATGGCAACACTCCGGATGCGTTGCCATTGGCCCATGGATTCGAAGTGTGGGAGGGCACGAATGTTTCCAATGACTACGATCCGTCTTCCAACCTGATTCGTTCGAAGGCGTCCGGGACGGAACCGGTCGCGGGGTATGAGATCATCGAGCACGACATATGCTCGAATGTGCCGCTGCAGGAGGGACTGACGCGGCGTTACCGGGATCTCAGCATCCAGTTCATCAAGGAGCACAAGGAGAAGCCCTTCCTGCTCTACATCGCGCCGAACATGCCGCACTTGCCGGTGCATGCGGGAAAGGACTTCCAAGGGAAGTCGCTGCATGGGCCGTATGGCGATTGCATCGAGGAGATCGATGAAATGATGGGGGCGTTGAACGGAGCGCTGGAGAAGGAGGGGATCGCGCAGAACACGCTGGTCATTCTGAGCTCCGACAATGGGCCGTGGATTGCCCATCAGAACGACGTGAATCATCCGAAGTACGGTGAGGCCCGTAGATTGGTCGGCTCCGCCTTGCCGTTCCGAGATGGGAAGGGTTCGACTTGGGAGGGGGGCGTCCGCGAAGTTGGCGTGTGGTATTGGCCGGGGACGATCTTGCCGGCGACGGTGGTGCGCCAGCCGGCTTCGACGATGGATGTGTTGCCTACCGCGTTTGCGTTGGCGGGCGAGCCGTTGCCTTCCGATCGGAGCATCGATGGCAGGGACCTTCGTCCCTATCTCAACCCGGAAGCGTTTCAGGGGACGGTGCCTGAGTTCCGCTACATTTACACCGGTCAGCCGGACAGCTCGGTCTATGGCGCGCGGGTGGGACCGTGGAAGCTGCACACGAAGCTGTTTTCGCAGACGGGGGATAGCTATGGGTTTGCGGCGTCGAATGAGAAGCCGCTGCTATTCAATGTGGAGGAAGATCCTTATGAGCGGATCGATAGGGCTTCGGAGCAGGGGGAGAAGGTGAGTGAGTTGAAGGGAGCCATTGATGCGTTCAAGGCGTCGGTTGCGAAGGAGAAGACGTTTTGGGATTAGCGGTGGAGATGGATGCGGCGTGAAGGGACCGCTCGAGTCCGCCTGAAGGCGGGACTACGTACATCTGGAGCGCGCTCTTTTGGTCGGGAGGTCGAACGGAAGGTGCCGCTGCTCTCCGTCACGGCTTATTCGACTTCGTATTCCGCGTGGACGATGGTGATGATGTCCTTGTCGCGGGAGGTGGTGTCGTTGTTGCCTTCGTTCGAGGTTTCGGTGGAGTTGGCGGCGTTGATGTTGATGATGCCCATGTCGGCGTAGACGAGCTTGCCCACGTGAGAGTTGCCGGCCGAGTTGAGGATGTTCTCGGCACGCGAACGGGCGTCCTTGCCGGCTTCCGCGAGCATCTCGAGCTTCAGTTCGCCGAGGCGGGTGTAGTAGTAGTTCGGTGCCTGCGAGGCGACGTCCACTCCCTGTTCCAGTAGCGTAGTGATTTCCCGAGAGACCTTTTCGATCTGCGGGACGTTCGTCGAATTGACGGAAACCACCTGCTTGGCCTTGAAGCCTTTCGACTCCCTTCGTTCCGAGCGCAGCGGAACGTTGGTGTTTGGCAGGACCTTGTCCTCCTTGATGATTTCGAATTCCTCGATAATCGCGGCGGATTCGGTCTGGATCTCGACTTCCTTCACGCCTTGCGCCCTGAGGAAACCGACGACCTTCTCGGTCCCGCCTTTGAGGGCGACGTAGGCGGCGGTGCGGTCTGCTCCTCTTGCTTCGACCGCGGCGGACCACTGGATGAGATCGGAAGTGATGCGTTTCCGGGCGGAGCCGGTGATGCGGATGTTGTTTTTCTCCGGCTTCTTCCGGACGTCTTTCCAAGTCGTGGCGGCGATGAAGACGGACCCGGCAAGGCCGAGTGCGACCGCGACCGCGCTGAAGAAGGGGAGTGCGACCTTGCGGGAGACGGGGGTGGGGGGAGTGCTCATGAAAAAGTGAGTTAGAGAGCTGGCTTCACGAGAGATACGAAAATGCTCCAAGTTATCTTTCCTGATCGAGTCGGCTTAAAGCGACATTTTCCAATCCAAGTTGAAGACAATCACGACCAGCATGAAGGCCGAGCCAAGCAGGGCCAAGGCCGTGATGCCGACGAGGCTTATGCGGAACCATTTGGCCGGTAATTCGATCGGCTTCCAGCCCGACAGCAAGGCAAGGGCGGCTGAGAGGACGGCATAGGCTACCGAGAGAGCCAAGAGGTCGGTGCGAGACTTTGGAGTCGCCATAAGTTCGCGCCAGAGGTGGTTCGATTTCACGGTGTGGTGCAGCACGATGAAGATTGCTGCGTAGGCTGCCGCGCATCCGAAAGAGGTGGAGAGAAGACGATGCTGACGGAGGGAGAGGGGCATGCGGTGGAAATGTCCGGTCGAGCGATGTTTTCAGATGGAGTATGGGGAACTTGGGCATTCTTCCCACTCCGTGTCGACGGAACGTCGACACTCCTTATGCGACTACCGGTAGTACCAGCTTTGCGATGGTGCCGCCGCCTTCGCGGTCGTCGAGGGAGACGGTGCCGCCGTGGAGTTCGGCGGCTTCCTTGACGAGGGTGAGGCCGAGGCCGGTGCCTTTGCGGCCGAAGGAGTGGTGCTTGAGCGAGTAGAAGCGCTCGAAGATCTTTTCACGCGCGTAGTCGGGGACGCCCGGGCCGCGATCGGAGATGGTGATGCTGCCGTCCGGCTGAAGTACGATGTCCACCGTGGCTCCGGCGGGGGAGAAATCGATGGCGTTCTCCAACAGGTTGGTCACCGCGGAGCGGAGGATGAAGGCGTCACCACGGACATTGACGGGTGTCTCCGGGAGCGAGATGTCCAGAGAGACCCGCCCGAGATTGGCCGGTGGCTTCGCTTGGTCGATGGCGCGGGTGACGATGGGGACGAGGTCGATGATCCCGCTTTCTTCCAAGCTGCTGCGGCCTTCGAGGGCGGAGAGTTCCAAGAGCCGATTGAGCAGGCGCTCGGCGCGGCCGGATTCGGCGCGGATGTTTTCGAGGAAGCGGCGGCGGTCGGCTTCCGGCATGTCTTCATCAAGCAACTCGGCAGCGCCGCGGATGGCGGCGAGCGGGCTCTTCATTTCGTGGGTCAGGGTCTGGACGTAGCGCTCGGCGTAGCGGCGTCCTTCCAGCGCCTCACGCATCGACTCCAGTGCGCGGGCGAGGGTGTTGACTTCCTTGCCGGCGCCGAGCTTGGGCAGGGGCGGGCGCTTGCCCGACTCGATCTCGCGGGCGTACTCGGTGAGCAGGCCGACCGGCCGGTATTGCCAAATGAAGACGGCGGTGACGAGAAAGAGAATGCCGGCGCCGATGAGTCCGGTGCCCCAGTAAATGCCGCGACGTCGGGCATCGACGATCGGCAGGACATCGGACTGGGGCTTGTAAACCGTGAGCACGCCGAAGGGATTTTCACGAGGGCCAATCAAGGCGCCGACGTGGAGCACGGAGGAGAAGGGATTGGCTTCGTCCGTCCGGCTACTACGAGCGCCGTACTCGCCGCGCAGGGTGAGGGCGACATCGCGTGAGGCATGGAGATCGGTGCCTTCCAGCTTGCCGGCTGAATCAAACAGGCACTTGCCGTTGGCATCGGTCACGTAGGCGCCGAGGCCCATGTGGTCCTTGAGGTGACCATGAATGAGGGCCTTGAACTGGCGGCGCGAGGCACCGTGAAAGGCATCTTCAAAGCGCTCCTTATTGAAGCCGCCGGCTTTCAGGTCGGCATCGACAAAGGAGGAGAGGAGCTGCGCGGCATCGACCATCGACTCCTCGGTGGCCTGATAGGTCTGCGGCTCCACGACGGACAGCTGCTGGCGCATCAGCAGGTAGAGACCCGTGCCGATGATCAGGGCGATGAAGAACAGCGTGACGCGGGTGAGGCGCATGGGAGAGACTCAAGGGAGCAAGCCCGGGAACACAAGGCCGGAGCGTTCACTCGTAGGAGGTGTAGATCGTCACGATCCGGTCATCGGGTGTAAAGACGACGTCGAGGGGAGCGCCGAGCAATGAGTATCGGGTCATCCGTTCGCCCGGCTCGAGCTTGTGATTGTGTCCCCATTCGGATTGCGCGGGCGGGATGTCCCGGGTGCTGTATCCCGACAGCTTGGCCTCGAGGTCCGATTTGGTTTGAGGGTTGGCCGGACGCCACTTCGATTCGAGGTGGAGAGCCCAGACGTAGGGACCCATGCCGAAAAGGTAAAAGGCGGCTGCCATGAGCGAGGCTGATCCCGCCAATCCGGTGAGGATCTTTGCCCAGTATTTCTTCAACCGACGTGCCGTGAGCAGGAGGGCGATGCCAATCACCAAAGGAGCAAGAACCACGGCGAGGAACAGGAGGATGCCGGCGTTCATGGGAGGGATGGGTTGTTAGGTTTTTTGAATCCAGCGGGGTGTTCGAGGCCTTATGGCACGAACAGGTAGCCGAGACCGCGGCGGGTCTGGATCAGGTCTTCCGCGCCGGCCTTTGCGGTGCGGAGCTTGGCGCGGATCGACTTGATGTGGGCGTCGATGGTGCGGTCGGTGACGGCGCCGGGGTCGGCCCAGGCGTGGTCGAGGAGTTGGTCCCGGCTGAGGACGCGGCGGGGGTTTTTCATGAATACCAGCAGGAGCTTGTATTCGTGGGCGGTGAGATCGAGCTGGCTGCCGTGGCAGTGGATGCGCATGGCGGCGGGGTCGTGATGGAGGACTCCCGGCGGCGGCTCCGGAGGCTTGTTCGGGGCAGGGGTTTGGCCGCCATTCTGCGAACGGCGGAGGATGGCGCGGATGCGGGCGACGATTTCGCGCGGGCTGAAGGGCTTGGTGACGTAGTCGTCGCCGCCGAGCTCAAGGCCGAGGATGCGGTCCACCTCGCCATCGCGGGCGGTGAGGAAGAGGACGGGAACGGTCGAGTTTTCGCGGAGCTTCTTGCAGACGTCGAGGCCGGTCATGTCCGGGAGGCCGATGTCGAGGATGGCGAAGTCGAAGGACGTGGAGGCAAAGGCATCGAGGGCCTCCTGGCCGGTGAGGGCGTGATGGACGCCGAAGCACTCGGTCTCGAGCGCGTAGACCAAGGTATCGGCGATGGCGGGTTCGTCTTCGACGAGCAGGACGTTCATGGGTGAAGGAGACGCGCCGGATTCGCCCGGAGCGTGGCCCGACTGTGAAGAAGAGGTGAAATCGTGGCCAGCCGGGAAATCTAACCGCCAACGGGCCCTGGATCGCTCAGGGAAGCGTGCAATTCAGCCGGAGGAAGGCGCGGGAGCCGGTGGCGGAAACCCGCGCACGGGCAAGGCCATCGGTGCCGGGGGCGGGTGCCGTGGCGAAGGGGACGAACGTTCCCGGCAGACCGGTGGAGGAAGCGGGGCGCAAGGTGAAGCGGGTGGAGCTGGTGAGGCGAAGCGGGTAGGAGAGCTCGAGTTCCTTGCCGCCTGCTCCATTGACGATGCGGCTGGAGACCTTCCACGAGTCGCGGAGGGAAGGATTGAGGCCGAGGGCGAATTCCAGGCCGGCGGGGATCCCGTCGCCATCCGAGTCGTCGTTCTCGGAAGCGTTGGGATAGCCGAAATTGGAGATCCAAGTGGCGTAGGTCATGTTGATGGCAGTCGCGGACTTGCCGAGCAGGCCGCCGAGGATCTCGGTGGCGGTGAGGGGGGCGATGCCGGTGGCGTAGCGGCGATTGAAGGCATCGATGATGGTATTCGCGATGACGGCCTGGGCGTTGGTGTTCGGATGGAAGTTCGCGCTGACCGGGCCATTCAGCCACACGTAGTTCAGGTCGCCGGTGGTGGATCCGCTGTTCTGAAACTGGATGCCCTGGATGCACATTGGTGCCGGATTCAGCAGCGACAGCGTGGTGGTGTAGATGTCGGCGTAGGCGAGTCCGCGTGCTGTTGCGAGGTTTGCCAATCGTGAGTTGAGATCATTCAGCACCGCGGTGACGCGGGCGGTCTTGACCGGGTCGGTGGGATAGCTCGACTGCACGTCCGGCGTGATGCCGACGTGCGGAACATTCACCACCACGATCTGGAGGGATGGCTTTAGCGCGAGGACGCGGTCGAGGATGGACGCGGAGTCCGCGATGAAGTCATCGACGAAGGTGCCGGGTGAGCCGCCATTGTAGATGGTGCCGTAGATGGCATTGATGTCATTGCCGCCAATGAAGAAGGTGAGGCGCTCGGCGATCGTCGAGATCTGGGTTTCGAGATCGGTGACATTGAAGTCGGTGCTCTCTTTGAAGTCGGAGAAGTTCAGCGCGGTGAGCAGGCTCGAGTAGTCGGGGTCCTCGGCGAGAAGCTGTGTCATGGTGGCCTCGTGGCTCACGAAGCGGCGGAGCTGATCCACCTTCAGGCCGGGAACCGCCCAGTTGTTCTTCTGGCGGAAGTAGAGTTGGACGTTGCCGGTGGGATTGAAGAGGCTGAAGATTGAAATGGTATCGCGGGCTCCGAGGTCGAAGAACGCCTGGCGATAGGTGCTGGAGCTGAGGATCTCTGCCCAATTGCGGACGCCGCTGCCGAAGCCGTCGCCGTAGGTGGTGCCGTTGATCTTCTTGGTGAAGGCGAACGAGGCCTCGTAGGCGAAGGTCAGCGAGTCACCGAGCGTGACGATCTGCTCGGCAGCGGGCAATGATGCCGTGCCGAGCAGGAATGCGGCGGCGAGGGACGCGGGGGACACCTTCATGGGCCGAGCGATAGCGGCCCGATGAAGGCTAGTCGATCCGGGAGATTGCCGGGGTCAGCTTTCTTCGCCGCTCTTCACCGAGGGTGGCATTTTCAGCTTCGACGGATGTGAGGGCGTGAGCTTGAGCTTCGTGAGGCCTGGAAGGTCGGGTGAAGCGGGCCGTGGCGGGGCCTTCGCGCCGCCGGGCAGGCTGGGTGGCGGGACGGGCATCTTTGCGGCCACCGATTGTTCGCCCAATTGTGGCAAATCGAGTTTCCGGGGCGCAGCTGCGGGAGGTGCTCCTGATCCCGGGGGCAGGTCGGGTTGGCGTGGGCTTCCGGCAGGTGGCGCTGCGAAGTCGGGCGGGCGCAGAGCCGGAGCGGGTGTGGATGGCAGGTCCGGCGCGGGTGTTGAAGCAGAGAGATCCGGCTGAGGGACTGCGGCTGCTTTGGTCGCGGTTTTGGTGGCGGCCTTCTTGGCGGCTGGACGTGCAGCCCTCTTTTTCGCCGGCTCTGCAGCGGGTGCGCCGAGATCGGGATCGAAGAGGCGATCCTTTGGCGCGACGCGATCCATCGGAATGGTCACTGCGGGCGGCGGACTTGGCTGTGCGCTCTTCGCGGCCGTTTGTTCGTAGAGTTCGTTCGAGAGGTCTTCGCCCAATGCCGGTGCGAGGCTGGCCACTTTGATCGGCGTGGTGTGGCGGCTGACGGAAGCGGTGAGGCGCATGGACTCTTCCATGCTGCGCTTCATCCATGGCAGCTCGCCGAGGGTGGGACGGCGGTTTTTGAAATTGCCCCAGAGTGATTCCTCGTCATCGGTCCAGAGAATGAAGTGCTCGAGGTCCGGATTGCCGAGTTCGGGGTCGGCTTCCATGGCGGCGCCGTAGAAGCGCGCGGCCTGGAGGACCATGCCGTGATGAAGCAGGGCATTGGCGAGGCCGAGGTTTTGGACGGCTTTGCCTTGGTTGAGTTCTAACAATGCGGTGAGCAGGCGGATGGCTTTCCGCGGCGCGGCCTTGGCGAGCACACGGGCGGCGAAGGCCAGCTCGAGGTCGATGTTCGGGATCTCTTCAGCCCCCCACACGAGGTTGGCGGCATCGGTGAAGCGTTCCTGATCATAGAGGAGATGGGCGAGTCGCTTGCGCGTTTCCCAGTCGGCAGGATTCTCTTTCAGATCCTCCTTCAGCTTCTTCTCGTCGGCGAATGTGGGTTTCATGCTCACTGCGGTTTTTTTGGAATAGCAGTCACCCATCGACCGGGTCCGCGGCTCCGGCAAGTTGGAATGTGTCATCGCGGAGCGTCCCGAAACGCTTCGTACACGGCTTTTCTACGTGAAAACCGGCGTTTCGAGGCAGGCCGGGACGGTCAGGAGGCCGGAGAAATGACGATCCGGTAGAAGCGTCTGGTGGCGATTCCGGTGTGCGTGGCGGTGAGGGTCGAGCCGGTTCCGGTGAGTGCGGAGGGGACGACTTTTTGCCAAGAGACGAGGTTATCGGACCACTCCGGTTGGTAGAGATAGCCGACTTGGGAAGGCCACGTGAGGACGGCGGAGCTGATGCCGCGATTCATCGAGACCGTGGGAATGATCAAGCCGCGCGGGTTGCCGGGGATCACCGCGCGTTCAAGCTGGAACTCCTGCCACGAGTTGGCGTTGTCAGGATACTGCTCGAGGGGCACGAGGTTGGCGGTCTGGCCGCCGGGGATGTCCCAGGCCATGCCATCGTGGACGAAGTAGAATTTGAAGAGGCCGTTGGTCTTCGGCAGGATGCGCAGCTTCTGGTCGCCGGTGTTGGCGGTGCTGTAGTCGTAGAGGTGGCAGTCGATGCCCGCGGTGATGGAGGCATTCGGGACGCAGAGGACGCGGGCGGGGGCATTGAGGCTGGAGGCCTTGAGGTGGCCATTGGTCACGCCATCGAGGCGCCACAGGAACCACAGGTTATTCTCCCATGCGTATTGGACGATGCGGTTGCCGTTCGAGTTTCCCGAGCCTTCGATGCAGATGTATTTCCCGGTGGAGGCGCGGATGAAGTAGTCGCCCCATGGTTGGAGCCGCCATTGTTGGTTGGCCGAACCGGTGTCGGTGTTTTGCTGAATGCGGTCGTTGTTGGCGGTGCCGGCGTTGGTGATTTCCAGCACGAGTCCGCTGTTCACATTGCGGAGCTTGAAGTAGCCATTGCCGGCATCGATCAGGTCGAACTGCTGGGCCGGGTTGTTGCCGGTGTAGTCCCATGCATGGACCTTGGCTCCGGTGGTGGTGGCGTCATTCTCGATGCAGGCGCACTTGCCGCTGACCCAGGAGACGATGCGGAAGTGATCGACATTCTCGGTCGGGGCGAGGGACCAGCGCTGGTTGGGGCCATTGTAGTCGTAGGTCCACTGGTTGACCTGTGCGCCATTGGCGGTGTTGCCGCTGATGAGGTCGATCGCCTTGGCGCTGTTGCGATTGACGATCATGAAGTGCGCGGGGTGTTGGACGGCGCGGCCCGTGGGGGCGTTGGTGTTATAGATCTGGCTGGCTTTCGCGGCGTCGGCGAAGTCCATCAGTATGGCTCCGAAGCGACCGCTCGGATTGGCATTGAAATAGGTGGTGAGCCGCGGGTTGATGTTGTTCGAGACGGTGGTGATGTCGGGGATGCCGAAGGTGCCGCTGCGGACGCCGCTGGAGAAGTTCACGTAAAGGGTGCCGGGGCCGCCATAGCGGGCTTCATTCAGGATCGCGAGGATCTGGTTCCACTTGGCGTTGTTGTCAGGGACATTGTAGTTGTCTTGAACGCGGAGAGTGCCGCCGGTGCTGAAAGTGGTGTTGTCCGGCCAGTTCGAGGCGTCGATGCCCTTGGGCGTGGATGAAGCGCCGAAGCGGCGGAAGAGGACGATCTTCCCGCGGGCGGCATCGAGCGTCGGGATGCTGGCGCCGAGATACCACTTGCCGGGGCTTTGTGAGGTGTAGGCGTCGAAGGTGGCTTCGAAGGAGCGGGTATTGCCGGAGGGGTCGTATTCCTCCTTCACGCTCATGATGACGGCTTCGCCGGGATTCGCGTTGAGGAAGCCGATGGTGTCATTGAGGACGTCGGCGAAATTGATGTTCTGATAGACTTGGCCGTGGTGGATGACGAAGGCGTCGTTCAGGTGACGGCAGCGGATGTCGAGGAAGCGGACGCCGGCATTGAGCTGCTCGGCGATGGTGAGGTTCTGGCATTTGGCAGTGCCGGAGAGCGGTTCGTAGCGTGCGCCAGAATCGTGGGTGCCGGGGAGGGAATACTGCGAGAGTGGCAGGGTGCCGTTGAGCAGGGTCATCCAATTGTTGCCTGCTGCCCGTGCGTTGGTCGCGAGACAGAAAAGGAGTAAAACGAGGATGCGGAGGGCTTTCGCCATGAACAGGGAGCGTGGGTTTCGGGATGGCAAGGTGTCCCATGACAAGACGCCGGTATCGGGCGCTTGGTTTATAAGATTACGTGAAACTCCACGCGTCCATGTCGAAGACGACGGTCACGTCTTCTGGCAGGGTGGTCTTTTGGAGCACCTGCTGAACGTGGCGGGTCATGGGGCGGGCCTTCGCGCTGCGCAGCATGAGCTGGAAGCGGAATTGGCCGTGGGTTTTCACCAGCGGGCTGGGCATGGGCTCGCCGATCATGAGGCCCGGAGGGGGATTCTCAGTGAGGCGGCGGTGAAGCGTTTGCAGCGTGAACTCGGCGCGGCGCTCGTGGGTGGAGCGGCTGGTGAGGACGGCGCAGTGGGCGAAGGGCGGGAAGCCGAATTGGCGGCGGAATTCCAGCTCCTGCTCGGCAAAGCCATCGAAGTCGTGATGGCGGGCGAACTGGACCGACGGGGAGTGCGGCGTGAAGGTCTGCACGATGACCTCGCCTTCGAGATCGCCGCGGCCAGCGCGGCCGGCGACCTGGGTGAGAAGCTGGAAGACGCGCTCGCCGGCACGGAAGTCGGGGACGTGGAGGCCGATATCGGCATTGAGGATGCCGACCAGCGTGACGTTCGGGAAGTGCAGGCCCTTGGCGATCATCTGGGTGCCGATGAGCACGTCGATCTTGCGGGCTTGGAAGGCATTGAGCAGGTCGCGCAGGGCGTGCTTCTTGCGCATGGCATCGGCATCGATGCGGGCGATCTTTGCTTGCGGCAGCACCTTTGCGATGACCTCTTCGACCTTCTGGGTGCCGTAACCTTGCAGGGCGATGGCGGGGTCGCGGCATTCGGGGCACTTGCGCGGGACGACGGCCTGGTGGCCGCAGATGTGGCACATCAGGCGCTCGTCCTCGCGGTGGTAGGTGAGCGGCACCGAGCAATGCGGGCACATGCAGACGTGGCCGCAGGAGGGGCATTGCAGGGAGCGGGCGAAGCCGCGGCGATTGAGGAAGAGGATGGATTGCTCGTTCTTGAGGAGGCGTTGCTCGAGCGCGTTGCGCAGGCGATCGGAGAGGATTGCCATGCCGCCTTTTTGCTTCTGCTTCTCCAGGCGCATGTCGAGCACGCGGATCAACGGCAGCGATTGGCCGTCGGCTCGCTTGGCGAGGCGGACAAGCTTGTACTTTCCTTCGAGCGTGTTTTGAAACGACTCCAGCGACGGCGTGGCGGAGCCCAGGACGATGGTGCAGTTTTCAAGTGCGGCGCGCAGCACGGCGACATCGCGGCCGTGATAGCGGGGGATCTGGTCCTGCTTGTAGGTGTTCTCGTGTTCCTCATCCACCAGGATGAGGCCGAGGTCCGGCAGCGGCGCGAAGACGGCGGAGCGTGCGCCGATGACGATGCGGGCAATGCCCTTGCGGATGCGGTGCCATTCATCGAAGCGCTCGCCTTGGGAGAGATTCGAATGCAAGACGGCGACTTGCTCCTGAATGCCGGCAAAACGGGCGCGGAAGCGGCGGACGGTCTGGGGTGTTAGGGAAATTTCCGGGACGAGGACGAGGACTGTCTTGCCGAGATCGAGCGTGGCGCGGGCGGCTTGGAGGTAGACTTCGGTCTTGCCGGAGCCGGTGACGCCGTGGAGGAGGATGGGAGATGAAGGAGTGGAAGAGGATGGGGCGTTGAGCGATTCAAGGACGACCTTGAGCGCGGCTTCTTGCTCGTCATTGAGAGGGAGAGGGGAATCGGGAAGGATTTCCTCGATGCCGTCGGCTTCTGGGTCGCGGCGGACTTCTTCTTCGATGAGGCGGACGAGCTCTTGTTTGGCGAGGGACTTCACCGACGCGGAGGCTCCGTCACCAAGGTCGGCGAGGGCGATCTTCTTGTCCGGCGCGTGGGTGAGCAGGGAAAGGATGGCAGCTTGCTTTGGAGCGCGCTTTTGGAGCTTGGCGAGGATTTCGGGCGATGGCTCGTTTTCGAGCACCACGGTCTTGCGGACCTTGGCGGAGTTGTCCTCGGTGCGGACGGCTTCCGGTAGCAGGGCGCGGATGACGCTTTCGATACTGCACCCATAGTAGCTGGCGATCCAGCGGCCGGCCTTGAGAAGATTCGGGGTGATCAGCGGCTCGGGGTCGCTGAGCGAATGGAGCGGACGCAGGGCGAAGCCGAGGTCATCCTGCTGCTCGACCAGATCGAGAACGGTGCCTTGGGAGAGCTTATTGCGCAGGGGAATGCGGACGCGGCAACCGGGCTGGACGTTGAGTCCATCGGGAATGGCGTAGTCGAAGACGAGCTCGGAAGGGCCGTCGATGAGGACGCGGGCGGCGGGCATCGGCGAGTGCGTTTTATGCCGGGCTGACGGGGATGGGAACCGCCAAGACGCCAAGAGCGCCAAGTTTAAATCAGGGATCCACGATCGCGAGCACGGCGGGCCGCAGATTGTGGGGGAAGTTCAGCTTGAAGTGGATGCAGCGGTCCTTGGTGGTCCAGAAGCTGGTGAGGGCGGGGAGCTTCTCGGTTTCGAACAGCTTCTTCAGTGCGTTCAGCTTGAGATGGGAGGGATTGCCCTTCCTGACGTGGACGCGACCGGCTTGAACCTCATACCACTCGATGGCGATGCGCTCGACGAACTGGGCCATGGCGGGAATCTTCAGCAGCACTGGAGGATCGTCCAGACCCTATTGAAACGGCCTTCCGCGAGATCCGCGGTGGGGATCCAGAAGTAGAGGAAGCCATTGTCGCCCCAGCACCAGCCGAGGTCGCGATCGGAGTCGAGCTGGAGTAGCAGGGTCCACCCGGTGTCCAGCGGCAGGCCGAGAAAACGCGCGGCTTTGGCGAGATCGTCGTCCATGTCACCTTGGACACGGGAGGGAGCACAAAGCACCCGGTTGCTTTCCGGAGGGTTCGCTTCACCCAGCGTCATCTGCATGTCCGAGGCGGTGTATGCCGTGGCCTCGTCGGTCTCTTGGATGAAGTCATCGAGGCGGTCGGTTTGATCTTCGGTCAGGCAAAACGCGGGTGTCCGGGTGAAGGCAAGCGGCTTGCGCGGCGGAGCGTGGGGTGGTGTTCCGGGCTTCAGCAGCGGATGGGCATTCGATGGGTCGGGTGTGAAGAGGACCACTGTTTTCCCGACATCATCGGCATCGTGGCCCCATGGCTGATTTGCCACGTCGCAGAAGAAGGATATCAATCCAGCTGCCGGACGGGCGTGGCCGGTATCGGGGATTTCCCCGAGATTGAGCTGGGCGAGGAATTCAAGCGGCTGCCCGTGGAGGTGCGGCCAGGCGAAGGCGGGGTCGAGCAAGGGTGCACCCGAGAGTGACGAGGCTGCGGGTGAAATGCTTTGCAAGGAGCGGAAGGGCGTGGCCAGCGTGACGGTCTGGAAGGCATTGGCGATGTCCGAGCGGAGGGGCTCGGGGAGGGCGGCGAGGAGTTTGGTACGACAGGCATCGTAGTCCGCGGCTGGTGGTGCCGGTGGCGGAGGTCCCACGCGCTTCGATGAGGCGCCCAGTTTGCTCAGCCAGCCGGCGTTTTTCTCGTTCAGCACCTTGATGGCGCGAGTGCCAGCGATGCCGAAGACGAGCATGTTCGCCGATTGGAACAGGCAGCCGAGGGCGAAGAAGCCCATGGTCGGAACCCTAGTGGCTGGATTGGATATCGTCAGCAGATAGATCAAACCCGCGAAGACCAGCAGGCCGATCCAGCCCGTGATGGACATGGCCTTGGTCTTCATTTTCGAGAGCCAGAAGGCGGACGCCCCGCCGGTGGCCGCACCGGCGACGATCGCGATGACCATCCACAGCCATGGTGGCAAATTCGCGAAGGCGATGATGACGCCGAGAGCGCCCCAAAGGGCGGCGGACTTCCACCAACCGTCGAGCCCTTCATAGTGAATCTCCGCCATGGCGGGAGCCTATAGGGAAACGAGGACGTTTCTCAACCGCTGATGCAATTCTCCCGGGATGTGGTAGGAGAAGCGGAATCGTCCGGCCCCATCGGCGTGGATGGTGCCGGAGGTCACCCCGGCGTCTGAAAGGACGTCCTGGACCTGCTGGATCGTGCCGCCGGGAAGCCGTCCTTTCGCCAGGCTGACCTTTCCCTCGCGGATCACGAGGACGAGCGGGGAGGTCAGCTTTAGCAGCCAGAGCATGTTAGAAATGCCGCATCACCTTCTCGAAGGCCGCTTCGGCCGTCAGGCCGTGCAGCTTCATGAGGATGTCCGGCTTGCCGTGCTCGACGAATTCGTCCGGCCAGCCGATGCGCTCGACCGGCGTGGTGATGCCGGCGTCGTGGAGCAGTTCGATCACGCCGCAGCCGAAGCCGTTGTGGAGGACGTGGTCCTCGAAGGTGCAGACGACCTTGCACTGGCTGGCGAAGCGTTCGAAGACGGCACCATCGAGCGGCTTGATGAAGCGCGGATTTACGAGGGCGACGGAGAGGCCCTTGGCTTCCAGCATCGCCTTGGTCTGCTTCGCCATCTCAAAGAGGGTGCCGAGGCCAATCAGGACGACGTCGGTGCCTTCGGCTTCGACGACCGCCTTGCCGAGTTCAATCGGCGGGACGGGAGCATCGAGCGGAGTGCCGTTAATGGGACCACGCGGGTAGCGGATGGCGGTGGGGCCGGCCTCGTAGTGGGCCATCCATTTCAGCATCGCGACGAACTCGGCTTCATTGGCCGGCTGCATGTGGACGATGCCGGGAACGGGGCGGAGGTAGCCGATGTCGAAGAGGCCGTGGTGGGTCGGGCCGTCGTCGCCGGAGAGGCCGCCGCGGTCCATGCACAGGCGGACGGGCAGGTGCTGGAGCGCCATGTCATGGATGATCATGTCATAGGCGCGCTGCATGAAGGTGGAGTAGATCGCGAGGAAGGGCTTGATGCCCTTGGTCGCGAGGCCGCAGGCGAAGAGCGCGGCGTGCTCTTCCGCGATGCCGACGTCGTAGTAGCGCTGGGGCAGCTCCTTCTTGAAGATCTCCAGCTTGGTGCCGCCGGGCATGGCGGCGGTGATGGCGACGACTTGTTCGTCTGCCTTGGCCAGATCGGTGACGGTGCGGCCGAAGATGTCCGAGCAGGTCGGGGTGGCGGAGACGTCAACGGAGCCGTCTTCGATCTTGTAGGCACCGAGGCCGTGGAACTTGCCGGGGTTATCGAGGGCGGGCTGATAGCCGCGGCCCTTTTCGGTGATGATGTGGAGCACCACCGGCTCATTGAGCGTCTTCAGGTGCTCGAAGGTGCGGACCAGCAGCGGCAGGTCGTGGCCATCGATGGGGCCGAAGTAGCGCAGGCCGAACTTTTCGAAGAGAACGTTCGGAAAGAGCAGGTTCTTGGCGCCTTCCTCGACCTTGTGGGCGAGCTTGCGGACGGCCTTGCCGGCGATCTTTTCCACGAAATCCGCCGCGGAGTTGCGGACGCTGGCGTAGGTCGCGTGCGTCTGCAGCGCATTGAAGTAACGGGCGATGGCACCGACGTTCTTGTCGATCGACCATTCGTTGTCGTTCAGCACGACGATGAATTTCTTGGTGGTCTCGGCGATGTTGTTCAGCGCCTCAAGGGTCGGGCCGCAGGTGAAGGCGGCATCACCGGCGACGGCGACGACGTGGCTGTCTTCCTTCGCGAGGTCGCGGGCGGCGGCCATGCCGAGGGCGGCGGAGAGGGCGGTGCCGGCGTGGCCTGCGCCGTAGGAATCGTGATCCGACTCGCTGCGCAGGAGGAAACCATTCAGGCCCTTGTAAGTGCGGATGGTGTGGATGTCCGGGGCGCGGCCGGTAAGCATCTTGTGGACGTAGCCCTGGTGGGCCACGTCGAAGACGAAGCTATCCTTCGGCGTGGAGAAGACGCGGTGGAGCGCGATGGTCAGCTCGACGACACCCAGGTTCGGCCCGAGGTGGCCACCGGTGCGGGAAAGCGAGGTGATGAGCGAGTGACGGACCTCTTCGGCAAGTTTCGTGAGATCAGCCTCCGCGATCGTCTTAACGTCTTCGGGAGTGCGGATGGCGGAGAGGAGCGGCCCGAGGGCTGGGGGCTCAGAAGAGGCGGATGTCGTCATCGTCGTCGTGTTCGGCCGGCGCGCCGGGCAATTCATCGTCTTCCGCGCCGTCGGCCTCGCCGGTGCCCGCTTCGGCGCGGGCACTGATGGTCTGGAGGCGCTTCCGCGCGGAGGCGAGGACCGTTTCGCATCGCGCCAGCAATTTCGAGCCCTTTTCGTAGCGGGAGACCAATTCTTCCAGTGGAAGCTGCTCTTCCTCCATGGCGGCGACGATTTCCTCGAGCTCCGTGAGGGCGGCTTCGAAGGTCAGGTCGGTGCCATTTTGACCCTCGTCGGCGGATTTCCTGCGGGCGGGCATCGGGCTAGGGATTGGGAGCGGTCTCGGCCCGGCGCTCGCCGTAGTAGAGGATTTCCGTTCCGGCGAGCGGCTCGGGGTACGGGTAGCGGCGGTAGATGTCGGCGAGCTTGGTGTCCGTGTTGAAGATCGGGGTGCCGACGCGGCCGGCTCCGGGAGAGGTGATGTCGAGGACCAGGCCGTTGAAAACCAAGGAGGAAAATTCGCCGTACTGGTCGCGGACGGTCGGGGCCGGGTCAAAGGCGGTCGAGCTGGGGGTGACCAGGATTCCCGCGAAGGGGGTGCCAAGGGCGGCCGCGCGCTCTTCCAACAGCTCGAAGCCGCGCTTGGTCTTCGGGAGCCAGAGGCTGATTTCATCCGCATACCAAGCCACAGCCCACGGCTGATCGGAAACCACCACGCGGGTGGTCGCTGGCTCGCCCTCGCCGGGGGCGAGCAGCTTCGGAATCTTGGAGTTGAGGACGGAGGGGAGGTAGGGTGGCCACTGCGGGTAGCCGCGGTCGCGGACGGCGAGGCCGATTTTGATCTTATCCGGAGCGGAAAGGATCATCGGGGCGGCGGAGAGGGCGGCGACGGCGAAATAGTGGGCATTCCGCAGGTAGGGCACCGAATTGATGGTCTCCAGGCGACTCCACAGGATGGAAATGAAGGCCAAGCCGTAGGCCGACATGACCGGGGCGAACAGGATATGGATCTGGTTCGGATGAAGCTGCTTTGTCCGGTCGATCCCGAAGACCGCCATGCCCAGCGCGCCGAACAGCCACATGATGGCGATGCCCCAGCGGAAATTGGCGATCGATGCGCGCTTGAAGGGGTGCAGTAGCGCCACGAAGAACAGCGGCGCGACCAGAATGCCGCCGAGGAAGGGCAGGAGCTCCGAGGTCTGGACCAGGGTGGTGCCGAGGATGCGGATCAGGATGCCGTCCAGCGAAAGCGGCGCGCTTTGCAGGTCGTGGTTCCGCATGATCGAGGACTCGGAGCCGCTTCCCAGGCCATTGTAGAGCACGTAGAAGCCGGTGCCGAAGGGTTGGCCGGAGAAGTCATTCGCCCGCATCAGGGGGAAGGCCACGGCGATCGCCAGCAGGGCGAAGGCCGACAGGGCGACCACGCCGCGAGGGCGGAAGGCGAAGGCGGCGTAAATGAGGAAGCCGAGGAAAATCCAAGCGGTGATCCAGTGGGTCAGGACCATCAGCACGAAGAAGGCGGAGGCGGCTAGCGCGGCACCGAAGGGCATCTTTCCCTCTTCGGATGCCTCGACCGCCCGGTAGGTGAAGTACAGGCCGCAGCTGAAGAGCAGCAGCAGAAGCATCTGCGGGAGGCCACTCTGGGAGAACTTCCACATCAGGTCACACAGCAGCATCAGCACTGCGGTGACCCCGGCGATTTTCGCGTCGAATATTCGCCCGACCAAGAGGTAGGTGACCCCGATCGACATCAGGAAGAAGAGCGTGGAAACCAGCGCGATCACCCGGTCCAGCGGATAGACGAGTTCGTTCTTGCCCATCGGCCATGCGCCCTCCTTGTCGGCACCGACCAACTTGAGCACGGCGCTCATGATCAGGGGATTGAGCGGGGCGTGGTAGGTGTCCTTGAAGTCGGTGAAATTGACCGCGCCCTGGTTTGCCTTCTCGGCCTCGTAGTAGGCCAGCGGGCGGATCATCTTGGTGGTGAAACCCTGGCCGCGGGCGATCTGGCGGGCGATCTGCGCCTGCTCCATGGCCTGTGGCGAATCCAGCCCGCGGAACAGCGGAAGCAGGTGCAACAGGGTGAAGCTGACGAGCACCAGGAAGAACAAGATGCGGCGGATCATCACCGCGGTCTCGAACTGGGTAGAGGGAAGGCTGCTCATGGGGAATTCAGTCGCGGCGCCGCCGGGCACGTCAGTCCTCTTCCTCCTTCAGCTTGCGCTGGAGGGTGCGGCGACTGATGCCGAGTAAATCGGCGGCCCGCGTCCGGTTGCCCCCAGCTTGCGCCAAAGCCGCGCGGATGGCGCTGGTTTCGAGCGCATGCAAGTTGAATTCCCCCCCACCGGCAAGGGGGATTTTCCCCGGTTCCGAGGTCGTCACCGGAGTGATCGAAGCGGTTGATAGAGACGGAAACACCGGCATTTCCCCCAGCACGGAGGCTGGCAGGTGGTGGAGGTCGATCACCGGCTCATTGCTCATGACCACGCCGTGCTCGATCGCCGTCCGCAGTTCGCGCACATTGCCCGGCCACGGGTAGGTGCGCAGCACCCGGAGGGCGGCATCGCTGAGCGGCTTCACCGGGCGGCCATTCTCTTCGGCGAATTCCTTCAAAAACGCCCCGGCCAGCAGGACGATGTCCTCCGCCCGGTCGCGCAAGGGCGGCATTTGGACGCGGACCACATTGAGGCGGAAGTAGAGATCCTCGCGGAAGTCGCCTTTCGCGACGAGGGCGGCGAGGTTCTTGTTGGTGGCGGCGACCACCCGGACATCGACCTTCACGGGGTTGTTGGAGCCGACGCGCTCGATGGTGCGCTCGGAGAGGGCGCGGAGGAGTTTTACTTGGATGGAGGCGTCGATTTCGCCGATTTCGTCGAGGAAGAGGGTGCCGCCGTCGGCCTGCTCGAAGCGGCCGATGCGGCGTTGGACTGCGCCGGTGAAGGCTCCCTTTTCATGGCCGAAGAGCTCGCTTTCGAGAATCTGCGGGGCCAAGGCGGCACAGTGGACGATGACCAGCTTCTCGGCCGGGCGTCCGCTCAGGCGGTGGATGGCGTGGGCGACGACTTCCTTGCCGGTGCCGCTTTCGCCCTCGATCAGGACGGTGGCGCGGGTCGGGGCGACTTGGCGGACGACGTCGATGACGCGCTGGATGGCGGGGGACTTGCCGGCGAGCTTTTCGAGGCCGGTGTTGTCGGAGACTTGGGCGCGGAGCTGTTTGTTCTCCGTCTCCAGCTTGCGGCTGCGGAGGGCTCGCTTCAGGAGCATCTCGACTTCGTCTAGGTTCAGCGGCTTGGTAACGAAGTGCCAGGCACCGCGGCGCATCGCCTCCACGGCGGTGTCCACCGAGCCGTAGGCGGTCATCATGATCGCGACGGGTGGCTGCGGGAGGGCCATGGCTTGGTCCAACAGATCCATGCCGGAGTCGCCGCCCATGCGGAGGTCGGTGAGGAGCAGGTCGACCGGCTCCGCCTTCATGACGTTCATCGCCTCGGCGACGTTCGAGGCGGTGTAGACTTCGAACTCTTCTTCCAACGCCGAGCGCAGGCCATCGCGGGTGGCCTTTTCGTCGTCGGCGATGAGGAGGGTGGGGGTGGTCATGAATCGGTGGTATTCTGGCGGTCAGAATGTGAGGAGCGTGTGAATCTCCGGAGGAATTCCGCGTCGCGGACTTTGTTGTCTTGCCGTCTTGTCAGGGAGGCCGAGATGGCGCGGGTGATCTCGTAAGCTAGCAACAACGCTGTCATCGGGATGGCGAACAGCAGGAGTAGCTCAGGGCCTCTCCCAAATCCGCGAATACGTGGCATCCACTCCCTCGGAAGAAATATCGAGAGGAGGACGGAAAGGACGACCAAGCCAATGGAGATTCGTTTCGCGAGGCGGATCGCTTTGGATTCGTGCGCAAACATGGAGGTTCAGTCGATGTCGATGATGCTCACCGGCTGCTCTAGCAGGCGCACGGGCTTCGGGCCGCGGGGGAGGTGGATGAGGATGCGGGTGCCGGCGCCGGGTTCGCTTTGGATTTCGATTTCACCGCCGTGTTCGCGGACGACGCGGCGGACGATCAGGAGGCCGAGGCCGGTGCCGGATTGCTTGGTGGTGCGGTAGGGCTCGAAGAGGGAGCCCATCTGTTCGGGCGGGATGCCGCTGCCATTGTCCTCGATGGAAAGGGTGGCTTCGAATTCGTTGGCGTGGGCGGCGATGCGGATGATCCCGTCCTTGCCGGCGAGGGCTTGGTAGGCATTGCGGAGGAGGTTGTAGAAGACCTGTTGGAACTGCCCGGCATCCAGTTCCATGGCGGGGAAGTCCTCGTCCATGTCGAGCTCGACGGTGATGTGACGCGATTCGAGTTCCGGCTCTAACAGCTTCACGGCATCGCGCAGCACTTGGGTGAGGTCGCAGCGTTCGCGGTGAGGGGTGGTGGGGCGGATGGCCTGGAGGAATTGGCGGAGGATGGTATCGAGCCGCTTGATCTCGCTGCGGGCGGTATTGAGATTTTCTTCCAGCGGCGCGCGGTCTCCGGGTGGCAGCTTTTTCAGCTTCCGGGCCATCAACTGGAGATGGATGTCCAGGGAGTTGAGGGGATTGCCAATCTCGTGAGCGACTCCGGCGGCGAGGAGGGTGAGGGCGTTCAGGCGCTCGCTTTCGAGGGTTTGTTCCGCCTCCTGGCGGGTGGTCGTGAGGTCGCGGATCAGCATGACCCAGCCGACGGTTTTTTCGCCTTCGCCCGACTGGATGGGGGACAGGTAGAAGTTCAGGAAGCGGTTTTCCGGGTAGAAGGTCTCCAGATCCCGCGAGACCGCGGTGCCCGGCTTGGCCAGCGATTTCCAATCAAGGCCCGGGACGCAGACCGAGAGGGGCATCCCTGCGGCTTGCTCGACATCGATGCCGAAGAGGCGGCAGGCGGCGGCGTTGATGAAGGAGATCTCGCCGTCTTCATCGAGCACGATCATGCCCTCGTGGAGCGCCTCGAAGACCTGCTCCAGAAAGCCCTTTTCGCGGACCAGCCGGTCCAAAAGCTGGCGGGCCTCGGCCGGGTCGATCCGGTCGATGCGGGCGAGGAGTTTGTCGAGGAAGCCGGGCTTCAAAGAGTTTGCTAGTGTTCAGTTTTCAGTGTTCAGGAACAGCCATGGAAGACGCCGTGGTGGTCCTTTGCACGTTTCCCGATCTCGATCAGGCGCGACAGATTGGCGCGGCTCTGGTGGAAAGGCAAGTGGCGGCCTGCGTCAACGTGCTGCCGGGCGTGGAATCGATCTACCGGTGGGAGGGAAAAGTCGAGCGGGCCGGGGAGGTGCTGGGGGTAATCAAGACGACCCGGTATGCGGATCTAGAGGCGGCGATCCGGGAGCTGCACCCCTATGAGGTGCCGGAGATCATCGCGCTGCCGGTGGTGGCGGGGTTGCCGGCTTATTTGGCGTGGCTGGGCCAAAGCTGTGGTGGCGATTGATCGGGGGCCGGACTGACTTCCTTATCGCGCGGCTGGTGCGTGGGTGTTAGGCAGCTGATCTGACTGCCGCGATATGCCTTTTTCGGACCCATGACTGCCAAATCCTTTGACGAGTATGCCGCCACGCCGGGTTTGAACGACGATCAGATCTACATGATCGAGAAGCTGATCGATTCCGTGCGCTTCGAGTTCGACGACAACTATTGGGCAGAGTCCAGCAAGCTCATCGACGAGCGGCGGAAACAAGACTACAAGCCGACGTTCAAACGAGAGCACGTTACCCCCGCTGTGGAGATTCTCGGGAAGCGCGATTGGCTGAGCCTCCAGCAGACCAATGGCGGGCGTCCCATTCGCGACATCGGCGCCCTTCGATTCTTTCCCGGGTTGGATGGCCTCTCATTGAGCGAAAATGAGATCACGGAGATCTCAGCGATTGCCGGTTTCAAAGATCTCCGGCGGTTGCATCTCAAGGGGAATCTCATCCGGAACCTGTCGCCCCTGGCGGATTGCTCCAAGCTGGAGCAACTGGAGATTCAATCGAATCCTGTTGAAGATTTGTCGGTGCTCGCAACGTTGCCTTCATTGAAGCGTCTGACGATTTCGGCGGACCAACTGCCGGTGCTTGGCAAGGTGGCGATGCTTCCCGAACTCGTGGAACTCGACGTTTCGTTTATCGATGCGAAGCCCTTGGACTCTTTCCACCACCTTCCTGCGATGCCGAAGCTGGGAACGTTGTGCGGAGTCGATACTCAGAGTCTGGCAGGTCTGGAGCGATTCCCTTCATTGCGCAACCTGGTCAATTTCGGCGGCGACTTCGAATCCTTAGAGCCGCTTGTTGCTTTGCCTCAATTGACGCATTTCAATTTTCCCGGTACGAAGTTGAAGGACCTCGCGCCTTTGTCGCGAGTAACCGGATTGAGGGCGATCTGGATCAACACGAGTTCCAAGATTCTCGATCTAACGCCTCTGGAGTCAATCCCCTCGCTTCGGGACGTCTCGGTGAGATGTGCAGGAAAGGAACCCGCCGCGCTGGAGGCCCTGCGTAAGAAGCTCATATCGTGGGACGAGGACTTTCTCTCGGCAACCCCACGCTACACTCCGTCGCAGAAGTTGGAGATCCTGGATGAGAAGGCGTTTGCCGCGCTGGATCGGGAAGCTCCTTACGGGACGTGGAATCCCGAAGGCAATTCCGGCCTGTTAGGCTCCGAACTCGATTGGCTCGATCGGAAGATCAAGGCGGAGCTCGAAAAGTGGTTGGAGGAAGACGACGACTACTATTTCCCCTACCAGTGGCAGGAATGCCGGTGGCGCGACCTGCAGCTGATGAGTGAGGCTTCGCTGGGTGCCCTGTCACACGTGGTAGAGGATATCCAGAGAGTGCTTTCCCACAGCAAGAATGACTGGATCATCTACCTCCAGTCCGATGAAGGCGACTTGAACCTGTGGGTCTATCCCGAAAAGGTCGTGGTAGCGGAGGAACATGCGAAGATCGCCAAAGAACGGCTGGAGAGAAAATAATCCAACCTCGTCGATCACAGCCCCTCCAGCCCCTCCAGCCCCAGCAGCTTGATGATCTCATCGGGCACGCCGGGGTAGGGGCCATTGATGGGGGTGTTGCCGATGTAGCCGAGGCTCTTCCAGGTGGCAGGGTGGGTGTAGTAGCCGCCGAGGGTGAGCATGCGGAGTTTCTGGAAGAAGCGGGCGCCGTGGGAGAGTTCCGGGAGGGCTTTGGCGGGATCGCAGATGCTGTCGAGGATGGCCGTTTGTTCCTCGGGGGCGATTTCCTTGAAGGCTTTGCCGTGGTGTTTCCAGGCGTGGGTATTAATCCATGCGACGCCGCCGCGGATGGTTTCGTAGTCGGCGCGGTTTTCGGGATAGGGGGCGCCGACCCATTCGTTGAGGAATTCGTGCACGCCGATGGCGGAGGCAGCGGGTGAGGTTTCGTCGGCGGGCAGGATGAGATCGACGAGAACGGCGAGGGTCGCGAGTTCGGTGGCGTCGAGCGGCTTGTCCCAAGGGATCGAGGGATGCGCGTAGTCCGGGTCGCTGAGGGTGTTCTTGAAGTGCCGGGTCAGCGGCTTCGGCGGCTCGGCGCCGACGGGGGCGAGGGCACCTGCAGCGCTGGCGGCGGCGACGAGCTTGAAGATGTCGCGGCGGGAAAGTGGAGACGGGTTCATGGCGGTGCGGGTGCTTGTTAGACGGTGCCCTTCTTCATTTCATCGAGCAGATACTCGGCGGAGCGCCAGGCGAGGGCGAGCACGGTGAGGGTGAGGTTCTTGTCGGGGTTCGACGGGAGGATGGAGGCGTCCATGAGGAACAGGTTCTTCACGTCCCAGGTCTGGCCGAACGAATTGACCACCGAGGCTTTCGGATCGGTGCCCATGATGGCGGTGCCGGCTTCGTGGATGATTTCGCCGGGCTTGTTGAGCGCTTCGCGGCCGGGTCGCGGCGTGGCCTTGCCGCCCATCGCGCCAATGATGTCGGCGAAGGTATTCTGCATGTGCGTCGCCTGATTGATCTCGTGGTCGGACCACTTCCAGTGGAAGCGCAGGATGGGGATGCCCCATTGGTCGACGCGGTTCGGGTCGATCTCGCAGTAGCAGTTTTCGTTCGGGATCATTTCGCCGCGGCCGGCGAAGCCCATCACCGCGCCATAGTAGCGGCGCGCTTCGTCCTTGAGCTTCTTGCCGTAGATGCCGGGCGAGGTGGTATCGAGCAAGCCGAGCGCACCCATGGACGGCATGTAGCGGCCGCCTCCGATCTCGATGTGGTAGCCGCGGGCGAAGCCGAGGGTCTCCTGCTTCTTGTAGTTCCACCACGGCGTGTAGACGTGTTCGCCGCCGGCACCGTCTTCATTGTAGGGCGGCAAGCTTTCCATCGCGGGAATGTGGCCGGCGAGCGAGGAGCCGACGCTGTCCGTCAGGTTCCGGCCGACTTGGCCGCTGCTGTTTGCAAGACCGTTCGGGAAGAGCGCGCTCTTCGAATTGAGAAGGATGCGGGCGGTCTCGCAGGTGCTTGCGCTGAGGATCACGACGCGGGCCCTGGCGATGGAATCGACGCGGGTGACTTTGTCCATGTAGTGCACGCCGGTCACCTTGCCGGAGTCATCGGTGAGGACCTCGCGCACCATCGCATCGGTGATGATATCGAGATTTCCGCTGGCGAGCGCGGCCGGGAGCAGGACGGTGGTGCTTTGGAAATTCGCGCGAATCGAGCAGCCGCGGCCGCATTCGGTGGCCCAGAAGCAGGCCATCCGCGCGGACATGTCGTCGCCGACGAGCTTCTGTGCCTTCGGATTGTTAGGGAAGAGCTTCGCGGCGAGCTTGGGGCCGTCCAATGCCTGGGTGAGGACCGCGCGGTGGATCGGGATGACGGGGATGTTCAGGCTCTTGCAATGCTTCTTCGTGAGCAGCTCGCCGACCCTTGGCTTGGGAGCTGGCAGGAGCACACCGGGCGAAGAGTCGGGCGTGTTTTCCATGCCCTCGTTGGAGCCATACACACCGATCATCATCTCGGTCTTGTCGTAGTAGGGCGCGAGGTCTTCGTAGGAGATCGGCCAGTCATAGCCGAGGCCATCGCGCGACTTCGGCTTGAAGTCATACTGGCCGAAGCGCAGGGAAATGCGGCCCCAGTGGTTGGTGCGGCCGCCTAACATCCGGGGCCGCCACCACCAGAATTCCTCTTGGGTACCTTCCTTGTCGCCGTAGGGCTCGCCCGGCACCTGCCAGCCGCCGCCGACGGTGGCGTCGTAGTGGCCGAAGAAGCGGTCCTGGGTGCCCTTCCCGCGCAGTGGCGCTTGGTCCGGCGTGTGGAACATCGGCGTTTCCTTGATCGGGTCGTAGTTCCGCCCGGCTTCCAGCATCAGCACCTTCACGCCATTGAGGCTGAGCTGCATGCCCATCATCCCGCCCCCCGCACCGGAGCCAACGATGATGACATCATATTCGCGCGTCGATTTCCGGTCGGTAAGGATGGCCATGGATTTAACCCGACGCTAGGCATCCGTTTGGCGGATGGAAACCGGGAAATCGATTTCCGCTGTCCCCGAATGCGGGGACGTTTGTAATGCCGGATCGGGCGGAATCAGCGCTCGATGGTGAAGCCCTTCACGCCTTCCAGCGGCGGGATGTTCTTCACGTGCATGCCCTTGATGTGGTGGGCGAGCGGGCTTTCCTCGGCGATCTCCTTGATGAAGGCCTCCACCTCCTCGCGCTCGCCCATGACTTCCAGCTCCACGGTGCCATCCGGCAAATTCTTCACGCCGCCACAGACTTCGAAGCCCTTGGCAAGGTCCTTGGTAGTGTAGCGGAAGCCGACGCCCTGGACGCGCCCCTCGAAAATCACACGGCGTGCAATCACGGCGCGGAAGATGCGCTGTAGGTGGAGACGCCGTCGAGGAACATTTGGACTGCCACCAGAATGAGGAGCAGGCCCATCAGCCGTTCCAAGGCACGTGTGCCCTTGGTGCCCAACAGCTTCAGCACCGTGGGTGAAAGCAGGAGGATCGCTGCGGATACCAGCCAGGCGCCGCCGACCGCCAGCGCGATCGAGCCGATGGCTGCCGGGTATTTCGTCGCGGTCAGCAAAATGAGGGCGATGCTGGATGGCCCGGCCATCAGCGGCACGGCGAGCGGGACGATGAAAGGCTCTTCCTCGTCCGTTTCCCCGAGCACCGAGCGGGTGGGGAAGACCATGCCGAGCGCGATGAGGAAGAGCAGGATGCCGCCGGAGATGCTCAGGGTGGCCGGCCTGACACCGAGGAAGCCGAGCAGGTGTTTGCCTGCAAACAGGAAGCCTAACAGGATGCAAAGCGCGAACAGCAACTCGCGCAGCAGGACCCTGCGCCGGCGTTCCTCGGGGATCTTGGAAAGGACGGCGTGGAAGATCGCCGCGTTCCCGAAGGGGTCGAGCACCAGAAACAGGGTGACGGCGAGGGCGAGCAGGTTCACTCCGCGATCTGAGCGAGCCGGTGTGCTCCTGCCAAGCCGGGGCTCAAGGAGTCTTGAAGATCGGCTGGGTGTGGGGCGGCTCGCGCCGTGTGTCCCAGCGGCGGGCATCGTGGCCCGGGGCTGTCTTGGGAGCGGTCTCGCCCTGTCCGTCGCCCTGAGTCTTTTTATCGAGGGGGAAGAAAACCGATTTCACGTCTTCATCTCCGAACCACGCGTAGCAAAGCCTGCTCTTCATATGCTGCCATCCCGTCAGGGTTTGAAAGTTTTCGCCATAGGTGCGGTGGCGCGTTGGAGGCTACGAATTTCCCGTAGGCGCGGTGGTAGTGGTTCCCACTCAGATGGTTGGGGAAGGTTGAAAGTAAACGTCACTGGCTCCGCTCCGTTTCCCTGGCAATGGAGTCAATGTTAGAATTTGTGAGATAATGTATTGTTTTGGGTATGTCATGGCAATGGGGGGATTTGGTCCTTGTGCCTGCGGGTAAGAAAATTTCACGATGGAGGGGATGGCAGGGATCGCCGCGCAATCGAAAGTCCCCCCTGAACGGCTGGCACGCCTTCGTGCGGCGGGGCGCGGTCGTCGCGTGATTGTGGGAGCGCTCCTCAGTTTCGCTGTCCTTTTGTCCGAGGCGAGTGCCCATCCGACGGGGGCTGATGGTCTTGGTGGCGGCGAGAATGGCGACGGATTCCTCGCGCCGCTCCGTCTGGTGTGGCAGCAGCATCCTGCGACCGTGACTGCGGGCGTGCTCGCAGTTGCCGTTCAATCCATTCTGATCGCCGGCCTGCTGATTCATCGCCAACGCGGGATGCGCGCGGAGCAGCAGCTGCGCGTCAGCGAGGAACGCTACCGCGAGGTGGTGGAGAGCCAGACGGAGATGGTCTGCCGTTATCGAGAAGACACCACCCTTACCTTTGTGAATGAGGCTTACTGCCGCTTCTTCGGGAAGGATCGCAGCGAACTGCTTGGAACCCGGTTTCTCAGCCTGATTCCAACTGAAGGTCATGCCGACGTGATGGCGACGATTGACCGGATGATTGCAGGCAAGCGGTCGGTTTCCCTCGAACACGAGGTGCTTCGTCCGGATGGAAGCGTCGGCTGGATGCAGTGGGACGACTATCCGATCTACGGGCAGCACGGGGAACTGCTCGAACTGCAAGGAATCGGAAAAGATGTCACTGAGCGTCACCGCGCGATGGAGGAATTGCGACAGTCGGAGAAGCGGTTTGCAGGTGTCTTTCGCGGCAGTCCGGTCGCGATTGCGATTGTCCGGCAGTCGGATGGAAGGCTGGTAGAGGTGAACCCGGAGTGGGAGAAATTCTTTGAGATCGGCCGCGAGGAAGCGGTGGGAAAGACCCCGGTCGAGCTCGGGCTGGTGGGCAGCCGAGATTCCGACCGGAAATTCCGGGAGATGCTTGATGCGGGTGAGCCGCTGCGAAGCCTAGAGCAGCAGGTGACGCTTCGCGACGGGACGACCCGGTGGATGGGGCTTTCGACCGAGCTGATTCAACTCGATGGAGAGGCCTGCTTTGTGGTGATGAGCCGGAATATCACCGAGCAGCGGGCGGCCGATGAGGCCCGCCGTGGCATCGCGCGCTCGTCCCGGCTGGCCCTGCTGGGGGAACTCACGGCGTCGATCGCCCACGAGGTGAACCAGCCGCTGGGAGCGATCCTGAGCAATGCGGAGGCTGCAGAAATGCTCCTGTCCAGAGGAGAGGCGTCCCTTCCCGAGGTGCGCCAGATCCTCGCTGACATCCGCCGGGATGACTTGCGCGCGAGCGAGGTGATCACGCGGGTCCGGGCTCTGGTCGGGAAGCGCGAGACGCGGATGGAGCCGCTGGACGTCAATGATTTGCTGGAGTCGTCGATGCGGCTGGTCGCGCATGACGTGCAGCGCCGGGGAGTGGTGATTGGCCGGGATTACACCCTGAATCTGCCGGTGATTTCCGGTGACCGGGTACAGCTGGAGCAGGTGCTGCTGAACTTGCTGCTCAATGCGATGGATGCGATCAAGGGAGTCTCGCTGGCCCATCGCCGGGTGATGCTGCGCTCGGCCCGGCACGGCCCCGGCACGGTGGAAATCAGCGTGACGGACAATGGTCACGGGATCGCCCCGGAAAAAATCGACCGCTTATTCGATTCTTTCTATACCACCAAGGAAAGTGGTATGGGGCTCGGTCTGTCGCTCGTAAGGTCGATCGCCGAGGCTCATGCCGGACGTGTGACAGCGGAGAACAATGCCAGTGGAGGGGCCACCTTCCGACTGGTCCTTCCCACACTCGCCGATCCCTGAATTGCCATGAATGCGAACCAGGAAGCCGGGCCGGTCGTTTATCTGGTGGACGATGATGAGTCGCTGCGCACGGCGCTGTCGCGCTTGCTCCGCGCCGCGGGTCACGAGACGCGTTCGTATGGCTCGGCGGCGGAGTTCCTGCTGGCGCGGAAGCTGCCCCTACGCGGCTGCCTGTTGCTGGATGTGCGGATTCCAGGAGGCCCTAGCGGGCTGGAACTTCATCGCGGGCTGCGTGACCAAGAGGAGATGCTGCCGGTGATTTTCATCACCGGTCACGGCGACATCCCGATGAGCGTGCAGGCGATCAAGGCGGGGGCATTCGATTTCCTGCCGAAGCCGGTGCAGCGGGAAACCTTGCTCGCGACGGTGGCAGCAGCCTTGGAACATGACGCGGCGCGCTGGGAAGCCGCCGAGCGCCGGACCGAACTGGGCCGCCGGCTGGCCAGCCTCTCGCCATGCGAGCACGAGGTCTTGCTGCGGGTGGTGGCCGGACAGCCGAACAAGCAGATCGGTGCGGAGGTGGGCTGCTCGGAGCGAACGGTGAAAGCGCATCGTTCCAAGGTGATGCAGAAGATGGGAGCGACTTCACTGGCCGAGCTGGTGCACATGGCAGATGACGTGATGGCCGGAGCTGCGGCGGGCTCTCATTAAGGTAGGTCAGATTTTTATTCATGTTCGGCGGAACATGGAACCTAAGGGCGAGATATCTGCCCCAAGTGCCAATGTTTCATCTTCCGGGGTGACGCCAAGGTGGCGCCATGGTGGAGGAAAAACGCGAGATCGTCGTCGTCGACGATGACAGCAGCATGAGCCAGGCGATCGAGCGCCTGATCGTAACCTCCGGCTGGAGGGCGCGGTCCTTCGCATCCGCCGAAGACCTGCTGGTCTGGGACCAGCATGCCGGCATCATCTTTCTCGTTCTCGACATTCAACTTCCCGGAATGTCGGGGCTGGATCTTCATCAGCATCTCGCCTCGTGCGGGATCCGTCCGCCGGTGGTGTTCATCACCGGCTATGACCAGCCGTATTTCCGCCAACGGGCGGAGGAGGCGGGTGCCGTGGCCTATCTGACCAAGCCGTTTTCCGGCCAGCTTCTGACTGATGCCATCCGCCGCCACCTGAGTGCCGCGTGACCTGGAGTGTTCGTCGCCGACAGTCCATGAATCGCCTGAAACAATCACGAAGCTTGCTGCGGGCCCTGGTGCTCGTCGTTGCGGCGTTGGCATGGGTGTCGAGCGGGGAGGAGAAGAGGTCCTTTTGCGATCCGGAGGATGGTGCCTTTGATCTGAGTGCTTTCCTGGACCGGCCGCTGGGTTTCATCCCGCTGGTGGTGCCGATCACCGAGCCGGCGGTTGGTGGCGGTGCCGCGTTGATGCCGGTCTTCATCAACTTGCCGGAGGATGACGAGGGTCGGCCGGATATCTGGGGTGTGGGGGCGATGCGGACGTCCAATGGGTCGGAGGGACTGCTGGCCGGGCAATCCGCTTATTGGTTGGACGGCCGATTGCACACGCTGATCGGTGCGGCGGATGCATCGATCAATTTGGATTTCCACGGGCTCGGTCAGGATGCCGAGCTGAGCGGGCAACCGCTGACCTACAATATCGACATGACCGGCGGCATGATCGAGGCGCGCTGGGCACTCGATCGGAAGAAGCGCTGGGACGTGGGGCTGCAATATGCGTATGCGGAGGTGAACGTCTCGTTTCCGGATCTGGCGAGCAACATCCGCGTGCAGGGGGATCCCACCGGCGGGAAATATGGGCTGAATCGCGGGCAGCGGCAGAGGCCGGATGGTTTTCAATCGGAGATTGGGAGCGTGGCGCTGAGCGTGAGCTATGATAGCCGAAACAACATCTTCACGCCGACCAAGGGGCTCTATTCAGGGCTGACGGCGACGTTCAATTCCTCGGCATTTGGCGGGTCATCAGAATACGAGAGGTACGAATGGGCGACGCTGTGGTTCACGCCGGTATTCACGGAGGACCTGGTCTTCGGATTGAAGGCGGATCTTCAGTCGAGTTCCGGGGACATCCCTTTCTACATGCGGCCGTCGGTGCAGCTCCGCGGGGCGCCGATGATGCGTTACCAAGGTGCGCACGTCGCTTATGGCGAGGCCGAGTTGCGGTGGCAGTTTAGCCCGCGCTGGAGCGTGCTCGGCTTCGGGGGCATCGGGTCGACTTGGTCGGACGGTCCCTTGCTATCCCGCAATGACGTCACGTGGACCGGCGGACTCGGGATCCGCTACCTGCTGGCCCGGAAGTATGGCCTGCACATGGGGCTGGATGTTGCCTACGGCGAGGAGGGGCCCGCCTGTTACGTGCAGTTTGGCAGCGCCTGGTTCCGCCCCTGATTTCAAACGAAGAACCCACTCTAACAATTTGTTCCGAACCGATGAAAATTAACTCCTTCTCCTGCAAGAGTCGCTTGCTTCCTTGTCTGGGAGTGCTGGCGATGGCTTTGCCCGGTCTGGTCCGAGGCATTGAACCGACCACCTCGGCCCCGCCCATTCCGCCAGCGGATCAGAGTTGGCCGCGCGACATTGTTTCCGGCAAGGTCAAGATCACCTGCTACCAGCCGCAGATCGATGAATGGACGGGCTACCGCGTGCTGCACGCCCGCTTCGCGGTGGCTCTGACTCCACCCGGTGAAGCTCCGCAGCTCGGGGTTGCCGAAGTCACCGGTGAAACCACATCCGATCCGGAGACCCGCACGGTGGTCATCCGTAACATCAAGATCGAAGATGCGCGCTTCCAGACCGAGAAGCCGGAGGATGCGACACGGCTGGAGGCGCTGCTGAAGCAGAGCTTTCCGTCCACACCGGTGACGGCATCGCTGGATCACATGCTGGCGGGGGTGAAGCTGGCCAAGGGTGCGGCCCATACCGCCGACGTGAAGATGGAGCCGCCGCCAATCTTCATTTCCACGGAGCCGGCGATGCTGCTGATGGTGGAGGGCAAGCCCGTGCTGGCGCCGATTGACAAGTCGGAGCTGAAGTTCGTGGTCAATACGAACTGGGATATCCTCTTCGATGAACCGGTCGGGAACTACTATCTCCTTAGTGGAGACGTCTGGATGACGGCGAAGGACATTGCGGGGCCATGGGAGATGGCGACGTCGCTGCCATTGTCGATTGAGCAACTGCCGGATGACGAGACGTGGCAGCACGTGAAGCAGGCGCTGCCGTGGACTCCACGGAAGGGGATGGTGATCCCGAAGGTGAAGTATTCCGACAAGCCTGCGGAGCTGATCACCTTCAGCGGGGATCCGGTGTGGGAGAAGGTCGAGGGAACGACGCTGTCCTTCGCGAACAATACGGAGAGCGACGTTTTCCAAGCCGCAGATGGAACGATCTATTTCCTGGTCAGCGGCCGGTGGTTCAAGACGGCGAAGCTGGGAGGCGAGTGGGCCTATGCTGGCAATGATTTGCCGGAGGACTTCAAGCAGATCCCCGAGGATGGTCCGGAAGGGGATGTATTGGCATCGGTGCCCGGGACGGACGAGGCGGAGGATGCGGTGTTGCTTGCCAGCGTGCCGACGGAGGCGGTGGTCAATATCAAGCAGGCGGAGGCGAAGGCGGCGGTGAGCTACAATGGGGAGCCGACATTCAAGCCGATCGAGAACACACAGATGACGTATGCGACCAATACGCCGGCGGACGTGGTCCAGTGTGAGGGCAAGTATTACCTCTGCCAGGATGCGGTGTGGTTTGTTTCCACCGCGCCGAACGGGCCGTGGAAGGTCTGCAAGGATGTGCCGGAAGCGATCTATTCGATTCCGCCTTCGTCGCCGGTCTACCGGGTGACGTATGTGAATGTCGAAGACGAGGATGGCGATGACGGCGAGGTGACGTGCAGCTACACGGCGGGTTACTTCGGAGCGTTTGTGGCGGGTCTGGCGCTGGGGGACTGTCTGGTGTGGGGGACGGGCTATTATTATCCGCCGTATGTGGGATGGTGGGGGCACTACCCGGCCTACTATCCGTATCACTACAGCTATGGGTGTGCGGCGGCTTACAATCGCTGGACGGGTGGTTATGCGGTGGGCGAGAGGGTTTATGGGCCGTATGCTTCGGCGGGGCGTGCGGCTTGGTACAATCCGGCGACGGGGCGCTATGGTCGCGCCGCTCATGTGGAAGGGCCTTATGGTGGGCGGACGGTTGCAGGTGCCTACAATCCTCGCACGGGAACGGGCTGGGCGACGCGGCAGGGGAACAATGGCTATGCGCAGTGGGGGACTTCGGTGGCGCGTCGTGGGGATCATTGGGTGCAGAGCGCGCATATCGCCGGGCCAGATGGTGGCGCCGCGGCGTGGCGTGGATCAAATGGTGCGGGCACCTTTCACTGGAGCGATGAAGGGCATGGCGGCATGGCTGTTCACAACGGTGACTTCTATGCGGGTCACGATGGCAACGTGTATCGCAAGGACGGAGGGGACTGGAGCAAGTGGAGCAATGGCGGGTGGGAGCCAGTGGGGCACAAGGCGGATGGCTTCAATCCGGGGCCGAAGCCTGGTCCGAGGCCGGATCCTACTCCCGGCCCGGGACCAGGCCCCGGGCCACGACCTGATCCGAAGCCTGGACCGGGTCCAGGACCACAGCCGCATCCCGATGGGTTCATTCCCGGTGAAACGCGGCACGTTCCGGATAGCGGTCGCAATGGCTTCATCACGGGGCAGACCAAGCACAATTTCCCCGGCTATCCGCCGGGAGGAAATCGGCCGGGAGCGGATGGTGGCGGGCAACAGTTCCAGCCGGGGACGCGTCCGGGTGCAGGTGGTGGTGGTCAGCAATTCCAACCGCCGACCCGTCCGGGTGAAGGTGGCGGTGGCGAGCAATTCCACCCGCAACCACGTCCTGGTGCTGATGGTGGTGGCATCCAACGGCAGGACTTGCCGCAGCGCCATGTGACGGATCCGGGCGAGGTGCAGCAGCGGCTGAATCGTGAGGCTAACACGCGTGATCTCGGTGATCAGCGGGAGCGCCAGCAGCAGTTCCAGCGCTCAAGCGGTGGCGGTGGGTTGTTCCAGCGTGGAGGAGGCGGAGGCTTCCAAGGTGGGGGCGGCGGCGGGTTCTCCCGTGGCGGCGGTGGTGGTGGCTTCTCCCGTGGCGGTGGCGGGTTCCACCGGCGCTGAGTCGTTCCGTGAAAAATCCCGATCCATTCATCTCATGAAACAGCTAGTCCATCGTATCCTTGGTTCGCTTGCTCTGATGGTGGGCGTCTTTGCGATCGCCTCATGCGCGAGCATGGGCTCCTCCAGCGCGGAGCCGTTGCTTTCGGCTGCGGGGTTCGTGAGCCGCACGCCGGAGAATGCGAAGCAGCAGGAACTCTACAATCAACTGCCCGCGTACCAGCTCCATCGGGCGAGCTACAAGGGGCAAGTCATTTACGCCTACAAGGACGAGAAGAAGGGGCTCGCCTATGTGGGCAATGAGGCGGCCTACCAGCATTACCAACAGCTCGCGACGCAGCAGCGGATCGCGAATGACTACCGGATGGCGGCCGAGATGAACCAGGAGGCGGCCTATGGCTGGTACGGCGCCTATGGGCCCTACATCGGCTACCGGCCGGTGGTGGTGCACCGCCGATGAACTCAATTCCAAGACGTATTATGAAAAGGAAACACTTGTTATCCGCGCTGGCGCTCACGGTCGCTTGCGCTTCCCAAGCCCATGCCGTGGAAGGTGGGATTGGCCGCCCCGTGTCCGGAACGGCCATCAATCCCTTCGCCGGGGTGGTGCCGCCGGCGCCCGGTTTCATCTTTTCCGTCGGGGAGATCTACTATACTGCGGACATCGGCGGAAATCGCCCCACGCCCATCGGCGCGAACCTCGCGCTGAATCTGGATACGGACATTTCCTTCACCAATCTCACGCTGACCTACATCTGGGACACGCACAGCGATTGCTGGAACTTTGCCTCGGCCTTGGCCCTGCCGCTGGCCTACGTGGACATCGAGGCGAATGTCAGCGTCGGGCCAAGGGTGGGCACGCGCAGTGAGGACGAGTTTGGTTTGTTTGATATCGCCTTTGTTCCGATCCAGGCGAGCTACCACATCAGCAAGACCTCGCATCTTGGCTTCGGGCTTACCATCTGGGCGCCGACCGGTGACTACGATTCCTCGGATCTCGCGAACCTCAGCCTGAACAACTGGACCTTTATCCCGAGCATCTCCTACACGAAGTTGTGGATGGAGCGCGGGCTGGAATTCAGCGCTGTGTGGGGTGTTCAGTTCTACACCGAGAACCACGACACCGACTACCAGAATGGAATCGTTTCCGATCTGGAAGCCACGGTGATCCAGCGCTTCCCGAATGGCATGGGGATCGGTCTTGTCGGTAGTTGGATTGACCAGTTCACCGATGACGACGGCAAGACCGCGGACACGCTCAATGGTTTCAGCGGCCGGGCTTTCGGCATCGGCCCGATCCTCACCTACACGAAGAAATTCGGCGATAGCCAGCTCGATCTGAGTGCCCGCTGGATCCACGAGTTCGAGGTCGAGAAGCGGTTCGACGGCGACGTCTTCTCGCTCTCCGCCGGCTACAAGTTCTGACCCTGCCTCATCATGAAAATTTCATCCGCTTTCTTTCTGTTCGTCCTCTCCGGCTTGGCATCCGCGAATGATGCGGATCTCGCGAAGAAGCTGTCCAATCCCGTTTCCGATCTCATCTCCGTTCCGATCCAGGGCAACCTCGACTTCGGCGTCGGTCCCGGTGATGGCACCAAGTGGACCACCAATATCCAACCGGTGATTCCTTTCGAGCTGAATGCCGATTGGAATGTGATCTCGCGCACCATCCTGCCGGTGATCGACCAGCAGGGAATCGCCCTCGGCGGGGCGACCAATGAGTTCGGCCTCGGCGATATCACCCAGAGCTTCTTCTTCTCACCGAAGGAGTCCGATCCGATCTGGGGCATCGGCCCTGCCTTTCTCTTCCCGACCGCCACCGATGACTCGCTTGGCACGGACAAGTGGTGCCTCGGACCGACCGCGGTGGTTCTCAAGCAACAAGGTCACTGGACCTTCGGCGCACTCGCCAATCACCTGTGGGACGTCGCGGGAGACAGTGACCGCGCGGGCGTGAACTCCACCTTCATCCAGCCCTTCGTGGCGTACACCACGCCGCAGGCGACCACCTTCACGCTCAATTCCGAGACCAGCTACGACTGGCAGCGAGAGCAGTGGACGGTGCCGGTGAACTTCGTCGTCAGCCAGCTCCTGAAGATCGGCGACCAACCGATCCAGTTGTTCGCGGGCGCCCGCTACTACTTCGAGAAGCCGAATAGCGGTCCCGAGTGGGGCCTGCGCTTCGGTGTCACCTTCCTGTTCCCGAAGGGATGAATCCAGAAACCCTAAAATTGGAAGCACCCCAAGGTACTTCGATGAAATCTCAAATTCGTCTCACCATGAAAATCGAGTTCGTGAAGAGAGCTTTGTGCTCAACCGTTTGTGCAGGCTTCGCCGTGTCGCCGAATGCGCAAGGCGAGGAGCCGGATCGCACGCATCTTCCATTGCCGCTGTCTCCATTCGAGGGAAAGGTCGGCAAGACTTACAAGGAGTCCACCGCGGCCTGGCAGCATCCGCCTGTCGCACCCGCTGGCGCGCCCAATGTGGTCAGTGTCCTTCTTGACGATGTGGGATTCGGCCAGACCTCCACCTTCGGCGGGCTGATCCCCACGCCGAATCTGGACAAGCTCGCCGGAGAAGGACTGCGCTACAATCGCTTTCACACCACTGCGATCTGCGGTCCCTCCCGAGCCGCCTTGCTCACCGGGCGGAATCATCATGATGCGGGCAATGGATTCCTGATGGAGTGGGCGACCGGGTTCCCGGAGTACTCCACGATGATTCCCGGGAACACCGCGACAGCCGGTGAGATCCTGAAGGACAACGGCTATGCGACGTGGTGGTTCGGCAAGAATCACAATACACCGGATTGGGAGACTACCGTTGCGGGGCCATTCGACCGGTGGCCGACGGGGTTGGGATTTGAATACTTCTACGGCTTCAATGCGGGTGAGACCCATCAGTTCTACCCGGTGCTCTTCGAGAACACAAAGGCGGTAGAGCCGGACAAGACTCCGGAGCAGGGGTATCACTTCATGACCGACATGACCGATCGCGCCATCGCGCGCATGAAGTTTTCCAAGTCGGTCGCGCCGAACAAGCCGTTCTTCATGTACTTCGCACCGGGAGCGATGCATGCGCCCCATCACGTCACCAAGGAATGGCGGGAGAAGTTCAAGGGCAAGTTCGACATGGGATGGGAGAAATACCGGGAGGAGGTCTTCCAGAACCAGTTGAAGATGGGGATCGTCCCGCCCAATACCAAGCTCACGCCGCGCCCGGAGTGGGTGCCTGCCTGGGATTCGCTGAAGGACGACCAGAAGAAGCTCTATGCCGCGTTGTTCGAAAACTACGCAGGCTACTTCGCGTTTACCGACCACGAGGTCGGCCGCCTGCTGGACTCGATCAAGGAACTGCCGGATGCGGAGAACACGCTGGTCATCTACATCGTCGGTGACAACGGCGCGTCCTCTGAGGGAGGCCCTGACGGCACGCTCGACGAGATCAAGAACCTCAACGGGCTGGAAACGTCCATTGGAGACACGCTCGAGAATCTCGACAAGCTCGGCGGACCCGAATCGGAGCCACATTATCCCGTAGGCTGGGCTTGGGCGAGCAACACGCCCTTCCAGTGGGTCAAGCAGGTCGCCTCGCATCTCGGCGGCAGCCGCAATCCGATGGTCGTCAGTTGGCCGGCGAAGATCAAACATGACGACAAGCCACGCGATTGTTTCCTGCATCTGGTGGATGTGCTGCCCACGATCATGGAGGCGGCGCATCTTCCTCTGCCGAAGACGGTCAATGGCATCCAGCAGGTGCCCTTCGCAGGGAAGTCCTTTCTCGCGAGCTTCACAGATCCGGATTACCGGGGCCGTACCGAGCAGTATTTCGAGATTCTGAGCAATCGCTCGATCTACGAAGACGGATGGAAGGCGAATGCCCAGCACACGCTGCCATGGAGGCAGGATTTGGCTCCGGGCGATTGGGACAAGGACAAGTGGGAACTCTACAACCTCAACGAGGACTACTCCGAGGCGAACGATCTTGCCGCCAGCATGCCGGACAAGCTGGCGGAGATGAAGAAGAAGTTCGATGCCGCAGCGGAGAAGTATCACGTCTATCCGCTGGATGACCGCGGCTCCGCACGGCTGGCCATTCCGAAACCGCCGGTTCCAGGTGCCGATGCGGATGCCAAAAGCTACACCTACCATGCAGGTGCCGTGCGCATCGCCGAGCCGGCTGCGCCGCCCATGAAAAACCGTTCCTGGACTCTCAGGGCCAAGGTCAAAACGGATGGAGAGAAGACGGAGGGCGTGATCATGGGCTTTGGCGGAGTCGCTGCCGGGGTATCCCTTTATCTCAAGGGGGGCGTGCCGATCCTTGACTACAACTTCTTCGACGCGCACACGGTCGTGAAAGGTGACAAGCCCCTGCCGAAGGGTGAGTCGACGGTCGAAGTGGATTTCGCCTACGCGGGCGGAGGAGTTGGCAAGGCCGCGGACATCGTTCTCAAGGTCAATGGCGGGAAGGTCAGTGAAGGGAAGGCCGCCAACACCATGGCCGGCCGTTTCGGCATCGATACTTTCGGCATTGGCGAAGACTCCGGGCAACCGGTGACCCCTGCCTATCAAGCGCCCTTCAAGTTCACCGGCGAGATCGAGACGGTGGTTATCGACGTGAAGCCCGCTGCTCCATGACTTGGTCCAAGCCAACTCGGAAGGACTGACAAGATTTTTCCTTACACCGATACAATCCCACCCCAAAACACCATGAAACCACTAATGAACCTGAGGAGTTGTCTCCTCGTTGCGACCGTCGCCTTGGCGTCGGCGCTATCCGCCCAAGAAAAGAAGCCGAACATCCTGGTGATCTGGGGTGACGACATCGGAACCTGGAACACCAGCTTCTGGAGCCGCGGCATGATGGGCTACAAGACGCCTAATATCGACCGCATCGCCCGGGAAGGCGTCGCCTTCACCGACTACTACGGTCAGCAAAGTTGCACCGCGGGGCGTGCGGCCTTCATCGGCGGCAACGTGCCGGTGCGAACCGGTATGACCAAGGTCGGCATGCCCGGTGCCAAGGAAGGCTGGCAGAAGACCGACGTGACGATGGCCACCGTGCTGAAATCGCAGGGGTATGCCACCGGCCAGTTCGGGAAGAATCACCAGGGCGACCGCGATGAGCATCTGCCGACGCAGCACGGCTTCGATGAGTTCATGGGGAACCTTTATCACCTCAATGCCGAGGAGGAGCCGGAGAACGAGGACTATCCCGCCGACATGGTGATGGCGGATGGGAAGACCTTCAAACAGAAGTATGCCCCCCGCGGCGTGATCCATTCGTATGCCGACGGCAGGGTCGAGGACACGGGCCCGCTGACCAAGAAGCGCATGGAAACCGTGGACGACGAAACCCTCGCCGCAGCCAAGGACTTCATCCAGCGCCAAACCAAGGCCGAAAAGCCGTTCTTCGTCTGGTATAACACGACGCGGATGCACTTCCGCACCCATGTCCGTCCCGAGCATCGGCACAAGGGCAATGACGAATACACCGATGGCATGATCGAGCACGATGCGATGGTCGGCGACATCCTCAAGTTCCTCGATGACAACAAGCTCACGGACAACACCATCGTGGTGTATTCGACGGACAATGCTCCGCACTTCAATACCTGGCCGGATGGAGGCATGGTGCCCTTCCGCAGCGAGAAGAATTCAAACTGGGAAGGCGCCTATCGCGTGCCGTGCTTCGTGCGCTGGCCCGGCCACATCCCCGCCGGGACCGTGCTCAACGGCGTCGTCTCACACGAAGATTGGTTGCCGACTTTCGCAGCCATCGCGGGTGCGCCGGATATCAAGGAGAAGCTCAAGGCGGGCGTGGACCTGAATGGCCGTCATTATAAGAACTACATCGATGGCTACAACATCACCGACTACATCACCGGCAAGACCGACAAGGATCCGCGCCACGAGTTCATGTATGTGAACGACGACGGCCAGATTGTCGCGATCCGCTACGACGCTTGGAAGGCAGTCTTCCTCGAAAACCGCGGGATGGCCTTCGAGGTCTGGCGCGAGCCTTTCGTCGAGCTGCGCGTGCCACTGCTCTTCAACCTGGAGCGGGATCCGTTTGAGAAAGCCCAGCATAGCGCGAACACCTACAACGACTGGTTTCTGGATCACGTTTACCTCCTGATACCGATCCAGCAGTATGCCGGTGAGTTCTTGAAAACAATGGTGGACTACCCGCCGAGCCAGACGCCCGGTTCATTCAATCTGGCGAAGGTCCAGAAGCAGATCGAGGCAGCGGCGGGTGGGAAGTGATCGCCCGAATTCATCCAAATGCGGAGCACCTCTGTCGAGGTGCTCCGCCCACACTCTTTTCCGGCTATGAAGATCATCGCGACTCTCATCCTACCGGCACTGCTCCTGACGGCGCGCGCTGCGGAACCGCTGCCTTCCTGGAACGACACTGCGAACAGGAAGGCGATCGTTGCCTTCGTCGAGAAGACGACCAAGGAAGGCTCACCTGACTTCGTGTCCAAGCCAGAGCGCATCGCTGTCTTCGACAACGACGGCACGCTGTGGAGCGAGCAGCCGATGTATTTCCAGGTCTTCTTCCTGATCGACCGGGTAAAGGCGCTTGCTCCGGAACATCCGGAGTGGAAGGAGAAGGAGCCGTTCGCCTCCCTGCTCAAGGGCGACATCAAGGGCGTGATGGCCAGCGGCGAGAAGGGGCTGATGCAATTGCTCGCCGCCACGCATACGGGAATGACGACGGAGGAGTTCGCGAAGACCGTCACCGACTGGATTGCCACGGCAAAGAATCCGAAGACGGGCAAGCTGCTTACCGACATGGCGTTCCAGCCGATGGTGGAGCTGCTCGGCTATCTGCGGGAGAATGGTTACAAGACCTTCATCGTTTCCGGAGGTGGGATCGAGTTCATGCGGCCGTGGACGGAGAAGGTGTATGGAATCCCGCCCGAGCAAGTCATCGGCAGTAGCATCCAGCTGAAATACGAAGTGCGGGACGGGAAACCGGTGCTGGTGAAGCTGCCGGAGCTGAACCTGAACGACGACAAGGAAGGCAAGCCGGTTGGCATCGAGCGGCATATCGGCCGACGTCCGGTCTTTGCAGCAGGCAACTCGGACGGAGATTTCCAGATGCTGGAGTGGACCACGTCCGGCAGCGGCCCGCGCCTCGGGTTGATCATTCATCACACCGATGCCGAGCGTGAGTTCGCGTACGACCGTGAGTCGCACTTCGGCAAGCTGGACAAGGCGCTCGATGAGGCGCCGAAGCGAGGGTGGCTGGTCGTGGACATGAAGAGCGACTGGAAGGTGGTCTTTCCGCCGGACAAGTGACCCTGACCCCTATTTAGACCGACTGACTCCTCCCAAACGAATCGAAGACAATCCCCACCCATGAAAACGATAGACACCATGCAGCGCTGGTTCCAGCGCACGGCCGCCGTCGTGGCGGTGACCTTGCTCGGGTTCGCCACCGCGGCCCAGGCACAACAGAAGAAGCCCAACATCCTCGTGATCTGGGGTGATGACATCGGTATCCCGCAGATCAGCGCCTACACGCAGGGGTTGATGGGCTACCGGACGCCGAACATCGACCGCATCGCGAAGGAAGGTGCGCTTTTCACGGACTCGTATGGGCAGCAGAGCTGCACGGCGGGCCGGGCGTGTTTCATTCTCGGGCAGGAGCCATTCCGCACGGGGCTGCTGACGATCGGGATGCCGGGTGATCCGCACGGGATCACGGACTGGATGCCGACGATTGCCGATGCGATGAAGCAGCAGGGCTATGCGACCGGCCAATTCGGGAAGAACCACCTGGGTGACCGTGACGAGCACCTGCCGACCAAGCACGGCTTCGATGAATTCTTCGGCAACCTCTATCACCTCAATGCGGAGGAAGAGCCGGAAGGATACTTCTATCCGAAGGATGCCGAGTTCAAAAAGAAGTTCGGGCCGCGCGGTGTGATCAAGGCCACGGCGGATGGCAAGGTGGAGGACACAGGACCGCTGTCTACCAGTCGCATGCCAACGGTGGATGAGGAGTTCCTAGGCGGAGCGAAGGATTTCATCCAGCGGCAGGTGAAGGCGGAGAAGCCGTTCTTCTGCTGGTTCAACTCGACACGGATGCACGTCTTCACCCACCTCAAGAAGGAGTCGCTGGGCAAGACGGGGAAGGGCATCCACGCCGATGGCATGGTGGAGCATGACGGCCATGTGGGGCAACTGCTCGACCTGCTCGACGAGCTGAAGATCACCGAGAACACGATCGTCATCTACTCGACGGACAACGGTGCGGAGCTCGCGCTGTGGCCGGATGGCGCGATGACGATGTTCCATGGTGAAAAGGGAACGACGTGGGAAGGAGGCTTCCGCATTCCGATGATGGTCCGCTGGCCCGGCGTTGTGAAGCCCGGCACGGTCTACAACGACATCATTTCCAACATGGACTGGTTCCCGACGCTGCTCGCCGCCGCCGGCAATCCGGATATCAAAGCACAGCTCGCCAAGGGAACCACTCTTCACGGCAAGCAGTTCAAGGTGCACCTGGATGGCTACAACTTCATGCCCTACTTCGAGGGCAAGGAGCAGAAGGGGCCGCGCGAGCAGATCTTCTACTTCGACCAAGGGGGCAATCTGAACGCACTGCGCTGGAACGACTGGAAGCTGAGCTTCGCTGTCGCGCATGGCAACATCGCCACGGGGGTTCGGGAAACTCCTGCATGGTCGCTCATTGCGAACCTCCGGATGGACCCGTATGAGAAGGGGCTTGAGGATGGAGGCGGTGCGATCGACTTCCTGGCCCGCAACATGTGGCTGATCGTGCCTGTCCAAGCGGAGATCAAGAAGTTCTTCGAGGACTTCGACCAGTATCCGTACCAAACCGGATCCTCGCTCAATGCCGGAGGGATCAACTACGGCATGCTGCAGAAGGAAGCGGCCTTTGAACGGCTGAAGAAGCTGGAATCGCTGAAGCCGAACTAAGCTGAAGAGAGGGAGGGGAGGGCGTGAAGTTCTTCCCTCCCTCTTCGCTTCGGATGCTGAAACTGACGGATTCTCTCCCCGGGAACATGTGAACCACCCAGACACCTGACACCCGACCATGAAAACACCCTTGCGTCCGACCTTTACCGCTTTGGCCCTCCTGCTGGCTCCTTGCGGCGCTGCCACGATCGTCCAAACCTTCGAATCCGGAGAGGATACCTCGAACTGGGGATCTTCCTGGAACGGAGGTGCGGTGACGACCACCTTCCTCAGCCCCGGTCTTGGCGGGGAGTCCGCCGGGAGTGGAACCAGTGCGTCCCAGAGTTTCTCGCGGACGTTCCGGAACAATACCGCAGGGCTGGACGTCACGTCGCCGTATACGATCTCTGCCTATGTCCAGGTGAACGCGTTCGATGGTCCTTCCGGAGGCGATTTCGAGATCATCGACGGCTCCTTCGGCAGTGCCAATGCTGCGAATCTCGGGATACGGACGGAGACGGTGAGTCCCGGCGTCTTCATCTTCCACTGGCAGGCGAAGAATGGAGGCGTCTGGAATGACCTGGGAATCACCATGGACCTGGGGGCCATCTATGAATTCGAGCTGGGGGTGGACACTCTCGGCTTCGATTATTCGGCGACGGTCAGGAGGGTGACGGCGGGAGGCATCGTGCTTGAATCCGCCGGGCTCTCGAACCTTGCGTTCGATTCCAACGTCATCAGCAACGGCCAGAACGGCGAACTGCGTTTTTACATCCAGGCTGCGGCGGGAGGGACGGATGCCCTGGTGGACAACATCAATATCCAGTCCGTTCCGGAGCCGTCGGCTCCCGTTCTGGTGCTGGGCGGATCGCTGATGCTTTTCCGCCGCCGAAGGTCTTCTGCCACGTGAACCGATTCTCCTTATGGAACTCGCCGAGCATCTGTCGCCACTCACCACCTTCGGCATTGCCATCGGTTGCTCGGTGCTTTTGCCGAAGCTGATGGAGCGGCTGCGGCTGCCGGGGGTGCTCGGATTCATTCTCGCGGGTGTTTTGATGGGGCCGAATGCGCTCGGCTTGATCCGTGCGGACGGTCCGGTGATCGAGCTGCTCGCGGAGCTGGGGAAGCTGCTGTTCATGTTCTTCGTCGGGTTTGAGATCGACCTTGATGAATTCAAGAAGTCGCGGAATCGCTCGGCTACCTTTGGAGCGCTGACCTTTCTGTTTCCCATGGCGGGTGGAGTGCTGCTCGGCCGGGTGACGGGCAATGGGTGGAATACCTCGCTGCTGATCGGATCCATCATCGCATCGCACACGTTGCTTGCCTTCCCGATCATCCAGCGGCTGGGGCTCGGGCAACATCCTGCGGTGACGACCGTGGTCGGCGGCACCATCTTCACGGACATCGCCTCGATGCTGGTGCTGGCGCTTGCGGTGAGCGTGCATCAGGCGGGTTTTTCGTGGGGCTTTCTCGGAATGGAGCTTCTGGAGCTGGCGGTCTTCGTGGCGGCGATCTTCCTGTTTGCCGGGTCGCTGGCGCGGAAGGCGATCATCCGGTGGGGCGACAAGCCGGAGATCCGGGTGATGATCATGCTGGTGGTGATCGCGGTGTGCGCGGAAGGGGCGAGCCTGATCAAGCTGGAAGGCATCGTGGGAGCTTTCCTTGCGGGCATTGCGGTGAAGCGTGCCGTCCGTGGGAAGTTCGCCGTCGAGGAGCTTGAGGTGATCTCGCATGCGCTGTTCATCCCGGCGTTTTTCCTAACAACGGGGTTCCTCGTGAATTTCCAGTTGCTCGGCGAGACGGCGGTCACGCGTCCGGGGCTGGTGGTCGGCATCGTGGCCGCGTTGGTCGTCGGCAAGTATATCGCCGCGTGGTTGACCACGCGGATCTTTGGCGGCACCCCCGCGCAGACCCACCTCGCCTGGAGCCTTTCGCTTCCGCAGATGGCGGCCACGCTTGCCTCGGCCGTTGTCGCCTACAATACGGTCAATGCCTCGGGTGCGCGGCTGCTGGACATGCCTTATGTGAACGCCTCGCTGGTGCTTGTCGTGATTACCTGCGTAGCGGGCCCGATTCTCACCCAGCGATTCGCCGGACGGGTCAAAGGCGAAGAGTCCGCGGGTTCCGTTCCGCAAAGCCCGCAGCTCCGGGGTCTTCCGCCGGAGGAGTCCTGTTAGCAGCTGCTCCGCTTCATTCTCAATGCCAATTCCATCTTATTCCTTTCCTCAGATAACCATGAAAACCACAGCAAGCCATTGCATTCCTGGAGAGTCCGGGAGTCGCCTTTTTCCGCTGAGACTGGCGGGAATCACAGTCGCCGTTCTGTCCGCCCTGGCCACCAGCGCCATTGCGCAGGAGAAGAAGCCGAACATCCTTGTCATCTTCGGTGATGACATCGGGCAGTCGAACATCAGCGCCTACAGCCGCGGGCTGATGGGATTCACTACGCCGAACATCGACCGCATCGGCAATGAAGGCGGGGTCTTCGTGAACTACTATGGTCAACAGAGTTGCACAGCGGGGCGGGCGGCGTTCATTCTCGGCCAGTGTCCGTTCCGCACCGGGCTGACCAAGGTGGGGATGCCTGGAGCGACGGTGGGGATCCAGAAGGAGGATCCAACCATCGCCGAGCTGCTGAAGCCGCTCGGCTACATGACCGGTCAGTTCGGGAAGAATCATCTGGGCGACCGCGACGAATTCCTGCCGACGGCACACGGCTTCGATGAGTTCTTCGGCAATCTCTATCACCTCAATGCGGAGGAAGAGCCCGAGAATCCCGACTATCCGAAGGATCCGGAGTTCAAAAAGAAATTCGGCCCGCGTGGTGTCCTGAAGTGCACGGCAGATGGAAAGATCGAAGACACCGGGCCGCTCACCAAGAAGCGGATGGAGACGGTGGACGAGGAGTTTCTCGCCGCCACGAAAGACTTCATCGATCGCAGCCACAAGGCCGACAAGCCGTTCTTCTGCTGGTTCAACTCGACCCGCATGCATGTGTTCACCCACCTCAAGCCGGCTTCGGTTGGCAAGACGAACGCCGGCCTTCAAGGCGACGGGATGGTGGAGCACGACGGGATGGTCGGCGAATTGCTCAAGCAACTCGATGACCTGAAGATCGCGGACAACACCATCGTCATCTATACGAGTGATAATGGTGCGATGAAGAGCATGTGGCCGGATGGCGGCGCGTCGCCGTTCCGTTCTGAAAAGGACACGAACTGGGAGGGTGCCTTCCGGGTGCCGGCGCTGATCCGCTGGCCCGGCAAGGTCAAGGCGGGGACCAACTTGATCGGCCTCTTCAGCGCCGAGGACTGGCTGCCCACCTTGGTTGCGGCTGCGGGAGGGGATCCGCACCTTCGTGAGAGTGCCACCAAGGGCGTGTCCGCGGGCGGGAAGTCCTTCAAGGTGCACATCGATGGTTATAACCAGGTCGACTACCTGACCGGGAAATCCGATGCCAGCGCGCGCAAGGAGTTCGCCTACTTCAGCGATGACGGTGATCTGATGGCATTCCGCGACGAACGCTTCAAATACATCTATCAGGTCCAGCGGGCGATCGGCGTTCAGGTTTGGATCGATCCACTGACGAGTCTGCGGACGCCGCAGATTGTCGATCTCAACAGCGATCCCTACGAGTACTCCATCGATGGTTCAGCCTACTACGACGGTTTCATGATGAGCCATGCGTTCCTGATCCTGCCGTCGGTCGCCAAGGTTTCCGCGTACCTCCAGACCTACAAGGAGTTCCCTCCGCGACAGCGTCCGGCGTCGTTTTCGATCGATCAGGTGGTAGAGAAGCTGGAATCGGGAGCCAAAGGCAAGTGAGGCTCGAAGAATCTCCACCCATCTCCGATCATGAAGGCTAAAGCCATTGTCATCCTGACACTTTCCTCGGCGCTGGCGGCCCTAGGCAGTACGGCCCGGGCAGAAACATTCACCGAGGAACAACTCGTTGAGCGCTCCATTCAGCGCCGTGCGGTGGAGGCGGTTATCTGGGGAATGCCGACGGTGAACTACGAGCGGATGCTGCAAGCAGCGACTGAGAACGGCGCGAAGCTGAATCAGGTCGTCTATTGGTCGCGGCCGGTGAACTCGAAGAACCAGACGCTGACGCCCAATCCGGACACGATCTACCTCAATCCGTTCTATGATACCTCGAAGGGGCCGGTGGTGGTAGAGATTCCGCCACGGGATGAGGATCATGTGATTGTGGGGACCTTTGACGTCTCGTGGCAAAACGCCCTGATGGATGTGGGACCGGCTGGTGAGGACAAGGGGAAGGGGGCGAAGTATCTGATCCTGCCGCCGGGCTACAAGGAGAAGGCCCCGGAGGGATACATCGTGATGCAATCGGAGACTTATCGGGGCTTCGTGATCCTGCGGTCGAATTTCAAGAGCCGGAGCGACGCCGACATCAAGTCTGCGGTGGATCACGGGAAGAAGGTGAAGGTCTATCCGCTGGGAGGGGATCCTGACTCGACTGTCTTTGTGGACGCGTATGACAAGGCATTCGACGCGACGATTCCCTATGATGCGTCGTTCTTCGAGTTGCTCGACCGCTTCGTGCAGGCGGAGCCGTGGCTGACGCGCGACAAGGTGATGATCGACTCGCTCAAGACGATCGGCATTGAGAAGGGCAAGTCGTTCAAGCCGGACGCGAAGACGAAGTCGATCCTCGAGGGGGCGGTGAAGGAAGCGCATGAGGTCATTGCGCTGAAATATGAACGGGGATTCGAAACGCCATTCTTTGCGGGAACGCAATGGGGATTGCCCGTTCCAAAGGAGACCGTGGCAGGCCTTGGCTCGATGTTCGCGGACCCGAACGAGTATGGGCTCGATGGCCGGGCGGTGATGTATCACATGGCTTACTTCAGCCCGAAGGTTCTTGGCGCAGGCCAGTTCTATCTCATCAATACCAATGACGGTGCCGGCAAACCGTTGGACGGGGGCAAGTCCTATCACCTCACCGTGCCGGCGAATGCGCCGACCGAGCAGTACTGGTCCCTCACCCTCTATGACCGGGAGACTCACGCGCTGATCGTCGGGATGCCCCGGCCCAGCCTAGCATCGAACGACGCCAAGGTGGTGAAGAATGCGGACGGCTCCACGGACGTTTATTTCGGCCCGTCTGCACCGGCAGGAAAGGAATCCAATTGGGTGCCGACCGACCCGAAGGGCCGCTTCGAAGTGCTCTTCCGGCTCTACGGTCCGAAGAAGGAGTTCTTCGAGATGAAGTGGAAGCTGCCGGACCTCGGAGAGGTGAAGTGAATCAACCGACCAACCAAACCAGCATTCGACCCATGAAAGAAGAACTCTTACTCGCCATTCCTCTCGTCCTCGGGGCTTGTCTTGCGCCATTGACGCACGCTGCCGAGCCGATCCCGGTCACGGTGGACAATTTCATCCGTGCCGAGTCCGATTTGTATTTCGGAGGAATGCTCAGGGACAGCGGCGGTGCGATGGGCACCTTCAGTCATCGGCGTGAACCGGCGGATATCAACAAGCAGACGGTGATCCGGTTGAACCGGGATACGCTTTATTCCTCGGCCTTGTTCGATCTCGATGCCGGGCCGGTGACGATCACGCTGCCGGATGCGGGGAAGCGCTTCATGTCGATGATGATCGTCAACCAGGATCACTACGTGCTGGAAGTCACTTATGAGCCGGGGAAGCATGTGGTCGAGCGGGGCAAGGTGGGGACCCGCTATGCGGTGGTGGGGCTTCGTACGCTCGTGGATCCTGCGGATCCGGAAGACCTCAAGGCGGTCCATGCGCTACAGGATGGAGTCAAGGTGGAGCAGCCGGATGGTCCGGGGAAATTCGAGGTGCCGGCGTGGGATGCTGCCAGCCAAAAGAAGGTGCGGGATGCGCTGCTGGTACTGTCCTCGACGACCACGGGTTTCAAGAGGGCCTTTGGCACGAAGGACCAGGTCGATCCCGTCTATCATCTCATGGGCACCGCTGCGGGCTGGGGTGGCAATCCCGACAAGGACGCGACCTATTTGAATTTCACGCCCGCGAAGAACGACGGCACCACTCCCTACAAGGTGGTGGTGAAGGACGTGCCGGTGGATGCCTTTTGGTCGATCAGCGTCTATAACAAGGAAGGCTACTTCGAGAAGAACGGGGAGAACTCCTACTCGGTGAACAACCTGACGGCGAAGAAGGCGGCGGATGGTTCGGTGACGGTGCTGTTCGGCGGGAAGGCGGACGAGGCCGCCAATCATATCCCCATCACGCCGGGCTGGAACTACACCGTGCGGCTCTACCGGCCGCGGAAGGAGATCCTCGACGGCACGTGGAAGTTTCCCGAGCCGCAGCCGGTGGAGTGAGCCCAAAACGCCCAGACGAATCATGAGCACTCGCGATCAAATCCTGGACCTCAAGCAACGCATCTCCGGCTCGATCATTGGGCAGGAGACAGTGATCGAGCGATTGCTCATCGCGCTGCTGACCAATGGCAACGTTCTGATGGAGGGGTTGCCCGGCTTGGCCAAGACGCGGGCGATCAAGACGATGGCGAAGCACATCGAGAGCAAGTTCAGCCGCATCCAGTTCACGCCCGACCTGCTGCCGGCGGATGTGACGGGGTCGGAGATCTATTTCGAGGAAGGAGGGAAGGGGCAGTTCAAGTTCCAGGAGGGGCCGATCTTCGGGAACCTGGTGCTGGCGGATGAGATCAACCGTTCGCCGGCCAAGGTGCAGGCGGCGCTGCTAGAGGCGATGGAGGAGCGACAGGTGACCGTGGCAGGGACGACGCACCAGCTGCCGGAGCTGTTCATGGTGCTGGCGACGCAGAATCCGATCGAGCAGGAAGGGACCTACCCCTTGCCGGAGGCGCAGATGGACCGCTTCCTGATGCACATTTTCATCCATCAGCCGGCGGATGAGGATGAGCTGAAGGTGCTTCAACTGGTGCGTGGTGAGGTGGCGGGAAACGCAGTGCAATCTCCTCCGCCGATTTCGCAGCAGGTGATCTTTGACGCGCGGAAGGAAGTGAACGCGGTGGCGACCACGGAGGCGATCGACCGCTACTTCGTGGCGCTCGTTTCCGCGACGCGGAATCCGGGCAAGTATGACAAGGACCTGGGGCGGTGGATCCATGTGGGTGCGAGTCCGCGCGGGACGCTGGCGCTTGATCGTGCGGCGCGTGCGTATGCGTGGTTGCAGGGGCGAGATCATGTCACGGCGGAGGACGTGCAGGCGGTGGCACCGGATTGCCTGCGGCATCGTATTATTCCGAGCTATGACGCGAGCGCGGAGGGGAAGAGCAACGATGACCTGCTCGCGAGTGTGCTGAAACTTGTCGCCGTTCCCTAGCCATGAACGAAGCCGTGATGCCATCGATGAAAGCGCCGGAGGCTGCGAAGGCTCCGGGTGTCTATGCCGATCTCGGCGACCTGATGAGGCTGCGGTTCAAGACCGGCGGGATCAACCTCTTGCCGAGGCATACGACAAACTCGGTGCTGTCCGGCCGGCATGCGTCGCGTCTGCGCGGGCGCGGGCTGAACTTCGAAGAGATCCGCCGCTATCTGCCGGGGGATGACATCCGGCAGATGGATTGGAAGGTCACGGCGCGGACGAAGCGGCCGCACGTGCGGGTCTATACCGAGGAGCGTGGGCGGGATGTGCTGCTGGTGGTGGATCAACGGCTCGGGATGTTCTTTGGCAGCAAGGCCAACTTCAAATCCGTGACGGCAGCCGAGGTTGCTGCGATGGTGGCCTGGCGGGTGATTGCGTCGAAGGATCGCATTTCGGCGATCGTCTTTGGCGATGCCGATCTAACCATTGTCCCCGGTGGTGGCAGTGTCGCCCAGGTGATGCGGATTCTCGGCGCGATCCTTGAGCGGAATCATGCGCTGGGGATCGACCGGGGTATCGTGGCGGGACCTGCGATGCTCAATGCCTCACTCGGCAGGGCCGAGCGGATGGTGAAGCACGATGCGCTCGTGGTGGTGGTGAGTGACGGACGGGGATCGGACGAGGAAACGAATGGGATCCTCAGCCGGATCGCGGCGCACAATGATGTGGCGGTGGCGATGATCTACGACCCGCTGGAGGTGGAGCTGCCGGCTGCAGGGCCGCGGGTTTTTGCGAGCGGGGATTTGCAGTTGGAGGTGGATACCTCGGCTTCGGCGCTTCGACGCGGATTTCAGGAGGACTTCCAACAACGGCTCGCGCGGGCGAAACGATTTCTCCTGCAGCGAGAGGTGCCGCTGTTTCCCGTCCGTACGGATGATGATGCGGTGAAGCAAATCCGCCGCCTGTTAGGACAACGCGTTGAACGATGAACGATGATCCCGCCAGTCTTGAGCGTTTGCATGATCTGGTGGTGCCGCCGCCGGTTCCGTGGTGGCCTCCGACGCCGGGGTGGGCGATGGTGCTGGTGGCCCTGACGCTGGTGATGCTGGCCCTGCTGACGAAGGCCTTCATCCGCTGGCAGGCCGATCGCTACCGGCGGGAGGCGTTGCATTTGTTAGAGGATCCGGACACGAAGCCGGCGGAGTGGTCCGCATTGCTGAAGCGTACTGCATTGGCTGTGTGGCCGCGCGAGGAAGTGGCGCATCTCACGGGAAAGGAGTGGCTTGCCTTCCTGGATCGGACGGCTGGGATGACGGTGTTTTCCACGGGAGCGGGGAATGCGATCGAGAGCATCGCGTTTGACCCGAAGGCAGCGGGTGAAGGTGGAGATCTGAAAGCTGCAGTCCGCGAGTGGATCCAGCGTCACCGGAAGGAGGGGGCATGATCACGCTCGCCTATCCGTGGGTGCTCCTGCTGTTGCTGCTGCCACTGGTGGTGCGCTGGTGGTTGCCGGCGCACCGGGAATCGCGGCCGTCCTTGCATGTGCCGTTCCTTGACCGGCTGTCGCAACTGACGGGGCAGCGGGCGGGAACGGGGGCTTCGGTGCTGGAAGGGGTGCTCGGTCGGAAGCTGGTGATGCCGTTCTTGTGGATCTGCCTGGTGCTGGCGGTGGCGCGGCCGCAGTGGATCGAGCCGCCGGTGTCGCGGAGCAAGCCGATGCGCGACCTGCTGGTGGCGGTGGATCTTTCGGGGTCGATGGAGACGCAGGATTTCACCGATGCCTCGGGAAAGACCAGCGATCGTCTGACTGCGGTGAAGCAAGTGCTGGATGGTTTCCTTGCGAAGCGCGAGGGGGACCGGGTGGGGCTGATTTTCTTCGGGACGGCTGCCTTTGTTCAAGCGCCGTTCACGGAGGATCTTGCGGTGTGCCGGCAGCTGCTAGGCGAGGCGCAGGTGAAGATGGCGGGGCCGCAGACGGCGTTTGGCGATGCGATCGGGCTCGGCATCACGATGTTCGACCGAAGCGAGATGAAGCAGAAGGTGATGATCGTGCTGACGGATGGGAACGATACGGCGAGCCAGGTGCCGCCGCCGAAGGCAGCCGAGATTGCGAAGGGGAAGGGGATCGTGATTCATACGGTCTCGGTCGGTGATCCGACGGCGGCGGGTGAGCAGGCGCTGGATGTGCCGACGCTGCAGACGGTGGCGAAGGAGACGGGTGGCGTGTATTCGGCAGCGTCGGATCGGAAGCAGCTTGAAGAGATCTACGGGAAGCTCGATGCGCTGGAGACGCATGCGGCGGAGACGGTGAGCCGACGGCCGAAGCGGGATGTGCATTACTGGCCGCTGGGGATCGGGGCGGGAGCTGCCCTTGTTTACTTTGCGGTGCTGTTGGCTTGGCGCGCGATGCAGTCGCGTGAGCAGCGCGCGGTGGCCGGGAAGGAGGTGCCGGTGTGATGGGTGACTTCCATTTCCTGCGGCCGTGGTGGTTGGTGGCGCTGGTGCCGCTTGCAATCATCGTGTGGGCGTTGCGCCGTGCTTCGGATGCGGCGACGCCGTGGCGGGGGATCGTGGCGGACCATTTGCTGCCTTATCTGGTGCAGGGCACGGCGGTGAAGAGGCGGCTCGGGCCGTGGTGGATGGTGGTGGGCAGTGCGTTGCTGGCGGTGATCATTCTTGCCGGTCCGGCGTGGAAGCGTGAACCCTCGCCCTTTGCGGACGATGTGGCTGCGCTGGCGATCGTGATCCGGATTTCGCCGTCGATGCAGACGGAGGACATCGCGCCGAACCGGCTCGCGCGATCGGTGCAGAAGGTGCATGATTTGTTAGGGAGGCGTGGTGGCTCGAAGGCGGCGCTGATCGCGTATGCGGGCTCGGCTCACCTGGTGATGCCGCCGACGGTGGATGTGGAGATCATCGATTCGTTCGCGGGTTCGCTAGATCCGAAGATCATGCCGGAGGAGGGGGATGCGGCAGGGGAGGCGCTGAAGCTGGCGGACCAGACGCTGGCGACGGTGGGTGGTGGTTCGATTCTTTGGATCACGGATGAGGTTTCGCCGGATGAAGTGGCGGCTGTTTCGCTGTGGCGTTCCAAGACGCATACGCCTATCCGGGTATTGGCTCCCGTTTCCGACGAGGCCGCGCTGAAGGATCTGAGATCGCACACGGAGTCGGGTTCTTCCGAGCTCATCCAGCTGACGCCGGATGACAGCGACATCGACCGGCTTGAGCGGGCGTCCAGGTTTTCGGCAGCGGCTCCGATGGAGGGTGGCGACCGTTGGCAGGACAGTGGCTACTGGCTGACGCCGGTGCTGGTGTTGCTGGTGCTAGCCTTCTTTCGCAAGGGTTGGATGCAATCCCTGGCCGCACGATCATGAAGGCGTGTCTAACAATATTGCTGGTGTTTGCGGCGGTGCTCGGGATCGGGACGTGGCGCGATCCGGAATTCTGGCGCACGGCGAACCAGCGCGGCGATGCGCTGATGAAGGGGAAGCATTTCGCGGAGGCAGCGAAGGCATACCGGGATTCGATGCGAATCGGCATTGCCCAGTATCGCGATGGGCAGTTCGAGGCGGCGGCCGGGACGTTTGCGCGGGTACCGGGGGCCGATGGTCTCTACAACGCGGCGAATGCGTGGCTGATGCATGGTCAGTATGACAAGGCGATCGGGCTCTATGATCATGCGCTCGGGATTCGGAAGGATTGGAAGGAAGCGATGGATAATAAAGCGGTGGCGATTGCGCGGCGCGACCGGATGACGATCGCCGACAAGGAGCGCGAGCAGGAGGCAACCGAGGCTTATGATCCCGATAGCATCACCTTCGACAACAAGGGCGGCAACGAGCAGAAGGATCCAAAGCCGATGGAAGGGGAGAGCAAGGATGCCGACCTTCAAGCCACGTGGTTGAGGAGGGTGAAGACGACTCCGGCGCAATTTCTCAAGGCGAAGTTCGCGTGGCAGGCGAGTGAAGCGGCGAATGCAGCGGGAGGTGCGAAATGAAGACGATGCTCTCATGCCTGATTGGCTTGATCCTTCCGCTTCTGGCAGCGGCACAGGAGCCGCAGGCGATGGCCCGGACCAGCATCAAGCAGCAGGGCGAGATCTGGATGGGGCAAAAGGTGACGATGGTGGTCGAGTTGCTTGCGCCCGGGTTTTTCGCGGGCAATGCCTCCTTTGATCTCCCGCGAGTATCAGGTGTGCTGATCGTGCCACCGGTGGGCTCGCCGCTGGTGTCGAGTGAGGAGAGCGGAGGAGTTTCCTACACGGTCCAGCGGCACGAGTTGATGCTGTTTGCGCAAGCGGAGGGAGAGGTGACGGTGCCCGCTTGCGAGATACGGATCGAATTCAAGCGCAGTCCGCTTGATAAAGAGACGGTGAAGCAGGCGGTGAAGACGCAGCAGCTTTCATTCAAGGCCATGAGGCCACCGGGAACGAGCGCGGGACAGACGATCATCACTTCCACGGACTTGAAAATGGAGGAGACGTGGAAGCCTGAACCTGGAGCGAATGCGAAGCTGGGGGCGGCCTTTGTCCGGACGCTCAAGTGGACGGCGAGCGATGTCACGGGCATGGCATTTCCGCCCTTCAGGCCCGCGCCTGTCCAGGGTCTGGGGATCTACAGGGCAGAGCCGGTCGTGGAGGACAGCGAGGAGCGGGGGAGCCTGCACGGGGAGCGTAGGGATACGGTGACCTACGTCTGCAAGGCTGGCGGGCGCTTCGAGATCCCGCCGCTGACCATGACGTGGTGGGATCCGGAGAAGAAGGAGCTGAAGAAGATCGTTTTCAAGGCCCACGCCTTCGAGGTGCCGGTGCCGCCGCCTCCGCCGGTGACGCTCCGGGTGTGGCTGAAGCGGGTATGGCGCGAGCATGGGACACAGCTCGTCGCCGGAGCTGTTGGAGTTCTTTTCCTACTACTTGCACTCCGTGTCTTCGGAGCGAGGGTGACTGGTTTTCTCAAGCGTTTGTTGCCACGGCACCTGCCTTCCCTGAATCCCTGAATTCCCGGTTGTCCTTATGATCCCGGTCTTTCCTTTCCCGGCTCCCCCCAACCAACGAACCAAGAAACTACCATGAAAATGACCATCAGGCGCCTTACTTTCGGCGCTTTCGCAACCGTGTCGGCACTAGGCCTCAGCAATTGTGCCCACGAACCCGTCACCCAGGCCAACGCTTCCCATGCGAGCGGCAGCCAGATCTCCCGCGATTCCCACGCGGCTCTCAATAGCCTCTATGCAAAAGACGCGCACGCGCGCCGACTTGGCAACAAGGCTGCCGGGGTGCTTGTCTTCCCGGACATCGTGAAGGGCGGCTTCATCTTTGGTGCCGAAGGGGGCAACGGAGCCCTGCTTCAGGGCGGCAAGACGACCCGCTACTATCAGACCGCAGGTGCATCCTTCGGCCTGCAAGCGGGCGTCCAGAAATTCGGCTATGCGCTCTTCCTGATGAACAAAGCAGAAGTCGCGAAGCTTGATCAGGCCGGTGGCTGGGATGTCGGCAGCAGTCCGTCCGTCGTCGTCCTCGATTACGGGAAGGCCACGGAATACAGCACGGCGACCGCGGACAACAAGAAGACCTACGCTTACTTCTTCAATCAGAAGGGGCTCATGGCGGGTCTGGGATTGAAGGGCTCGAAGATCACCCGCATCCATCCCGGGCAGTGAGCATCGCTGGTGATCCGGATTCACGCTTTCGGACCTGGTGGGAGAGGACTCTCTCGCCGGGTCCGGGGCGGAAGACGGTTTGAGAAACTGCCATGAAAATCAGGGCAGATTTTCGCGAGGAATGGGGTTGCAGGATCCGGCGGCTTTGTGGATCCCGTTGTGGATGAAGAAGGCTCTCTTGCTTGCGTTGCTCCTGCCCCTGTCCGCGCCTGCCCAGCAGGAGCGGCCGATGTTTCCGGTGACATCGGTTCCGATGTCGGAAGCGGCGAAGACGGCGTTCGATGAAATCGATGCGGCGCATCGCGAGCTGGGACCGCAGCAGGCTGGATATTTCGAAGGGAAGACGCGTGCCGAGCTGGCGATGATGCGTCAGGGCGCAGAGCGAAGACTGCGGGAGGCGGCGATGAAATTCTATACGGAGCATCCGGAGGATCCGATGCGTTGGGCGGCGGTGCTGCGGATGTGCATGATCCGCGACCAGTTCGTCACCGGGGTGAAGGACGGCTACGAGACCGCGCCGCCGGCGAAGTCGATGGACTTCCTGATTGTGGACGAGGAGGCGAAGGCGGCGTGGGAGAAGAAGCTGGGCGAGATGGTGGCGGCGATGGCGGCGGCGCCTGACGTGCCGTGGGAGGTGGGGGAGAAGAAGATGTCGCTGGATGTGGCGCAGCAGATCTCCGCGGCGCTGCGGGCGGGGAAAGGTGGGGACCCGGCGCTGCTGGAATCTCCCGATGCGCTGGCGGCGAAGTTTCCGAAGGGCAGCGCGGCGTTGCAGGCTTACCAGTCGGTGCTGCGGGCGAGCGGGATTCAGGGGACGGAGAAGGAGGCGGATTTTTGGAAGAAGCTCGCGACGAGCCCGAATGAAGCGGTGAAGGTCCGGGCGGAGGGCGAGCTGCAAAAGGTCAAGGCACAGAGCGAACCGGTGGATGTGAAGTTCACCGCGGTGGATGGCCGTGAGGTCGATCTGGCGGCGCTGCGCGGCAAGGTGGTGCTGCTCGACTTCTGGGCAACGTGGTGCGGACCCTGCGTGGCCGAGATTCCGAATGTAAAGAAGGCCTACGACGCGTGGCATGCCAAGGGCTTCGAGGTGATCGGCGTGTCGCTCGACAAGCCGGACGCGAAGGACAAGCTGGAGGCCTTTGTGAAGAAGAACCAGCTGCCGTGGCCGCAATACTTCCATGACGGTGAGGGGCAGAATCCGCTCAGCGGGAAGTTTGCGGTGACCTCGATTCCGGCGATGTTCCTCTTCAACAAGGAGGGGAAGCTCGTCACTACGAATGCCCGGGGTGAGCGGCTGGAGGTGGAGCTGGGGAAGCTGTTGGGGGACGGGAAATAGGAGCGGGCCGTCTGGAGTGCTCTCGTTCCCATCGCAGGTGAGGACGGGGAAAACCGTTGCGATGCCGCGGGCTTCGCGGTTAGTCATGCGGCATCCCCCATGAGTTGGGTTACCTGCATTTGGTCGGCGGCTTCCGGGGCATGCCTCGTATTGGCAATCCTGCATTTTCTGGTCTGGTGCAGCGATCGTCAGGCGAAGGCGAGCCTGGTGTTCGCGTTGATGGCGCTCAGTGTCGTCGGGGTGGGGGTGTGTGAGCAGGGAATGATGCGCTCGGCCACGCCGGAGGCTTTCAATATGTGGCTGCGCTGGATGCACGTGCCGGGCCTGACCGCGATCGCGGGAGCGGTAGTTTTTGTGCGGCTCTATTTCGGGACAGGGCGCCCTTTGCTTGGTGGCCTGACGCTGGGGGTGAGGCTTGCCGCCGTGGTGATGAATTTCTGCCTGACTCCGAACATCAATTTCCGGGAGATCAGAAGTCTCGTCCAGATCCCGTTTCTCGGGGATGAAGTCTCGATTGTCGGTGAGGCGGTGGTCAGCCACTGGGTATGGTTGGCCCAGGCGAGCTTCGTGTTCTGGCTGGCCTATACCGTGGATGCGTCGGTGTCGCTTTGGAAACGTGGTTCCAAGGAGGGGCGTCGCCGGGCGCTGGGGATAGGCGGGAGCATGTCGATCTTCATCCTGCTGGGGATGACCCACACGGTCTTGACGCTCCACGGGGTCATCCATTCACCGGTGGTGTGGAGCCTGATCTTCGGGCTGATGACCCTGGCGATGGGCTACGAACTGAGCCGCGATGTGTTGCGTGCCTCGCGGCTGGAGCATGATTTGCACGAGAGCGAGTTGCGCCTGAGCCTGGCTGCTTCAGCTGCCGGGATTGCGGTGTGGGAGTGGGATGTTTTGAAAGACCGGATCAGGGTGTCGTCGATCGGGCGAAAGCTTTATGGAGTGGAATCGACCGAAGACATCGACTATGCCCGGTTCGATAGAAAGCTGCATCCCGATGACCGGCAGCGGGTGCGGCGGGCGATCGATGCCGCGCTCGCGGGGCCTGAGCCTTTTGCCGCGGAATACCGTGCGGTGCTGCCGGATGGGTCGCTGCGGTGGATCGCGGCGTCCGGGCAAGTCGAGCGGGATGCTCACGGACAGGCGACGTTGTTGCGTGGTGTTTCCACCGACATCACGGCAAGACGGCTCACCGAGCAGGAGCTGCATCAGGAGCGGGAGCAGCTTTCCCATACTCTCCGGCTGGCGACGATGAGCCAGATGGCCACTTCGCTGGCGCATGAGCTGAACCAGCCCCTAACAGCGATGGCTAACAACGCCGGGGCCGCGCGGCGGATGCTGGCGAAGGGCACGGCGAGCGATGATCAACTCAGCGAGATTCTCACCGACATTGTCGACGATGCCCATCGGGCGGGCGAGGTGATCCGCGGAATGCGCGGCATGGCGCGGCGCGATCACGGTCCCCGTGAGGCGGTGGATCTCAATGCCCTGGTAGCGACCGTGCAGCGGCTGGTGGCGGCGGAGGCGCTGGTGCGGGATTGCGAGTTGGTAGCGGAGGCGGAAGCGAGCTTGCCATGGGTGAATGCGAATCCGGTGCAGCTCCAGCAGGTGCTCTTGAATCTGCTGATGAATGCCTTCGAGGCGAGCGAGTTGCCCGGAGGCGTGACCCGGCGTGTGATTCTACGCACGGAGTCGGAAGGCGAGTCGGCGGTCCGCGTCAGTGTGCGGGATCATGGTCCCGGGCTGCCGCCGGAGGGTGCGGAGAAATGGTTCGAGCCCTTTCACACCAGCAAGCCGAATGGCCTGGGCATGGGGCTGGTTATCGTGCGCGGGATCGTGGAGGCGCATGGCGGGGCGCTGAGGGTGGATGCCGCGGATGGCGGAGGTGCGTGCTTCCATTTCCGCCTGCCGGCCGCTAGGGAGATGCCCGCATGAGCTTCCCCCTGCCGCATGTCATGGTCATTGATGACGACGCTTCGGTGCGCCGCAGCGTGCTTCGCTTGCTGGAAACGGAGGGATACGCGGTGGCCACATTCTCTTCGGCTGCCTCCTATCTGGAGAGTCCGGCTCCCTCTTCCGCGGCCTGTGTGGTGCTGGACGTGCAGATGCCGGGCATGAGCGGAGTGGAACTCCAACAGGCGCTGGCGGAGCGTGGCCTGGGCGAGCAGATCATTTTTGTCACCGGACACGGCGACGTGCCGATGTGTGCGGAGGCGATGAAGAATGGCGCGGTGGATTTCCTGCAGAAGCCTTTCACCGAGGATGCCCTGCTCAAGGCGGTGGCACGCGCCATCCAGCGCGCGACCGATTGGCAGGCGACGAAGGTAAATCGCGAGCGGAACGAGGTAGTGAGGAAGCAAGCCCTGGCAAGCCTCGCCAAGCTCACGCCGCGTGAAATGGAAGTATTCCGGTGGGTGATCTCCGGCTTGCTCAACAAGCAGATCGGCGCGGAGCTCGGGACATCGGAGAAGACCATCAAGATCCAGCGCGGAAGCATCACGACGAAGCTCGGCATCACCGCGGTGGCGGACATGGTAAGGCTCGCGCAGCAGGCCGGCATCGAGCCGGCGAGGAAGAGCGAATTGGCGTAAGTCACCTGCTTCATCGGCATAGGCCGATGGTGGTATGGCGGCATTCCGGGCGGCGCGGCATCGTGATGTCATGCCGAACGATCCGGCGATGTGTGTGGTGGATGACGATCCCGCCGTTTTGAAATCCCTCGGCCGCTTGCTCGGCTCGGAGGGCTATGTGGTACGCACGTTTGGAAACCCAGCTGAGTTCATCCGGCATGCCTGCGATCATCCGGTGCCGCTGGTGGTGGTGGATTTCATGATGTCCGGCTTGAGCGGCCTGCAGGTTCAGGAGCGCTTGCGAGCGCTTTCGCCCGAGACCCGCTTAATCATGATCAGCGCCACCACGGATCCCGAGATCGATGCGCGCTTCCTGGCGGGTGGTGCGGTGGCGATTTTCCACAAGCCCTTCGATGAGGACGAGTTCCTCGATGCCGTGCGGCGCGTGCTGGATCACGCTGCCTAGGCCCAAGGTCGTATTCATTCCTTTCCGCCCTGAAATTTATCAACGCTGAACTGGCAACTGATCGATCCCGATTTTCCGGAGCAAGCCGTTCTTGCGCCCGGACGGTCCCGTCCTCCCGGGGGAGGGCGGGACCAACTCCGATCAGCCGCCGGACAGTTTTGTTAGATCCAATGTTGCCCGCACTGTCACCTGCGCCGTGTCTCGCTCGGCTTCTCGCCGAAGAGCGTGCGGTAGCTTGCCGAGAAGCGGCCGAGATGGTGGATGCCGTGAGCGTAGGCGATGGCGATGATCGTTTCGCGGTGGCCGTCGCCTTGGAGGAGGGAGCGGCGGATGGCGTTCAAGCGCAGCGTTTCGAGGTGATCGCGCGGGCTTTGATCGAAGACGGAGCGAAAGGCGTACTCGAGTTCGCGGCGGCTGACATGCAGCGCGAGGCAGAGGTCCGGGACTTGCACCGGCTCGGCGAGGTGATCGCGCATCCATGCCTCGGCGCGGCGGGCGAGACGGGCGCGGTTCCGCATGGAGCTGGTGGCTGGCTCCGCACCCGCGGAAAGTTCGCAGGCGGTGGTGAAGGAGTCGGTCACGGCTTCAGCGACCTGATCCATGAGCCATGGGGTGGCCGCGCCCTTGAGAAGTGCGCGGCATTCCTGGAGGCGGAGTTTGATCCGCTCCGCCACAGATGGGGGAAGGCGACAGACGGTGAGCCGGTCCGGGCCATCTTCTTGCCGTCCAGCGAGGGCGAGGCAGCGGTTCCAAACGTCTGCCGGCACGGCGGCGGTGAGCCACTCGTAGTCCGCGGCGGTGCGGCCATCCACTTCTTTTCCGGGAGGCAGCAGGGCGATGGTTCCGGGCGCGGCAGCCTCGCCGTTCCAGATCGCTTCGCCCGGTCCCATGGCGAAGCAGAACGATCCCCAGCCGCCGGCCAACACGCCGCGGACCCGGGTGCGGACGTTTGCCTCGCCGAAGTCGAGTGCCCAGGCCGGGCTCTGGAATTGCTCCACCTGCGAGGCCCGTTCTTGGCGCCGTTGGAAGTCCACCGAGAGCTCGATCCCCGAGACTGCGTCGCCGAAGCCATCCGGCTCGGTGATGACGCGCCGCGAATGGCGGAGGGGAAGTGCGGGCGAGGGGAGTCGGGCCACGGTGGAATTGTGCGCAAAACGGATAGCCGGGAAAGAACGCTTTTGGCAGTATTAGAAATCCTATTCTCCCCATGATGAGTCCACGCATCCGGTCATTCCCCGCCCTTCTCTTCGGCATTCTGTGCGCTTTCCTTTCCTGTAAGGTTCACGCGGCTGCCCCGCACATCCTCTACATCGTGGCCGATGATCTCGGCTGGAAGGATGTGGGTTTCCATGGAGCAGAGGAGATCAAGACGCCGAATCTCGACAAGCTCGCTGCGGAGGGAGCGCGGCTCGAGCGCTTCTATGTCCAGCCAATGTGTACGCCGACGCGGGCCGCGCTGATGACGGGGCGCTACCCCTTCCGCTACGGTCTGCAGACGATCGTGATCCCGAGCAAGGGGACCTATGGCCTGGCGACGGACGAGTATACCTTACCGCAGACATTGAAGGATGCTGGCTATTCCACCGCGATGATTGGCAAGTGGCACCTCGGCCATGCCGACCAGAAGTATTGGCCGCGGCAGCGTGGATTCGATTATCACTACGGGGCAGTTCTCGGTGAGATCGATTACTTCACCCACTCCGCTCATGACGTGCTCGATTGGCAGCGCGACAACAAGCCGGTGAAGGAAGAGGGCTACGTCACGCAGCTCCTGGGGAAGGATGCCGTGAAGCTCATCGGCGGTCACGATGCTTCCAAGCCGCTGTTCCTTTACCTCGCCTTCACCGCGCCGCATGCACCGTATCAGGCGCCGAAAGAGTATCTGGATCGCTACAAGAACATCGCCGACGAAACCAAGCGTGCCTACGCGGGCCAGATCACTTGCATGGATGATGAGATCGGGAAGGTGCTGGAGGCGCTCGACAAAAAGGGGATGCGCAAGGACACACTGATCGTTTTCCACGGCGACAATGGTGGCACTCGTGACGCCGCGATGACGGGTGAGAGCAAGGTGAAGACAGTTCCTTGCGACAATGGTCCGCTCAAGGCTGGCAAAGGCACGCTTTATGAAGGTGGCACCCGGGTGCCGGCCTTTGCCAACTGGCCGGGCCATATCCAGGCCGGTGAGGTGAAGCAAGTGATGCACGTGGTGGACATGCTTCCGACGCTGGCGGAGGTGGCCGGTGCTTCGACCGCGAAGAGCAAGCCGCTCGATGGCATCGACGTTTGGCCTGCTATTGCCGAAGGAAAGCCGTCCGGACGCGACGAGGTCGTCTACAACGTCGAGCCTTTCCGCGCGGCGATTCGGCAAGGAGACTGGAAGCTGGTGTGGCGCAACATGCTGCCGTCATCCGTGGAGCTCTTCAATCTCGCGGAGGATCCGAACGAGACGACCAACCTGGCCGACAAGCAGCCGGAGAAGGTGAAGGTGCTGCAAGCGCGTGCGGAACAACTCGCGAAGGAGTCCGTGAAGCCGCTCTTCATGGAGACGGCGATGCAGGCGGTCTTCAGCGGCATCTTCGGTCCCGCGCCGATTCCGACCGACGAGAATCCGGCGACCGCTGAACCTTGACCGATTTTTCCATCAGAATCTGCAATGAGCGCCGAATTGATCGACGCCTTCGATGGGATCGCCACCGTCGAAGTGACGGGCAAGCTGTCCCCGGACGAACTCGCGGAAGTTCATCGGCAGACAGCGGTGCCCCTTGCGGAATGGGGTGGTGGTTGCCTGTTGGTCCTCGCCGACCGTTTCCAGGGTTGGACCGAGGACGACAAGTGGGCGTCGATCAATTTCCAGACTGCGAACGAGCTGCTGGTGCACAAGATGGCGATGGTCGCCGATGTGCGCTGGGAAGTGCTGGCGATGATGTTCACCGCCAGAGGGTCGCGGCCCTTCCCGATCGAATATTTTTCAACCGGACAAGAGGCTGAGGCCCGTTGCTGGCTGAAAGCTTAGATGAACGAACTCGACCCGCTTTTTTGAACTCCCTATTTTATTCCATGATGAAACCCGGCTTCTTCCTCCTCGCCCTGACCGCACTTGCCCAAGCCGGCGAACCGGTCGCTTCCGCTCCGTATGTGATGCCTGCGTCCAGCCATGCTTCCGGCTGGGAATTCACCACCGCACTCTATGCTCCCTTGATGGGGCTGGAGGGAGACGTCGGTGTCGCCGGTCTCGCTCCGACTCACGTCGACGTGCCCTTCGATGACATTCTCGACAACCTCGATGGCGGATTGAGTGGTGCCTTCGAGGCGCGCTATGACCGCTGGTCGGTCACTGTGGATGCGATCTGGCTCAAGATCTCGGCCGCGGCCAATCCGGTCGCGAGTTCTTATGTGCGCTTTTCCCAGGATCAGGTCATGGCCTCGCTGTCGGTGGGGTATGAGATCTATGGATCTGAAAGCACCTCTCTCGATTTCGTCGTGGGTGGGGCTTTGAACAGCATCGACATGGATGTGGACCTGTTCACGCCGAACCTTCCGGTTACCACGCGTTCGGCTTCGGGTTCGCAGGAGTGGATCGATCCCTTCGTAGGTCTGCGTTTCACCCAGCGTCTCGGAGATCGCTGGAGTGTCTTCGCAAATGGCACTTACGGCGGCTTCGACGTTTCTTCGGACGAGTATTGGCAGGCCGTCGCGGGCATCGCCTACCGCCTTACCGACAGCACTTCGATCGCGCTGGCCTACCGGGTGATCTCCGTGGACTACCACCAAGGCGGCTTCGTGTATGACACCGAGACCAGCGGGCCCAATCTCGGCCTGGTAATTCGTTTTTAAGGGGAAAACCGGCCCTGCGGCGGAGGGAGTTGCATCTTTCCTCCGCCGCGGGTGTCGGAAACGTGATGGCAGGTATTCCGGGGAGCGGCCACGCTGGTCGCCATGACCCTGAAACCCATCCCCCTCCTGTTGTTTTCGGCTGCCCTTGCCTCGGCGGAGTCGTTTCCCGTCAACATTACGGTCGACGTGGCGCGGCCCGGCAAGGAGCTGAAGCCGATCTGGCGGTTCTTCGGCGCGGACGAGCCGAACTACGCCTACATGAAGAACGGGGATGAGTTGTTAGGGCATCTCGGCTCGATGAGGCCGAAGGAAGTTTACTTCCGTGCCCATAGCCTGTTGGTCACCGGTGATGGCACGCCCGCGCTGAAGTGGGGCTCCACCAATGCGTATACGGAGGACGCGCAGGGCAATCCGGTCTATGACTGGACCATCGTCGACCGGATCTTCGACACCTACCTGAAGGATGGGGTGCGGCCGTATGTGCAGATCGGCTTCATGCCGCAGGCGCTGTCGGTGAAGCCGGAGCCTTATCGTCACCATTGGACGCCGGCGGCGAAGTATGATGAGATCTACACGGGCTGGGCTTATCCGCCGAAGGATTGGGCGAAGTGGGAGGAGCTCGTCTATCAGTGGGCGAAGCACTCGCTGGAAAAATACGGCAAGGAGGAGGTGCTGAAGTGGTATTGGGAGACTTGGAACGAGCCAAACATCGGCTACTGGCGTGGGTCGCGTGAAGAGTTCTTCAAGCTCCACGACCATGCGGTGCGTGCGGTGCGCCGTGCGATTCCCGAGGCTAAGGTGGGCGGGCCGGATTTGGCCGGTGGTGCAGGTGGGGATTTCCTGAAGGCCTTCATCGACCACTGTGTGAAGGGGAAGAACCTCGCCACGGGAGAGACCGGGACGCCGACGGACTTCCTTTCGTTCCATGCGAAGGGCCAGCCGAAGGACATCAACGGACGCGTGCAGATGGGCATCACGAATCAGCTGCGCGATATTGACGCTGCCTTTTCGGTGATCGCCCGCTATCCCGAATTGAAGGACACGCCGATTGTCATCGGAGAGTCGGATCCGGAAGGTTGCGCCGCTTGCCAGGGCGCGAACCTCGCCTACCGCAATGGGACGATGTATTCCAGCTACACGGCGGCGAGTTTCCCGCGGAAGCTGGATTTGGCCGACAAGCACGGGGTGAATCTGGAAGGTGCGGTGACCTGGGCTTTCGAGTTCGAGGACCAGCCGTACTTCGCCGGTTTCCGCACGCTGGCGACCAATGGCATCGACAAGCCGGTGCTGAATGTCTTCCGGATGTTTTCGAAGATGGATGGTTTCCGCCTGCCGGTGAACAGCGATCACGCGGTGTCCTTGCCTGACCTGCTTCGCACGGGAGTCCGTGGAGAGCCGGATGTTTCCGCGCTGGCGGCGATGGAAGGCAAGAAGATCACGGTGCTGGTATGGCACTATCACGACGATGACTTGCGCGGGCCGGATGCTGAAGTCCGCGTCGATTTGTTAGGTGCGCCGAAGGGCGTGCCTAAGGTGAAGCGCCACCTGATCGACGAGACCCACTCGAACTCCTTTACGGCATGGCAGGCGATGGGTTCGCCGCAGCAGCCGACGGCGGAGCAGATCGCGACGCTGGAGCAGGCGTGCAAGTTGGCGGAGGTGGAGGAAGCGCCTCGATTCGTTGAAGAAGAGAAGCTTTCGGCGGTGATGCTGACCTTGCCGCGGCAGGGGGTGAGCTTGCTGGAGTTGGAGTGGTAAGGAACAAGGGGTGCTTGTCTCGAATGCACAGGAGGAATCAGCGTCGCCGGTGAGGGTTCCTCTGTCGCTATGCGACAGGGGTCCATGGCGGTCGTCATCCATGGACTGAAGTCCATGGCTACCGTCCTTGACCGCTACGCGGTCGAAGAGGGGAGCGGGTGATGCGGAAGAGTGCGGGCTGGAAATGCCCTTGTCTCTTTTGCCGCTGTGCCTTCATCTCGGGTCGTGCCCGCGAGATCCCAGCGCACCAGCGGCTCGGTCGCCATGGATGACTACCTCGAGCAGATCCTGCATCTGATCGAGTCAAAGGGTTATGCCCGCGCGATCGATATCTCGAAGAACCTCGGCATTTCGCAGGCCAGCGTTACCAACATGCTGCGCAAGCTCGATACCGAGGGCTTGGTCAAACACGAGAAGTACCGCGGCACCGTCCTCACCGAGGAAGGGCACCGGATCGCGAAGGCGATCATCGAGCGCCATGAGACGCTGACGCGTTTCCTCCGGCTGTTCGGCATCGATGAGGAAACGATTTACCGGGATGTGGAAGGCATGGAACACCATGTCTCCCGGCCGACGCTGGCGGTGATCCGCGCCATGGCCGACCTTTTGGAGTCGCGGCCGGGCCTCTTGGAAGAGGCCCGGGCGAAAAGCAGCGAACTCCGCGGCTGAAAGGCTTTTTTCAAGAGCCGGGGCGGGTTTCCCGCGGCTTCGGTCGGTTTCAGTGCAGAGGCCCTGAGGAAAGGCAGGAGCTTACAGAGAAAGACCACTGAGGAGAATCATCGCCAGATGACATCGGATTCTCCTCTGTGGTCTTCGGTTTCGTCGCTGCTCCTGGCGGTGTCGGCTCAGATCCAGACTTCCTGGCGAGCGAAGGGCCAAGCGGTTTGGAAGCTGCCGCCGGACTTTTCGAAGCGGGAGTCATGGGCGCCAGAGACGATGGCGAGAGCCTGGGGCTTCTCGAAGGGGCGCATGAAGGTGGCGGGCTTCGGGGTGACAGCGCGGGGAGCGGAACGGAGCGCTGCGAGGGCCAACTGCGTGATCTTATCCTGAGTGCTCATGGGGAAGGAACGGTGTGTGGTTTTGGGTGTGTGTGCGTCCTGAAGGACATGGACACTTTGCCAAATTTCGCAGTTCCTAACATTCCGTAATCGCGTGGGTTCAAGGAACCCGGGGGAAAGGCCGGATTTGCCCCGGAAAATGAAGCCCCGCCGCCGGACGGTGCCGGGGGCGGGGCGAAACTGAGGGGGCCTTAAATCCGGACCTCGCGGCGGGCGGAGGGCGGAATCAGTGGCAGGCCGCCGGATTCGAGGGTGATGCTTTCGCGACCCGTGTAGAGGGTGCGCGTGGCTACCGCTACGCTGCGTCTGGCGGCCAAACCGGGAATACAAGGTGCCACGGGGCCGGAGAGAAGGACAGCAAGGGCTGTCCGTGCGATCTTATCGTCAGGGGTCATGTGTTGGGGGGATGTGGGGGGAATGTCGCGGCGATCCGGGGGAATCGCCGTTGGACATGGGCATCCTGCCGCCAATGACCGGGACCTGCTATTCCGCTATCGCGGAGGATCGAATCAGCGATCGGCTTCGCTGACGATCTCGGCCGTCGCCCGGCGAGCTTCTTCGGAATCGGACCACGCAGGCAGGGAAAGGAGGTCGGCAGCCTCGTGGAAGGAGGCGATTTCCGCCGGGTCCTTCAGGCGGCTGGCGGCGTCGCGGAGGAAAGGGATGGCATCGCTTTCGCCGAGCATGACCAGTCCATCGCGGGCTGCCTGGCGGATTTCCGGGTCGGTATCGAGCAGCCAAGGGCGGATATCCTTCACCGCGGAGGGCTCGTAGCGCAGGGCGGCGGATTCGATGATCGCGCGGGCCGTCACGAGGCGTTCGGCATCGGTGGCAGGCTTGGTTTGCGCGCGACCGCTGCTGTCCCGCTCTGCCAGTTTGGCGGAGGTTTGCTGGCGCTTGGCCGGTTCTTGACCAGTGACAACAGTTGGGGAGGCATCGGAGGATTTCGACGACGTGATCGCCACGAAGATCGTCCAAAGGGCGAGGCCGGAGATAATAAGGAAACTTTTCATCGGAGGAGAGTGGCCCCGCCGGGGATGACCGGCGGGGCGGGGAAAGAAGGTGGATCAATCAGGGGACGGCTGCCGGAGGCAGCATCGTGGACAGGTCGGCGGCCCGGCTGGTGGTGGAGCGGTAGGTGCCGGTCACGATGCCGACGCCGGTGCCGGACTTGCCGGTCAAATTGTAGCTCTCGCTGAGGAGTTGGACCGTGGTGGTGGTGGCGCCGGACTTGAAGGTGCCGGCTTTGAACGTCTGCGAGCCGAAGGCAGTGCAGGCGCCGTTTTTCACGTTGAGGCTGGCGAAGGTGCGGCTGAAGAGGCTCGGCTTCGGCGCGCCGCCGGTGGGTGTGAATTCGGTGCCGTTTCGCGCCATTCCCTGGGCCACTGGCTGGGTCAGCAGGGTGGCGGGCACGGCGACGGCGAGCTTGCCGGCCTTGGTGGCGTAGAGGTTTCCAGCACCGGTCGGGTCGGCGAGGCGCTGGATCATCCAGCCGGTCAGGGTGCCATCGAGCAGGTTCGCGACGCGCATCGCTTCGAGGATGTCGCGGTTGATGTAGCGGACGGAGCTGGTGGTGAAGGTCTTGCGAACGCCGCCCTGCACGTTTGAGGTGGTGGGCGGGTTTTCGGTGGTGATGGTGGCTTCAAGCAGGACCGGCGCGATTGAGCCGGGCTTGGGAGCCTGGCCATAGGCGGTGGTGAGGCCGGCGAGGGCGAGCAGCGGGAAAACAAACGGTTTCATGTGACAGAGGTCAGGTCGGTAGTAAGCGGGATGATGACCGCGGGCGGAGGCTCTCGGGGAGAGCGCTTGGTGCCGCGGTTCATAGAGCAAGTCGAATGAGGGACGATTTCCTTGGAAGATTTGTTCAGGAAATCTTCGGAGGGGGGGCCAGTGGAAGAGGGCGAACGGACTTTACGGATATCTTGGGGCGGTTAGCCTTCGGGCGACAGAGATGGAAGAAAGCACGCTGCGAATCGACACCTTGCAGGCCATTGAGCTGGCCGAGGGGGTGGAGGTGCGGCTGCGGATTGCGGGGCCGTTGCCGCGGGGGATTGCGCTGGGGATTGATATGATCTTGCAGGGGCTGATCCTGATGATCGGGGCGTTTATCCTGGTGCTTGCGGGGATGGGGATCGGGTTTCAGGTGGCGGCGGGGATGTTCCTGCTGGCGTGGTTTTTCATGCGCTGGTGGTATCCGGTGTTTTTCGAGGCATCGAAGCGGGGGGCGACGCCGGGGAAGCGGATGCTGGGGCTGCGGGTGGTACAGACGTCGGGCGCGCCGATCACGTTCGGACAGGCGATTTTGAGGAACTTCCTGCGCTGCGTGGATGAGATGCCGCTGTGGCCCGCGGCGTGGACGGGCGGGATGTTCGTGCCGGCGATGGCCTTCGGGCTGGCGGCGTGCATGGCTACCAGGCGCTTCCAGCGGCTGGGCGATCTCGCGGCAGGGACCGTGGTGATTTACGATCGGGTGCTGCCGGAGCCGGCAGTGCCCGCGCCGCCGCCGATGGAAGCGGCCCGGCCGGCGGTGGCGCTGCGGCCGGAAGAAGTGCGCGCGGTGGTGGCGTTTCGCGAGCGGGCCGGATTGTGGTCGGAGGGACGGCGCGCGGAGATCGCCGACCACGCGAAGGAACTAACAGGCGGTGACGGCCAGAAGGGCGTCTCGCGCATCATGGCGATAGCCCACTGGTTGCAGGAACGACGATGAGCCCCGGATCCTTTGAAGAACGCCGCGCCGCCGAGTGGGTGGAACTGGACCGCCTGATCACCAGCGTGGAAAAGGGCAAGCCGACGGAAGGCGTGGACGAGCTGCCGCGGCGTTTCCGCGAAGCGTGCTCCGACCTCGCGCTGGCACGCCACCGGATGTATGCCACCCACCTGATCGACCGGCTGAACACGCTGGTCATCCGTGGCTACAAGCTGCTCTACCGCAGCCGGAAGCACGGCTGGCAGGCGGTGCTGAAATTCGCCGTGGCCGGTTTCCCGCAGACGATCCGGAAGGAATGGCGGCTGTTCTGGCTGTGCAATGCGCTGTTCTGGATTCCGTTCTTCGCGATGCTGGTGTCGGCGTGGTTCGACATTGACTGGATCCGCTCCGCGATTGGCCAGGATGGCATGGCCAGCATGGAATCGATGTATGGCGGGAAGGAAGAGCAGATCAGTTTCCTGCGGAAGGAGTTCGGCTCGAACTTCATGATGTTCGGCTTCTACATCCGGAACAACGTCGGCATCGACTTCCAGATCTTCGCCGGCGGGATCGCCGCCTGTGTGGGCACGATCTTTTTCCTGGTCTTCAATGGCGTGAACATCGGTGCCTCGGCGGGATATGTTCACTACGCCTGCAATCCCGAGTCCTTCTGGACCTTCGTGGCAGGGCACTCGTCGTATGAGCTGCTCGGCATGGTGGTGGCCGGGATGGCGGGCATGCGCCTGGGGCTGGGGGTTTTAAAGCCGGGGCGGTTGCCGCGGTCGCGAGCGATCGCTGAGGCGGGGCGGGCTGCGTTGCCGCTTCTGTTAGGCGCGGCGGTGATGACCGGGATGGCTGCGATTGTGGAGGGCTTCTGGTCGGCGCAGCCGATCGAGTCGCAGGTGAAGTATGCCGTGGGCATTGCCGGCTGGGTGGCGCATGCGGTGTATTTCCTGGCGCTGGGAAGGGGGACGCGTGCGGCTTGAGGACATGACGGCCGAGCTCCGCCCGCGGAGCGATTGGGAAGCGGTGGACCTGGGGATCGCGCTGACACGGCGGGATTTCTGGCGGCTGCTCGGCTGCTGGTGGCTCGGCATGTTGCCAGCGCTGGTGCTGTCACTGATCTTCCTGCGCGATCAGCCGGTGCTGCTGTTGCTGGCCTGCTGGTGGTGGATGCCGGTGAGCTCGCGGCTGGTGCTGTTCGTGCTCAGCCGGCGGCTATTCGGCGAGCTTCCGACGTGGAAGGCGGTGGTGCGCGAGTGGCCCCGGGCGAGCGTGCGGCGGTTCTTTTTCCGGATGCTGTGGGCGCGTCTTTCTCCATGGAGACCGCTGACGATGGCGGTGGAGGATTTGGAAGGGCTGCGAAGGAAGGAATATAGCGCGCGGGTGCGGCTGCTGCTGCGCCGTGGCGATGCCACCGTGGTGGTGCTGGCGCTATGGCGGGCATTCCTCACCCTGTGGCTGGGGATCGCGGTATTCGCCACGGCGCTGATGTTTCTCCCGGCGACGGAGGCGCAAGCATGGGGCCTCGCGATGCAGGAGTGGGGTGGCAATTCCTGGGCAGGCCTGCCTCCGGCTTTGTTGTGGACCGGCGTGGCCTCGGTGATGCTTTCGATGTCACTGGTGGATGTCTTCGGCACCGGTGCGGGTTTCGGGATCTACGTGAACCATCGTACCTGGATCGAAGGTTGGGATGTGGAGCTCGCCTTCCGCCGGCTGGGCAATCGCTTGCGCGGTGCTGTCGCGGTGGTGATGACATTCCTGCTGCTCGGTATCATGGCGCCGCGGGCGGTTGCCGCAGAGCAGGCTCCGAAGGATGTCATTACCGAGGTCAAGGCGAACCCGGACTTTGAGGTCTTCAAGCGCACCTGGCAGCAGAGGAACCCGGGCAGATCGTGGAACTGGAATGGGCCGGGCGCGTGGTTTGTTTATCTGCTCCAGGGTCTCGGCTGGACCTTTCTCGGTGCGGTGATCGCCTTTCTGGTGTGGGTGATCTGGCGGCATCGCCATGTGTTCAGGGGCCGCGGCATCAGCATGACCAAGCCGGTGCCCGCTGCGGCGCGGGTGGTGATGGGGATGGACGTGGCGCCGGAGTCCCTGCCGAAGGACATTCCGACGGCGGCGATGGAGCTGTGGCGCGTCGGCCGCCGCCAGGAGGCGATGAGCTTGCTCTATCGCGGTGCGATTTCTCGGTTGATCGAGAACGGTGGCGTCGAGATCGCGGAGTCGGATACCGAGAGCGATTGCCTGCGACGCGTGGAGGTGGAGGCGGCGGTGCATGCCGGCTACTTCGGTGGGCTGACGAGCGCCTGGATGATGCTGGCCTACGGGCGTAGCGCACCGCAGGACGAGCGAATGCAGGAGCTGTGCGCGGCCTGGCCCTTTTCCGTGGAAAGGAGGCAGGCGTGAGGCTGCTTTGGATCCTGCTGTGCCTGCTGTTCGCCGGATGCGGCGGCAGCTACACGACGCGCACCGAGGAAACGGGCTACAAGGGCAAGGCGAAGCTGGATGCCTACCTCGCTGCCGCGCGGTTCCTGGAGCGGATGGATTACACGGTCATCAACAAGCCCGGCTGGCCGGACCTCGACAAGGTGTCGGTGATGCTGGTGCCGGCGTCGGTGCTCGCGACGGATGCCTATGTCCGCGAGGTGAAGGAGTGGGTCCAGGGTGGCGGACATCTCATCTGTCTGTTCGAGAACGCCGAGTCGTATCATGACGATTGGGGCAGGAGCGGGAGCTTCCGGTTTTCCGGCAACGAGGAGGTTCCGAAGTCGCTCGAGACGTGGCTGAAGGAGGAGGGCCTGACCTTCAGTTCCGAAGGCGCGAAGGTGGAGGCGAAGAAGCTCCTGCTGGATGAGGATAGCTACGAGGTTTTCGCGGAATCCACGATCGGTGTCCAGAAAGGCAACCGCGTCCGCCGGGCGATGGCGCAGGCGGATGTCGGCGACGGGATCGTGACGGTGATGACGGACGCCCGGCCGTTCCGGAATCGCTACATCGGCGACAACGATCATGCGGAGTTGCTGCTGGCACTGGTGGACATGTCTCCCCATTCAGGAAGCGTGGCGATCATCCGCGATGCGGGGCTTTCGCTGTGGTCCATGCTGTGGCAGCACGGCTGGCCGGCCTTGATCGGGCTGCTGGTGCTGACGGTGATCTGGCTGTGGAAAAACATGCCGCGTTTCGGCCCCATGCGCCGCGAGGAAGAGCCGACCCATCAGCGTGACTATGATCACCACCTCGAAGCGCTGGGTGATTTCCAGTGGCGGCTCGACAAGGGCCAGGCGCTCCTGAGGCCGCTGCGGGACTCGGTGTTGGAGCGCGCGCTGCGGCTCGGCGGCCAGCATCATGGCGACGTTTTCGAATGGATGGCCCAGCGCGCCGGGATCACCCGCGAGCGCGCCGAACGGGCGATGACCCACGAACGTCCTGGCGATCCCACCTCCTTCACCCGCGTGGTCGCGGATCTCCAACAGCTCCACCTCTCACTCACATGACCGAAGAAGAAGCCGCCGCCGTAATGTATGCCCCGCCCGAGTCGCCGCCATCGGCCGATGCTTCCGCCCTCGTCGCGCGCCTGCGGGCCCAGGTCGAGCACGCCGTGCTCGGCCAGCGCGAGGTGGTCAGCCAGGTGCTCGCCGGATTGCTGGCGGGCGGGCACGTTTTGTTAGAGGGCAAGCCGGGGCTCGGGAAAACGATGCTGGTGGTGGCGCTGGCGCGGGCTTTCGGTGGAAGCTTCGGGCGTATCCAGTTCACGCCGGACCTGATGCCATCGGACGTGACGGGCTTCCGGCTCTTCGACATGAAGAGCCAGACCTTCCAGCTTCGCCAAGGGCCGGTCTTCTGCAACCTGCTGCTGGCGGACGAAATCAACCGTGCGCCGGCGAAGACGCAGGCGGCCTTGCTTGAAGTGATGCAGGAGCGGCAGGTGACGATCGATGGCGAGACGCTGAAGTTGTCTCCGCCCTTCATGACGCTCGCCACGCAGAACCCGGTGGAGCATGAGGGCACCTATCCGCTGCCGGAAGCGCAGCTCGACCGCTTCCTGATGAAGATCCTGATCGACTACCCGGCGCGCGATGCGGAGTCAGACATCGTTGCTCGCGCCGCGTCGGAGGCTCCGGGGGATTCGTCCACGGCAGACCTCCAAGTGGTGGCCACGCCCGAGGATGTGGTGCGCGCGCAGGCTGCGGTTGCCGCGGTGCAAGTGGTTCGTGAGGTGGTCGACTATGCGGTGGCGATCGTCCAGGCGACGCGTGAGGCGAAGACGGTGTGGCTGGGTGCGGGCACGCGTGGTGCGATCGCGCTGGTGCGCATTGGCAAGGCGATCGCGTTGATGCACGGCCGTCATTTCGTGATTCCGGACGATATCAAGGCGGCGGCGCTGCCGGTGCTGCGGCATCGCGTCCAACTCGCGCCGGAAGTGGCGATGGGCGGGCAGTCGATGGACGAGGTGCTGAAGACAATCGTGGATTCGGTGCCGGCGCCGCGGCAGTAGCATGGAGGCAAAGAGACGATGAAATACGACGACATGTCATGGCACTCCGGAGGTGACTTTCCGGCGGATTTGCCTCCTGAGGCGGGAGCCACGCACACCGGCATGTTTGTCGCGTGGTGCCTGCTCAATGGCTTGGGAGGCGAACTTCATACCGAAGAATTTCCCGATACGCTGGAAAAGCTGCGTGAGAGGAAGCTGACGCCAGGAGGCTTTCTCATCGAAGCGTGCGATGGCAAATTCACCGACGAAGATCTCGGGTCGGAGGGCAATGCCTTCACCGAGGCCTATTTTGATTTCAGTACGGGAGAGTACCTTGCCGATTATGAAGGGTGCCTCGGTGCCCCCGGAGGGAGTCTATACGCAGTGCCCGATACTTGGGACAATTTCGACAAGCTGGCACCGGTGATTTCAAACCGCTTCGAGAGCTGGAAGAAACACGGGTCCGCCTAACCGCTGCTGCGGCCATGATTGGAGATAGTAGATTTTAAATGAGTCCGACTGCCAGAGCGCTGGGAATCGTGGTGGCGTGGGCCCTTTTCGGGCTCGCGGCTTCGGTGTGGCGTGAACTGGTGACGCCGTGGTGGATTTGTGGCGCGGTCCTGGTGGCTGCTGGGCTGCTCGATGGGATTGTGTTGCGGAGGCTGACGCGGGTGGAGGTCGCGAGGCGCTTGCCGGGTCGCTTTGCGGTGGGTGAGGCGGCAGATGTGCGGCTGGATATTCGCAACCCGGGGCGCTTTCCGGCGGTGGTGGATGTGTTCGATGGGATTCCGCCCGGCGGGCAAGCGGAGTTGATGCCGTGGGCAGGGGCCATTCCCGCAGGTGGGAAGGCGCGGGTGACTCATCCGGTGCGTCTGATCGAGCGCGGCATCGCTCACTTCGGGAAGGTCCATGTACGACGGACATCGTTGTTGGGCCTTTGGCGCATGCGCCATCTGGCCGGGGTGGCGGAGGAGGTGAAAGTCTATCCGGACTATGAGCCGGTGCTGAAGTTCGCGCTGCTGGCGATGCAGGCGCGTCAGGAGCACATGGGGATCGTTCGCAAATCCTTCGCGGGGAGCAGCCGGGACTTCCATCAGCTCCGCGAGTATCGTGAAGGCGATCCGATGTCGCAGATCGACTGGAAGGCGACCTCGCGGCGGGTGGCACTGATCAGCCGCGAGTTCCAAGAGCAGCGGAACCAGACGGTGATCTTCCTGACTGATACCGGACGGCGGATGCGGGCGATGGATGGCGAGCTGCCGCAGTTCGACCACTGCTTGAATGCGATGCTGCTGCTGTCCTACGTGGCGCTGCGGCAGGGAGACCAGGTCGGCGTGCAGGCTTTCGGCGGGACCAACCGCTGGCTGCCGCCGGTGAAGGGGGCGCACTCGATGTCGGTCCTGCTGAATCACCTCTTCGACTATCAGACGACGCCGGAGCCGAGCGACTTTGCGGCGGCGGCGGAGAGCTTGCTGGCCCGCCAGAAACGAAGGGCGCTGGTGGTGGTGATGACGAACCTGCGCGGTGAGGATTCGTCCGAGCTGATCCCGGCGCTGCGGCTGCTGCGTTCGAAGCATCTCGTGATGCTCGCGAGCTTGCGCGAACGTTCCGTGGAAGACGCGCGGACGAAGGCGATCGATGAATTTTCCGATGCCCTGCGCTTCGCTGCCGCCGAGCGTTACGACGCCGAGCGCGCGCAAGTGCTGACCACCTTGCAAGGATTCGGCATCCTGACGCTGGACGTGCCGGCGCAGCAGTTCCCGGTCGCACTGGCAAACCGCTATCTGGATATCAAGGCGGCCGGACGGCTGTGACGCGTCACTGGCTTTCGACTTCGGCGATGGACCAGACGAAGGCTCCGACCCAGCCGATGAAGGTCCAGCCGAGCAGGAAATTCAGCGCGAGAATCGCGCCGGAGCGGCGGACATGGTAGCTTTTCGCGACGATGGTCGGGAGGAAATAGACGACAAGGGCGGCAATGCCCACGATGACAATGCCGATATATTTCAGCACATCAGGCATCGACCTCAGGACGGCCTCTTCGCCGAAATAGTAGTAGGTGACCGCGGAGGCGACCACGACCAAGGCGAGCCCGATGACCCACAGACCCCAGGCGGGCAGGGCATGTTCCTCCCGCATGGTTCTCCGCCGGCGGGAATGGCGCGGCTCGTAGGCTTCCTCCGGAATGGGGGCCGGCTTGGAGTCCATGAACTTTGCGCGGAGGGTTTCGAGGTCTTCCATCCCGGGAAGTTATCCTCTCCATGGCGTTTCGCAAGATCCGGTATCTTGCCGAGTGGTCGCGGGCACGCTATCCCTCCCGCGCACCCATGAAGTTCTCCCGGCTTGCGGCGATTCCAGCCCTCGTGATCCTTTGCCAATGCGGCACGCCGTCGGCGCCGGAGTGCCATGTGGTCCCGCGTGCCTCGCGAGGGGAGCCTTCGATTTTCATCGAGCAAGCCCGCCAGGGATGGCGGGGGATGGCGGTGGCCGGTAGCGCGGAGGAGCGGGAACGGGCCCGGCTGTCATACAACGATGCGGTCGGGAAACTCTTCGACCAACTCCACTGCGGCGGCGGGACGATTCAGGAGCAGGCGGTGAAGATGGGCACGACCATCGACGAGTCGCACACGCTCGGGGCGGGAATTCGACTGCAGGATCTCGATGCCATCATGCCCTCGTCGCGTGTTTCCACGAAGAACGTGGGCGAGCGCCACACCGAGGACGGCATGGGGGTGCCGGTGGTGGGTTGGAAGAAGACGGCAGAGGAAGGGAAGCCGCGCTGGGAATTCGAGCCACCGACGGGGGTGCCGCTGAATCTCACGGCGGTGCTGCGTTTTCCTAACAACCAAGCGCCGCAGTGGTCCTTCCGCTATCCGGGCAAGGCGAAGACGGAGCCTGTGGGAAGTCACCCGATGAAGCTTGCGGCCGACTGGTCCGCGCCCTCGGCCTTCTACTGGCACATGACGGACCTGGATGACCTAGACCTTGAGAAGGTTTTCCTGCCGAGTCGCTTCAGTGAGGAGACGGCGCTCTACCTTTCCTCGCCGTATGATCCGAAGCGGATCCCCCTGGTCATGGTGCACGGGCTGAACTCGAGCCCGGGGGCATTCAAGAGGCTGTACAATGAACTGAACCGCGAGCCTTGGTTCCGCGAGAACTACCAGGTGTGGTTCTTCAGCTATCCCACCGGGAACAACTGGACCTACAACGCCGCGAAGTTCCGCTTCGCGATGAAGCTGGCGGACAAGTATGCCCGCAAGCAGGGGCCGGTGGATCGCTGGGAGAAGATGGTGGTGATCGGCCACTCGATGGGCGGCGTGATCACGCAGGCGTCACTGAAGAAGCCGGGTGACCGGATTTACAATGCCTTCCAAAAGCGGCCGCTGGACCAGCTCACCACGAATGAGAAGACGCGTGAGGCGGTTAAGGCGCTAACGATGTATGAGCCGGTGCAAACGCCGGACCGGGCGATCTTCATGGCGGCTCCGCATCGTGGATCGCCGATGGCCGACCGCTTCTTTTCCAACTGGATGGTGAAGCTGATCCGCTTGCCGAAGACGCTGACGGTGGATCTGGTGGACTTCACGCTGAACGATTTCGCGAGCGTGATGACGAAAGGGGAGACTTCGTCGAAGGGGTGGTTCACGAGCATCGGGTCGTTGTCGCCATCGTATCCGCCTTACAAGGCTCTCGATGGGGTGCCGTTCCGGAGCGGGCTGAAGATCAACTCGGTGATCGGCGACCGGGGTAAGGGTGACACGCCTAACAGCTCGGACGGGATCGTGCCGTATTGGTCATCGCATCTGGACAAGGTGGAGAGCGAATTGATCGTGCCTTCGGGTCACAGCGTGCAGAACTGTCCGGAGGCGGGGGTGGAGGTGAAGCGGATTCTCAAAAAGCACCTTGAAGGGCGCTGAGCGGTGGAAGGGGCGGCCCGATTTTGGAGGACGGCTTTTCCGGCGATAGTTCCGGTGTCGCTCTGCGACACGACATGTCGTCCGGAAGATCCGCGGACTGAAGTCCGCGGCTGCCGTCCTTGACCGCTACGCGGTCGGGGAGATGCGTCGACGGAACGTCGACACCCCTTAATGGCCCTTACACCTCGGCCTCTTCCTGCTGCTGCGGGGTGTACTTTTGCTGCAGGGCGGCGAGGCGTTGGTCGGCGGCGCGGAGGCTGTTGAGGATCTTCTTCTGCTTCTCGATCTGCTCCGGCTCGAGGGTGGAGGAAGCGGCGCGCTGGGCGACTTCATTGACCACGGTGTGCAGGGCGCGGGCGGCGGTGGCCTGGAACATAGGGTCGGCGAAGGGAGCGCCGGGGGAGACCTCGGGGTCCATTTGCTCGATGAGGAACTCGCCAAAGAAATGCGGCTGGCAGACGCGATAGACGTGCAGGCCGAGCGCGAACAATTCGCCGGCGAGGGGGCGGAGGCCGGTGAAGCCTTGCTGTTCCCAATGGCGCATCACGGAGAGAGCATCTTCCACCGTGTCGGTGGTGTCGCCGATCCAGTCTTCGGCAAGGCCCGGGCCCTTCTTGGAAGAATCCAGCCACGTGACCAGAGAGTGGGCGAGCAGGTGGCGGCCTTGGAGGGAAAGCTCGGCGGGGGCGGGGTGATTGCGCTCATGGGGAGCGGCGAGGTCCAGCACTTTGCGGGCGTCGGCGGCGGCGGCTTCGGGGTCACCGGCTGCGCCGAGCGAATGGCGTCCGCGATTGAGCAGGGCGTTGCAGAGGGTCAGGAGCTGGGCCGGATTTTCTGGCTCGGGCAGCAGCTCGATGCACTTCTCAAAGCAGCGGCGTGCGTCGTCGTGGGATTCTCCGACGAGACCGCGGTTCGCCCAAGCGAGGGCGAGGCGTTGGAGCACGCCGGGAGTGGTGTCCATCGCTTCGAGCAGGGCGATGGCTTCGTCATAGGCGGCGCGGGCTTCGTCATTGCGCTCGCCGATGCGATGCAGCACGTCGCCGCGGTTCATCAGGCTGGCGGCGAGGCCCCAGCGGACGTTCTCCTCGGCATCGGCCGGAATTTCCTTCCGGAGTTCGATGGCGCGGTCGAAGTCGGCCAGTGCGTCGGGGAGTTCTTCCTTTTCGCCGGCGGAAAGGGTGCAGATGCCGCGGTTGGTGTGGGCATTGGCGAGCTCGTTCTTGCCGCGCGGGGTGCCGTCGTCGAGGTCGGCGGGATTATCGAGAGCCAGCTGATAGAAGGGGAATGCGTGATCGAGCAGGCCGTGGTCGCGGTGGAGATTGCCGAGCACGATCAGGCCGGTCGCACGGGTCGAGCGGGCGAGTGGCTCGGTGCTCTTGTCCAGCGTCTGGACGACGGCGCCGAGTTCCTCGACGGCCTGATTGAACTCCTCCTCGGAGAGTGGGGTGGGGGTATCACGCCACTTGAGGACGGTGGCGAGCATTTCGGGGAGCCCGGGGGCCTGCGGAGCGGATGGGAAAACTTCAGCCATGGGTCGGTTTGGTGGCGGGGAGGTTGGCGGGCGGAGCGGGAGACGCAAGACCGGAAGACGCTAGATGCAAGACTGGACTGGCAGGCGGGAAGGAGGCCGTGCAAGGTCCGGCCGTGCGTCGCTTCTCGGGGATTGCGGAAATGAAGGAACTGGCCGGGCCGGTGCATCTGGCGCTGGGTGTCTTCGATGGCGTGCATCTGGGCCATCAGGCGGTGATCGGCCAGGCGCTCGCGGCGCGCGAGCGGGATGGCGGGACCTGTGGTGTGCTGACCTTCGATCCGTATCCGATCCGGGTGCTGTTTCCGGAGAAGGCGCCGCGGCGGCTGCTGGCCTCGCTTGATCACAAGGCGGAGATCCTCGGGAGGATGGACGTGGATTTCCTGCTGGCGCTGCCCTTCGACCACCGGCGGGCCGGGGAGGAGGCGGAAGATTTCATCCGCGAACTGGTGGCGGCGGGGGTGAAAACCATCGCGGTGGGGGATGACTGGCGCTTCGGGAAGGGGCGGAAGGGCGATGTGACGTTGCTTTCGAGGTTTTCCGGCGAGCTCGGCTTCGGGCTGGAAGCGTTGCCGCCGGTGATGATGGACGGCGACCGGATCAGCAGCACGCGGATCCGGCAGGCGATCCAAGACGGGAATCTGGAGGCTGCGGCGCGGATGCTGGGCCGGGCCTACACGGTGGAGGGAAGAGTGGTGGAGGGCCGCAAGCTGGGCCGGACCATTGGTTTTCCGACCGCCAATGTGGAGCGCGGCGAGGAGCAATTCCCGCCGGACGGGGTGTGGGCGGTGCGGGCGCGGGAGGGCGAAGAGCGCTTCGACGGGGTGGCGAACCTGGGCATGCGGCCGACCGTGGAGGGCGAGGAGCGGACGCTGGAGGTACATCTCTTTGACTACGCTGGCGATCTGTACGGCCGGGTGCTGGAGGTGGAATTCGTAAAATGTCTGCGCGGCGAAAGGAAATTCGAGTCGCTGGAGGCGCTGAAAGAGCAAATCGGGCGCGACGCTGCGGAGGCAATGTATTTACTCCGTGGGCTGGACCACGAGGAGCACTGAAATTTCCCGGATTTTCCGCTTACGCTGCCGGAAAGTGCTCTCTATACAGCGGGGAAACCCCGATGCCGATCTCCGATCGTTTGACTACCACGCTCGCTTCCCGCGCGCGCCTTCTGGCGCTCGCGCCGGCGACCTGTCTTCTTCTGGCGCAGCCGATTTTCGCCCAGTCATCGTCACGGATGGCGCAGGCGGAAGTCCAACGCCGCGCGAACAACGCGAATGAAGCGCAGGAGCTGCTCAAGAAGGGCGACGAATCCTACAAGGCGGGCAAATGGGCCGACGCCGTGGCTGCCTACACCGGTGCCCGCGAGCTTCTGCCCGAAGCGCCCGCTACTGCCGAATGGCGAAAAGCCGCGACCGATCGCTTGGTCCAGGCCTCCGTGGAGCACGCCCGCGAGCAGCGCCGTCTCGGCGATGTCAGCGGCGCGAAGGCCACGGTGGACAAGGTGCTGGATGCCTCCGTGGCACCGGACAGTGGCCTGGCGAAGGAAATGCGCGATCAGCTCAATGATCCGATCCGCACCAATCCTGCGGTCACCAAGAAGGACGCGAAGGACGTGGATAACGTCCGCCAGATGCTCTACGAGGCGGAAGGATTTTATAATCTCGGCGACTTCGACAAGGCAGGCCGTGTTTACGAAGAGGTCCTGCGCGTTGATCGCTATAACAAGGCGGCCCGTCGCGGAATGGAGCAAGTGGCCCAGCATAAGGCGGACTACGCCCGCGCCGCGTATGATGAAGCCCGCTCGGACATGCTTTCGCAAGTCGACGAGGCGTGGCAACTGCGCGTCTCACCGGGCGAGGTGAACCCCTCGGATCTGACCGCCGGCGGTGACGTTTCGAATGCTCCGGTCTCGGTTTCCGCCAAGATGGAGAGGCTGATCCTGCCGGTCGTGGATTTCCAGGATGTGAGCATTCAGGAAGCGTTCGACTTCCTGCGGGCGCAGTCCATGGACCTCGACAACATCGAGCTCGATCCTGCGAGGCGTGGCATCAATTTCGTGCTGGAGCTGGGCAACACCGAGGCGGCCGTGAAGGCCAAGGCTGCCAAGATCACCCTGCAACTGAAGAATGTCCCTCTTTCACAGGTGGTGAAGCATGTCTGCGAAATGACGCGTACGGTGCCGGTGGCCCAGCAATGGGCGGTGTCGATTCGTCCCGTGGGTGCAGATACCACCGAGATCGTCACCCGGAACTTCCGGGTGCAGCCGGACTTCCTCACCAGTGGAGCGGCTACGGTGGGGAGCGGCAATGCGAAGACCGACGATCCTTTCGCCGGGAACAATGCCGGTGAAGAGCTGCTCGTGCGCCGCCTGAGTGCGGAAGAGATTCTCAAGCAACAGGGGGTGCCCTTTCCCCAAGGTGCTTCGGCCAGCTTCAATGCCGGCAATAGCACGCTCACCGTTCGCAACACCCCGGCCAACCTGGAGCTGGTGCAGCAACTGGCCGATGCGATGGCGGGTGCCGAGCCTGCCATGGTGGTGGTGGAGGTGCGCATGGTGAAGACCCAGGAGACGGTTCTCAAGGAGCTGGGCTTCGACTGGTTGCTGGGTGAGTTTTCCCTCGGCGGCCACGGCTTGGTTCCGGGCGTTGCGGCCAACTGGCTGACCGGTGGTGCCAATAATCCCGACAATCTTTCCGACATCGCGCTGCTGCCCGGCACGACCAATCGCTACGGTCTCACTTCGGGGAACCGGAGTGGCGGCGAGGCGGTGAACAACAACAGCATCGATGCCCTGATCCTAGAGCAACAGGAAGGCTTCGCCCGTGGCAAGTCCCGCGCCCCCGGCATCCTGTGGGCCAATGGCACGATCAACAATACGAACCTCACGATGCTGATGCGTGGGCTCAACCAGAAGAAGAACGTCGATCTGGTTGTCGCCCCCTCCACCACTTCCCGGAGTGGCCAGCAGACGAAAGTCGAGGTCATCCGCGAGTTTATCTATCCGACCGAATACGAGCCCCCGGAACTGCCGAATTCGATCGGTGGCGGGAACGAAGTCGACTTCGACACGGGCCTCGTCAGTGGCAGCCAATCATCGTTCCCGGTGACGCCGGCGACTCCCACCAGCTTCGAGATGAAGCCGGTCGGCGTGGTGCTGGATGTGCTGCCGACGGTGAGCGAGGATCGCCACTACATCGACATCGCAATCAAGCCGAGCGTGACCGATTTCGACGGTTTCGTGAACTACGGCACGCCGATCACGTCTCCGGGCTCGGACGCCTTTGGCAACCCGACCACGACGGTGGTGACGCCGAACGAGATCCTGATGCCGGTCTTCTCCGTGATGAAGAGTGAAACCAATCTCACCGTGGCCGATGGGGCGACGCTGGTGATCGGTGGCATGCTTCAGGAGAGTGTCCAGAAGGTGCAGGACAAGGTCCCGATCCTCGGCGACATTCCACTTGCGGGTCGGCTCTTCAGCAGCGAAGTCGAAGCTCCGGTGCGGACGGCTGTGGTCTTCTTCGTGACGGTGAAAGTGGTCGATGCCACGGGCCGGACTTTCAGCAGTCGTTGACTCCGGGCTCGCGACGTGAAGGATTTCCCTCCACTGAGATCTTTCACCCGAGATGCCTGAAGACGACCTGGAGCCCGAGAATTATTCGATCGACGACATGATGGATCGCCTCCGCACGCGCGGCGGTGGCCCGCGTGATGGCGAGGCGAAGCTCGTGACCCGCGAGGACGGAACCCAGGTTTACAAGATGCGGAAGCGCAAGCGCCGCAGCGTCCAGCCGAAGAAGGAAAAGGAGAAGCGCGACCGGCGGATGAAGGTGGCGCAGGTGGTGGGAGCGGTCGGCCTGGTGGCCGGTGCGGGTCTCACCTTGCTGGGCTCGATGATTTATCTCAATACCCCGGGCTATCACCAGAAGGTCGAAGCGCGGATCCGGCAATGGACCGGTGGAGAGCCGAAGCTGGCGCAGCTTCGCGTTTCGCCGATCAGCGTGGGGGCCTCGGCCTTCGAGCTTCAATGGCCGGAAACGTCTCTCCTGAAGAGCCTCACGGTGAATGGTTTGCGCGGCGATTTGCGGCTGCCGAGCCTGGCTGCAGGCGTCTGGAAAGGCACTGAGATGGTGGGCGGCCAGGGGGGCGTCCTGACCTTACGCCAGCCGGTGGGGAGGCCACCGGCCTCCAGCACTCCCGGTGGCGAGTGTCCGTTCCAGTTCCGCTATCGTAGTTCCCAATTCAGCGTCCTGATGGGCGGCGGGGAGAAACCCGCTGCGAGCCTGAGCAGCACCGAGGCGATCTTCGACGTGCTGGATCAGGCTGCCACCACGGCCAACCTGCGGTTTGAAGGCGGGACGATCCACTCGGGCATGTGGGGCGATTTTTCGCTCGAGTTCGCGTCGCTCCAGTTCGATCAGGCGGGTCTGAAGGTGGGTAATATCCGGCTTTCTCCCGGTCTGAAATCAGAGGGCGGGGAGATTGAGATCATCAACCCGACCCAAGCCTTCTTGGATCTTTATGGGGCCAAGTCCGATCTCTCGATCCGCGTTCACCGCGTGCCGCTCGCTGCCCTGCTGGGCCCGAATTTCGGGGCTTGGATGTCCTCGGAGGTCGAGACTCCCGAGGGCGGGGAAAGCGGCACGCTTTCCTACGAGGCCAATTCCCCGGCGCTCATCTCCGTCCGGATTCCCTTCCGCGCCAGCCCGTCCGCCTATACCTACTGGAAGCAGCTGCCGATGTTCGCGGTGCTGGGGAAGGAGATCGGCGACAGCTGGTTTCAGAGCCCGCACTTCGACCTCGAGGCGAATGGCACCTTGGTTCGCGCCGGGCTGACTGGAGGCTTGGACAACCTGAACTTTGCCGCACGGAATCGTCTGACCCTGAAAGGACGGCTCGCCGTCGATGCCCAGGGTACCCTCGACGGGGCACTCGAAGTGGGCATGCCCGATCCTTTGGTCAACGAGGCGTCGGCACCGGTCCGCGCGGTTTTCAAGCGCCGTGAAGGTGGCTACTCGTGGGCCACCGTTCGCCTCTCGGGCACCGGTCGCCAGCCGCAGGACGATCTCCAAAAGCAGCTGGATGCTGCTGCGACGACTGCCACGCCGAGCGCGGGCGGCATTCAGGCGGTGGAGGATGCGTTCCGGGAGTTGACCACGCCGGAACGCTGAACCTCGGGCGGACTGGGCGGATCAGAGTTCCTTGATGCGGATATTCCGCCAGCGGACGTCGCAGGACTTGCCGGCGTGCACTTGCAGGGCGAAGAAGCCCTCGGGGGTGAAGTCGGGGGCGTCATCGGTGTAGTCGACGCGCTCCTTGCCGTTGAGCCAGATCTGGATGTGCTTGCCCTTGCAGACGATGCGGACGTCATTCCAGTCATCCCACTTGGTGATCTCCTGGCCCTGCTTGGTGAAGGCCTTGCGGTCATCCTCCTGCTTCTTCACTTCCGCCTCGGGGAAGGTCTTCTTCTTGTCGTCGTTGCGATAGGGGACGAGCCAGGCGCGGCGGGCCTCGTCGTAGAGGCCGGCGGTCCAGGCGCGCTCCTCGTTGTCATCGTGCTCGCACTGGTAGCCGAAGACGCGGCCATCGGCGCCGGGCTTTTGCAGGCCGCGGAACATCATGCCGGAGTTGCCGGCCTTTTTGGCGAGCTTCATTTCGAAGCGGAAATCGAAGTCCTTGTAGGTCTTTTCGGTGCGCAGGAAGGTGTTCGCCTTCACGTTCTCGCCTTTACCGACGATCTGGTCACCCTCGACCTTGTATTCGCCGGTGCCATTGACCCGCTTCCAGCCGGTCAGGTCCTTGCCATTGAAAAGATCGGTGAATCCGGGCTCGGCCGCTTGGCACAGGGGCAGGGCGAGGAACGAGGTGGCGATGAGGGTTCGGAGTTTCATAAATCGGTCAATCTGTCAGACAACTTTGGTTTTCGCGGTGGCTCCGGCAAGCCAGAAGTCACCGCGCATTGAACGTTGCAAAAGGTAGTTGGTTTTCTCCCTCAATTGGGTGGGGCGAGAAAAAGCGCCGGGTTTGTGTAACTTCCCTGTCACCAAGCTTTTTCTTGCGACATGGGGTAATCCTGCTAATTTGCGCGGCAATTGCTGGGAAAAGGTATGGTAGGCCATCTGGACCATCCCGTCCTCGTTCTTAACCGGTTTTGGCAGCCGGTGCATACCTGCTCCGTCCGCCGCGCGCTCAAGCTCTTGTTTCTAGGGCACGCCCAGGTGGTGCAGACCGAGGGCGATGAACGATTTCGGACTCACGACTTGGGGTCGTGGATCGAACATTCGTCGCGCGACATCCTGGACGAGGTGATCCACACCGTCCGCATCGCGCTGCGGGTGCCGAAGATCATCGTGCTGGCACTGTATGAAAAGCTGCCGCGGCTGGAGGTCCGCTTCACCCGCCGGAATGTGTTCCTGCGGGACAAGCACACCTGCCAGTACTGCGCCAAGGTCTTCAGTGAGTCCGATCTGAATCTCGATCACGTGATGCCGCGCGACAAGGGCGGGCGGACCACGTGGGAGAACATCGTCACCTCTTGCATCCGCTGTAACACGCGCAAGGCGAACAAGCTGACGCATGAGGCGAACATGCACCCGCTGCGCAAGCCGGCGGCTCCGCGCTGGCGGCCGATGTTCGGGCTGAAGGAGAATGCGGGGACGGATGAGAGCTGGACGCACTTCATCGATCCGGATCCTTCGTCGGTGAGGATGTCGGCGTGAGGGCAGAAGCAGCGCGATCAGCGGTCTCCGCCGCCCGGCTTGGCGGACTTGAGTTCGTCCCGGAGCTTTTCAAGCCACTTGTCGCGGTCTTCGACTGACCAATAATACTCCAAGACGGGTTCCGCTGGTTTTTCCGAGGTATACCTCGGTTGCTTCAAGGTTCGACCGACGACGTCCTTGCGGCGGATGGAAAGCTTGGTGCCTGGCTTGATGGCGAACTTCTGGTCATCCGGCACGTCCTGGGTCGTCTTTTCAAGATCGACTTCGGCGGTCCACTTGCGCGGGTTGCCAGGATCCAGGCTCGCGGTTCCACAGGCGGTGTCATCGGCCAGTAACGAATCCAGCAGTTCGCCAAAAGGGGAAGTGGTCGTGAGTTTCCTACGGTTCCAATGTTCAACCACGTCCTCCAAGGTGGAGATCCGAAGCGACTTCAAACACCAAGGTGAATCGGGGTGCGTCCACAATTCCGTCGCCGGTCGTTTCATTGAAGCGCCGTGCTTGAGCATCATTTGGGTCACGAAGGCGCACTGACCGTCCCAGCTGTCGTATTTGCCCGGCGAAAGCGTCCACGCCATTTCCTCGAACACGGGCAGGACTTCGGGAGTCCTGTCGGCGACTTCACGAAGGAATTGTGTGAGCACATGGACATCCTCCGAGGACCACACTCCATTCTTCAGCCATTTGCCCGTTTGCCCAGCGATCTTCGCCCGGCCACGAGCCGGATCCCAATCCAAGAGGATCGCCAGGAACGCCATGCGGGCTCGCCCGGATTCCTCATCGCCGTCATCGGCCGCTTTCTCGACGCCTGCCAGCCCCTTTTCTAACAGATCGGAGACGGACGGGTCCTTTCGTTCGCGCAGCACCTCGCCGGGGATGGGTCCCTTTGGCGGGATTGGCTCGCCTGTGTCAGCATCATAGCGCGTGGGATGGAAGAGGGCTCCCGCAGCATCCAGCCAGCCGTCGATGCCGGCCGCATCATCTAACAGAACCTGATATGAACGACGGGGACCGGTTTGCTTGCCGTATTTTTCCCAGTTGGAGCGGATACCTGCGGCGAGTTCCTTGCGATACTGATCACCGCGGCCAGTCAGACTGTCGCCGGTGGAGGCGAGTTGAAAGAACCCTCCCTGGAGCAGGGCTTGCAGGGCGTGGAGAGCGGCCTCGTGAACGCCTAGGACGGTCCTGCTCTTGTGAAAGTCTCTCCAGAAATGGACCGATTGGGTGAGGCGCGTGTCGCTTTCGAGGCAAGTGATCAGCGGCTCTACCGCATCATCGCCTTTCTCGGCTAGCGCCAAGACGATGGGAGATTCCCACAGAGGGACATCGCCGGGCTGACTGATCTGGGACATCTGGATTCGATCGAGCGCTTCGATGAGTGCTTCCGTTCCGGGCTTGCTGGAGAGGAAGGCCTTTTCATCGAGCGAGCCGGTCTTGCCCGCCTTCATGCGCCGGGTGGCTTCTTGGGACAATTGCTCGGCCTGTTCGATCCAATGGTCGCTTTGGCCGAACATGGGGTCGGCTGTTCCCAGCGATGTCTTCAAGCCGGCGATGGAACGCTTCAGGCCGGCCGCGGACGCGAGCACCATCTTTGAGTCGCCGCGCATGTGGGCGCTGATGGCGCGGTCGAGGTGGCTCCACGTCCAGCCAACTGCGAGTTCCTCCTTGAGCGGTGACATCCTGCGATCCGCTTCGCGTTCCTCCAGCACGTGCTTTGCCGCATCAGGAAATCCGAGCCGCGTTAGATAGAGTCCGTGGATCAGCGACAACGATGTAGGCGTCACCAAGGTCGCTTCATCTGCGGATTCAAACCAGGACGCGCGGTCCTTTTCGCCAGCCTTCAGGATCTTCGCGACCGTGGCTTTCAGGTCGGCATCGCCACGATCATCCAGCACCGGATAGACGAGACCATTCCACGCGATGGCGAAGTGCGGGGACTTTTCTTCGCCAGGGAGAAGCCATGCTTCGATCTCAGTGGGGCCATGGTCTCCGGCGTAACAATTTCCGGTGACGATGGTGATGCGGTGGTAGGGAAGCCCGGTGGGATCGGGCAGACCGGCCTTGAGGAAGTCGCGCAACACTTCTGCGAAAGGACCTTGCCAGGATTCCTTGTCGTCCGGCTTCCAAGTTTTTTCCGGGAAGTCCTCGCTCTGGGTGAGTGGCGAAGGACGGAATTCCGGTTCTTTATCTTCCTCCGCGGAGCAAGGCAGGGAGAGGGATACGATGAGCAGGAGAGCGGGGAGTTTCATCGTGGGGACGGTGGATTCGCGTTGGGACGGAGGGAGGGTGATTTCTATTCGAGGGATCGAGCCTGTGTTTTGAAATAAGAATGCCCGCGGCATTCGGAAATGTCGCGGGCATGATGATGCCGGGGCTGTTGGAGGAACAAGGAGTGTTCCGTCTTTAGTTGCCGGTGAGCTTTTTATAGAGGTCGGTCTCTTCCTTGTCGAAGGGCTTGCCGTCCTTGTGGAAGAGTTCGTGGAACCAGATCTTGGGTTCCTCGGTGAAGGTTTGCTTCCAGCTTTCCCACGGATACTGGGTCTGGGTTTTGCCGGCGACGAGGCCCCATTGGTAGGCGTCGACTTTCTTGTCGTGGAAGTAGGGGAGAATGTCCTGGAGCTTGCTGCCGGCGGTGCGGGCCATGTACTCGGAGCAGACGACGGGGCGGCCGTAGGCGAAGAGCGGCTCGGTCATGCTCTTGGTCTTTTCGAGATCGGTGTAGGCGTGGAAGGTGATGATGTCGGAGTGATCGATCTGGTAGGCATTGAGCGCATCGCGCTTTTCCTTGGTGCTCCAGTCGCCGGTCCAGACGCCCATGGTGAGGGGCTGTGAGGGGCGGACTTTCCAAGCCCACTCGAAGCAGAGCTTGGCGAGTTCGAGGGCGTGTTCTTTCTTCTCTTCCGGTGGCAGCTCGACCTTGCCGTAGGCGCTGGTGTTCATGTTGCCGGGCTCATTGTAGAGGTCCCAGACGATGACGCGCTTGTCGTCCTTGAAGCGGGTGAGGACGCCGGTGACGTAGGGTTCGAGGGCCTTGCGCTTGGCGGGATCGACGAGGACGTCGCGGCCGGGGCTCTGGACCCAGCCGGAGTTGTGGGTGTGTGGCTTGGGGTCGCGCTGCTTGCCGAGCTTTGGGTTTGGATCCCAGACGTCGTCGAAGAGGACGAACATGATGCCGACCTTGTGCTTGTCGGCGATGGTGAGGAACTGGTCCATGCGCTTGAGCAGGCCTTCCGAGTCTTGCTCCCAGAGCAGATTGTGGAGGAAGACGCGGGCGGAATTCATCCCGCAGGAGGCGGCGTAGCCGAGTTCGCGGTCGATGGTCTCGGGATCGAAGGTGTCGGCCTGCCACATCTCAAGCTGGTTGATGGCGGTGCTGGGGACGAAGTTCGAGCCGGCGCGCCATGGCTGGGTTTTGTGCCAGGCGTTGGCTTGCTCGGGCGACCATTGTTGGGCGTTGGCGGGAAGGAAAAGGAGGCAGGAGAGTGCTGGGAGGAGTGTGGTCAGATTGGGTTTCATGAGTGAAACGAGGTTTATGTATGGGTAATAGAGCTAACAAGACTACGGATGGGGATCAGGGAGCGTCAAACTTTCGGAAGCCGCGCTGACACAAGGCGAAATGAAGATTGGGAATCGTTTTTGGGTTAAAAGCTCACGAAATGGATATTTTGATGAGTGAATCGGTTTGTTGTCGGGCGTATGACGGATCTCCATGATGATCCGACTGGCTATTTTTGTCGCCCTTTCCTCCACGCTGTCCGCGCTGGAATGGAGGGCTGCCGATGGCACGCGGCGGGAATTCGAGTTCGATGGCAAGGTCTGGCGGACCAGCGGCTTCATCGATGCCGCCGGGCAAGCGCTGCCGGTGGCGAGCGATGAATTTCACCTGCGGACGATGGATGACCGCGAGTGGACGGTGGACGACTTTCGCTCGGTCGGGGAGCCGGAGAAGACCGCAGCCGGCCTGGTGCTTCGCTACGTTTGGCCGGAGGGCATGGCCTTGTCGGAGAATGCGCCGTCGAAGGTGACGGTGACCTTTGAGAGCGGCAGCTACCTGCGGAAGTGGATCGAGCTGGAGTTCCCGAAGGCGGCGACGATCGACCGGCTGGAAGTGGAGCGCTTCACCGCAAGCGGCACAGGCACGCGAGGCGGGCGAGGGGAGCCGGTGTTTCTCGGCGATCATTGGTTTTTCGGTTTGGAGTATCCCGCCGGGCACACCCGATATGGCGACGGAAATACCCCCAAACCCGACAGCCATCGTTATGAGCTGGTGGGAAATTATTCGTTCGTGGATCTCGAAGGGCGCGATCAAGAGGCGAAGCCGAGGCCGGGATTGATCCGGCTGTTCCACTTTCCGGGCTTTGCGAAGAAGGACGGCGAGCGGTGGGTGATCCGGAGCAAGAGCGCGGTGGTGGGAGTGGCGAAGGCAGGGGAGTCGATGGAGCAGGGCTTCGCGCGTTACCTTGAGTCGGTGGCGAAGCCGGAGCGGTCGTTCACGCACTACAACAATTGGTTTGATGCCTCGGGCAAGTCGCTGAAGGGCGACAACTTCATCGACATCCATCGCCAGTTCCGGGCGGCGCTGAAGGACTATGACATCAAGATCGATGCGATGGTGCCGGACAACGGCTGGCAGAACAATGCCTCGGTATGGGAACCGGCGGCGGGGCATTTCCCGAAGGGCTTCGATGACTTGAAGGCGCTGAGCGATTCGTTGCGCAAGGAGGGCACCTCGCTTGGCCTGTGGCTGGCGCTGGATGGAACCACCACGAACATCGGCTGGGGTGAGAGCGAGGGCTACCAGAAGGCGAAGGCCAACAAGTACTTCGGCCAGTTTTTCCCGCACTACTCGCTGAGCGCCGACGGGTATCGCGAGCAGCTGGAGAAGCAGCTTCGCAAGCTAGCAGGGGAGGCAGGCGTGACCTACTTCAAGCATGACTTCAACCACCTCTCTGACGCGGGTGAGGGCTGCAATCATCCTGCCACCGATCGGCACGGCCATGAGGCGAATGTGGATGCGATGATCTCGCTGCTGGCCGCGACGCGTGAGGCGAACCCGGCGGTCTATCAGAATCTCACGAATTGGGTGTGGTTCTCGCCGTGGTGGTTGATGCATGGCGATGCGCTGTGGATGCTGGCGGGGGACGATGGCTTCAATGGGAACTGGCCTGAGCTTTCAACGAGGGCGATGGCTACGACTGATCGCGACGCGTACGTCTGGCGGATGTGGGGCGATGCGGCGGATCGGCCGCTGGTGCCGGTGTCGCGGCTGATGACCCATGGCATCATCCGCAATCCGCGCGGGCAGATGGAAGGCCCGGAGGACACGCTGCGCGACTGGGCGGACCACGTGATGATGTACTATGGACGTGGTATCCAGATGAAGGAGTGGTACCTGACGCCTTCGGCGATGAGCGCTGAGCAGTGGAAATCGCTCGCGACCATCCACCGGTGGAGCGAGCGGAATTTCAAGGCGCTGGCGAACAATGTCTGGATCGGTGGTCGGCCGGATGAAGGACATGTTTACGGCTACGCGGGTTGGGATGGTGAGCGTGGGGTTCTGGTCGCGCGCAATCCCGGGCCATCGCCGCAGGTGCTGCGGGTGCCGTTTGATTCCGCGGCGGGTTTTGCGGGAGAGGTGGGAAAGGATTACTTGGGGCGCGTGGTTTATCCGTATCACGCGACGTGGCAGGCCAAGTTCACGGCGGGACGCGCGATGGAGATCGAGATTCCCGGGTATGAGACACTGGCCTTCGAATTTAAGCCGGGCACTCCGGCAGCGAAGCGAGCCGAGATGCCGGTGGTGGCGGTTTCGGTGAAAGCCGATGGCCCGGTCGCGGCGGCGAAGGTGGAGCAGTTGCCTGACTTCGCGGGGCGCGGGGAGTTGCTGGTCATCGGCTATCCTGAGCTGCCGGAGGTGAGGATCGATGGCGGGATCGCGACCCCACTGCGGACGAGCAAGGCGGCGCTTAATCACTACGCTGGCTACGCCCGTGCCGGGATGCCGAGCGATCGGGTGCGGCCGTGGCAGATGGCGTCCTTTGATTTGAAGTCGAAGGCGGGGAAGGCCGTCGCTGTGGAGATGCGTGCTGGTGAAGCAGGCACACGTGCTGAGGCGTGGCTGCTTGCCGAGACGAAGGCTACTGATGAAGGCTTCAATTCACGTGACCTGCCATGGGCGGTTTCCGCCAATGCGCGCCGCCAAACCACCTGCCTGATCGCTGAGCGTGAACTGCGTGCTGCTCCTGTGTCTCGCCGTGCTCTCACGGACTCCGAGCTTCGTGGGATCCGGAAGGCATGGCTGACGGTCGAGCACTTCGGGATCAACGCGGGCTACGGTGCGAAGACGCTTTTCCTCAATGGGGCGAAACTTGCCGAACTGCCGACGGGTCCCGACGAGTGGCAAACTGCACGAATCGAAGTGCCCGCTTCATTGATCGCGAAGCTGAAGCCGGAGAACACGGTCGAGCTCCGTTGCGATTCGGCTGAGGACAAATTCAAATTCCGCGGCTTGGAGCTGCGGGTGGAACTTTCCGACGGCGGCCAAGTCCGCTCCGGCGCACAGGATTCGCCGCAAACGAGCTCGAAGGACTGGGCTCATTTCGAGGGGGAATCTTTTCTTTCCGAGAAGGTTTCGAAGCCGGTGATGCTGCGTTTCCGAGGAGATTGAAGAAAAATGAAACTTTTCTGAAACCCACCTGCCAACGCAGCCGGATCATACGGTAGCGATCATGGTTGTGGTGATGCTGCGAGAAACTCAAATGCCGGGATCCACGGGGCGACCATGGATGTCGGTCTTGGATTTCTTGTCGCGGGAGTGGCGGGTTTTTTGGGTCCCGGCCGCACCGGCCAGCAGCACCTTCGCGAAAAAGTTTCCACCGGAAAGCATCCGGCCGGACGACGGAATGGAGGCCGTGCTTCAAGTCGGGGAGGGCTTGGAGCATGGAGGAGACTCCGTGAAGTCGTCCGGCCCCGGTGCCGGGGATGGAGACCCCGCGGACCAAGGGTTGTGTCAACACCATGGGAGGGGGGCGGCTGTCGAGAGACCGGGGGGGCTCGGGGACAGTCGTCCTTCGCCTCCTGCCAGCTGAAAAGATTTCCGGCTTCCCGCTACGGGCGGAATCATGAGACAAGGCGACGGACCAATGGGGGAAAAGGCACAAGCACGCAACGCGGACGGACGGGCGGATGCCTGGGACGGCACGTGGCTGTTGACCCGGATTGCCCGTCATGATCCGGAGGCGCTTGAGGAGCTCTACCGGATGTGGGGCGACCGCCTCTACAGCATGGCCCTGCACTGGATCGGCGACGAGGGTGCGGCGAAGGAAGTCCTCCAGGATTGCTTCCTGCGCATCTGGAAGAGAGCCGGCGATTTCGATTCCGAGAAGAGCCGCGGTTTCACGTGGTGCTCGATGATTCTCCGTGGCCTCTGCCTCGACGTGCTGCGGCGGAAGCGGCGCCGTGCCGCGGTGTGGGAGGACTGGGGAAAGATGCCTGCGCTGGAAGTGCCGGATCGCGGCGGGGTGGAGGATTTGTTTTTCCGCGATACCGTTTCTCGGGTCCGTCTAGCGCTCGATCAACTCGATGCGGGCGAGGCAGAAAGTGTGCGGGTGGCGCTCTTTGACCCGGCGACGCTGGAAGATCATGCGGAGCGCTGGGGTGTGCCGATCGGCACTGCCAAGGTCCGTGTCCATCGCGCGATGGAAAAGCTGCGCGCGCTTTTGAAGAAAGGAGGCGTCGATGCCCCGCAATAATCTGGAGGACGCGACTGCCAAGGCGCTCGACCTGCTGCCGCATGATGATGCGGCACGCAGCGATCCGCGGCTGGTGCGTGATGCGAAGTGCCTGGAGGAAATCCGTGCCACGCAGGAAGCGGCGGCGGATGTGTGGCTTGCGACATCGCCACTGCGTGCCGCGCCGCCGGAGGTGCTTTCGTCGATCATGTCGAAGGTGGAGGCTCGCACGCCGCTCGCTCACCGGAACGTGAAGTTTTTCCCGTGGCTGGCTGCGAGCGGTTGGGCGGCAGCAGCGATCGCTTTCATCCTGTGGCCTCGCGATGGTGAGAAGGCTTCTGCCGTGGCGAGCGTGACGCCACCGGTCTACATGCCGTCACGCAATCATGCTGAAGTCGCTGGCGTGGCGGCAGGCGAGGCTGATGTTGCCGGGTTGCCGGCGCTGCCGGATCGCCGCGTGGTCCCGAATGACCGGCGACTGCGCGAGGAATTGCTGCGCCTGCAGGCTGAGGTGAATTCGTTCGTCGAACAGGGTGGCCTCTCCGCCCCGCGGGTGCTGGGCCTCCATTCGCCAAACGTGCTGCAGCCCGAGCCGGAAGAGACCCAGCGCCGCATGATGGCTGCTTTGACGGGTGCCTTGAGTTCGTTGCTGGAGCTGGAGCGCGGGGGATCCGGGGATCCTGCACGGATGGTGCTCCAGCGCGGATGGCTGCCAGAGAATTACACCCCGTCGGTGGGCGAATACATCCGGCACCTGAATTTCCCGACGACTGCCGCCGAGGACTACAACCTGATGGTTTCCGCGGATGGTGCCTACTACGACAAGGCCAGGGACATGATCTGGTCTCCGGATGAGAACGGTCGCGGTTTCCTGGGCCGGAGGGCAACGATCGAGGACAATCTCAGCTCGTTTTACGTGCCGGATGAGAGCGCCCTCGCTTCCAACAGGGCGGTGGCAGTGAACACTGAGCCGGAAGGTTTTGTCATCGAGGATCCCGTGAGCAACACCGCCAAGGTGCTGATCGATCAGGTGCCGCCGCCGGCTGCCGGCTTCGAGCACGTGGTGATCTGGACCGACGCCAACGGCAAGGAGGCCAGAATTCCGGTCGACAATCCATCGGCGTCGGCGGCCACGATCGAATCGACGAGTGCGGCCCCGGTCGGAGTGGCTCCTGCTCCGGCAGCGACGACGGTCAAGGAGGTGATGGCGACGGCGGATGTCGTCATTCCGGTGATCCCTTCGATCGCGCAGGCAGGCACCAATCGACTCTTCTTCAGCCTGCCGAATAGCAATGGCGTGAAGTCGTTCCGCTTGATCGAGCTTCCCTCGAATGCAAATGGCGTTGCCAATGGCCTGCTGAATGGCAACGGGCCCGTAAAGGTGATCGTCTCGGGAGAACGCCGGACGCGTGAATCCAAGCTAAAGTGAATCGATGTCCGCGAGATCGCGGAACATCACCAGGGCATCGACGTAGCCCAAGGTCTCGTGGCGGAAGGCGCCGGGCAAGGTGCCGACGATGGCAAAGCCGTGTTTTTGCCATAGTGCCACGGCGGCGGTGTTCGTGCTGACTACAATGTTGAATTGCATCGCGCGGAAGCCGAGGGTCTTGGCCTGATAGAGCGAGTGCTCGCACATCAGGCCGCCGATGCCTTTGCCCCGTGCGGCGGCGGCGACCATGTAGCTGGCATTGGCGACGTGGGATCCGCGGCCGGGTTGGTTGGCCTTGATGAGGTAGCTGCCGAGCACTTTTCCATTCTCCATGGCGACATAGGCATGGGCGGCGAACCAGTAGGCGAGGAAGGCTTCGCGTGTGGTGTCGGCTCCGAAGACGTAGGCATCGCCCGATGCGATCACTTCGCGGAAGATTTGCCACGCGGCTTCGGCGTGTTCCTCGGTGGCGTGGAGGATGTCGATCATGACTCAGGGCTTGCTGGCAGCGGCGGCGTCCAGATCTGCGATGGCCTTGAAATCCAGAAGGCTTGCGGCGAGATCCTTTGGCCTGATTTCCCGAACCTGCCATTCGGGTGAGACGGAGACATCTACCTGGAGTTCCTGGAGCCAGATCCGGGCATTGTTCGGAGCATCGATGATGATGGGCCAATGATTATCGAGCATGCCTTTTACCGGATTGCCTTCTTCGAAGCGGTCGGGCCGGTGGAAGAGCTGGAGGAGAACCGTCACGGCCGGCAGCGTGCTTCCCGGTTGTGTGTCCCAGTGCAGCCACACCGTGCCTTTGCCGAGGTCCGCATCGATCTTCGACAATCCTACGTTGTCCGGAATGGATGCCCCCGGAGCCAGTATCGAAGGAGCCACTGAGGCGAAGCGAGGATTCTTGAGCTCAGCCTCGTGGAGCAGGGCGGTCTTCTTTTCTTCGATGGCACGCAGCGGTGCATTCTCCTTTTCGACGATTGCCCTCCACTTCGCCTTTGCCTCGGCGATAGCTTTCTCGGTGCCGGCTTCGCCCGCTCTCGCCTTGCGACGCAGGCGATCGATCTCGTCCGAGAGCGCGGTGGCTCCTGTTTCGTCCAGGCGCAAGGACAGGCGATTCCGTTCCTCGCGCTCTTCTGTCTCGATCTCCGAGATCTTCTTTTTGAGATCGAGGGCTTCCTTGAAGAAGTTGCCGAGTGCCTTGAGCTGTTCTTCACGGGGAGTGGCGGATGCCGGTGGCCGCTTTATTTCCAGCGGCAGACGAGGAAGGGTGTGATCCAGCTTTGCCGGCTCCGCTCCAGCCATCGCGACCTTCAGTGATCCGAGGGCATCGAAGTCGATTGCTTGAGCGGCGACTTCAAGCGGGGGCTTGTCGCCCTCTTTCCAATGATCCAACTCCACCTCCAGGTAGAACTTCTCGAATGCCACTGCGGCTATGTGCTCGCGCTCGATGATGACCGTTCCAGTGGTCCCGATCTTGCGAGTTGGGTTCCCGAAATGCGCGGCGATTCCCGGCATCGGGCGGAAACCGAACCTCACCTCCAGCTCAGGCTTTCCTCCCTCAGCCGAACCCTGCCACCGATAGTCCAGGCTTCCGCTTTGCAAGCCCGCCTTGATCGAGGTGAGGCCAGCTCCGCTATCCAGAACGCCCTTTCCTTTCAGGATCGAACCAGCGGCTAGCTCAAATTCGCGACTCCATGGCTCCAATTTCTCGCTGATGGCGCTCTGCTTGTCCTTGAACTGCTGCCACGCCTCCGCATCCGCTGCACTCTCTTTCCACAGTGCGGAGATTCTCTCGGCTGCGGCCTTGTCGCCGGCCTCTCTTTTTTCCGCCAGGCTTCTCATCTCTTTGTCCCGGGCGAGGGCGCGGTTAGACCTCGCCTCCTCCGCCTCGAACCGCTCGCGACGCGTCGCGGCTCCCTGAGCTTCGGTTGTCGTGGCATATGCCATCAATTCGCCGAGGCGTTGCTGGGCTTCTTCACGGGTTGCTTCTTGTGCGTGGGATTCCGTCGGAGGAGCAGGCTTCGATTTCTCCTGTGCCCGGACGGCGGCGATGAGGCAGATGAAAGCGAGGAGTTTCACGGGGGGAGTCATCTTGTGATGGTTTGGGGAGTTTGCGAAGTCAGGGATAACTCGTCGCCCGAGACCCGGGAAAGACAACTCCAATCTGAGTGATCGATTTTCCGGCCGCTGACTGCGAGCGCTCAGGATAAAGCAAGGTGCCGGGATGATACGGCTAGCTGGCCGGAGTCACTTGAATGACTCGGCGTGTTCGATGGCGAAGCGGTCGAGGGAGAGGTCCAATTGGTTTGTGGCTTCTTGCAGGCGTGCTTCGAGTTCGTCGAAGGCGTGCTTTTCCTCAAGGGCGGCGATTTGCTTTCGGCGCGTCTCCGCGTCCTTGTCGGGGCCTTCCTCGCCAAACTTCGCCACAGCTTCTTCGAGGATCGCGGCCAGCGCATCTTGCTTCAGGGCTTTCAATCCGGCGAGTGCATCACGCCATTGTTCTCCTCCGGCTCCGGAAAAATAGCCGCCGATGTTGGGATTGCCGAAGCAGAGCCGGATGCTGTCGAATTTTTCCGCTGCGAAGTGAAGTCGCTGAGGTTCGTTCAAGGCTGCGAAGCCTTTTTCCGATTCCTGTTTGGCAAGGCGTTCGCGATAGCCTTCAAGGCCGTGCCAGGCCAGGAGGCCTGCAAGCGCGTCACTGGCGAGGGTTTCGTCGCCCATGCCGCGAAGCAGTTCCAAGTCATCCGGGTGACGTTGCCGGCCGAGCAAGAGTAACGCGGGTTTCATGATCCATTTCTGATCTTCTCCGAGATGCTTTGACCTAAGTTCTCCGCAGAGGGTGAGGAGTCGCTCGCGCGGAATTTGCAGGTTCATCTCGCACAAGGTTCTCATAACCGCTGAGAGCCGAGGTGAATCCGGATTGAACATTTCCGGGCTCAGGAAGAATTCCATGGCTCTGTTAGAGTTCATTTGGATCAGGGCCTTGGCCCAGCCCTGTTCATCGAAGATCCCGCCGAGGGCTTTCACGTCGGGGAAGAGCTGGTCCTTTGCCTCGGGATGCAGGGTTCCGCGATCGAGCGCCACTTGCAGTCCGGCAAAGGCACAACGGTAGACGGTGATGCCGGAGGACGGCGGTTTCTCGTCCGATGTCGGAGGGGGAAGTATCAGTGCATCGGAAAGGTCTTCGCGGGAATCCGCCAAAGCCTTGCGGATTTGAGGAATAAGTTCGGGCACGCCGGTTTTGGCGATTACTTCGGCGGCTTTGCAGCGGGCGGCGACATCGGCGCCATCGAGGAGAGGTGCGAGCAGGGGGATGACGGCGGCGGGCGGAGTATCGCCGAAGCTATCGCAAAGACGACCAAGGAGAGTGCCCATGAAGGGGGCGGCCGGGTCTTTCTTCAGCCAGCCAGTGCGCAGGTTTTCGTCGGCGAGATAAGCGAGAAGGAAGGGGTGCGTGCGCTCGCCCAAGCCTTGGAGCAAAGTCACGAGTGCCGAGCGGTCCATGACGTTTTCCTTGGCTCCGTCGAAGAGGTATTTGTCGATGGCTGCTTTTACCTTGGCGTCGGGCCAATGCCGGGCGAGGCCGATGAAGTGCGCTTCTGCTTCAGTGGGATCTTTGAAAACGGGGAGGCCGAGATCTTGTACGAGACGGGCCAGCGAATTGAACTCCCATGTGGTCATCGAATGGGAGCCCGGATTTGCGACTCCTATCTCGCACAGGAAGCAGGCCGTGACATCGGCGACAGGTTTGCCGTCGCGATCATAGAAGACGAAGCCGTGGTGAGGAGTGAAGCAGCCGACGCCTGCGCCATCCGGGGCCTTGCCGCGGAAGGTGGCGAGGAGGCGTTCGGTGTGCGTGGCGTCCAGCTTGATGCCCTCAGGATTGACGACCTCTGCGTGGAGTTTGCCATTCTCCAGAATCAGATTTTCGGCGTTGTCTCCGGGATTGTAGAGATAGGCGCGGACTTCGGCATATTCCACTCCGGGCCAGTCGGCGGGGATGGGGAGGTGCTCTTGTTTTGGCGGGGATGGAGGATCGACAGGCGGCTTGTCCTGGGCCGAGACGCCAGCAATGAGGAGCAGTCCGATGGTGACGAGGAGTCGCCGGTTCATGCTGCGTTCTTAGACCGATCAGTGCGGGATGTCACCGTAAGTTCGAGTGACAAGACTCCGGCGGGCCGTCAGACGCATGAGGCGTCCATTCAGGACGCGAGGTTGCGGTCGATGTGGCCCCGGCACTTCGTGCCGGGCTTTTATGAGTCGTGCCGTTGGCACGGGGAGGCCGAGGGAGCGGAAGGCCGAGGGGAACGGAAAGGCTGAGAGAGAGGGCGGACGAGGGAAAGAATCGTCTTTGTCGGAGTCTGTTCAACCAATCACCCGGCACCAGAGCAGCTTCAGGTAGCGGGACTCGGGGTAGTTCGAGAGGGTCGGGTGGTCGGGGCCTGCGCCGGTGCGGTCGAAGATTTGCAGGCGGCGGTCCTGGCGGTGTGAGGCGGAGACGACGATCTTTTCGAACTCGTCTGGCGAGAGCATGCCGGAGCAGGAGCAGGTGACGAAGAGGCCGCCGGGTTTCACGAGCTGGAGGGCGAGCTTGTTCAGGTCGTGATACTTGTTGTGGCCGAGCTGGTCTTCCTTGCCGTGGATGAACTTCGGCGGGTCGGCGATGACGAGGTCCCACTTGCGGCCGTTCTCGATCATCGTGCGCGCCCAGGTGAAAGCATCGCCGTGGGTGAACTTGATGCGTTTCTGGTTGAGGTTGCCATTGCGCTTGGCCACTTCGATGGCGTTCTCGTCGAGATCGACGGCGGTGACATCCTCGGCGCCGGCGAGGGCGGCATTCACGGAGAAACCGCCGGTGTAGCAGCAGAGATCGAGCACGCTGCGGCCGGCGGCGAGTTCGCCGAATTTCTTGCGGTTGTCGCGCTGGTCGCAGAAGAAGCCGGTCTTGTGGCCGCCGGAGGGATCGATCTGGAAGGTCGCGCCGTGTTCGCGGATTTTCAGCGGGCGGAGCTTTTCGGAAAGGTGATGGGTGAGCGAGGGGATGCCCTCGATGCGGGCGAGGTCGGGATCGACGCGGATGTGGGCTTTCTCGGTGCCGAAGGCTTCGTGCAGCGCGGGGACCCAGGCATCGAGGCGCTGGAAGGCGGCGAGGTTGGTGATTTCGAGCGACATCACGTTGCCGAACTTGTCGGCGACGAGGCCGGGCATTTGGTCGGCATCGGCGTGGATGGCGCGGTAGGCCTCGGTGGTTTCATCCAGCTTCATCACCTCGCGGCGCAGCGAGGCGGCGCGCTGGATGGCACCGAGGAAGAAGCTTTCGTCGACCGCTTCATTGCCGTGGGCGAAGACGCGGAGGGGCATGCCGGCCTTGGGATTCCAGAAGGCGCTGCCGAAGGGCTTGCCTTCCTTGTCTAGCACCTGGACGAGCGAGCCGGGTTTGGCATCGCGGGTCACTTCCCCGATCATCCGGGGCCAGATGGCGGGGTGGTAGGAGAAGTACTTGAGGCGGACGGTCGGCACGGGGCCAGCGTGGGGCGGGGGCGGCGGAAAGTGCAATGCCGAAGGTGAGCGGGTTGCGTCGGGAGGGCCTGCGTTTCAGCGTGGTTCCAAGGAGGTGAAGCAGCCTTGCCCGTCTCGCGGCCCTTCAGGCCGCCATTGGCTGGGTATCAAAAACCCAGCCCGATGGGCTGGGCTGAGGGATTTCGCACCGTTGGTGCTGAAGAGGGGCTGCGGCTAAGGGATGCCGGGCCGTTGGGGCAGCAGAGTTTTTTCGCGCGATGGCTAACTCCCCAGCGAAGGCTAGCAGGTCTTCAGGATGCCGGGACGAACTTCCGGTCCTTCAGCCACTCGTCGAAGCGGAGGATCCATTGGTCGACGGGGGCGTTGCGGCCGGGGCGGAGGCCGAAGCCGTGGCCGCCGCCGGCGTAGAGATGGAGTTCGACGGGGATCTTCGCCTTCTTGAAGTCGAGGTAGACCTTGGTGAGGCCTTCGGAGATGTCGGGGCGGTCGTTGGACGATGCGGCGAGGAAGGCGGGTGGCGATCCTTCGAAGGGGACGATGCGCTGCGAGCGACCGGGATAGATGAGGGCCTGGAAGTCGGGGCGGTCTTCCGGGGTGAACTTCATGCTGGCGATGGAGCAGACTTCGCCGCCGGCGGAGAAGCCCATGACGCCGACGTTCTTGATGCCCCATTCGCCCGCGTGGCTGCGCACGTATTTGATGGCCTGATGCATGTCGGCGACGGCGTGGTCATCGACGGTGTAGGTGGAGCCTTCCTCGCTCGCGAGGCGGTATTTGAGAACGAAGGCGGCGACGCCGTGTTGAGCGAGCCACTCGGCGACATTGCTGCCTTCATGGGTGACGCAGAGCAGTTTGTGTCCGCCGCCGGGGGCGACGATGACCGCGGCACCGGTGGCCTTTTCCTTGGCGGGCAGATAGGGCGTGATGGTCGGTTTGTGGACGTGTGTGACCGTGAGTTCGCCGCTGTCGGACTTGGTGACGACTTCGGGCTCGGTCTTACCTTCGGAGCCGGGAGCGCCATTCGGCCAGAGAAAGATTTCCTCCGCGTGGAGAGTCGCGATGAGCGCGAGGGAGAGGGAAAGGAGCAGCTTCATGATTAGAGGGAAATCAGACTCCTGCCATGCGGTCCGTGCTATCGCCGAAGCGCTCGAGAGAGGGCGTGCCCATCGCATCGAGCATGTTCAGGTAGAGGTTGCAGAGCGGCTTCTCGTTCGCATCCCAGGCGCGGCCGGGGTTGAAGGCACCGCCGCCATTGCCGGCGAGGACGATGGGGAGATTGGTGTGGGTGTGGCGGTTGCCGTCGGAATTGCCGCAGCCATAGACGATCATCGAATTGTGGAGGATCGATTGGCCGTCGGCGTCCTTCTTTGCTTCCAGCATGCCGAGGAATTCGGAGAAGCGCTCGGCGTAGAAGCGGTCGATCAAGGTGACCTTGCGGATCATGTCCTCGTTGTTGCGATGATGCGACAGGGCGTGATGGCCTTCGGCGATTTCGATCTCGGGGAAGGAGCGATTGCTGCCGTCGCGGGCGAGGATGATCGACGCGATGCGGGTGGCATCGGTCTCGAAGGCGAGTGCGGTCATCTGGAAGACCAAGCGGATGTAGTCGTCGTAGGCCTTCGGGATGCCGTCCGGCGTAGCCATGTCGGGATCCGGGATGTCCTTGAAGCTCTCGGCGGTGACGATGCGCTCCTCGATCTCGCGGACGCCTGTTAGATACTCGTCCATCTTCGCCTTGTCGCGGGCGGTGAGTTCCTTGGAGAGCGACTTTGCATCGTCCATCACGAAGTCGAGGATGGAGCGCTGTTGCTTGTGGCGGCGGGTCAAGCTGTCGCTGCGCTCGCCGGGATTGCCAGAGCCGAACAGGCGCTCGAAGATCAGACGGGGATTCGATTCGGGCGCGAGTGGCGAGGTGGGCGTGCGCCAAGCGAGATTCGACTCATAGGCGCAGGAGTAGCCGGAGTCGCAGCCGCCGGACTTGCGGTGGGGATCGCAGGAGAGTTCGAGCGAGGCGAAGCGGGTGCTGCGGCCGATCTGTTGGGCAGCGATCTGATCGACAGAGACGCCGGCATAGATATCGGCTCCAGCGGTCTTCCGCACGCGGACGCCGGTGAGGAAGCTGCCATTGGCGCGGGCGTGGTCGCCGGCGCCGTCATTGCCGGGCTCGGCGTTCTTGAGGTCGAGGCCTGAGATGACCTGCACGCGGTGCTTGAGCGCTTCCAGAGGGGCGAGAGTGTTCTCCAGCTTGAAGTCAGCACCGGCACCCGAGGCGGTCCATGCGCCGGGTACGGCACCATTCGGGAAATAGAGGTAGGCCATGCGCAGTGGTGCGCCGCTGGCCGTGGTGGCGAATCCGCGTGCGGCGACTTCGGCGGCGGAGACGCGTGGGAGCAGGGCCTCGAGCGATGGCAGGGCCAGGCAGGCTCCCATGCCGCGGAGGAAGCGGCGGCGATTGGTGGCGGCGTTCATGGCGTGGTGCGTTGGCGTTTCTGGAAGGCGGGGGATTCGATGATCCCGGTGATGAGGGTGGAAAACTTGCCGCCGGATTGCTCCAGTCCATCGATGATGGAATCGACGGTGGTGATGTCGCAGGGCTCCGGTCCGCGGCCGAGGGCGTAGGTGAGGACCTTCTCGGTGATGCAGCGATAGTAGTCCTGGCGGCGGGAGGTGACGAGGAGGTGTTTCAGCTCGCTGACATTGGCGAATTTTTCGCCGGTGATGAGCCGGCCTTCGGACGATGGGATGGGCTTGCCGAGTTCCTTTTCGCGGAAGGCACCGAGGGCGTTGAAGTTCTCGAACGCGAGGCCCATGGGGTCCATGCGGCTGTGGCAGGAGGAGCACAGGGCTTTTTCGCGGTGCATGGCGAGGGCGTCGCGCAGGCTGAGTTCCTCGCCGTCGGTGCCTTTTACGGAGGCTTCGAGCGATGGAATATTCGGCGGTGGCGGTGGGGGAGGAGTGCCGAGGATATTATCCAAGATGAAGACGCCGCGTTTCACCGGTGAGGTGCGGGTGGGATTCGAAGTGACGGCAAGTACGGTGCCCATCGTAAGAACGCCGCCGCGCGGGCTGTCGGCCGGCAGCTTCACGAGGCGCATGTCGCCGCCGCGGACGTCCGGGACGCCGTAGTGATTGGCGAGTTCCTCGTTGAGATAAGTGGAGTCGTTTTCAACTAGCTCGAGCAAGCTGCGGTCTTCGCGGAGGGTGCGGCGGAAGAGCATCTCGGCTTCCTTTCTCATCGCACTGCGCAGGGAGCCGCTGAACTCGATACGGCGCTGGCCTGGGCTGCGGAACTTGGCGCGCAAGGTTGTCATCTCTTCCTTCAAGGCGGCCAGCTTGGTATCATCGCGGGCCTTCTCCGCTTCATCGATCTCGCGATTGAGGCGGCGGAAGTTCTCGAAGCGCTCGCGGTTTTCGCGCTCGGTGCCGTTGTCGCGGGCGAGGACGGTGCGGGCATCGATACTGACGCTTTCGACGTCGCGCGCCTGGAGCCATTGGCCGGCGAAGTTTTCGACGAACTCATCCGAGCGGTCGTCCCGGAGCATGCGGGCGACCTGAGTGGAGAGGTTCTGCCGCAGCTCGCCCTTTTCGGCCAGACGGCACAGATCATCGTCCGGCATGGTGGACCAGAGGAAGTAAGACAGGCGCGAGGCGAGCGACCATTCGTCTAACAGCGGGTGCTTGGCCGGGTCGCTTTCCGGGAGCACTTGCTCCATGCGGAAGAGGAAGCGGGGTGAGGCAAGGATCGCGGCGATGGCACGGGCGATGCCTTTTTCGAAGGTGCCGTCCGGGACTTCTGCGGACTCCTTGGCGAAGCCAGCGAGCTTGGCGACGGTGGCGTCATCGACCGGGCGGCGGAAAGCGCGGGTGGCGAAGCGGCGGAGGATCTCGGTGCGATACTCATCGCGTCCGGCGGCATCGTCCGGCACTTGGTCGCGGGTGAAGAACTTTTCGTAATTCGGCGGATGAACCGCGTACTGCGGTTCCAGCGGGCCGACGAGGGTGATGCCGCCGAGTTCCAAGTCAACGAAGGGCGGGCCGTCGCCGAGGTCAGGTGGCTGCTTGTCTTTCCCAACGAGCGGCTCGAGCGTGAGTTGCAGCGGATATTCGCCGGGCTCCCACTTCACTTCGATCTCGGAGATGAGCTTGCTGCCGCCCCACTTCGTTTCTTCCTGAAGCTGTTGCTTGCCTTCGACCGACCAGGTGAGCTTCGAGCGGCCGGGGTCGTAGGAGAAGGATCCGGTGGGGCGCGCATTCAGGATCACGCGGTAGGTGCCGGCTTTCTCGATCTTCAGCTTCGCGGTGAGGTCGGCGGAGTCGTAGAGGGAGAGACGGTATTGATAGTCGCCCTCGCCGCGCTGGCCCTTGCCGCGGAACATGCCGGCGGGGAAGGTTTTGCGCGGGGTGACCCGGTTTTCCTGCGGGAGGCCTTTTTCGACGATGGTCTCGGCGGCCTGCATGTATTTCTCCAAGAGCATCGGCGAAGTGGTGAGGACGTCGCCGATGTTATCGAAGCCGTAGCCGGTGTCGTCGGCGGGGAATTCCTCGTCGGTGCGGAAGTCGTAGCCGGTGAGCTCGCGGATCGTATTGCGGTACTCGACGCGGTTGAGGCGGCGGAGGGTGACGCGGCCGGGATCGGGATTGGCGGGGTCGAGCTTGAGCGGGCCGCGCTTGATCCAATCGACGAGGGTCGCCAGTTCGTCCGAGGACGGGCGGTCCTTTTTCGGCGGCGGCATCAAGCCGGCGCGAACATTGCGCAACGCATGGTCCCAGAGCTTGGTCTGGTCCATCAGGGCCGCGGTGGAGCCGAAGGCATCAAAGCTGACCTTGCCCTTGTCCTCGCCGTCACCGTGGCAGGTGTAGCAGTAGTCCTCGAGGATCGGCAGGATCTTGCTCTCGAACACCGCGGCAGGATCGTCCGCCGCGCCAGAGGTCTGGCAGGCGAGGAGGGCGAGCAGGAGGGTGGAAGTGGCGCGGACAGGCATTGGAGATGGAACGTCGAGGAGCGGCCCGCAGGTAACGTAGCAAACCCAAGAGGTTTTGCAGCAAAACGGGCTTTGCTGGATAACCCATTCTGGGAGCTTTCGGCGCGGGTTTGATTCCCTTGAACTGTGGCATGCTCCGCGTTTCGCCGATCCCCTCGCTTGGTTTTTTGGCAGCAATCCTCAGCTCCGGCGTGTTTGCGCGGGAAATCGTGCCATTTGATGACGCCTGGCAATTTCACCAGGGCGAGGCGGCGGGGGCGGAGAAAGAAGGTTTCAGTGGAAACGGCTGGGAGACGGTCTCGGTGCCGCACGACTGGAGCATCGCCGGGGCTTTTGACAAATCCGCGCCCGCGACTGGCTCGGGCGCGTGGCTGCCGTCCGGCGTGGCATGGTATCGCAAGGAGTTCCCGCTCGATGCCAAGGGCAAGCAGGTGTGGGTGGAGTTCGATGGGGTGATGGCGAATGCGGAGGTGTGGATCAATGGTCACTCGCTCGGCAAGCGACCGAGCGGCTATGTGAGTTTTCGCTACGATCTGACGCCTCATTTGAAGGCGAAGAACGTGCTGGTGGTGAAGGCGGACACGACGCCTCAGCCGGCGTCGCGATGGTATGCGGGTGCGGGGATTTATCGGCATGTCCGGTTGGTGGTCGCGGAGCCGGTTCATGTCGCGCCGGGCGGTGTGTTTGTGAGTACGCCGAAAGTCGATGCGGGGGAGGCTACGGTGAAGATTGAGACCAAGGTGGCGAACGCCGGTGCGAAGGATTCTCGGGTCAATGTCCGATCAACGGTGATGAATCCCGACGGGAGTCCCCTTGGCTTCGTCGCCTTCGACGTTTCCGTCGCGGCGGGAAAGGAAGAAGATGTTTCACAGCAGCTCGCACTATCACCACCCAAGCTGTGGGATCTCGATCATCCGAATCTCTATCAGCTTGTCACCACGATCAGCATCGATGGCAAGGCGGTCGATGAGGTGAAGACCGCGTTTGGCATCCGCAGTGCGGAGTTCACGACGGATCGCGGGTTTGTGCTGAATGGGAAGCCGGTGAAGATGAAGGGCGTTTGCTTGCACCAGGATGGTGGGGCGGTGGGTGCTGCGGTTCCGCTCGCGGTGTGGGAGCGACGATTGAAGAAGCTCCGGGAGCTCGGGGTGAATAGCATCCGCACGGCTCACACGCCGCCCTCGCCGGAGTTCCTAGATCTCTGCGATCGGATGGGTTTCCTGGTGATGGATGAGTTCTTCGACTGCTGGCTGAAGGGGAAGAACAAGCAGGATTACCATCTTTACTTTAAGGAGTGGTCGCACACCGACTTGCGCGATGGTGTGCTGCGCGACCGCAATCATCCGAGCGTGGTGCTCTACTCGGTGGGCAACGAGATTCACGATACGCCCCAGGCGGATGTGGCGATTCCGATTTTGAAGGGGCTGGTGGAGGTGTGCCATGCGGCTGATCCCAGCCGGCCGGTGACGCAGGCGTTGTTCCGGCCGAATGTGTCGAAAGACTTCACCAACGGGCTCGCGGACTTGCTGGATGTGATCGGCGTGAATTATCGCGATGGGGAGCTGCTGCAGGCGTGGAAGGACAAGCCGGGTCGCAAGATCATCGGGACTGAGCAAGGGCACGATCGCTCGACGTGGTTTGATTGCCGCGACAATCCGCAGCATGCGGGACAGTTCCTGTGGACGGGTATTGATTACCTTGGCGAATCGAAGACGTGGCCGGTGACGACCTACAATTCGGGTTTGTTAGACCGTGCGGGTTTTACCCAGCCGCGCGGGGTGGAGCGGCAAAGCTGGTGGAGCGACAAGCCGATGGTGGGTGTTTTCCGGCGCATCGCGGCGACGGAGGATACGCCGGCGGATCCGGGCTACGAGTCGGTCGAATGGAAGCGCCGGCAGGTGCTATTTTCCGATTGGACGCCGGCGGACCAGAAGGCGCATGACGAGAACGTGGAGGTTTACACGAATGCCTCCGAGGTAGAGCTGGTCCTCAATGACAAGTCGCTGGGCAAGAAACCGGTTCGCAAGGATGTGGCGCTGAACTGGAAGGTGCCGTTTGAGCCGGGAACATTGAAGGCGGTCGCTTCGAATGGAGGCAAGGAGGTCGCGACGAATGTCCTGCGCACTGCGGGGAAGCCGGCGAAGGTATTACTGAAGGCCGATCGCGAGGGGCTTTCGCAAGCTTGGGAACGCATGGTCAGCGTCGAGGTCTTTGTGACCGATGCGAATGGAGTGGTGGTGCCTTCGGCGGCTAACAAGATTTCCTTCAAGGTGGAAGGCGCGGGCAAGGTGGTGGCGGTGGACAATGGCTCGATTGTGAGCCTGGAGCCTTTTCAAGCGAGCACGCGCGAGGCGTTCCAAGGCCGAGCCCTAGTCATGCTGCAAGGGACGCAGGAGCAGGGGAAGGCGGTTTTGAAAGCCAGTGCGGAGGGATTGCAGGCCGGGGAGGTGGTGTTCCAGTGGAAGCAGTGAGGGTCACATGATCCGGTTCACCAGTTTCTCGGCCTTTTCGTAGCGGCGGAGGTTTTCGAGGAAGTGTCGGATGAGGACGCGCGATTCTTCGAATTGGCCGCCGGCGGTGTGCGGGGTGATGTGGCAGTTCTCGCAGGTCCAGAGGATGTGGTCGTCGGGCAAGGGCTCGGGGTCGGTGACATCGAGCCAGGCGGCGCCGAGGTGGCCGGACTTGAGGGCGGCGGCGAGGTCTTCCTGATGGGTCGTGGTGCCGCGGCCGATGTTGTAATAGATCGAGCCGGGCTTCATCTGCGCGAAGCGGGTGGCATTGAACCAGCGCAGGGATTCGGCGTTGTCGGGGAGGATGTTGATGACGTGGTCGGCTTCGCCGAGGGCGGCGGCGACTTCGTCGGGAGTGACGATCTTCACCTTCTCATCGCCGCGGACGTTGCGGCGCATGGCGGTGATGTCCATGCGGAAGGGGGTGAGCAGCTCGATCACGCGCTCGGCGATGGCACCGTAGCCGATGATGAGTAGCGACTGGCCTTGGAGGAGCTTGCTCTCGCGGCGGAGGTCGTTCCATTCGGGCGAGCCGTTTGCGCAGCGTGACTTGAGGGCGCGGGGGAATTGACGGGCGTTCGCGAGCATGAAGGCGAGGACGTGCTCGGCGCAGGGATCGTCGTAAACGTGGGAGCTGTTTGTGACGGTGACGCCTTTCGCCTGCACGGCGGTGCGGAAGTCGGCGGTGTCGTAGCGGGTGTAGCCGGCGGTGCTGACCTGGAGCCACTTCAGGTTCGGCGAGGAGAGGACGGCATCGACGCGGGGTTGGCCGAGGACGATGTCGGCCTCCTGCATGATCGGGTCGGTGGGGACGTCGGCGAGGACGGAGGCTCCGCTTTGTGAGGGGCGCAGGAGTTCGTGTGGGGCGATGCCGTCGCGGAGATACTCGAGAAGCTCCGGGGTGGTGGTGAGGTCGGTGAAGATTTTCATGGCGAAGCGGATGTGAGGAGCGTGGACCTGCGGTCCTCGCCGTGTCGACAGAATGTCGATACTCCTTAGGCGCCGAGGTAGGCTTCCTGGACCTTGGGATTCGCCTTTAGCTCGGCGGAGGGACCTTCGAGCAGGATCTTGCCGGTCTCAAGGACGTAGCCGTAGCTAGAGACGTCGAGCGCGAGATTGGCGTTCTGCTCGACCAGCAGGATGGTGAGGCCTTGCTCGCGGTTGATTTCGACGATGCGCTCGAAGATCGACTTCACCAGCAGTGGGGCGATGCCGAGCGAGGGCTCATCGAGCATCAGGAACTTGGGATTACTCAGCAGCGCGCGGCCGATGGCCAGCATCTGCTGCTCGCCGCCGGACATGGTGCCAGCGGCCTGGTTCTCGCGTTCCTTGAGGCGAGGGAAGAGGCGGAAGACGTAATCAGTCTGCTTGGCGATCCATGCCTTGTCGCGCTGGAGGTAGGCACCCATCGCGAGGTTTTCCTTCACGGTGAGATTGGCGAAGACCATGCGGCCCTCGGGGACGTGGCAGAGGCTGCGGGAGACGATCTTGTGGGCGGGAAGATTGGTGATTTCCTCACCGGCGTAGCGGATGCTGCCGGATGCTGCCTTCACCAAGCCGGAGAGAGCGCGCAGGGTGGTCGATTTGCCTGCTCCATTCGCTCCGATCAAGGTGACGATGCTTCCTTGCGGCACTTTCAGGGATACCCCGTGAAGTGCCTTGATGGCCCCGTAGGACACGTGGAGATTGTCGACCTCAAGCATGCTCGATCGGGGTGGCGGCGGCTCCGAGGTAGGCCTCGATGACCTTCGGGTGGCACTGGATTTCCTTCGGGGTGCCTTCGGCGATCTTGCGGCCGTATTCGAGCACGGCGATGCGCTCGCAGATGCCCATGACGACCTTCATGTCGTGCTCCACGAGCAGGACGGCGAGCTGGTATCGGTCCTTGATGAAGCGGATGAGGTGCATGAGGTCGTCCTTCTCGGACGGGTTCATGCCGGCGGCGGGTTCATCAAGCAGCAGCAGCTTCGGCTTGGTGGCGAGGGCGCGCACGATTTCCAAGCGGCGCTGGTCGCCGTAGGGGAGGGAGGTCGCCATTTCGTCGCGGCACTTTGCGAGATCGAAGATCTCCAACAGCTCCAAGGCGTCCTTCTCGATGGTCGCCTCACTGTTCCGCCAGCCTTTGCCCCGCCACAGCGAACCGAGGTAGTTCTGGGTATTGTGGAGTTGCTTTGCGACGCGGATGTTGTCGAGCACGCTAAGCGAGCCGAAGAGGCGGATATTCTGGAAAGTGCGGGCGATGCCTTGGGCTGTGAGGCGGCTCGGTTTGATCCCGGCGGTGCATTTGCCGGCGAAGCGAATGGTGCCTGAGGTCGGCTGATAGACGCCGGTGATCATGTTGAACGCCGTTGTCTTGCCGGCGCCGTTCGGGCCGATGAGACCGACGAGCTGGCCTTCGTCGATGGTGGTCGTTAGTTCGCTGACCGCCGTGAGGCCGCCGAACTTAATCGTGACGTTCTCGAGTTGCAGCAGCGGCGTGCTCATGCGGCGGAAGAGCGGCGCTTGAGATTGATCGAAAACAGGCCGCCCGGGCGCAGCAGCATCATGAAGATGATGAGCAGCGCGTAGACGATCATTCGGTATTCGGCGAAGTCGCGCAGCAGCTCGGGCAAGACGGTGAGCAGGATGGCGGCGGCGATGACTCCGACGGTGCGGCCCATGCCGCCGAGGATGACCATGACCACGATCTCGACGGACTTCAGCCAGTCGAAACCGGTGGGCGAGAGGAACTGCTTGTGGTGGGCATAGAGCCCGCCGGCGATGCCTGCGAAGAAGGCGCCGGTGACGAAGGCGGTGACCTTGTAGCGGACGGTATTGATTCCGGACGACTCGGCGGCGATCTCGTCATCGTGCACGGCGAGGAAGCCGCGGCCGTAGGTGGAATTCACCAGTGCGGTGATCGCGTAGATGGTCAGGGCGGCGAGGCCGAAGGTCCAGCCGAGGGTGGTGAACTTCGGGATGCCCTTCAGGCCGCTGGCCGCGCCGACGGCCTCGGTATTCTGCGCGATCACCCGGATGATTTCCCCGAAGCCGAGCGTGACAATGGCGAGGTAGTCGCCGCGCAAGCGCAGCGATGGAATGCCGACGCAGAGGCCGACCACGGCCGCGAGAACGCCGCCGGCCAACAGCGAGAGGGGAAAGAACAGCTTGGCATTTGCCCCCATGTGCAGGGAGAGCCAGGCGGCGAAGTAGCCGCCCACGGCCATGAAGCCGGCGTGGCCGAGACTGAATTGGCCAGTGTGGCCATTGATGAGATTCAGGCTGACGGCGAGGATGATCGCGATGCCGACATCGATGACGATGCCGAGGTAGTAGCGATTCATCTCACCGGAAAAGAAAGAAGCGAGCACCGCGAGTGCGATGCCGACGATGAGCCAGCGTTTTGCTCCGGAGAAGGGCATCAGACTTTCTCGATGGTGGCGCGACCGAGGAGGCCGGCGGGTTTGAAGAGCAGGATCAGGATCAGGATCCCGAAGGCGATGGCATCGCGGTAGTTCGAGAGTCCGGGAATGCCGCCGGCGAAGGTTTCCAGAATACCGATCAGCAGGCCGCCGAGGACGGCACCCGGCAAGTTTCCGATGCCCCCGACGACCGCAGCGATGAAGGCGCGAAGGCCGGGCTGCACGCCCATCAGCGGCTCGATGCCCGGGGCCTTCATCGAGTAGAGGATGCCCGCCACTGCGGCGAGTGCCGAGCCAAGGCCGAAGGTGAAGGAGATGATGCGATTCACCGGCACGCCCATCAGCGAGGCCGCTTGCTGGTTGTAGGAAACGGCGCGCATGGCGGTGCCGACGCGGGTTTTCTGGACGATCAACCACATCGCACCGAGCAGCAGCAGGGTGACCACGGGGACTAGAATGTCCGTGCTGCCGATGACGAGGTTGCCGAAGGTGAATTGCTTTTCAGGCAGTAGCTTAGGGAACGAGCGGGTGGCCGAGCCCAAGACCGCATCGTTCTGACAGGTGAACTCGATGAACAGTGATACGCCGATCGCGGTGATGAGCACCGTGAGCTTCGGTCGCTTGCGCAGCGGCCGGTAGGCGAGAAACTCGATCAACATGCCGATGCACGCGCAGATCGCCGCAGCGAGGATGATGACGAGAATCGCGCCCATCACTGACTGCGGGCCCAGCGCCTTCTCCACCATCGGTGCGAGGAAGAAGGCGGCGAAGGCCCCGAGCATCAGGACATCGCTGTGGGCGAAGTTGATGAACCGCAGTACCCCATACACCATCGTGTAACCGAGAGCGATGAGGGCGTAGATCGATCCCAGCCCGAGACCGTTGATGAGCTGCTGGATCGTCTGCTGAATGTCCATGCCGTTCGCGCCGCTAGGTTCCGATCAAGGATTGACGGTGGCGGTGTAACGGAACTTGCCGTCTTCGATCTTGATGAAGACGAGGGCCTTCACGGCGTCGCGGTTCTTGTTGAGCGAGAACTTGCCGCTGACGCCTTCGAAGTCCTTGGTGGCGGCGATTGCATCGCGGAGCTTGGGTCCCTCGGTGGTGGCGGCGCGCTTCATGGCATCGGCGAGCAGCATGGCGGAGTCGTAGCCGAGCACGGCCATCGCATCCGGTGTCTTGCCATTGAATTTCTTCTTATAGGCATCCACGAAGGCGGTCATCTTCGGCGTGCCTTGGTCGGCGGCGCAGTGGGTGGAGAAGTAGTTGCCGTTCATGGCTTCCTTGCCGATATCGAGCAGCACGCTGCTTTCCCAGCCGTCTCCGCCGAAGAGCGGGACGGAGAGGCCGAGCTGCTTGGCCTGGATCGCGATGAGGGCGACGTCCGTGTAGTAGCCGGGGACGAAGACCGCCTGTGGATTGCCGTTCTTGATGGTGGTGAGCTGGGCCTTGAAGTCCTTGTCGCCGCCGTTGTAGTCGAGCTCGGTGACGAGCGTGCCGCCATTGGCGAGGAACTTCTCTTTGAAGAACTTCGCGAGGCCCTTGCTGTAGTCGCTCTTCACGTCGGTGAGCATCGCGATCTTGGTGGCCTTCAGTTCGCCGGTGGCGAAGTTGGCAAGGGCGGCTCCTTGGAAAGGATCGGTGAAGCAAGCACGCGAGATATAGTCGCCGACCTCGGTGACCGAGGGATTGGTCGAGGCGGGCGAAATCATCGGGATTTTGTTATCCTGACAGACCGGCGCGGCTTCGAAGGAGCGGCTGGAGGCGACTTCGCCGAGGACGGCGACGACGCCGTCCTTCGAGATCAGCTTGTTGACGGCGTTGGTGGATTCACCGGGTTTGGACTGGTTGTCCTCGGTGAGGAGCTGGATTTTTTTACCGAGGACGCCGCCGCCGGCGTTGATTTCCTCGACGGCGAGCAGGGTGCCCTCATGGGAGGAAGTGCCGAAGGTGGCTTCCTTGCCGGTGAGCGAGGCGAACTCGCCGACCTTGATCGCGTCGCCGCCACCCTTGTTGCAATTGGAGAGACCGAGGGCGGCAATCGATGCAGCGAGGGCTGGGAGGGCGAAATGGCGGATTTTCATGGGAAAAGGGCTCGGGTCGTAAAACCGGAGCGAACGCTAGGAAGCCGTCCGGGAGAGCGCAACCGTAAAGCAGACGGCGTGCCCCGGAGCGCGGCTTGCGGGGCGGCCGGTCGGCTGATAGGGTGTGGCCGTGATTCCGGAGGACTACGTCTGGCTGAACCCGCTGATTTACCAGAAGTGGCTGTTTACCGCCGACAAGATCGAGCGGCAGCCGGAATTGCTGGAGATCCCGCTGCGGAATATTGAGCGGTGGATCAAAATGGACCGGCTGGGGGATGTCCGGGCGCTGGTTATTTGGCGGGAGATGATTGAGCGGGCGCAAGCGTCGGCGGAAGGGTTTGCCGAGCTACTGGCTTTTCTGCGAGATGACGGGGAGTATCCGCGGATGCTGAAAAGCTGCTCGCCGTTTCCGGGGGTATTGAATGACGAGGAGCTCGACCAGTTCGCATGCGCCTGGACACATTGAAGCATTTGGCCCGGGTCGTCTTGGGCACCTCCGAGGCGGAGAAGATCATCGTCTTTGGATCAGCCTCCCTACTGCCATTGTTTCCGGACCTTGGCGATGATCATGGTGGTCCACTTTCCAAGACCTTTGACGCGGATATGGTGCCTCTTCCGTTTGAAGAAGAGGTCGGAATCATGCTCCACAAGATGTTCGGCGAGGATCGAGCATTCCACGATCATTTCGGATACTACGCCGACATTGTCCGTCCCTTCGCCTTTGAGCAGTTTCCCAAGGACTGGGAGGAGCGGTTGGTGCCGGTGCCCGGAGTTGAACGGGCGTTCTGTTTAGAGCCGCACGACATGGCGGCTGCCAAGTGCCAGGCGGGGAGGCCGAAGGATATCGAGTTGCTGGCGCTGCTTTTTTCGACTGGCCGGCTGAATCCTGAGCTCGTCAAGGAGAGGCTCTATGAGGTTCCGATGCGCGAGGCGATGATCGTGAAATCCCACCAGACGCTGGAAGAGGCGATCCAGCGGGCGGGCAAGGATTGCGGAGGGGAGGTCGACTAGTGTCCGCGGTCGATGCTAGGTGCTTCGTCGCGAAACAGAAGTTCCGGAGCTTGGGGGAAGACTTCGTGGGCGTCGTGCAGGTGGCGGTCCGTTCTGAGGGTGGCCACGCTTTTCGCGATGGCTTCGAAGGGCGATCGGGTGACCGTGCCGGTCCGGAGATTCGCCTCGGACATGAGAGCCGCGACGGCATAGGCGGAAACGCCGGCCACGGCCATGAGGACTACACCGGTGGAGAGAGGCGACTTCACAGTTGGTATTCGTCGCAAACGCGCGATTTGTGACAAAAATTAGTTCCGGGCGCAAAATTGGCGTTTTGGCGGGGCTTCCGGCGGGTGCTGAAGACGGAATCAGGCGGCGCGGGAGGTCATTGCTCGCTCGTCAAGGTCGCCGCGCGGATCGGCCGGATTGAGACGAGGATCCGGGCTCTGAGTTCGTCGAGCTTCTGAATCGAGCATTCGTAGTCGTTCTGAGGATCGACAAAGTGCGAGTAGCCTTCGTTCCAACCGGATTTCTTCCGGGGATCGCCAGCCGGGAGGGCTTCAATCTGGCGGATCTGCTCTAGGAGCTTCCGTTTGTCCTCCACGGCATCTTCTTGGCCGAGGATCTCCTTCGCGAGCTGTTGCTGCTGCGACTCCAGTCTCTCTTTGGCGACTGCCGCGGCCACGTAGGCGACGTTCAGGGCGGTGGGGGCCTTGGGATGGGCGAAACGAATGGAGACGGCGGGCTCCTTGGACTTTGGTTCGAAGGTCAGCAAATTGCCGAGCTTGGCTGCCTTTTCATCCCGCTTGGGATCCCATGACTTGGTGAAATTGCCGCGGATGGCGACTTCCAGGAGGAAGCCCTGATCGTTGCGGAGTGCCTCGAGGGCACTCGTCAGTCCGGCGGGATTGAAACCGGGCGGTGCCGTATATTCCAAGACGGCCTCGGCTTGCTTTGGGTTGCCGGGGGAGAGGATGAGGAAAATCAGTGCCGCGATGGCCAGCAGGCCTGAGACGATGAGGGAGATGACCTTGAGGGTCTTTCCGGAGCCGTTCATGAGACTCCCTGATCAGAAGTCCGCACGGGTTTCTCCGCCGGCGGGGTAGCCGGGGAAAATCGCCCCGCGAGTGGGATAGCCCGGGAAAGTCTCTTTCCGCTTCTCCGTCCAAGGCTCGGTCCAGCGGATTTCAGCGTCGGCAGGGCGATGAAGGACCGGGACTTCGACAGGGCTTCTATCCTCATCGGGTTTTTGGGAACCCGCGAGGGCGAGGCCTCTGGTGATGTCATCGGGAACCCGGCGTTCCGTTTTGATGAGGGCGATGCTCTTCCAGATGGCTTCCATCGGAGTTCTAGCGATGGTGCCGGTCCACATATTCGCCTCGGCGATAAGCGCAGTGATGGCGTAGGCGGAGATTCCGACAATCGCCATTACAAGGACACCAGCGGGAAGGGGCTGCTTCACTCTTGGTATTCGTTGCAGACGGACGGTTTCTGACAAGGATAAACTTTGTGACGCAAAGTTTTGATTCGGCGATGCTGGTCAGGAACCGCTCACGGCTGCGACGATGGCCCCGAAAACGTCCTCCGCGCTGGCTACGGGCACGGGCGAGCCGAGGATGAGCGGCTTTTCGCCATCCTCCACGACATCGCGGCCGTGGGAGCCTTTTACGAGGGTGGCATCAAGGGGGATGACTTCCAGCAGGCCGCGCAGGCCGAGCTTCTTCTTGAGGAGGAATTTGGCGATCTTGAGCTTCGGGTTCGAGATGGCGGGATCGAGGAACAGTTCTGCGGGATCGTAGCCCGGCTTGCGGTGGATATCGACGCAGCGGGCGAAGTCGGGAGCCTTCGCGTCGTCATTCCAATAGTAGTAGGTGAACCACGAGTCGGGCTTGGAGATCGCGACGAGGTCACCGGCCCGCTGCGCACCGACGCCGCTGCCCCACATTTCACCGGCGGTGCGGACCTCGTCGATGCCGTTCGTCCCTTCTAACAGACTCCGCACTTGGCGCTGTAGCGAGGGATCATTGATGTAAACGTGGGCCATCTGGTGATCGGCGACGGCGAAAACTTTCGAGCCACCGGCATCGAGGGTCTCGCGGTCGAGCTCGTCCTTGATCTGTAGCCAGCCTTTTTGGCGGAAGAGGCGATTGAGGTGGATCGGCCGCGTGACTTTGGAGATGCCGTATTCGGAAACGACAAGCACCTTGATGCCGCTTCTTTCGAGGAAGGCGATGAGCTCGCCGGTGACGCGGTCGATGGCTTCCAGCTCGGGCGTGATCTCAGGTGCACCGGGGCCGAATTTTTGGAGGCAGTAGTCGAGGTGAGGCAGGTAGATCAGGCTGAGCGTCGGCTTCTCACGCTCTTCCACCCAACGCGCGGAGGCGGCGATCCACTCGGAGCAGGGGATGCCGGCGGCCGGGCCCCAGAAGGAGGGGAAGGGGAAGGCTCCGAGGTCGGCCTTGATCCGTTCGCGCATATCCATCGGTTGGGTGTGGATGTCGAAGACCTTCCGGCCATCAGCGGGATAGAGCGGGCGCGGGGTGATCGAGATGTCCGCGGTGGAATACATGTTGTACCACCAGAAGAGCTTGGCGCAGGTGAAGCCGGGGTGCTTGCGGCGCAGGTGCTCCCAGACTTTTTCGCCGTGGACGATGTGGTTGCTCTGTTTCCAGAAGCGCACCTCGGCGCTCTCGCGATCATACCAGCCATTCGCGACGATGCCGTGCTCACGCGGGCAGGTGCCGGTGAGCATGGAGGACTGGGCGGTGCAGGTGACGGCGGGGAAGGCGGGGCGGAAGGCTTGGAGGCCGTGCTTGTCCGCGAATGCCTTCAGCCGGGGCGTGGAAGGACCGAGCAGGGAAGGGGAAAGCCCGACCACATTGATGACCACCACGCGCTGCATGGGCGGAGTGTTTCAGTGAGTCCGGCGGCTGGCAATGGCGAGCGCGAGAGTTCACTCGGTGGTGTCCTGGCGGAAGCGACGCTCGTAGTCCGGATCGAGCGTGCCGAAGAGCTTGTCCCACAACAGCGTGTAGAAGCCGAAGTTGTATTTCGGATGCTCGTGGTGCTCCGCGTGAAAAGTGGAGGTGCCGAGGAGACGCAGCAGCGGCACCTTTCCCCAAGCGGCGGGGAAGGGCTCGACGCCGGAGTGTCCCAGTGTTCCAAACAGCACGTTCAGCGAGAGGTAGGCCACCAGTCCTTCGGTGCTCATGGGATAGGCCGTTAGAAACAGGATCATCAGTGCGCCGAAGCCGATGACCTCCGCCGGATGAAGCACGAAGAGGCTGATCGGATTCGTGGTCTCGTGCCGGTGGTGGAAGCGATGGAGCCAGCGATACACCCACGACAGATGGGCGGCGCGATGGAAGACATACATGCCGAGGTCCATGGACAGCACCATGACGATGCAGTCAGCGGCGGCGCGCAAGATGCCGGTGTCTTTCAGCACGATGATGTCGCGAGTCCAGAGGAACCAGCCGCCGACGGAGACGAAACTATTCAAGACGACGGCACCGAGGGCTGCGGCCATTTCCACCGGGCGCAGCGGTTCCCATCGATCAAAGATGCGGCGCGTGCCGAACCAGCGGCCGAGGCACCAGCAGAGCGCCACCGAGGACGTGAAGATCACGATATTGGCCAGCAGGAAGAATAGCGTCACCTGCAGCACCGATGCGGATCTGAGGAACTCGAGCATGGACAGCGGGCATGACGGGGACGCTGCGGTGGCCGATTCGTCAAGCGTGGTGTGGATTGGAGGAGCTGTCGATCGTTGGGGAGAGGAGGGCCGTGCACGTCTCGCGGCCCTTCAGGCCGCCATGTCCTGTGCATGAAAAACCCAGCCCGATGGGCTGGGCTGAGGGATGTCGCACCGTTGGTGCTGAAAGGCAGAGATTGCTTGGGCTGCGAAGGCGGAGGTTGCGTAGGCTACGATGAAGCTAACGGGGCCCGAGCTAACGGAGGCCCATTTCAATCCACCCGCTTTCCGCTCGCAGGATCGATCATCACGGGCCAGCCGGGGTAGGGCTGGTTGTCCGGGGCGGGCTTGGCGGGGGAGGCCCAGTAGGGCCAGTTTTCCAGGCGGACCTTGCCGCTGGCGGGATCCCACGTGGTGATGGTGTAGCCGACGGCGTGGTCGAAAATCCGGGCGGGCTGACGGTCGTTGTCCTGCGGATTCGCCACGGCATGGACCGTCATGTGATTGCCGAAGGCGTCGTCAAAGTCGCCCGTCCACTTCGGTGCGCCATTGCGGCGGTTCTTGCCTTCTTCCGATGGCATCCAACGGCGCGGCGAGATGTCGGCGGTGGCGGGCGAGCTGATCCACCACGGGCCATCGCTCCAACCTTTGAGTCCGTATTGGCCGGTGCTACCGAGGTGCTCGTCTCCGGTAATGTGGACCGCATGGGCCTCGGCAAGAAGTTCCAGAGCTTTCAGCCGCGGTGCCTGTGGCCAGCCATTGGTATCGTAATCGGCCTTTGGCTCGTCATCGGGGGCGTATTCGCCGGGTTTGACGGCAGGAATGGTCGGGAGATCGGTATCGGAGTGGACGTTTTTCGGCAGGGTTTGCGGTGCGCAAAACGGTGTCTGCGAGAGGGCGATCCGGAATTTCGAACCCTTCGCCGGGTTCTTGGCCCAGCGGGCGAGCCAGGCTTCCTGGCGGCTGCCCAGCAACTGGACCTCGCCTTCGGGAGTGGCGGTCTTGGCGTCCCAGGAAATCGATTGTGGCCAGCCGTTTTCGATCTTCGCGCCCGGCAGGGCCACCTTTGGAGCGGACTTGAACTGGCGGTCGGCCATGACCAAGAAGTCGAGCGGACCCCATGCATGGCGGGTGAAATAGACGCTGATGCCGCTGCGGCAGGGTGACGGGTCGGCGGGATCCGGCAGGTTCCCGGTCTGGGTGCGATGCACTGCATTCACAAACTCGACCGACATCTTGTAGCCGCCGCCGTCCTGCGAGCTGTCTCCGTAGCCTTTCGAGATATCGGCCGGCTCACCACCTGCGCCCCACAGATTGCCGTGGAAGACATCGTGATCGTCCGGGATGGTGATCGAGGGCGTATCGCGCAGGACATCCCGCCAGGTCCAGCCATGCATGGCATACTTGCGGAGGTAGGAGAGGACCGGGCGGTCACCGGGGCGGTGATCGTAGATCAGCGAGTAGCCGCCGATGCCTTCGTAGATCTGGTCGCCCAGGAAGGTGATGAAATCGGGAGCCTGCGCGCGGACGTTTTCCACCAGATCCCGGTGCGGGAAGCCGGTGGCGTCATTGCAGGAAAGCGTGGCGATTTTCAGCGGCCGGCCATTGGCGGCGGGACGGATGGTGCCCTTGTAGGAATCGCCGGCTAGCTTCACCTCGTAGGGCATGGTCTTGGCCGGATCCAGCTTCAGCACGCGGAAGCGGGCGGTGCGGGAGACCGGCTCGAGCGTGGTGACGATGGGATCACGGCCGGGTAGCACCAGCTCGGCATCCATCTTCTCGGTGCGAGCGAAGGGTGCGGCCTGGAGAAGCAGGCAGAGAGTGCCGTCATTATCCATCGTGTAGGTGGTCCACAGGATGGGGCCGAAGGCTCGCTCCGGATGGAGGGCGAACTTCGCGCCGGACACGGAGAACTTGCTGAAGCCGAAGCGGCCCTCGCCTTGGCGCGCCTGTGGGATGGGCGGGACTTGTGCGGGGCGGGCCGATGCGAGATCCACGAGCGGCGGTGCCTGGCTCGACGAGGTCATGGATACCAAACCCGGCAGCCACGAGGCGTGTGCCGTGGAGGTGACCGTGCGGAGGATTTTTCCGGTCGCATCCTGAACCAGCAGGCTCAGCTTGTAGCGATCGGCACCATCGGGCTCGCCTTTCAGTTCGAGCACGATGCCGCGTAGCGGGAGCGGCAGCGGCTCGCCCTCGGCCTTCTTTCCTCCGAGGAAAGGGTGGCCGGTGAAATCGATGCCGGCGGCAAAGCCCACGCCGGTGACTGCGGCCTCGCGGTAGTCACCGCTTTCGCCACGGACTCCAGCCTGCAGGCCCACGAAGCCGTCGCCGAAGAGTTCGAACGACACCTGATCGAGCAAGACGCGCGCGGTGAAGGGCTCGGCAGCTTCGGTCAGTTCGGCGGTGAGCAGGGTGACATTGCGGTTGCCGCCGGAGAAGGTGTTCTCAAGACGTCCTTTCGAGAGCGTCCAGTCCTCCGCGGGATTCGTCCAAAAATCCTTCCCCGGCCACGGCCGGGAAACATTCGCGCCGATGTCCGGCACGAAGGGTTGTTGGGCCCCGGCGGGAGCAAAGGAGAAAACCAGCAGCGGGAGGAGGAAGCGGCCAATCACGGACCGGAAGCTAGGGAAGGCACGGGCCTTCCGGCAATCGCAGAGTCACTCGAAGGCTACTGTACCGGTGTGGATGGGCCAGAACACGGCCGGGAAAGCGGGAATAGCTAGCCTCTGGGGAAATCCGGAGCCTCTGTTAGAGGAGGCAGGGAAGCGATCAGCCGTCGGTTTCCAGCTCCGGCTTGGCGGGCTTCTTCATCGACTGCTCGTCCCGGATCTTCCGGAGATACTCGAGGTAGGCGCGCTGTGCGCCCACGTCCGGACCACCGGCGACCGGGGTCGGGCTGGAGCTCCGGGGCTGTGCCGGAGCAGGAGTCTGAGATTGGGCCAGAACCGGGCCGCTACCGCGGACGGGTTGCGGAGCCTGCTGGCCGTACTTCTTCCAAGGACCATACGGAACCTGGGCGGCCTCGACGAAACGCCAGTGGCACTTCTTTCCGGACTGGAGATTCAGGTAGTCGCGGACGGAAGGGGAAATATCGATGCCGGCGGCCTTGTTGGACGTGTTCTTCGGCGGCTTGTTGAGGAAGACGTACTCGTAGTCGTCCGTCACCCACGGTCCGCAGTCTTCCCACTGGGCGTAGCAGCTGTACTTGCCGTTGAAGATCTGGACCCAGCGACCTTTCAGGACGGTCTTGCCGGGTTCCGGGTTCATGCGATTGAACCACGGGATGACCTTGCAGGCTTCCGGCTTATGGGCAGCCCAGCCGGCCACGTCATTGTAGGGCAGGGCGATGTAAAACGGATTCAATCGCGGCGTGAAACCCTTCGGCCGGAAATCCTGGCCGGCGTAATTGGCGATGCGGGCCGATGGTTCGGGATTGTCGTAGCCGCCGTAATTCGACGACCACTCTTGGTCCCATGAGGACTTGTTGTTTGGCGTCGGATTATTGCCGGATGGCAGCTCGCCGATCCAAAAAACCGTAGCCGTGATATTCAACCTCCACGGATAAACCTGTCCAACGGCCGGATTCACCGGGCGCACCGGAGCGGTCGCGCGGTCCGAAGTCGGGATCACCACGCGTGGCACATAGCCGGTGGTTTTGGCCGCCGGTTGCTGAGCACCTGCGACGGGGATCAAGGCAACCAGCGCCGACAAAACGAGCCCGGCGGCATGTCCCGCCCGGCTTTGTTTGTTGGCTTCAGTTGCTCTTCTTCCCATTGTTAACTTTTATTAAAAGCGTCGCAGAATGGTGTCCTTCAAGAAACGATCGTCCGTGCCCGGGTAGTCTAGCGTGTGGTGCAAGCCTCTCGACTCACGGCGTCGTATCGCGCAATCGACGACGAGAGAAGCGACCGCGACGAGGTTGCGCAACTCTAGAATATCGGCGGTGACACGATGGCCCCAGTAAAACTCGCGGACTTCTTTTTTCAAATTACGCAATCGCGTGGCGGCGCGCCTCAGCCGGTTGTCGGTGCGGACGATCGACACGTAGTCCCACATCAAACGCCGCAGCTCGTCCCAATTGTGGTAAATAACGACCAATTCATCCGGCACGGCGACGTCGCCATGATGCCATGCCGGGATCTCCGGTGCGTCATCCGTGTGCTTCCCGAGCCCGTAGTGGTGAAGGATTTCCTCAATGGCGCGGCGGGCGGTGACGTTGCCCTCTAGCAAAGAATTAGACGCGAGGCGATTTGCACCATGGAGGCCGGTGCAGGCGACTTCACCGATGGCGTAGAGCCCGCGGATGGTGGTCTTGCCATTGATGTCGGTGACGACGCCGCCGCATTGGTAGTGGGCGGCAGGCACCACGGGGATGGGTTGCTTTTCGCAATCCAGTCCGAAACTACGGAGCTTCTCGTAGATGAAGGGAAAGCGCTCGCGCATGAAGCCGGCGGGCTTGTGCGTGACATCGAGGTAAACGCAAGGGGCACCGGTCCGCTTGATTTCGCGGTCGATCGCGCGGGCGACGATATCGCGGGGTGCGAGCGAGCCGCGGGGGTCGGCCTTCTTGGTGAAGTCTTCCCCCTTCGCATTGATGAGGATGCCGCCTTCGCCGCGCACTGCCTCGCTCACGAGGAAGGAGCGCGCCTCGGCACCCATCGCGGCGGGGTTGTAGAAGCAGGTGGGGTGGAACTGGATGAACTCCATGTTCGCGACGCTTGCTCCCGCGCGCCAAGCCATCGCCACGCCGTCACCGGTGGCGGAGTCGGGATTCGTGGTATAGAGATACACCTTGCCGCAACCGCCGGTGGCGAGCACCACGCGATCGGACCTGAAGATCTTCACTTCGCCGCTGGCTTTCTCCAACACGTAGGCACCAAGGACGCGGTCCTCTGTGACCACGCCGAGCTTGCCGGTGGTGATGAGGTCGATGGTAAAGTGGTCTTCTAACAGCGTGAGATTCGGAGTGGCGCGAGCGACTTCCACCAGCGACTCGGCGATCTCGCGGCCGGTGGTATCGCGGGCGTGGAGGATGCGGCGCTTCGAGTGGCCGCCTTCCTTGCCGAGTTGGAAATGGTCGCCTTCCTTGTCGAAATCGACGCCGTGCGAAACGAGATCGTCCACGGTGGCGGCACCCTCGCTGACGATGGCGCGGACGACGTCTTCATTGCAGAGGCCGGCACCGGCATCGAGCGTGTCGGCGATGTGGAGGTCGAGGCTGTCGCCCGCATCGCGCAGGCCCTCTGGCAAGACCGAGGCGAGTCCGCCCTGGGCCCAGGCCGTGTTCGAATCAAGCGCGCCGCCTTTGGTCAACACGATCACCGATCCGTGCTTCGCGGCACGGATGGCAAAGGTCAGACCGGCAATGCCCGCGCCGATCACCAGGAAGTCGCACGTCATGGGGGCGGCAGGATGGTCACGGAACCGCGGGGGAAAAGAGCAAAAACCGTCACGAGGGGGTAGGAGCCCCCGGCAACCTTCGAGACCACGGCGTCGCTGTGGCCAAGTCCCATGGAAATAGAAGGAGCTTTTCCAGTCGGAAAGTGGCGGTTTCTTTGAGAGGCTTCCTGCAGTCGCCTCCCGGCAAATCATGATACAGCTACGCTACACGACATGGCGGCGTTTGATGCGCCTCGGCACGGGGTTGCTCGTGTTCTACTTCGTCGGTGGGTTCTATTTCGGTGAGAAGAGCTGGGTCTGGGTGTTTGATGTGCTCTTCTGGGTCGTAGTGGTGGGGAGCATTGTCTTCAACCTCGCCGTGCAACTGCTCAAGAAAGCCGGCCTGCTGGAGTTCACCTACACCGAGAAGGACCGCGCCAGCTACCTCTACAATGTGGAGAAGCTGCATCAGCAGATGACCGAGAATCGCCGGGAGCGGAGGCGGGAATGATTGGAGTGCGATGCTGTTTTCGTAGTCGAAGAGGGCGCGCTTTTGTGAAATGATAGCTACGAAGTCTCCACTCCCATGCCGCCGACTACTTCAATCTCTGACTGCCTGTGGGGGCTTGCTCTCGCCGTGATCGCCGGGACCGTGCAGTATTTCTTTGGGCGGTCAGCGATGGGCCGATCGAGAGCGGAGCAGCGTTTCACGTTGGAACTTGCGCGTGGCAAGACGCCTCTCACGGTGGATCCCTCCATGGTGTCAGATTCCGTCCGCGACTATTCCCGCTCGTGGGAAGCGGCTTTCCTCTGCGGAGTGCCTTGGCTTGGCTTCGTGTTGGGAAACATCGGCGTGTCGTTGCTCCGTGATGCTGGTTTTGTGATCTTCCCTTGGATTATTATGATCCCTGTCATCACTTACCTGATCGCGACCACAGTCGTGAATCGGCTGAAGTTCCAGCGCTTGAGCGGAAAGCTTTCGCCGGTGTAGGCGCGGCGGTGAAGGCACCCGAGCGATAGTTTGTGCGATGCCGATCAAGAGGCCCGCCGATACAAGAAGGCGATCACCATCACTGCGATGGCGATGACCCATGAGGCGATGATGCGCACACCGTAGCTCGCCCACTTGCGATCGGGCAGGAGAGAGGTGTAGTAGGAGACGCAGAGGAGGCCGACCTGGAGGGCGGCCCATGAGCCCGCGGCGCTCTTGCAGGCGTCCGCGCGCGCGAGCCAAAAGTCCGGAGCAGACTCGATCCCGAGTAGTGCTCCGGCCACGGCGAGACCGGCGAGGCGGATGCCACGCGGTTCACGCCAGCCGCTGGAAATCACTCCGGCCACGGCCATGGTGGCTAACAGCAGCGGCAGCAAGGGCAGGGTGAACCGCGGAAATACCAGCACCGCGATGAGACCCAAGGCCGATGACGCTGCAAACGTGCCGACTTCCTTCGCCGGTTCAAACGGCTTCAGCCGACTGAGCCACAGGCCAAAGGTCACCAGTGCCAGCACGTGCACGGGCGTCATGAAGGGGTGAATGAAGCCATTCTGAAACTCGCCCAGGCCCTTGATCATCGAGTGAGCCAACGGCCACGGGCCGCTCAGTAGGGAGGGAGCATCGATCATCGGAGGAGAAGGGAATCCATGTCGTCCGATCAAAGCACGCCGGTGAGGAAGCAGGCGCCCAAGGCGGCAATCCCGCCGCCGGCGACACGGACCGCGACCTTGCCCCACGGCCATTTCACCAGCAGGCCGAAGGCAATGCCGCACAAGTGAAGCAGACCGGTCGACACCACGAAGCCAATGGCAAAGGCCAGCGCATTCGCCGACTCCGGAAGCTCAGTGCCGTGCGCGTGACCGTGGAAAATGGCAAACACGCCGACAATCACACCCGCGACCCAGAGGGGCGGGCGCACCGCGAAAGCGATCATTCCTCCAAGCGCTATCGCCGACAGTGCGATGCCGGTTTCCACGCCGGGAATCGGCACACCCGCCACGCCGAGCGCTCCGCCCACAGCCATGACCATGGGAAAGATCACCGGTAGCAGCCAGGTCGCACGCGACCCGAGAAAGGCGCCCCATAGTCCCACTGCGACCATCGCGGCCACGTGATCCAGCCCGGTGATGGGGTGAAGGAAGCCGCTCTTCAAGCCACCGGCCTCTCCTCCTCCCGAGTGTGCGGAAGCGATGGTGCAGCTCAGGAGCAATGAGGTGGCTGCCCATGTCCAGGTGGCTCGTAGGCGCGCATTCGGCAGGGATTTCATGACAGCTCAGGAGTTCGCTCGCGGCTTCGAACGTGGCCGATGGTGTCTAACGATCAAGGCTTCTTTGTGGGTCACTTCAGGGGGGGGCTTCAGTACAGAGCTGCTTCAAAAATCGATTGACCTGTTCAGAGGTCCGGCTGTTCAGAGGGTTCGTTGGGTAGTAGGGTCCGGCAGCTTTCGCCCGCCATGTATGTGCCGCCCCACTTTCAGGAGAATCGTCCGGAGGTGATCGACGAGATCATCGCGAAGAATCCGCTCGGCACGCTGGTCTATTCCATGTCGAGCGGCCTGGATGCGACTCATGTTCCCTTCGTCCATCGCAGATCTGACGGTGGTGACGGCGTTCTGCTCGCGCATGTGGCGCGGAAGAATCCGATCTGGAATGAGGTGGCGGATGGCAGTGAGGTTCTCGTGATCTTTCATGGCGGTGATGCCTACGTCTCGCCGAATTGGTATCCGAGCAAGCATGAGACCCATCGCCTGGTGCCGACGTGGAACTATCAGGTGGTCCACGTGCGGGGAACCATTCACTTCACGGAGGATGCGAAAGCCCTGCGGTCGCTGGTGGCACTGCTTACCCATCAGCAAGAGACCGCTGCGGCTGAGCCGAAGCCGTGGAAAATGGGGGATAGCGAGCCGGAATACATTGCCGGATTGGTAGCGGCGATCATCGGTGTGGAGATCCGGATTACCTCCATTTCCGCGGTGTCCAAGCTGAGCCAGAACCGGGAGGAACGTGACAAGGCGGGGCTGGTGTCCGAGCTGCTGAAGCGTGGTGAAGATGAATTGGCAGCTGAGATTGAGAAGGCGGGCAAGCTTCCCGGGATCTAGCCGCTTGGCATGAAGGTTTGTAGACGCAAGGGACAAGAGAAGGCGATGTCGGCATTTCATGGGAGCGGGTTGGTTTGCCAGCTCCATGCTTTGTTCCTTCATGAAGACGATTCTGCTGATCCCCAAGACGTCCGTGCTTGGCCTCTTGGCTGAGGCCAGCGCGGTTTCCCAAAAGTTGTAGAAAAAGATCCCGCAGCGGTAGGAGGCAAAATTCCCGAGCGCTATCGTGGCGCTTTTCCTTCATCGACCGTCGTTGCTGGAGGCTTGTTCTTCTGCTTTGAGAAGTCCTTGAAGCGGCCGGTTTTTTTCGCCTCTTGCACGAGCCAGAGAAGGTCGGTGGTGGTGACCTTGCCGCCCGGGAGATCGCCGGGTGGAGGCACGACTTGAACCATGGTCAGCTTGTCCACGAGATCGAGGCGAACGGAAAAGCAATAGGCCCGCCATTCGGGCTTCAGGTTCGCGGCGTCCTTGGGATGGGAGATCTCGGTTTCATTCGAGAGGTCGCGGAAGGCCAGTACCGGCTTGCCGTTCTTCGATCCATCCATCGAGGCGTGGGATCCTCCCGTGGGCTTGTCGCTGGGGACGATGAGGAACCAATACTCTCCATCCTCGCCGAGTTGGACTTCGTAGTAAGCTCCGCCTTTTCCCACGGCATCGACCGCCTCGCCGAACCCGCTGGGAAGTGTGAGGCTCCAGATGATGATGCATTGAAGGATGGATTTCATCGTGGTCCGCGGCTGCGACATCGTGAGCGATAGAGCACGGGAGCCGTCTTTTCAACCGACGTCTTCTCCCGGCTCCGGGATCGGATTGCCGGAGGCGCGCATGAAGGCGCTGCAGGTCCCGTGAAAAGTCCGATTTTGCGTGTTCGGGGTAAGAGGGATGAAGAATGATAAAGAGTAACAGCGAACCCCTTGCAAAGCTGCGATCCTGCGCCTAACAGTGGGGAACTGCATGGTGGCAGCGCAAATTGAACTTCGGCCCGCTGGGGGCATCGAAAGGAGACGAGGCTATTTCAAGGCTTCGGCCCACTTGGTCTTTTGGCCTCATTGTTGCGACAGGGAATCGATGCCTCTCGACTTGGAGGTGGCGAGTTCCGGGATGGATGATCGCTGCCCTGCCACCTTCTGAAAATTCACCATGAACATCGCAGGCTTATTTGATTTCCCGAAGGAGCTGACCGAAAAGGAGCGCGGTCTCTTGAATGCCGAGCTTCAGATCGCAGGCTTTTCCCGCGTGCAAGGGGTGCCCTCCTTCTGGCTTTGCCGGGGGCGCTATGAGGATCTGCGCACGGCGCGCCATGCCTTCCGGAATGTGTTTCAATCCTGCGGCCTCGGGATGCCCCACACGTTCCTGATACCGTTCACGGAATTGAGCGAGCTGCCGTAGGTCTTTAAGACTCGCGGATCCATACGATCTCGACCGCAGTGACTCGTCCGGGGACGGCACTTCGGCGGAATTTCCAAGGAGATTTGCTACCGTTCGATTCAACCGGATCGTAGTCGTGGGAGCCGCTGGCGATCTCCCACTCAGGAACACAGATCGCCTCCACGGCATCGCCCACCCGGCAGTGGCAGGGGCGCTCGTGAATCGCGAATGAGGCTGGAAGCATCGTGGCAGGCTGGTGCTTTTTGGCTTCTGATCAAGACGCTTCGGGTAGGCGTCATCTCCCGCCTGACCCTACGTGACACGAGTACGGGGCTCTCTCTGATCATGGTGGTCGGGGAGTTTCGGGTGATGCGATGCCATTCAAGATGAGAGCGATACCGCTGAGAAAATGGGAGGGCATCCTGTTACTGGACTTTTGATCTGCGCGATTGTCATGGAATGGCGTTCCAATAATTCGTTGACAGGACTGGAACATTGTTCCATTCCTGCTCCAACTTATGGATACTCCAGTCACGATCATCGGCGCGGGCCTTGGCGGGCTCGTTCTTGCGCGGGTCCTCCACGTCCACGGGATCGCCGCGACCGTCTATGAGGCGGAGGCTTCGGCGAACTCGCGTGGCCAAGGAGGAATGCTCGATATTCACGAGCCGGACGGACAGCTCGCGCTCAGGATGGCGGGGCTCCATGAGCAGTTCCGTGAACTCATTCACCCTGGGGGTCAGGCGCTGCGGATCCTTGGCAAGGGTGGGGAGGTTTTGCTGACCCATCCTGATGATGGGACGGGAGGCCGGCCCGAGGTGCCGCGGGGAGAGCTGCGCCGGATCCTGATGGAGTCGCTTCCTGCGGGGACGATTCGATGGGGGCACAAGGTGGCCTCGGTAAGTCCGCTTGGCGGGGGGCGGCATGAGGTGGCTTTTGCGAATGGCTCCGCCGTGACTACTAGCCTTCTCGTAGGTGCCGATGGCGCCTGGTCGAAAGTCCGCCCGATTCTCTCCGGAGCGAAGCCGGAGTATGTCGGCACGACCTTCATCGAGACCCATTTGTCGGATGGCGATGTCCGGCACCCTGCGAGTGCGGAAGCGGTTGGCGGTGGCTCGATGTTTTCTGTGGCACCGGGGAAGGGGATCCTCGCGCATCGTGAGCCGAATGGCGTGCTGCACACCTATGTGGCTCTGAACAAGCCGAAGAAGTGGGTGGAGAGCATCGATTTCTCCGACCAAGCGACAGCCTTGGACCGCATTGCGGCCGAGTTTGAAGGCTGGGCTCCGGAGCTGAGGGCGCTCATCACCGATGGGGAGACCGTTCCCGCGGCCCGCGTGCTTCACATCCTCCCGGCAGATCATCGGTGGGATCGCGTGCCTGGCGTGACGCTGCTCGGGGATGCAGCGCACCTGATAATGCCCTCGGGCGAGGGGGCGAATCTCGCGATGCTGGATGGTGCGGAGCTGGGGGCAGCCATTGCGGCCCATCCCGGTGATGTTGAGGCGGCACTTGCCGCGTACGAAGAGGTCATGTTCCTCCGCAGCGCTGCGGCTGCGAAGGCAGCGGAAGAGATGCAGGAGATCTTGTTCGGGGACGACGCGCCGCAAGGCCTACTCGATTTCTTCGCCGCTCACCAGCCAGGAGAGTGACTCCATGGCGGCGCGTCTAACACGAGGTCCGAAAACCCGGCACACCATTTGCGAAAGAGCTGGTGATGAGACACCAGCCTACCCCGCCGTCCCCGAAGGATCGTCCCGACCACACCCTGCTCGCCATGATTGTAAGCACGGGGCTTCTCATTGCTTGGGCCTATTCCGCCACCCGCGGTAAAGTCGATCTGGACCTCCAATCGGGCATCTCCCCGATCATTCCTGCGCTGCTCGGGGCGGATTGATCTGCACTGTTAGGGTGCAGGATGCACAAGGGGGCACGAAGGCGAGGCTACCTATATTCAAGGCGATGTTGGAAGCCTGGCTGAGGCCCGCTCACGGCAACAGCGTCATGTGATCGATCAGTCGTACGTCATCATAGAACACCGCGGTGGCGAGCACGGACGGGCGCTTGATTTGGGCGATGGGTTGGAGCGTCTCGGCGTCGACGAGTTCGAGGTAGTCGATGCGGAGGAACGGAGAGTCTTCCAAGTGCTTGCGGGCGGCGGCGAGGAACGGGGCGGCGGAGCGTTCGCCGAATTGGAGGAGGGAGCGGGCGCCTTCGAGGGCGCGGCGGATGCGGGGGGCGTCGGCGCGGTGTTCGGGGGTGAGGCGGACATTGCGGGATGACATGGCGAGGCCGTCCGGTTCGCGGACGGTGGGGTAGCCGATGATTTCCACCGGGACGTCGAGGTCGCGGACCATGCGGCGGAGGATGGCGAGCTGCTGGACATCCTTTTCGCCGAAGACGGCGGCGTCCGGCTGGAAGAGATTGAAGAGCTTCAGGACGACCGTGCAGACGCCATCGAAGTGGCCGGGGCGGGTGGCGCCGCAGAGGTGCCGGGAGAGCAACGATTCCGTCACGGTGATCGAGCGGTCCGGGAAATACATGCCGCCGGCGGCCGGGGTGAAGACGAGGTCGACGCCCTCGGCGTCGCATTTCGCGAGATCGTCCGCCAGCGGCTGGGGGTAGGCGGCGAGGTCGCCGGGGCGGTCGAATTGGATGGGATTGACGAAGATCGAGACTGCGACGGTGCCGTGCGGGCCGGCGGCCTCGCGGGCGCGGCGCATCAGGGCGAGGTGGCCTTCGTGGAGGGCGCCCATGGTCGGCACGAGCACCAGCGGGCGGGGGAGGGTGGCGATTTCGCGGCGCAGTTCTTCGGTCGTGGCGGCTTGGCGCATGGCGGGAAGGTGACGTGCGGAGGGGTGGCCCGCAACCCCCTAAGGGCGCTGGTTCCTTCCGCGGATGGGGCGTTGACGCTGCCGGAAAATCCATTCAGCCTCCGCCAGATCCCAAGGGGAACCCCACTCATTTCATGACCATTATCCGCCGCATTTCCGCCCTCTTTGCCGCACTCGCTCTCTGCGGGAGTGCCGTGGCCCAGGAAGGCAAGCTGAAGATCGCGACCGTCGATATGCAGCAGCTTTTCAAGGAATACCATCGCACCAACGAGGCGCAGAAGGAGATCAACGTGGAGCGCGCGCGGATTCAGAAGGACAACAACGATCGCCTCGCCACCATCCGCGAGCTGGATAACCAACTCCAGACCATGCGCAAGCAGCTGGAGGATCCCACGATCGCCCAGTCGAAGAAGGAGACCGTTTTCAACGATTGGAACGTGAAGCAGCAGGAAGGCATCGCCCTCGACCGCGAGCGCCGCGAATTCCTGACCCGCCGCAACCAGCTGCTCAACGAGAAGATGGTGCAGCGCATGAAGGGCATCCTGGAGGAAATCCGCAAGCTGGTGGAAGAAAAGGCCAAGGCCGAGGACTATGACTACGTCTTCGACAAGTCCGGCCTGAGCACCTCGCAGGTGCCCTTCTTCCTCTACACGAAGGACGCCACCGACATCACCGCGGTGCTGCTGAAGGAGCTCAACAAGGATGCGCCGGCCGAAAGCAAGCCGTCCGAAGATGTTTCGTCGGGTCCCGGCTCGCCATCGTCCGAAGATGCGAAGGGCGCTGGCGATGGCCAGTGATGTTGAAGGATCGTCCGCTGCGTTTCCCGTGGCCCTGACCCTTTCCGAACTGGCCCGCCTGGTCGATGGTGACATCGTCCGCGGCGGGCCTGATCTTTTGATCGAAGGCATCGGCGCGCTTGATGAGGCCGGTGGCTCGGAACTCTCTTTCCTGGGGAATGAGAAGTATCGTAATCAGTACCTGGCGACCCGTGCCGGGGCGGTGATCGTCCCGCGTGGCGTGACCGAGGGCCCGGAAACGAGTGCCCTGATCGCCGCGGACAACCCGTCCTTCGCCTTTGGGCTGGCGGTGAAGCATTTCGTGGCGGCCACGGCGCGTGTTTTCACCCCGGGCATTCACCCGCGGGCGTGTGTCGATGAATCGGCGAAACTGGATCCAGCGAAGGTGCGGATTCACGCCGGCGCCGTGGTGATGGCCGGCGCTGAAATCGGGGACGGCAGCGAGATCGGGCCGAATACCGTGGTCGGCGAGCACGTGAAGATCGGCCGCGATTGTCTCTTTTACGCCAATGTGTCGATTCGTGAGCGCTGCCTGATCGGGGATCGCGTGATTCTCCAGCCGGGGGCCGTGATCGGCTCGGATGGCTACGGCTACGAGGTCATCGAAGGCCGCCACGTGAAGGTCGATCAGGTCGGCATCGTCGAGGTGCAGGATGACGTGGAGATCGGTGCGAATACCACCGTCGACCGCGCGCGCTTCGGCCGCACTGTGATCGGGCAGGGGACGAAGGTCGATAACCTGGTGCAGATCGCGCACAACGTGCAGATCGGCAGGCATTGCCTGGTGGTCTCACAGACCGGCATCGCCGGTAGCGTGAAGCTGGCCGACTATGTTGTAGCGGCAGCGCAGGTCGGCATTGCCGGTCACGTGAAGGTAGGTGCGAAGGCGATTCTTTCCGCCCGTACTGGCGTCACCAAGGACATCGAGGGCGGTAAAACCTACGGCGGAAATCCCGCGCACGACTATATGGAGGAGCAGCGTTCCCGCGCCCACGTCCGGCAGTTACCGAAGCTCATCGAGCGGGTGAAGGCGCTGGAAAAGAAGGCGTCCGAGGAATGATGCCGAGTCGGTCTGCGACTGTCGGGAAGTAGGGACATCCGCCCAGATCCGAACCGGAGCTCTCAAGATGCGGCCGATGCCGCTGAAGTGCGACGGTCATAGACGCGCCGCTACATTGAATTGCTCAGCGTGCTGCGGTCTCCTGCGGCTTGGCGCGGATGATTTTGACCGGCACTGACTTGCTGGCATCTTCCTGCAGGCGGCGGCGGGCGAGGAGGCCGACCTTGGCATTTTCGTGCGGCGTCCAGTTGTCACCGGCGGCCACGCTCTCGGTGGGGCTGAGCAGGGCAGGAGCGATTTGATCCACCCAGGGCGTCAGCAGCGCCACTTCCTCGCGGGTGAAGCGATGAAAGACGGGCTCCTGGAAGGCCACGATGAGGTCGCCTTCGCTGGTCGGCTCGGGGATGAAGGGCGCGTCAGGCCCGGCGCAGGCGGTCAGGCGCTTGCGGGCCTCCATCAGGGGATCGGTGCAGGGCTCATCGACCACCACGCAGGTGCCGCGCTGGAAGATGACGAAGGAGCGCTTTGCGCTCACGTGTTGTGAGCAGAAGGCCACCAGCTTTTCCGTGGATGCCGCGGGCGGGGTGGTGATTTCTCCCTCGGTGCTGGGGATTCCCACGGTCGTACGAGAGACCGGCACGATCGGATTCAACGCAGGGATTTCTGCGGTATTATTTTTAAAAGAGGGCGATGGCAGCAGGATTGCGGCGGCCAGACCGAAGATGCCTGCCAGCAGTAGCGCAAAGGACAAGGCGATCCGGGAGGAAAGCGGGCTCTTGGATGCAGCGGAAGGGTTAAGCATGTCTAAAGTTTTAAAAAATCTTGACGTTTAGGCAAGCTTAAGTTTTTTTCATCCCGTTGCTTGCCCCAAATCTCCATGAAAACTGCGACCCTCCCCGGCGGTCGCCTGCGTTTGACGCGCTCCGTCCTCGGTGCCCTCTGCATGGGTGCCGCGGTGCTGGGTGTGCCACAGCAGGTCACTGCGGAATCCGTTGATAGCGAGCTGTTGTTGATGGTTGATTCCACCCAGCGTGGTCTCAACAATCGCGACTTCGACGCATTGATGGATAGCTACGCCGACGCGTTCAGCAGCGCGTCGGTCATGAACTCCATCCAATCCGGCTCCTACGGTCGGATTGCGGTGTCGCTCGTCTTTTTTGGAAATGCCAACACCCAGGTGGTGGGTATTCCCTGGATGAGCATCGGCAGTGCGGCCGAGGCGCAGACCTTCGCGGACATCCTGAGAGCGATCAATCGTCCGGCCTCGCCCGGTTCGATCCAAATCGATAGTGCCTTGCTCGCAGCGATCCCGCTTTTCGGCACAGAGACCGGTGCGGGCAGCAATGGCTACGAGAGCACGGCCCAAATTGTCGAATTCGCAGCCGCTTCCACTCCTGCCGGCAATAGCACTGCCGGGGTGGCTGCCGCGCGGAACCAAGCGCTGGCCTCTGGTGTGGATGTGATCAATTCGATCGCCGTCGGCAATCAGGCTGGGAATATCGCGAGCTACTTCACGAACAACGTCATCGGCGGTCAGACCGGTGGTGTGGTCGCCAGCAGCAGCAGCTCCGCCCTGAATGGCAATCTGAGCACCTTCCTCTCCTCCCAGGTCTCCGGGCAGGTGGGAGCCGGGGCTGCGGCATCGCTGTCGGCGGTGCCGGAACCGTCGCCCTTGCTTGCGCTGGTATTCGGCTTCGGCCTGCTGTGCCTGCGCCGGCAGCGGATTGTCGGTTGATTGATTGTTGGATTCGATTGTTTCGAAACACCTCTCCCTTCTCTCTCCCATGAGCAGCGCCGCCACGTCACGCCGCATTGAGCGACTTTATCCGGACGATACCGAGATCGATCCCGAGATCGCCGAACAGGTCGGTCAGGAAATCTTGCGCGATCGCCTGGAGCCTGCCGCTTGGGCGCGCGCCCTCGCTTCCAGCGGAGGCAGGAAGCAGGATGCCCTGGCCGCCTACGCCCGTATCCGGATGCAGCAGGTAGCTGCGCATCGCCGCATGCGCCGGGCGAAATCACAGTCCTTCGAGGCGCGCCGCCTCACCACCTGCCTCGGCATCAAGACGGTGCAGGATCTCCTGCAGCGCTCGAACCGCGGGGGGCAGATGAACCTTCTCAAGCCGCAGCTTTCCTACGTCTGGCTGGCCATCCTGATGCTCGGTTGCTCGGGCTCGGTCGCCAGCATGGGGCGTCTGCTGGGTGGATTTTTGCCAACATCCGTCAGCGCATGGCTGCCGGGGATCGCGCTGCTGTGCGGAATTTCCGCGGTCGGCGGTGTCCTGGGCCTGCGCGCCCTGCTGCCAAAGCGCTGGGTGATGCTGGGCTGGAATACCGGCCTCGCGCTCGTGTGCACCATGGCGTGCTTCGGATCGCTGGCGCTGGGGACGAAATTGATTTCCCGGACCTCGCCGGATGTGATCCAGAAGCTCACCAATGGCGTGCCTCCCGAGGCCTCGCAGCCTGCCGCCCCCGCACCTCCGTCCGCCAAGCCAATGCTGGTGAAGCCGAAGATTTCTCCGCTGGCGGCCCCTGCCGTGACATCACGGGCGACAGCCTCGACCCGCGGAGAACGCGAGCGGGGCGAGTAACATAACGGTTTCCCTCTGCGTTCTGCCTGCTACACCCGGCGCGTGAACGAAGAAGCAGACGAACGCGACCACGGCACACAGCCACTGGACGGGATGATGACGGCCTGGGGCCTGGGCAACCACGATCTGGTGGATGCCTCGCCCGAGCAGCTGACCCACAAGCAGGTCCAGCGTGCCCGCGGTGGCCGACAGCTGACGCTGAAGATGATGCAGAAGGTGACCCGCGCGCTGAACATCGCGATTTGGTACCGGCTGAAGAAGGACGAGCGGGAAGCTTACTTCGAGTATCTCCACAAGCACCCCTTCAGCTACGCGAAGAACCACGATCCTGCCTTTCAGGATCCGAATGCGCCGCTGATGGAAGCCGTGCAAAAGCGCGGAGGGAAGATCATGAGCCGGGAGGCGTGAGGCTCACGGCTTCTTTTCCACCACCTGCTCCCCGCAGAAGGGGCCAGGCTCGGTGATGGGATTGTCCTTCATCTCCACGTCCTCGCATTGCGTGGTCCAGATCACGGCATTGCTCGCGATGCCGTAGCTTCCGCCGGTGCCATCGGGCTTGTCGTGATGGGGGCGGATGAAGTGATTGCCGCTGACTTTGACGCCGCGTGCCGAGGTGATCGCCAGATTCGGGCCGGAGCAGTCCTCGAAGGTGTTGTTCTCGATCACCAAGTTGGCGAAGACGCCGGGAGGCCGGAGTTGCTGGGCGTCACCCGCGGCCGTGATGGAAAGCGCGCCAGCCTGGGCGGACCATGGCGCGGCGCAGAACCAGCCGGAGCGGCGGATGGTGTTCTTGCGAATGACCAGTCCGTCGATACCTGCTGCTGCTTTATCGGGAAGCTCGGGGCAGACGACCAGTGCATGCGGCGTGTCGAGGATGTTTCCTTCGATACGGCCCGCTGCCTTGATGAGCACACGGCCGGAGCTGTGGATGCGATTGTTGAGGAAAGCGAAGCCATTGCCCATGCGGTCGGGCGAATAGAGGGAGTCGCCGGGCTTCACTGGCAGGGCTTGATCGAGGGTGACCTCCAGGCACTTCGGTGAGACTTTCCACTCTGACCACTGCGGCGCATCCTTCAGCTTCGCGAGTACATCGGCATCGAGCGTTGCTCCGGCGCGCGACAGCCCGCGGCGCGCGGTGATGGTGGCTTCTGGTCCGCCGATGCGAGTCTTCAGGCGATCGCTGCTCTCCACGCCGATGGTATATTCGTCACGGCATGCGATCACGAGCGTGTTGCCGGTGGCTTTCAGCACCATGAAGTCGGCTGATTGGACGCTCCATGAGTCATCGCCTGCTTCGCGGATCTCGCAGTCTTCGACGCGTGGGCCGTGGCGGACGGTTTTCGTCTGCATGGCATCCCATGAGGTGCTGAGCAGGCGTGCTTCGCTCGCGCCGTCAGGTATTGGTCCGGGCACGACGCGGCAGCCGAGGTAGGCTGTTTTTCCATCGCCATCGCATTCGAGGATGCCCATGCCGGGGGCGCTGTGGATGGTCACGCCGCGCAGGGTTAACGACGAGCAGTGCTCTATCGAAAGCGCATGCGGGATGCCATCGGTGGCTGGGCCGGTATTGAGCGAGGCGAGCGTGCCGACGGTGGCGGTGTTGCCGATTCCCTTCAGTGTCACTCTGACCGTGTCGTCGCCGTGCAGCTCTGCCTTGGTGCCCCATAGGAAGGGCATGCCTTTCTTGCGGTAGCGTGTTGCGGGATCCACGACATCAATGCGCGAATACGGCTGGCGTGGGTAGCCGGCGTGGAGCTTCACATCGATCCAGCTCTTGTCTTCCGCGACGGCGGTGACAGTGCCTTGGGTGAAGGGCAGAGGATCGTAGTCCACGGTCAGTCCACGCAAGGTGACGCCGCTGCAGGCATCGATCGCCAGGGCTCGGGTGAGCTTGGTGGAAATGAGGGTCACACCATCCGCGATGATCTCGAGGTCCTTTAGATCATGAAGCGACCACACGCATTTCTCTCCGCCGACCGGTGCCAGCCGATAGGTGCCGGCCGGGATCACGATTTTCTTTTCTCCCTTGGTGATCGCCTCAGTGACCATCGGACGAAAGTCGTCGAGCGCCATTGCGGCACTGCACGAAAGGAAGAGGAGGAGCCGGGCAATCATGGCGGAGGTATCGGTCGTGTCATCGAATTGCCTCGCGATGGAGGGCGTTCTTCCATGAGTGAAGTCCCATCACTTTCAAATACGGGTCGCAGGCTTTGTCTTCGCCGGGTGTGCCGAGCGCTTGATAGAGATGCCAGATCGGCTTCTTGCCGAGCGGGTCGCCAGGTTCATCGGGGAATTTCCTCAGGCCGATGCGCAGGCCACCTTCGCCGCGATTGTCGATCCAATTGTGATACTGCCATGCCTCGATCGAAGACAGTGCCTGGATCTTCTTCCACGCCAGCGCCATACCGGCCGCTTGATCGGTCAGTTGCTGTTCCGAATAGTCCTTCGAATTGAAGCCGTTTTCGGAGCAATGAACCGGCCGCACCTTGCCGCGATAGAGCAAGTCAGGCTGCTTCATCCAGGCATCGAGCACCTCCAGGTTGTTCGGGGTGATCTTGGCGGTATTGAAGGTGAAGGTGGCTTGTCCGTCTTCCCACGTGCGCGGGTTGGTGAGATCCTGCGGGTAGGGGTGATAGGCGAGCGCCCAGGGGAAGTCTCCTTCTGCCTTCGTGAACTTGACCAGCAGCTCGAGCAATTGCTTCGAGCCATACCACTTTGGCTGGCCCCGGTCCGCCCAGTGGTGGGTGAGGGAGATGAAGGCGTGGCTGTTCGGATCGTATTGCCGCGCGATCAGGTCCATCAGACGCATCGAACGCTGGTAGAGATCCATGAATTCGAGGGCGGACTTGTTGCCCGCATTGGTCCATTCCCAGCCGGCGTCGACCTCGTTGTGCATGATCCAGTGATGCACGCGGCCATACTTGCCATCGGGGCGTGACCAACGCTCGGCCATCAGGTTCAGGATCGCGCCGTAGAGTGCGAGGCCGTCGGGGGAGGTGACGTTCGGCATCGCGAAGGTTCCTTCGGGAGAGGCATCGGGGTGGCCTAGCACCTTCACGACGGGACTCGTGTCCTTTGCGGGATTTGCGACTAACAGGATCGCGGAGACCATCACGCCGTGTTTCTGCGCTTCCAGGAAAGTGGCATCCAAGCCGGCCAGTGCTTTCTCGCGGGCGTGGTAGGTGCGGCCCTGCCATGTGAAGGGTGTGGTGTCCGGTTGCGCGTCGATTGAGACCAGCGAGTGGATCATCACATTCACCGTGACGGAGGAAATCCCGAGCTCGTCCAGCTCATCGGGAATGCGCCCGGCATTCCATCCGCCGAGGCCCTTCTTGCTCTTCGGCTTTGCGGCAGGAAGATTAGGTGAACGCGACACCACTTCGTCCGCATAGTGGGCATGCGACAGTGGCTCGATGCCCGTTGGACCCTTCTTCACCAGCTGCCAACGTGATATGAGACGGTCGTAGTCGAGTCCGTCGCGCTGGCGCTTGCGCGGGATATTGAGAGAAAAACCGCCATTCACTGGCTTCATCTCGGACAGGGTTTCCCAGCTCTTCGGATCGTCGTAAGGAAGATCCATCGGGATGTCGGCAAGAAAGACTCCGCTGCTTTCCGCGGGGATCTTTCCCTCGATATGCACGGCATCGTGGCCGACCACGACTTTCGTGATCTTCGCGGTGAAGTCGTGGCCGAGATAGCTCTCGAGGTTCTCCCCGGCGAATAAACCGGTGATCAGTAAGACGGATGCAGCGAGAAGCCGGAAGAAAGCGGTCATGAGAGCGGGCGGACGGAATACCCGTGGGCCACTCCCCGGCTTTCAAACCCTAGGGTTTCTCACAGTCCTACTTCCTGCAGCGTCGCCTCGATGTGCGGATTCACGCGGTGCTGGACGGTTTCCATGCCGACGCGGATCGCGTTCCGCACCGCCACTGCGGTCGAGCCGCCATGAGCGATGATTACGACGCCATTCACGCCGAGCAGGGGGCTGCCGCCGTAGGATTCGGCACTGGCGCGGTCTTTCACGGCGAGGAAGGCGCCCTTGGCGATCGTGGCGCCGATCTTGCGGACGGTGTTCGCGGTGAGCTCTTTCTTGAGCCACTTGAACATCGCCTTGGCGGTGGCTTCGCAGGACTTAAGGACCACGTTGCCGGTGAAGCCGTCGCAGAGGACGACATCAAGCTGGGTCTCGAAGAGGTCATGCCCTTCTACATTGCCGACGAAATCGAATGGAGCCTTGCCGCTGTCGGCGAACCCCTTGAGGAGGGTGAAGGTTTCCTTCGTGAAAGTGGTGCCTTTCTCGTCTTCCTCGCCATTCGACATGAGGCCGACCTTCGGGTGTTTTACGCCCAGCACGTGGCGGGCGAAGGCGCTGCCCATGATGGCGTAGACGAGCAGGTGCTCCGGCTTGGCTTCCGGATTCGCACCGGCATCGAGCAGGTGGCAGATGCCGTGTTCATTTGGCAGGCCGGAAGCGATGCCGGCGCGATCGACGCCCTCGATCAGCCGAAGTTTGATGGTGGCGGAGGCCACGGCGGCACCGGTATTGCCGGCGGAGATGAAGGCGTCTGCCTCGCCCGCCTTCACCAGATCCATCGCGACATTGATCGACGACTGCTTTTTCCGGCGGACCGTCTTGGCCCCTGGCTCGGCCATGCCGATGACTTCCGGCGCGTGAACGATGGCCACGCGCGGCGAGGTCGTGGAAAGTCCCTGCTTCTGGCACTCGGCGCGGATCGCTTCCTCGTCGCCGACCAAGAAGATCTTTTCGATCGCCGGGTAGAGTTCGAGGGCTTCCTTGGCTCCGCCGATATTCACGGCGGGGGCGTGGTCGCCGCCCATGGCATCGAGTGCTACTTTCATCGCAGGGAAATCGTCAGGTCGGAGTACATGAAATCACCGCGCCGGGGGCTCCGGCACGGTGAATTGGAAAAACTCGCAGAGCGGGGCGCTTTAGAGCGCATCCACTTCAAGCACCTTGCGACCGTTATAGGTGCCGCAGGAAGGGCACGCAATGTGGGAAGGCACGCGGCTTTCGCACTCCGGGCAGGTCTTGAAAATCGGTGCGCGCCAGCGGCTGGCGCCGCGGCGCATCTTTTGCCGGCTCTTGGATTGACGGCGCTTTGGTACGGCCATGGCGGTAAGGAATTAGCGTTCGGAATCGTGTTTATCCAGTGCGTCGAGAGCAGACCAGCGGTCGTCTCCCGGCGCGCGGGGGCGGGTCTCTACCCCATCGCCAGCAGGTTTGTCCACTGCCAAATAGCGACTATCGATTTCACAGTGCTGCGGCTCATCGCCTTCGTCGCAGCGCGGGTAGTCGGGAAATGCCAGCAGGATTTCCTCCCGGACGGCCTCGGTGGCATCCAGAGGTCCTTCTTGCTCAATCTCTACGGAGACATTGGCACCCTCCACGTGGATGGTTTGCTTGAATGGATGGACGGTGCGCACGCACATGAACTCGAAAGGCGCGGAAAGACTGCCGGAGAGCAGTAATTCCGAGCCAAATCTTTGAGCACGAAGGTCGTAGGAAAGCGGGCCGACCGGTTTCGCGTCGTGTTCCGGGAGGTCGAAAATTTCGGCCGGCAGCTCGCCGCTGAAATTCTTGCCCTCCTCCGGCAAGGTGGCGAGGTCGATCAGGAGGCGGTCGGACATGCAGGGGATTTCAGCCAGCGGCGCGCGGGATGCAACGGGAAATCCCGGCCGACGTGATCGGCCGACCGGGATGGAGCCATGCGGATCTCACCGGTGGGCGGTGAAAAACAGCCGGTTCGGCTGCGGGGACGACGGGGTGTAGGGGCTGGTGACCACCAGATCGGTCCAAGTTACCAGGTCGGGCGATTGGGAAAGGATGCCGGTGAAAGTGACCTTCGTGGTGAGCGGATTGTTGCTGGTGACGGTCACCGTGGCCGACGGCGGGTTTTGCTGGAGGTACTCGATGGCTCCGTCAGCGGCGACCAGCGAGCTGTATTTGCCGAAGGTGTTGCTGGTGGCGGCGGCATAGTGGTTGGCGATTTGCGTGCCCGTGAGAGCTGTGGGATAGAATGCGACCTCGTCCACGCTGCCGGTGCTGGGGCTGCCGCCATTGAGCAGGGCTCCCAGATAGAAGCTTTCGGTGACGTTGACGTTGTAGCCTCCCGCTCCGGTATTGGAGGCGTTGGTGTTGACGCCGTTCACATAGAGTTGGGCGCTGCTGCCGTTCCAGACGGCGACGACGTGCGACCAAGCATTGAGAGTGGCCGTGCCTCCGGTGAGGTCCCAGCCGACGGCGGTGCCATTGCCGTTGTACATGCGAAAGTTCCAGCCGGTGGCGGCGGCGCGCTGGAAGAACACCCAGCCGGTCCGGTTGACGTTGCCACCGAGCCGGTTGGAGACCGGAGCGTCGTCGCCGTCGCTCGCGGTGGGTTTCGCCCAGAACTCGACGGTGAATGGGCTGGCTGCGGCGGGATTCAATTCGGGCCGGAAGGGGACCGTGGTGTTCTCCGGGCTCGCATAGCTCGATGAATAATCGGGGTAGGTGGAAATGGCGCCCGGTTGGTCGACTACGACCCCGGTCGAGTTGGCGCCATCGCCGACGGTGCCGAGGGTGCCGGTGTTGTATGAGGTGGTAGGAACCGCTGACACCATTTGGATTCCAGCGGCCAATGAAGCGAAGTGAATGAGGGATGCTGCTTTCATGAGGTTGAGTTGGATTCCGGGGAGCGCATCACGGGGATCGCTCCCGACCGGTTTTCAAGACGGATGGATCGGTGGTCCTCCACCTTTCCATCATGGGGCTATCAATCTTGAAACCACGGTGCCATCAAGGTATCTCGGTGGTTAGGCTCATTTTCCGTGATGAAAGAAGAGGGATTCGATGGCGGGTCGACCGCGTTTGTATCGCCAAACGTTTCACCGCTGTTGGACGACGATGGAGACCGCGCTACCACGGCCGTGATCATCCACGACTCGCAGCGTCCGGGTGCCGGCAGAGGGCTGCCAGGTGGGGCCATCTGAGGTGGTGCCGCTGCCAAGGAAGGTCTCGCCACAGAACCAATACAGCCGCCCGACGCCGGCGGCGGACTTCGCAAGCAAAGGGATGCCGTGGTCGCTTCCGGTGAGGTAGATGCGCCCTGCCAGAGGCGAGAGGATGGTGGGGGAACTACCGGGATCGAGGCCTTCGGTGGTGGCGCTGCCGTTCTCCGGAGCGGGCGGTTCGCGGCGGGGGACGCCGGCCTTGCGGAAGAGCTCTAACAAGTCGGGCGGCCAGAATTCGCAGACTTCGCGGCGGAGGGAGGGGCGGCCATCGTCGCGGGCGACGCGCAGGCCGGAGGTGGTGTCGACGAGGATTTCGCGATGCAACTCGCAGGGACGGATGGGTGAGACGCCGGGGATGAACCACGAGCTGACGCGATGCGGGCAGTGGTGGCCGGGAAGGCAGCCGGATTGCGGGCAGACGTCTGTTGTCATCACGCTGGCGGGGATCTTCCGGGGATGGTCCGGGAGACCCAGGCGCGCGAAGAGCTCGAAGAGGAGTGGTGCGGCGCAGTGGCGAGCGACGAGGGCGGGATTGCCGCGGCCGGAGAAGTCGCCCATCCACACGACCAGCACGTAGTCGCCGAGAACGCCGGCTGCCCAAGCGTCGCGGAAGCCATGTGAGGTGCCGGTCTTCCATGCCAACGTGGGGCAGGTATTGGTGAATTCGTAGTCGCTGCCGAGCTCGCTGCCGCCGGTGATCATGTCGAGGACGAGGAAGCGGGCGGCTTCATCTAACAGAACCGGGGTGCTCTCCGGCTTTTGCGGGGTATCGAAGACGAGCGGGCGGAAGCGTCCGTCATCGGCGAGGCTGGCGTAGAGGTTCGCCAGTTCTAGCGGCGTGACTCCCGCGCCGCCGAGTGCCAGGGAGAGGCCGTAGTGAGAAGCGGGATATTTGAAGCTGATTCCGCCGCGTTTCAGGAAGCCGTAGAGACCGTCGCCGGAGAGCCGGCGGGTGAGATCGACGGCGGGCAGGTTCCGGCTGCGCAGCAGAGCCTCGCGGGCGGACACAGGGCCCATGAATTCGCGCTCGAAGTTCTCGGGATTGTAGTCGGCAAAGGTCAGGGGCGCATCCATCAGCAGGCTGCGCGGGTGGATGAGTCCCTGCTCCAGCGCGAGTCCGTAGATGAAGGGCTTCAGGGCCGAGCCGGGTGAACGGCGGGCGCGCAGGCCATCGACCATGCCGGAAATACGGCGGTCATCGTAGTTTGCGGAGCCGACGTAGCCCAGCACCTCACGGGTGGGCGCGTGGATGAGGACTGCGCAGGCGTTGTTGATGCCGAGTTCCTCGCTGCGTTCGAGCCGGGCGTGGATGCCTTGTTCGAGGATCCGCTGCAGCCTGAGGTCCAGGGTCGAATCGATCGCTGCGGATGGGTTTGTGGCCATCACGTTCCGGCAGAAGTGTGGAGCGTAGTGTGGTGGCTCTGATGATGGTGTCAGTGTGAATTGAGCTGCCAACGGATCGCGGCGCAGCGGATCGTCGGCATTGAGGCTTTGGATCAAGCGCGCCTGAGCTGCGGCGAGGCGGGATTGATCTCGTTCTCTTCCCGGATGGCGCGTTGCCGGGCTTTGCGGAATGACGCTCAGGGCGAAGGCTTCACGTTCGGTGAGTTCGGCGCAGGGACGCCCGCACCAGAGGATGGCCGCGGCTCCCGCGCCCTCGACGTTGCCGCCGTAGGGCGCGAGATTGAGGTAGGCCTCGAGGATCTCATCCTTCGAGTAGTGCCGCTCCAGCTGGATCGCGTGATAGATCTGCACCAGCTTCCCGCCGATGCTGCGGGTCTCCAATTTCCACCGTAGCCGCGCGACCTGCATGGTGATCGTGGACGCACCGCCGGAGGGATGGCCGGTTGCGGCTTGCCATGTGGCGCGGAGCAAAGCGACCGGGTTGACGCCCGGGTGCCAGCGATAGTGCCGGTCTTCCTTCGCAAGCGTCGCTCTCACCAGTGCGGGGCTGATGTCGGCGAGCGATGTCTTCAGGCGATAGGCACCATCCTGCGCCATGGAAAGGTGCAGCACCTCTCCATGGCGATCCCGCACGATGCGCGACCACGAGCAATCGGGATACAAGTCCGGCTTGGGCAACAACGCCCATGCCACGCCGAGGGCGATGACCGCGATTGCGGCGCGTCGCCCCCAGCGTTTCAGTTTCTGACGAACCGGATGCATGGATGGGTCAAGGGGCGGCAACTACTTCGATGCGGCCCGGTGCCGAGACGCCGTGACGGCCGCGGTCATACATGTCCTCCACCATCGCCGGTGGCACGGTGAAGCTGCCGGGGCTGACCGCTTTCATGCGATAGCGGACCTTCCATTCGGCATTGCTGGCAATGCCGAGGTAGAAGAGCGAGCGGTCTTCGCGGACTTCCGCGTAATCGGTGCCGGCCACAGTACCTGCGCCGGATTTGAGATCATCGGCCAAGACTTCAAATCCCGCGGGTAGCAGGTCGATGACCGCGAGGTCTGGAAGCTGCTTCGCGGTGAGATTACGCACTGTCAGGGTGACATCGACCGCATCGCCGGGCCGCAGCGGTTGGTCTTCCTTCACCGGCTTGAGTTCCCGAACGATGCCGACGCCGCTGGTGAGCGGTCCCGGCGGCGTTCCGCGATCATAACCTTGCTCGACGGTCTGGAAGAACATGCCGAGATCGCCGGAGCCTTTTTGGTCGCGGCGGAATTCGACCGCCTTGGTGCCATCGGGAAACTCCGCCTTCACCAGGCCTTGTTTGGGTCCGGATAACAGCACCTCGTCGCCACTGGCCGGCTGTGCATACAGCGACAGCTCCAGGCCGGTGCGCGCTGCGGCATCGCTGTAGGCTTTCAAGGCGAGCACCGTGAACGAGGCGGTGAGCGTATTGAAACTCTCGTCGCGCAAGCCGCTCATCACCGGCTCCATGTCATTGAGGCCGAATTGAGCGGCGTCTTCGGGGAAGTGGCGGCAGCGCACGTAGAAGATCTTGAGCTCTTCCGCCTGCTTGCTGCGGCAATACAAGGGACCGGCGGGATGGGGGCGCTTCACACAGTCGGCCATCAATGCCTTGGCTTCCTTGTCCTGCTTCAGCAGCCGGTAGCTGGCGGCCATCCATGCCCCGGTGGCCTGGCCTTCCCAGTTGCCGGCATGACGCTTCGCGAGGGTGTCGCGGAGATTCAGGAGCTGCGGTGCCACCGAGGTGCCATTGCGTGCGAGCAGATAGATCGCATAGGCCTGGAGCTCGGCTTGATCGAGATTCTGGATGTTGGCCCGCGCCGTATCAGCCGCGTGTTGTAGAGCCGCCGTCATCATGGTTTCCGGAACGGGGTGACCGAGCAACTTCGCCTCGGTCAGGAAATGCAGGACGTAGAGCGACTGGAACTCGAACATCCGCGGCGCGCCCGCATACCAATAGCCGAAGCCGCCGTCCGATTGCTGGCGGTTGGCGAGCTGGGCGATGGCTCCCTTGATGTGCTCCGCGGCGACCGCGGGCGGCAGGCCGAAGTCCGCCTCGGTGGAGGTGACCAGCTTCACCATCGCACGGCTGGTGATTTGCTCCGAGCAACCATGCGGGAACTCGCTGACGTAGGCTTCAAGCCCGCGAGCCAGGCCTAGCGGCAACGAGCTACCCGTGGCCTCTACCCGCCTGAATTGCGGATAGAGTGAGCGGACGGTTTTCACGTCATAGCTGCCGGTGCGGAACCAACCCGAGGTGACCTTGGTCAAATGATGGCTCGCCGGCCGTACGCTGAGCGTGATCGTGCGCAGGATCGTTTCGCCATTTGCAGATGCGACGAACTTGATCTCCGCGCCGCCGAGGTCGTCCTTCGCCTTGAAGCGGAAGTGCGCCATGCCTTCCTTGCCCGGCTGGAGGTCGAGCGACGCCTGTGGTTCGCCGATGCGCTCCAGCTGGCTCGAGGGCGTGGCGCTCAGGCTGATGTTTGCGGGGCCTTCCGGTTCGAGGTTGTTGGTCACCGCGAGCGAGGCTTCGAACTCATCGCCCGGCGACACGAACAGCGGTGCATTCGGCATCAGGATGATCGGGGCCTTGGCCAGCGTGTTGCTCTCCGCCACGCCCATGCTGCTGGCATTGGCGGCGACTGCCATCACCCGCAGGTTGCCATTGAAATAATCCGGCACCTGCCACGACACCTCGCGGCGCTCCGGGCCGGCATCGACGATGCCCGACCAGAAGACGACCGGCGCTTCCTGGCGGCGCTTGAACGGATTCACGTGCAAGGAGGCACCGTCGTCGGCGTCGCCACCGAAGGCGGGTGCGGCCTTGAGGAACTGGTATTCCGGCAGCAACAGGTCGAGCCACTGGAGGGTCCGGACTTCGAGCGCTTGCTTGCGTGTGAAGTAGTCGAGCGGGCGGGGGAGCTTGTAGTTGGTGATCTGGTGGATGCCTTCGTCGACCGCGTAGAGCACGAGCCGCGATGGCTGGCTGGCGGTGAAGCCGAACTTCGCCTCGCTGCCCGGGCGAACTTTCTGAGGCGTATCCAGCTTTACCTCAAGCTGCCTGCGCCGCGGTGTGATGCGCAGCGGTTCGGCAGCATAGCTGAGGGGGCTGCGGAAAATTTCCGGTGACGACGGCGAGCGCACGAAGGCCGCATTGATATAGACCGTGCCCTCGACGCCTTCCGGCACACGCAGCTTGAGGGTGGTTTCATTGGTTTCCGTGTGGAACCACTGATGGAGCAGCACGCGATCCCGCTCCACGGTGACAATTCCCGAGCCGGCATAGGGTGCGGTGAGGTGGACTTCCACTTCCTCGCCGGGAGCGATTTCACCTTTGCCAAGCACCAGTTCGAGTTCGCTGTCCTGATCCAGCGAGCGGTTCGCATCGCCCTTGCCCGCGACACGATAGGGGATGGCGCACATTACCACGCCCTCCGCGTCGATGATTTCCAGACGGAAATTGCCAGCTTGGCCGGTGGCGAGCGCGAGCGGGGTCGATGCGGCGGGGAGGCTTAGCGTTTCCTCGGCGATCATGCGTTCGCGCTCGGTCGAAACGTAGGAGTAGTTCCCATTCTCCAGTTTGGTGAGCGCGGACACCTGGCTGATTTCGATCAGGCGCCGGCGCAGGGTTGGCATCGCCACGGCCTTCAAGCTGCGGTCGATCGCGACCAGCTCCACGTTACACGGCGCGTCCTTGCCGAGATAGGTGAGTTCGCCATCCGACTTCCAACCGAGCACCTGATCCCACGGAGAAACCAGCTCAGTCAGCTCATGCCGGACGCTGCGTCCGCCTTCGCGCTCGAAGGCCTCGGTCGACACCGCCAGGCGGAAGGATGCATCCTTCAGTGTCTCCAGCGGCAGCTTGAATTCCGCCACGCCATCGCCATCGGTCTTCGTTTCTCCCAGGTCAATCGTGCGGCCGGCACGCGAACCCGAGCGATCGACGGTGCGATCGTAGAATGTGAATGCGGGCCATTCCTCGAACGAGAAGTGCCCGGGTGAAAGATCGAGCTTCATCGTTACCCGACGTTCAGCCGCGGCTTCGCCGAAGAGCGAGCGGACATTCACCTTCGCCACGGTGGCAGCGGGCGAGAGCCAGCCCGCTGGTGGAGCGGGATCGAGGTGTGTCTCCACCTTCATCCGATCGGGCTGGAATTCTTCCACGCGCACCACTGCGCGGCCCAGTCGGAACAGGTTCTCGTCCGCGCTGTTGATGACGTGGACGGCGAGCTCGTATTTGCCGAGGGCCGCCGAGTCCGCGAGCTTGAGGTCGGCTTCGAAAAATCCGTCAAACGGCAGACGGCGCTTTTCGGACGACACGATACGGCCTCGTGAATCGGTCATGCTGATCCGCACGGGCAGTCCCTCGATGACCGGCTCCCAATCGCGACGCCGCACCAGTGTGCCGAGGGGAACCGAGTCACCGGGGCGATAGACGCCGCGCTCGGTGAAAAGGAAGGCTTCCACGGCCTTGAGCCGGGAGGCCATTACGCCGTCGATGTCGAAGCGCGAGTAGTCCATGGCCGGAAGCTGGCGCTCCTTCAGCGGCAGGAAGGTGATGTCCTCCGCCTTGCGCGCGACGATCGCGATGGGTTCGCGCTCGTCGTGATAGCCGTCCAGCGACTCGAAGTTCGCGTGACCGCTGGTGTCGGTTTTCACCTCGGCCAGCACGGTGCCATTTCGCGCCAGCGCCTGGAGGGCCACTCCCTCGACGGGCACGCCACCGGTGAGCGACATCACGAAAACATCGCGGCGTCCATCGGCACCGGCTTTCACGACGAGGCCGAGGTCGGTGACCATCACGAAACGGGAGTCCCGCGTGCCTTCGCCCGCCTTCCAGCCATCGGCGATACCTTCCGCGCCTTCCTCATCCTCTTCCCAGCGGCGGCCCCCTCCTTCATCCTCTTCTTCGGAGGGCGCTTCGATGCGGCCGTATACGCTTTTGTCTTCCTCCTCCGGAGTGACAGCGGTCACCGGGCGCAGGCCGACGAGGAAGATACCGCGGCCGCCGGCGAGAGCATCCGGAGAGGTCATCGGCGGGGCGTCGTGGAAATCGATCTCGGTCTGGACCGCTTCCCAATCGTTCGTGTGCGGCACGTCCACGATCTTGCGCCAGCGCTGGACGATGTTCTCCTCGCTGAAGGAGTAGTTGAGGTCCGGCGCGCTGAACTCGCCGTAGCGATTCTGGGTGATCAGATGTTGGATCTGCGAGACCGGCACGCGGCTGAAGGTCACCTGCAGGTGATCGATGCCACGGGATTGAGCGACGAGTTTCCGCGCGCCACCAAGGGCGAGGACGTTACCCTTGCCGAGCAGGTTCACTTCTTTTGGGAACTCAGGCACGTCCGCGAGTGTTTCGAAACGACGCGCCATTTCGAATCCGCCGGGTGCTTTCACGCCGGGCTCGACGCGAACGAGCAGGGTGCCTGGACGCGGCTCCACGAAGCGGAAGGCGTGTTGCTGCGCAAGCGGGGCATCCGATGCCACTGGTGTCAGTTTGACCTTGGTGGCGTTGGCAAGCTGCGCCGATAGCTTGGTGCGATCATCGAGGGTCCAGCCATTGTCGCGCCACCACGCAGTGATGTGGCTGGCGATCTCCGCGCCATCGAGATCGTGGTCGGTGTTGATGAAGAGGAATTGCTGCGGTTCGCCTTCGTCCGTGCGGAGGATGCGGGTTTCGGCGCCGGTCAGCTTGAAGCCGCTGAACTTGTCCGGCACGCGGGTCTTCGCCTCGCGCTCGGGTTCCATCGGCTTGCCGCCGGCGGTGGTGACGAGACCGGGCGAGAGCCGCAGCTTCATGAAATCCTCGATCTCGGGAATGACGAGGTTGCGGCTGCGGACGAACCATTGCCGCTGGCTTTCACCCTGGGTCACTGTGAAGAGCGGCGTGCCGTCCGGTGCTTGGGTGAATACCGGAGTATTTCCCATCACGGTCAGGCTCAGGTGGCGCGTCAGCTCATCGAGCTCGACCGGGTGAGTGGTGCGGACTTCGCCGACGACCTGGTGGACGCTGGGATCCTTGGGACTTGTGTAGAAGTTGAAGTCGCGCAGGTCGGCGAGCAGCGGCGGGGTGGTGAACTCGATCTTGTGCTTGGAGAAGTCGAGGTTTGGCGCGAGTTCGCTGGGGTCGAGCGTTACCGTGTAGGTCGTCGCCGGGCTCCAGTGCAAGGCGTCTGGTGTGAAGGTGAGCGTGCTGTTGTCGGTCCACAGCCACTTGCCGCGAACCTCGGGTTTCAAGGTCACGCCGGCACCCGGTGCCTTGCCGGTTTTTTCGAGCGGAGCAGAGGGGAGCGAGAAGTGAACGACGAAAGGTGCTGGCGTGAGATCCTTGTCCGCAACCACCGGCTTCGCGACTTCGGGAACGCTTGAAGTCACGGTCACCTTCTGGACCTCCTCGTAGGCGACCACGCGCGGCTTGTGCGATTCCCACCAGCGCATGCCATACCACGTGCCTCCGGTGAGAATCAGGATGGTGGCAATGCTGGCGGACCAGCCACGACGATGAGCGGACATGTGTCGTCCTAGCTCCCTGAAGGCTCGGCCGATCCCGCGTAGCCACGGGGGTGCCGACCAAGTGATATGTCCAAAAAGAAGGCCGACCATGCGGCCGGCGACATTAAGCAGTGCCCTCAAGGGGGCGTAGGTTGGTTTCACGGAGTACTCCTTGGAGCGCCTTACGCGATGGCCATGGGGGACTTTCAGCGGCTTTCAAAATAGTTTCGCGGACGTTTGGAATCGGCTTCTGAAGGAGGAGATCGAGCCGTTGTCGAACGGTCTCTCGCAACCCGTCACGGAACGCAGCTTGACGCACGGTCGTGCTTTGGGAAACGCTCAGGGTGGAATTCCTCCTCCATGAAAACATCCCGAATCGTCTCATCTGTGGTGATGGCTTTCGCTTTCATCTCCTCGGCTCAAGCCGTCGTCCTGTGGAATGAAACCATCAGCGGCGATCTCTCCGGTGACTTTTCCGCGCCGACGGTGCTTGGGTCCCTCGCGGCGGGTAGCTATTCGATCATCGGCGGTGATTCGAGCGCCAGCCGGGATATCTTCACGATCGTGATCCCGGCGGGGATGAGCTTGGTCTCGGTTTTCAACAGTGCCTACGCCGGTTCCGATGGCACGGCCTTCTTCGGCATCGCCAGCGGGACTTCCATCAACAGCGCCAACGCGCCTGCGAGCCTGCGAGCCTGCTCGGCTACACTCACTTCGGCACCGGTCCGGGGACGGTCGGGACCGATATCCTCGACAATGTAGCGGTTGGCGCCGGTTCTGCCACCTTCACTCCGCCACTGGGTGCGGGGACCTACACGGTCTGGATGCAGCAGGCAGGCTCGGCAGCGACCTGGCAGATGGATTTCAACGTGGTGCCGGAGCCGGCGTTCGCCTCCCTGCTTTTGTTAGGGCTGCCGTGGATGGCCCGCCGCCGTCGGTGAAGAAAAGGAGTGGGATTTTCCAGTTTCCCTGACCGGTGGCCCGGCTCACCTTGGCGCCAGCGATGGCGACCACGTTCGACAAGGCCCAGGAATTGAATCTCGATCCGGCGATCTATGGAACTTTTGCGGAGATCGGGGCCGGGCAGGAAACGGCGAACTGGTTTTTCCGTGCCTCCGGCTCGGCGGGCATGGTGGCCAAGTCGATCTCGGCCTACGACATGACGATGAGCGATGCCATTTATGGCAAAAGCGATCGTTACGTCTCCCGCCAGCGGCTCCAGCAGATGCTGGATCACGAGTATGAGATCCTGCTGGAGCGTTTGAGCCCGAAGCGGGGGAAAACGACGACTTTCTTCTCGCTCTGCAATACCGTCCGCGCCCGCGGCTATCAGGATACCGGTGAGTGTCACGGCTGGGTGGGCCTCCGTTTCCAGCTCAAGCCCGGTGATCCGCCGTCGGACATCCTGGTTCATATCCGCCTGCTCGATGACGAAACGCAGGAACAGAAGCAGGCGCTGGGCGTGGTGGGGGTGAATCTGCTCCACGCCGCTTTCCGCCACCGCGGGCACCTCGGGCGCTTCGTCAGCTCGCTGGTGGAGAACCTGCGGCCGGGACAGGTGGAGGTGGACATGCTGAAGTTCCACGGCCACGGCTACGGTTTCTTTGACAATCGTCTGTGCTCGCTGGCGCTGGTGGAGGCCGGACTGACGGAGTCGGCGATGTTCCTGCCAAATGGCGAGGTCGTGCAGGCGGCGGAGGCGCTCTATAAGAAGCCGATCTTGCTGCTGCGCGGCAGCTTTGACCCGGTGACCAATCTTCACCTGCAAATGCTGGAGCAGGCGCACGGCGTCTTTGCCTCGGCGCTGGAGCCGGGAGAGCACGCGATCGAGTTGTGCGAGATGACCATGGCCAACCTGCTCCGCGGCAGTGCGATCGACCATGTGGATTTCATCGATCGCTGCGATGCGCTGCAGGCGCTGGGGAAGACGGTGCTGGTGTCGCGCTACTCCGAGTTCCACCGGATTTCATCCTACCTCGCGCGCTCGACGCAGCGGCCGATCGGTATCGTGCTGAGCATCGGGCTGCTCAATGAGCTCTTCAAAGCGAAGTGGTCGGAGAATCTAGCGGGCGGGGTGCTGGAATCCTTCGGGCGACTCTTCAAGAATCAGGTCACGCTCTACGTCTATCCGTGGAAGAACCGCCGGAATGGGGAGCTGGTGGACGCGAAGAGCTTCGAGCCGCCGGAGGACTCGAAGTATCTCTACCGCTATTTCGTTGAGACCGGCCGCGTGCGCCCGGTGCCGGTGGGCGATGAAGAACTCCTGAAATACACCAGCCGGGACATCCAGGCTCTGATCGCCGACGGCGACGAAACGTGGCAGCGCTTTGTGCCGGAAGAGGCGCATCGTTCAGCGCAACACGTGCCGAAAAGCGAGGTCGAGGTGGACGAAGAAGAGGATCAGCCGCGGATCTTCAGTCCATCGTAGGCGACCCGTACGTGATGGGGCAGGGAGGCTTCCAGCTCGTGGTGGTCATTTTCGTGCCCCAGGTGCGTCAGGTATCCGCGGGAAACGCCGCTTTCCGCGATGACTGCGAGCGCTTCCTCCGTGGACATGTGGGTGGGATGGGGCAGCGAGCGCAGGGCATCGATGATCAGGATGTCGGCGCGCTTGAGGATGGCGATGGTTTCCGGCGGCACGCGTTTGGCGTCCGGAATGTAGGCGGTGGCTGGTGCGCCGGGTGTCTCGAAAAGGAAGCCGACGGTTTCGGCCTTCGCGTGTTCGACCGGCAGCGGCGTAACGGTGAGATGGCCGAAGGTGATGGGGCCATCAATGATGTGCGGGTCCGGCCTGATGTAGCCCTTGAAGACATTTTCCTCGGAGAATGCCCAGCCGAACATGGTCTTCAGGGTGGCCATGCAGTCGGAGGTCGCGTGCAGGGGCAGCGGGTCCTCGCGGTGCCAGCAGAAGGCGCGCAACTCATCGAAGCCGACCACGTGGTCGACGTGGGAGTGGGTGTAAACGACGGCGTCCACCTTGGTCAGGTCCTCGCGCAGGGCTTGTTCGCGGAGGTCAGGGCCGGAATCGACGAGCACCGAGAAGTCACCGGCGCGAACGTGGATGGAAGAGCGGGTGCGCTTGTTGCGCGGGTCTTCCGAGGTGCAGACCCGGCATTTGCACCCGATGACGGGGACGCCGATGGAAGTGCCGGTCCCCAGAAAGGTCAGTTCGAAATCCGCCGCCATGAATGCGGCCGAAAAGTGGCAGGGGAGGTGACCGGCGGCAAGCCCGGTTGACTCCCCGCGTCAGCCCGGCATCATGCGCCTGCCCGCGGCCACGCCATGCTCACCCTGCTGAAAATCCGTAATCTCGCCCTCGTCGATGAACTCGTTTGGGAATTGGGTCCCGGCCTTGTCGGTGTCACCGGGGAAACCGGAGCTGGCAAGTCGGTCATTGTGGGAGCCCTGAAGCTGGTGCTCGGCGAGCGGGCCGATAAGTCGCTGATCCGCACGGGTGAGGACACCTGCACGGTCGAGGCTGTTTTCGAGCTGCGGGACGCCTCCGAAATCAATGCCGTGCTGGCCGAGGGAGGGCTGGAGCCGTGCGAGGACGGCTCGCTGATCGTCCGCCGGGTGATCGGGCAGAGTGCGAACCGGCAATTCGTGAATGATTCTCCCGTGACTCTCAATTTGTTGAAGCGGCTCGGCGAGCATCTGGTGGACCTTCACGGGCCGCACGATCATCAGTCGCTGCTTTCCACGGAGCGCCAGCTTTCGATGCTGGATGCCTACGCGGGCTGCGATGGTGCGCTCGATGCCTACCGTTCCACCTGGCGGGAGTGGCGTGACAAGGAGAACGAGCTGGAAGACCTGCGCCAAGCCGAGTCGGCGAGCACGCAGGAGCTGGATTTGCTGCGGCATCAGGTGGGCGAAATTGATGCCGCCCAGCTGAAGCCGGAAGAGGAAGACGAAATCGCCGACCGCTATCGCCGGGCGAGCAATTCGACGCGGCTGGTCGAGCTTTCGGGTGCCGCGGCATCTGCTCTCGGGGCCGATGAAGGCGGCGTGCTTTCCCATCTGGTCGATGTCCAACGGCTGGTCCGTGATTTGGAGAAGCTGGATCCGAGCATCCGCGAGCGGACCCAAGGGCTGGAAAATGCGGTGATGGAGTTGCAGGAGCTGGAACGCTCGCTTGCCGACTACTCCGAGGATCTCGACATTGATCCAGCAGAAGCGAAGCGCTTGGAGGAGCGGGTCAATCTTTTCGAAACGCTGAAGCGGAAGTATGGCGGCGACCTTGCCGCGGTGCTTGGCCATCGCGACCGCGCCGCGGCTCGTCTCGATGCTGTGGAAAACCGCGGCGAGCGTCTGGAACAACTCGCTGCCGAGGCTGCCCGGCTGCGCGAGGCGACCGACAAGGCCGGCCTGGCCCTCACCGCCAAGCGCAAGAAGGCCGCGCCGAAGCTTTCCAAGGAGATCGCCGGGCAGCTGAAGGATCTCGGTTTCAAGCAGTCTTCCTTCGAGGTGCAGGTTCTTTCTAACAAGGAGCCTGCCGCCTCGGGTTTGGAAGGCATCGAATTCCTTTTCGGTCCGAATCCCGGCGAGCCGCTCCAGCCGCTCCGGCAGATCGCTTCCAGTGGTGAAATCAGCCGCGTGATGCTGGCGGTGAAAAGCGCGCTGGCCGAGCAGGACGCCACGCCGCTGATGGTCTTCGACGAGATCGACGCCAATGTGGGCGGCGAGATCGCCCGTGCTGTTGGCAAGAAGATGGCTGCGCTCGGCATGCGCCATCAGGTGGTCGCAATTACCCACTTCCCGCAGGTCGCCGCGCTGGCGGCACGGCATTATGTCGTCGAGAAGGAAGTCGCAGGTGGACGCACCCGCTCGCGGCTGTATCCGGTCGGCGGGGAGAATCGCATTTCCGAGCTCGTCCGCATGCTTGGCGGCGGCGGCGAGCAGGCGCGTGCGATGGCGGCGAGTTTGTTGAACGACGCAACCTAGTCGCATGAAACGCAAGCCCCGCAGCTATACCGCCGTGCCGCAGCCGGTCGATGCGCCGTCCGGGCAATTGGCGCGGGAGATGGGGCTGCCGTGGAAGCAGGTCGGGATGCCGCGGCTGGTGCTCGGGCGGCTGGAGTGGCTGATGCTGACGGAATTCGGTGCCGGGCCGATGCATGCGAAGACGGACACCGGGGCGCGGACTTCGTCGCTGCATGCGGAGGATATCGAGATGAGCGAGGACGGGACGCGTGTCCGTTTCGTCACGCGCGACCACTATGGGCGACAGATTGCATGCGAGGCTCCGGTGGCCGGTTCGGGGCGGGTGAAAAGCTCCACCGGGGTGGCGCGAAAGCGTCACTACATCGAGACCGATGCGGTGCTTCCGGGCGGTTTTTCATGGAAGATCCGGCTGACCTTGGCGCATCGCGGCAAGATGAAATGCCCGGTGCTGCTAGGGCGCCGGGCGCTGGCCGGATTTTTTCTCATTGACCCACTGGGTCACCATCTGATGGGTGCGCTCCGCGATCTTGAATCGCAGTTCCCCGGCATCTGCCGCCCATGAAAATTTTCGTCCTTTCGCGCAACCCGAGCCTCTATAGCACCTCCGCCCTGGTGAATGCCGCCGAAGCGCGCGGACATGAGGTGAGGGTGATCGATTACCTGCGCTGCTACATGAACATCACGGCCCACAAGCCGAAGATCTTCATTGAGGGCGAGGAACTCACCGCCGACGCCGTGATCCCGCGGATCGGGGCGAGCCACACCTTCTACGGCAATGCGGTGGTGCGGCAGTTCGAGATGATGGGCGTCTTCACCGTGAATGACTCGGTGGCGATCGCCCGCTCGCGCGACAAGCTGCGCAGCATGCAACTGCTGGCGCGCAAGGGCGTGGGCCTGCCCATCACCGGCTTCGCTCACTCGACTGATGCCACTTCCGAGCTGATCAAGATGTGCGGCGGTGCCCCGCTGGTCATCAAGCTGCTCGAGGGTACTCAAGGCGTTGGCGTGGTTTTGGCCGAAACGACCAATGCTGCGGAATCGGTGATCGATGCCTTCAAGGGACTGCGCGCTGATATCCTGGTGCAGGAATTCATCAAGGAGGCCAAGGGCGCGGACATCCGTTGCATCGTGGTGGATGGCAAGGTGGTCGCTGCGATGAAGCGTCAGGCCGCCGAGGGGGAATTTCGCTCGAATCTCCACCGCGGCGGCACGGCGGAGAGGGTGAAGATCACGCCGGAGGAGCGTTCGGTGGCGATTCGCGCCGCCAAGATCATGGGCCTGAATTTTGCGGGGGTGGATTTGCTGCGCTCCAACCATGGGCCGGTGGTGATGGAGGTGAACTCTTCGCCAGGCCTGGAGGGGATCGAGAAGTCCTCCGGGAAGCCGGTGGCGGACATGGTGATCGATTTCATCGAGAAGGCGGCGGTGAAGCGTCCGAAGCCGCCGAAGCCGACGGACAAGTAGCGGAACGAAGCAGGATCATGAAAGAGTGGTTCGTAACGCACATCGACGCATTGATCCCTCTCGCGATTGGGCTCTATGTGGCGCTGAAAGTGGCCATCAAGCGCAAGAGCGGAACGGTGGAACATGCGACCCTGAAGCGTGCCACGGTGGGAGCCCTGGTGCTCATCGCCATCGGGCTCTTCCGCCTGTTCACCGATTTGGCAACCCCGCTGCCGGATCCGGTCACGGCCACCACCGATGACGGGAAGGTCTCCGTGATCTTTCCCAAGGAGCCCGTTAGAACCGAGGCCGTCGATGAAGCGCCGGGCGCGAAGGCTCACCGGGTGACGCGGGCTTGTAATTTTCCGGGAATCGACCTGCGCTTGAGCTTCAATCCGTATCCTCCCGGCGGCAACGACTCCCAGGGGGACGCGATCCTTGCCAATATGAAGAAGCTTCTTGAGGAAAAAGGCTTCAGCGTCGCGGGGAGTTCGGAGCTTCCCGGCCAGATCCATGAGCTCCTTCTGGAGAAGCCGGCCGAGGGCATCAAACAGACGATGCGGGTTTGGTATGGTCCCGGGGGCATCTATCGGGCGATGGCCACCACCGAAGCCGGCCATCACGATGACTCGCGCGCCCGCAATTTCATCTCGTCATTCCGGGTGATCGCAGCCGGTCCGGAAAAGTAGCGAGCGGTGCGATGGCGGCGGCTTAAATCGCAGGCGGCCTTCGCATTTTCCCGATTGTCCGGGCAGCGGGCATCCGTTGAAGTGCGAGCCATGAGAAAAGCCCTCGCCGCGCTCGCCCTTTTGTCCGCGTCCGTCACTGCCGCGGATCTTCCGTTGATCCCGCTGCCGAAGGAAATGACGGCGGGCGAGGGGAGCTTTCCGGTGACCGCGGAGACCGGGATTCGTTTCGATGCGGCGCTGGCGAACGAGGCCAAGTTGCTCTCCTCCGAGCTGAAGACCCGTACCGGAAACGAGCCGAAGACGGTGCGCGAGGAACTCCGGATCATGCTCCAGTCGGAGATCCGGATCGATCTTGATAATACGCTGGCCCTGGAACCGGGCGGCTACACGCTGGAAGCCACGCCGAAGACGGTGGTGATCAAGGGCAAGGATGCGGACGGGGCTTGGAATGGCACGCGGACCCTGTTGCAACTGCTGCCGTTAGAGGGCGACAAGAGCATCCCGGCCGTCTCGATCAAGGATGAGCCCCGCTTCGGCTGGCGTGGCATGCATCTGGATGTGGGGCGCCACTTCTTCCCGGTGGAAAACGTGAAGGGGTTCATCGACTGGCTCGCTTTCCACAAGTTAAACACCTTCCACTGGCACCTCACCGAGGACCAGGGATGGCGGATCGAGATCAAGAAGTATCCGAAGCTCACCGAAGTCGGCGCTTGGCGCGATTCGTCGCCGCTTTACGGCAACCGCAACTCGGACGACGGCAAGCGCTACGGCGGCTTCTACACGCAGGAGCAGATCAAGGAGGTGGTCGCGTATGCGAAGGAGCGCCACATCACGATCGTGCCGGAGATCGACATGCCCGGTCACATGGCGGCGGCGATCGCGGCGTATCCGGAATTCGGCAATTCGGACGTTCCCAATTACGCGCCGAAGGTGATGAACCGCTGGGGCGTCCACCCTTACACGCTGGCGCCGACCGAGGAGACCTTCCGATTCGTCGATGACGTGCTCACCGAGTTGTGTGCGCTCTTCCCGTCTGAATACATCCACATCGGTGGCGATGAAGCGCCGAAAGGCCAGTGGGAGCAGTCGCCCCGGGTGAAGGAGCTGATGAAGAAGGAGGGCCTGAAGAATGGCCACGATGTGCAGAGCTACTTCATCAAGCGCGTGGAGAAGATCCTGGATAAGAAGGGCCGCAAGCTGGTCGGTTGGGATGAGATCCGCGAAGGCGGCCTGGCTCCGAGCGCCACGGTGATGTGTTGGCAAGGCGACGCCGTGAAGGCGGCGGTGGACTCGGTTCGCGAAGGTCACGATGTGGTGATGGCTCCGAACCAGCGGCTTTATTTCGACCACTACCAGCGTCCGGAGAAGTCGGAGCTGGCGAAGGGAGCGGAGTTCGAAACCATCGGTGGCTTCCGTCCCGTCAGCAACGTCTATGACTATGAGCCGGTGCCTACGGGTCTCACGCCGGAGCAGCAGAAGCACGTGCTAGGAGTGCAGGGCCAGCTGTGGACTGAGTACATGCACGACTGGAAGAAGGTCGAATACATGGCTTTCCCGCGCATCGCCGCGCTGGCCGAGGTCGCGTGGACACCCGAGGAGAAAAAGAATTACGGGAGCTTCCGTGGCCGGCTCGATGGGATCATGAAGTTCTACGACGCTGCGAAAGTGAACCGCGGCGAGCCCTACGATCCGCCGAAGCGCGAGACCGCCGACGGCTCCACCGTCACCACCTCGCTCGGGATCTATCAGGAGCACTGGCCGGAGTTCGCCTTCGACGGCAAGCCGGAGACCTTCTTCTGGGCAAACCGCGAGCTGAAGGAAAACGACCATTTCACGGTCGCATTCAAGGGACCGAAGACCGGCAAGGTCACGGTGAAGACCGGCGGCGCGGCCAGCCAGAATGGCGACAAGCTGGAAGGCGGCGTGCTCGAAGCCTCGCCAGACGGCGGGACGTGGATCGAAATCGCCGAGTTTGAGGATGGCGTTGCCAATGCCTCGCTCCCGTCGGGGACCAAGCAACTCCGCATCCGTGTGACCAAGCCGCAGAAGAACTGGCTGATCATCGAGGAGATCCAAATTCAGCCGTAAGCTGGACTGGATTCAGAACTAGCCGGGCGGCCAAGTCATCTGCCGCCCGGCGAGGATGTCAGGCTGCTTGTTAGCAAGTGCGAGATCACTGCCTACAAGAAAAAGCAGATGCGGATGGACCTGAGTCGAAAGAGCATTCGGTTGAGCTTGGCGGGACTTGTGGCGGTGGTAGCCGTCGGGGTCTTCTTCATGCGCTCCTCTGATGGGACAAATCAGGATTTGTCCCGAGATGCCAAAGGGAATGGAGGTCGCTCCAGCTTGGCCGGGGAATCCGGTGATGACGCGAAGGAACCGAACGCAAAGGCATCTGACCGGGGAACCGAGGGAGAGACGCGGCCACTCGACCTCTCCGGAGGCCAGGCCAGGCAAGCGTTTGCCATCCACGAGAGCTCCCGGCAGTATTTGAAGGACGCCGAGCTGAAGCGAGCCGTGGTATTCTCTCAGTTCGAAGATGCCGACGGCAATTCATCGAGCACGATGCGCTTGGATCGGCCGACCGCGCAGGAACTCGATCAGATCTTCGAGGACTACATGAAAACCCTTTCCGGAGAGGACCGGAAATTCGTGGAGCAAACCGGGCTCTCAACCAACCTCAAGAAGGACATCGAGGACTTCTTCGGCTACGACAACCAGTTCCGCTATGTCACCTTCCTTCTCGCGGGAGATGGCTCGGCCTCCCTTCCCTCCGTCCTGATTCTTGAATCGGACAAGCTCTACGACGGCGATCAGGCCTCCCAAGGGAAGCTGGAAGTTCCCATGAGTGAGCTCAGGCTGAAGGAATTCGCCGATCTCAAGGTCGGGAGTCCGGAACTGGAGCGGTATGGCAGGTTGTTCTCGGTGAAGTGAACGCTCCCTGCGGAGAATCACTTCAGCCGGATTCCAAACGAACTAACCCGGCGGCCAGGTCATCTGCCGCCCGGCGAGGATGTGGACGTGCAGGTGTGGGACGGTTTCGCCGCCATTCTTGCCACAGTTGATGACGATGCGGAAGCCGTCGTCGGCAAAGCCCTGTTCGCGTGCGATCTTCGGCGCGGTCAGCAGCAGGTGGCCAAGCAAGGCTTGATCCTCGGCAGTCGCCGCTGCGATCCGCGGGATCGGCTTGCGGGGCACGAGCAGCAGGTGGACGGGGGCCTCGGGCGTGATGTCCTTGAAGGACACGCAGAGGTCGTCTTCATAGACGATCGTTGCCGGGATCTCACGATCGCAGATTTTCTGGAACAGGGTCTTTTCCATCGTGGGAAGAAGGGAAAGGGAGTCTAGCGCTCGGTATCGAGGCGCAAGCGCATGGGCCGGAGGGAGCGATGGCGCTCGTTGTCCATGTTGTCGAGGAAGGTGCGGATCTCCAGCAGCAGCTGGTCGCAGTGGCTGTCCCACTTGTCGGTGCCACGGAGCATCTGGGCGCACTCGCGGAGCCCGGTGAAGCGGATTTCCTCCGCGCCCGCAGCGCGCAGGTGATTGAGTTCCTCGCGCAGGGCGTTGAAGAAGGCGAGTTCGAAGCCGTTGCCGGCGTCCTTGGCGAGACGGGGTAGCGAGAGCGTCACCGGCGGGGCCAGTGGCTGGAGCTTGTCGGCGATGGTTTCACAGCCGATGCGCACGAGCATGTGGCGCATGCGGTCGAACAAGTCGTCCAGCGGCAGCAGGCGCAGCGGGCACTTGTTCTCGAGGTATTGTTCGATGCCGAGGCGGATTTCATCCACGAAGGGGAAATCCTGCCGATCAGCGGCGGTCGCGGCGCGGCGCAACGCGGTGCCCAGCCACGACGTGTCGTAGTGGATCACTTGATGACGACCGACCTGGATGGCCGGGCGATTACCGATGAGCGAAATCACGGTTGGTGCGAATCAAGGGTAGAGCGGGTGTGCGCGGGGTTTGGGGTGTAACAGCAGGGCGGGAAAACGGATGGTCAGTCTTTGAAGAGACGGCGTTGCATGGGATCGCGGGAGGGGCGGCGTTCCAGAGCTTGGATTTCACGGATGAATTCGCCGACGTCTTCGAACTGTCGATAGACGGAAACGTAGCGGACGTAGGCGACGGGATCGATCTGGTGGAGCTTGTCCATCACCTTGGCACCGATGACGGATGATGGCACTTCTGAGACGTGGTCTTGGTGGAGTTCGGTGAGGATTTCGTCAACGGCGCGGTCGAGGCGGTCCATCGAGACGGGGCGCTTCTCGCAGGCCTTGACCAAGCCACTCATGATTTTCTCGCGATTGACCGCCTCGCGTGCGCCATCGCGCTTCACCACGCGGAGCTCGGTGCGCTCGATCTGCTCGTAGGTGGTGTAGCGGTAGTTGCATCCGAGGCATTCGCGGCGGCGGCGGATGGTGGTGCCGTCCTTCGACATCCGCGAGTCGAGCACCTTGTCCTTGAATGATCCGCATTGCACACACCGCATAGGGTCGAAAAACGATGACAGAGACCGTAATTTCCACCCGTGGGTGGATCAATCGAAAAACTACGCTATATTTAGTAGATGGTCTGAATGGTCGCGAGAAGTGAAGGGAGTTTTTTAAGAAGGCGGTGCTTCGGTTTCCATTGAGGCGTTCGATACGAAAAAGTCCGCCGGCTCCTCCTTGTTTCCATGAGTGGATCAAAAGTTCAGCTCCTCTTGACCTGAACTGAAATACCCTCAAGCGGCGAACAGTCTTCCTTTGGGTAGCCATCCGACATGAAGAAATTCCTCCTGCTATCCCTCGCCGCACTGGCGCTTCCCGTCTCAGCGCAGACCAAGCGGATCGCCATCATCAAGGCGGACGATGTGAGGGAAGTAGATCCGAAGTGGGACCGATTTTTCAAGCTCGCGGAAGAGCATGGCGTTCCCGTCTCTGCAGGCGTCATCGGCAACTCCTTCGAGAAGCAGGATGAGAAATACGACGAGTGGCTGAAGAAGTGGGAAGCCACCGGGAAGGTGGAATATTGGCACCACGGATGGGATCACCGGCGGTGGGATGAAGAGGGGAAGCACAAGTCCGAATTCAACGGCACGGGTTTCGCCCAGCAGCGGGATCATTTGGTGAAGACCCAGGATGCCGCGAAGGCAGCCCTAGGGAAACCCTTCGTGGCGTTCGGCAGTCCCTTCAATGAGGTGGATGCGGACACCGCGAAAGCTCTCAATGAAATCCCGGAACTGAAGATGTTCTTCTGCTGGCCTCAGGCCGAGCCGGCGAAGGAGCTGAAGGGTAAGACCCTGCTCCTGATGACGATGCCCGGCGAAAACGATGGCACGGGAAAGCCGAATTTCGCCAAGTTCAAGGAGGTGTATCAGAGGAGGATGGCGGACCCTTCCTTCGCATTCTGCGCCCTTCAGTTCCATCCGGGCGCATTTGCCGAAGAAGGGTTTGGGGAGTTCGCCTCCATCATTGAATTCCTGAAGGCGGAAGGCTGGACCTTCATGCTGCCTGGGGAATACGCAAAGTCCTTGGAGAAGTGATGGAGGCTGGCGCTACCGGAACGGAGGCGAGGCCTCGTGGTCGCTTCGTTCTTCAACCTCTTCGAGGTAGAATCATCTTTCGACGACTACCCCGGGTAGCTCGTGCCTCGCAACCCGGGGCTTTATTGTGAAGTCCCTTTGGGACACGGAGACGCTCGATTAGCGGCGGCACTTCTCGAGCAGCGCGGCGAGGAACCACGTGATCTGCTCCAGCGCATCCACGTGTTCGCTGCCGGGCAGGCCGATGAGGTGGTCGCGGCAGGTGCCGAGCATGTTGGCAGCGGTGTCGACTGCCGACTCGATGGCGCCTTCGTATTCGGCGATGCCGACGAGCACTGGCAGGTCGAGCGCCTCCTGATCGATGATGCGCTTGTTCAGCTTGGCGCGCTGCGACTCGCTGGCGCTTTCGAGCAGGTTGAGGATCGGCAGGGTCAGCTTGCCCTTCTCAAGGTCGGTGCGGAGCGTCTTGCCGACGTCTTCCTCGCTGCCGACGAGGTCGAGGCAGTCGTCGTAGATCTGGTAGGCGGTGCCCAGCTTCATGCCGTAGTCGAACATGCGGGCTTCGGTCTCGGCATCGGCTCCCGACAGTGCGGCGGCGATGCCGGTGGCGGCAGCGAAGAGCGCGCCGGTCTTCATTTCGATGATCCGGAAATAGTCGGCCTTGGTCAGCGTGAGGTCCCAGCGGCGCTGGGTCTGAATGATCTCGCCTTGGCAGACCTCGCGCGAGGCGTGGCCGACCTTGCGGCAGATCGAGATGTTCTCGAACTCGGTCGCGAGGTGCAGCGCGTGCGAGAACAGGGCATCGCCGAGCAGCACCGAGAGGCCTGCGCCCCACTTGGCATTGGCGGTCGGGATCATGCGGCGGGTGACGGCACCGTCGATGATGTCATCGTGCACCAGCGTCGCCATGTGGATCAGCTCCAGGATGACGCCGATCTTGAGGTGATTCTCTTCGACGCCGCCGAGGGCGCCGCCGGTCAGGACCGAGAGGGCAGGGCGGATGCGCTTGCCCGAGGTATTGCAAACATAACTGACATACGGCTCCACCGCCGGATCGAAGGCGCGGACCTGATCGCGGATGGAGGCTTCCACCTTTTCCAACTGGGGCCGGACAAGTTCGAAGGGAAACCGCTCGCTGCGGCCCTGTGGGACGGTGGTCATGCTCATAGCGCTTGGGCTTGTGAAATTTTTCACAAAGTCCCCCAACCCGCAACCCCGATGTCATCCTTGTCACAAAAGAACCCCGGAAAATCCGGGGTTCCAAGGGTTCGGAGATAGGGAAATCCCGTATTTGCCGTTACTTCGCGTCCGGGACCATGCCGAGATCCTCGGGAGTCGGGATCTTGATCTCGCGGATCCAGATATTGCGGAAGCGGACCGGATTGCCGTGTTCGTAGAGCTCGATGAAGCCCTTCGGCGGCTGCGGGGTATCGTAGTTGCCGACGGCGCGGTAGCGGGTATCGCCGTGCAGTTCGCGGCGATTGTGAACGATGAGGCCGTTGTGGAGCACCGTGAGGTAGGCCTTCTTCAGGAGCTTGCCGGAGGCATCCCAGCGCGGGCCTTCGAAGATGATATCGTAGGTCTGCCATTCGCCCGGCGGGCGGGAGGCATTTACCATCGGCGGGGTCTGGCCGTAGATCGCGGAGGCCTGGCCGTCGGCGTAGGTGTCGTTGTTGTAGGAATCGAGCACCTGGACCTCATACTTGCCGTAGATGTTCACGCCGTTGTTGCCACGGCCCTGGCCATTGCCTTCGACCTTGGCCGGGGTGGCGAATTCGATGTGGAGCTGGAAGTCGCCGAACTCGTCCTTGGTGTGGATGCGGCCGGTGTGGGTGGTCTCGGCATAGCCGTTCTCGATCTTCCACTGCACGTCGCCCTTTTCGCCGACCCACTTGGAGAAGTCCTTGCCGTTGAAGAGGACCACGGCGTCGGACGGCGCGTCGGCCATCTGGTCGAACTGCTTGCCCGGGGTGACAATCGGCGGCTTCGGACGATCCGGATCGTGCACGTGCCACTTCGAGCCCGGGATAAGCGGGGTGTCCTTGTAGCCCTCCCCGGCGGAGGCGGCGGAAATAAGCGCGGCGGTCAGGCCGGCACCAAACAGGATGGGCAGGATGGAATTGGATTTCATGGGTGGGATCTCAGATCTCAAGGGAAACGAAACGCGGCCCCTAACGGAGCAGCAACGGGAAACGTCGGCGGCACGGAAAGGGTTTACGGCATTCCTTCCATCGCTTTCACGATCTCGCGGCGCAGCTCGACGGGATCGACGGCTCCGGTATGGCGCCAGACGATTTCACCCTTTGGCGAGAGGAGCACCGAGTGCGGCTGGGCACCGGTCCACTCCTTGTCGATGGCTTCCGCCAGCTTGTCCGGATTGTCGCCGGAAAAGAGGTAGTTGTTGGTCTTGCGGCCGTCCTTTTCGACCGACTCCTTGGTCCGGTCCGACAACGCGAGGTGCTGCTTTTCGAGGAACTTCAGCGCCTTCGCCTCATCGCTGACGGGATCGAGCGAGATGCTCACGAAGTCGAACGAGCGGTTTTGGAAGCGGCGGTAGGCGTCGACCAGGGCGGGGAACTCGGCGACGCAGGGTCCGCAGGTGGTGGACCAGAAATTGATCAGACGGACATTGCCGGAGCCGTTGGCGCGGAGCTTCTGGGCGGTTTCCACGTCGAGCTTCTCGATCGTCACCGGCTTGGCTTCCCATGCCTTCTGGTCCTTTTCACGCCACGCTTGTTTCCAGAGCCACTTGGTGGAGCAGCCGAAGGAGCGGGTGACCGGCTCCTTCACCGGCTGGCCGGCGAGCACGGCATCCAGCGCATCCCGCAGGTAGCTTTTCTCGACGGGGCCCTTCTTGCGCTGGGCATCATCGAGGCGGCCGGTGTAGGCGAGCTTGCGATCCTGGCCGAAGACAAACGCGTGCGGGGTGGACTGGGCACCCACGGCGGAGCTGAGCGTCTGGGTCTCGCCGTCATAGAGGTAGGGCATGGTCCAGCCACTATCCTTGGCGAAAAGGGGCATCTCTTCGAACGAGTCGCCATGCGCGCCGTAGCCAAGTTCGTCCGGCGTCAGGCCGAGCGGGCTGCTGCTGTTGATCGCCACCACAGCGACGCCCTTGTCCTTATAGTCCTTGTAGATCTGCTCCATCCGCGGCGCGGCGGCGATCGCATCCGGGCAGTGGTTGCAGGTGAAGATCAGGCACAGCACCTTCGCGCCGGCGTATTCGGCGAGCTTGTGCTTCTGGCCGTCGATCCCCGGCAACTCGAAATCCGGCACCGGCGAACCGATGGCCAGTACCGGTGGAGTCGGAGGATCCGCGGCGAAGGCGGTGGCGGCAAAGGCGAGGCTGAGGACGATGGCTTTCATGGCGGGGACGATTACCGGTAAAACAACCGGGATGTTGCGGCCGGGACAATCGGAATTGCCCCGGTGACGCAATTCGGCGACCCGCGCTGAAAGTACGGGTCAGGGGCCGGTCTTGTCCGCGGTCTCCTTGGGCGTAGCCTCAGCCTTCGGCGGCTCGATGAGCGTCTTGAAGCGCTCCGCCCAGTCGCGGGCCTTGGGATGGGTCAGATTGTTCTCGATGTGGGCGAGCATGTTGACCGCGGCGCGCTGCTGGTCGCCGGACTTGTACATGTCCTCCTCCATCTGCCACTTCAGGTCGGGCAGGGTCTCGTTGACGAACTTTTCGTATTCGGCCGAGTGGTCTTCGGCGTGACCGCCGCCACCGCGGTTTTCGCCGCCGCGGCCTTCTCCGGGACGGCCACCGCCGCGGTTTTCACCGCCACGACCGCCGCCACCCCACTCCTTGTGCATGACGCCTTCGTAGCGGATGCGGCGCTGCCATTGCTCGCGCAGGGCATCGAGCTTGCCGGTGGCACGAAGGGGTGGGAAGAGGACCTGATTGAAGATGGCGGGGATTTCCAGCGGCGAGAGCGGCCAGTTTTCGACCTTGGCGCCGCCGATGTTGTAGGCGCGGGCGAAGACGGTGTTGGTCACCGGTTCGCGGAGAGGGCCGACGTTGCCACCGAACTGGTCGGGAGAGTTGAAAATGTCATCCAGCGCGGCGCTGGCCTTCGGAGCGAGATCCTTCAAATTGCCCTGTGCTTCCGCGGCTTCGAGCGTGAGCACCAGCCAGCGGAGCTGGTGGCGCAGGCAGCGGCCGAGGCCGTCCTGCTTCAGTTGGTCTTCCTGGCGGCGCTTCCATTCGCGGAAGTCCTGGGCGCTCTTCTTCTGGTCCTCGAATTCGACCTTTTCCACGCACTTCAGGTAGAACTCGACAGCTGCCTCATCGCTTCCCATCGCCGCCTTGTAGGCGCTCATGGCGGTGCCGATCCGGCCCATGGCCTTCTCCTTGGCGTTTTCGCGGAGGTTTTCGAGTTTCTCGATGAGGGCCTCCCGATCCGCCTGGCTGAGCGGGTCGGCGTGGGCAAGCATCGGTGCGGCGGAGAGCAGCAAGGCGAGGTATGCGGTGCGTTGCATGGGTTTGGCGTTAATTGCAGGACAGGTGAAACGTCCGAGTGGCGGGGATGTTTTGCAACCCGGCGGAAAAAGACAGGATTTTTCCGGGAAAGCGGGCGGTGGTGGACAGGTCCCGGGGACTGGGCCAACTTTTGCCTCATGTCGAAAGCACGCATCGGAGTCGTCGGAACCGGCCGCATGGGAGCGAATATGGCGCGTCGCCTGAAGGATCAGGGGTATCCGGTCACGGCGGTCTTCGATGTCTTCCCGAAGCTGGCTCAGGACCTCGCCGCCGAACTTGGCTGCACGGCTCCGGCGACGCTCGCCCAGGTGACGGCTGCCGCGGATGTGATCCTCACGGTGGTGACCGATGACGCCGCGATGCATGGGATCTTCGCCCCGGAAGGGGATTCGCTGCTGACCGATGCGGGCGGCAAGACCTTCATCAACTGCGCCACGATCAGCCCGGCGGTGCATGAGGAGGTGGACGCTGCCTGCCAAGCGGTGGGTGCGACCGCGCTGGAAGCCTGCATGGCGTCCTCGATCACGCAGGCACGGCAGGGCACGCTCTATCTGATGGTGGGTGGCTCGGCGGAGACCTACGCCAAGGTGGAACCGATTCTCAAGGATCTGTCATCCTCGCTGCGCCATGTGGGCGGCACCGGCAAGGCGGCGAAGGTGAAGGCACTGGTGAACATGGTGATGAACATCAACACCGCCGGTCTCGCCGAGGGATTGGGCCTCGGGGCCGCGCTCGGGCTCGACCTTGCGATGCTGAAGGAGGTCTTTTCCCAGACCGGGGCGAACTCCCGGGTGCTGGAGACCGATGGGGACGACATGATCGCCCGCGAGCACGATTGCTTCTTCTCCGCTGCCCATGCCTGCAAGGACAGCGGCATCGCCAACGCCCTCGCCGCCGAGGCCGGTGTGAACACGCCGTTGTCGCTCGCCACCGAGGCGCAATACCACCGGATGGTCGAGCTCGGGCTCGGAGAACTCGACAAGTCCGGCGTGGCGGAGTTGACCTTTCCGGGCCGCACGGTTCATTGAGCCCAGCATTTTCCGATGGATCTTCCTGAATTCCGCAACCGCGTCGGCGAGAAGCTCGACACCGCTTTTCACCCCGGCAACCGCGAGGACGTTCTCGTCCTGCTAGGTCACGGCGTGACGGGAAACAAGGACCGGCCGCTGCTGATCGCGGTCGCTGAAGGACTCGCCGCCCGCGGCTGGCCCTGCCTCCGGATCTCCTGGTCAGGCAACGGAAGCTCGGAAGGGGACTTCCGCCACGCGACCATCACGAAGGAAAGCCGCGACTTGCGGGATATCCTCGAAGCGCTGCCGTCCGGGCTGAAGGTGGCCTACATCGGACACAGCATGGGCGGTGCCGTGGGCGTCACGGTGGCTGCGGAAGACCCGCGCATCCGCGTGCTGGTTTCCTTGGCAGGAATGGTGCGGACCGAGGCCTTCTATGAGCGCGAGTTCGGGAATGTGATCCCCGACAAGGGCTTCATGTGGGACAATTCCGAGGCGCCGCTGTCCCAGAAGCACGTCGATGATTTCTGCGCGATCGGCGACCTTTTCGACGAGGTGGGTCAGGTGAGCGTCCCGTGGCTTCTGATCCACGGCACTGCGGATGATGTGGTGCTGCCGGAAGACAGCCGGGATGCCTATGATACGGCGGAGGAGCCGAAGCGCTTGATCGAGATCAAGGGTGCCGAGCATTCCTTCGACGAGTCCTCGTACCCGCAGGTCGTTTCTTCGATCGCGGACTGGTTCGAGGAGTATTTGGGGTGACCTTTGGGGGCTGCCGCTGGATTCCTTTTTTCCCGTATGCCTAGGGAAACGGGAAAAAGGGAAAGCTTCTGAAGCCAGTGCGGCGATTTTGCCGTCTGCCGGGCCTTCAGCCCTTCTTGGAAAATGCACCGATGACCCAGCCCGATGGGCTGGGCTAAGGGCTTTCGCGCCGTTGGCGCTGAAGAACTGGCTGCCTCTATCAAATCTGGCTGAGAGGCCGGAAACAAGAAGGGCGGCCTCGCGGCCGCCCTTTTTGTTGATTTGGAAGTTATTGTCCCTTGTTCTCCTCCGCGGGTTTTTCCTCCGGAGGCTTTGTTTCGGAGGGTTTTTCCTCCTTGGGAGGCTGCGGGGTTGCTTGCTCGCCTTCCTCAAGTGGCGGGATGGCGATCGGCGGGGTGACTGCTTCCACCGGCTTGCGGCGGGGGGGCATGGGAGGGACCTGCACCGGCGGGGTCATGGCACCACCTTCACCCGGCAGCACCATGCTGGTGCCTGCTGGTCCCGGGCCTTTGGCGGGGCCTCCGGGAGCAGCCTGCTGCGGAGCGACTTCCGAGCGCAGCTTGAGCAATGGATCCACGGTGTATTTGGTGACCTTGAAGACCTTGCCGGCCATGGCCTTTTCGGCGGCGAGGCGCTTCTCGAGCTCGGTCTTGCGGTCGGCGAAAGCCTTGTCCTTGGTCTTGGCGTCTTCCTCGGACTCCTTCTCCTCCTTCTTGCGCTCGGTGGGCAGGGTGGCCTCCACGTTCACGGTCATCAGGTAGTTTGCTTCAGGGGCCGGGGCATCGGGCTGGGCGGGCTCCTTCGGCTTCTCGGCTTCGGCGGGCTCGAGGGTGATGGTGTAAGTGAAGCCTTCGAAGGTCTCGATCTTCGCGGTGATCTTCTCCGCGGGCTTGGAAGCCTCGCCGGCCTTGTCGGCGGGCATCACGTCCTCGAAGCGGGCGTAGGAGAAGAGGCTCTTCAGTCCGTTGCCGGCGGTGCTGTCGACGCTTTCGCCGGGCTTCGGTGAGTCGATGGTGAAGTCGGCATTCTCGTCGGCACGGGTGACCTTCCAGTTGATCTTGTCGGGCTGGCCCTTGTCGCTGACGGAGACGCTCTTGATCTTCTCGACCTTCACGAATTCGTCATTGAGCCAGCTCTTCGGCTCCGGGCTCAGGGCGGAGAACATCTCGCTCACCTTGTAGACACCGGATTGGTCGGCGTGATTGCGGAGGAAGCGGCCGGTGGAACCACCACCGCCACCCATCATGGCGGCCATCGGGTCTTCACCGGCGGCTTGCAGATTCTTGCCGAGGGTGACGTGGGCGAGTTCGGTGCCGGCATCATTCGACAGCACGGCTTCGACGCCGCGTTCCTCCGGCTTGGAAGAACCCGGGTCCATGCCGAAGCGTGGCGCGAACGAGGGCGCGGCTTCCACACCTTCGATGACTTTCACCTCCGCGAGCGAGCGCAGGAATTCGTTCACGGCGGTGGTCTTGGCAGGATAACCGCCGCGCTCTTCGACGGACCACTTGCCGTCCTTGCGGACGAGCGTGGTGGTGTTTTCACCGGAGCTCACCTTGATCTTCGCCACCTGGTCGGCGGCGAAATCGGCGAGCACGGTCTGGCTGCGGCTGCGTTCAGTCTTGCTCTCGAAGCCCTTCGACTTGCCCGAGCGCGCGAAGAACGCGGCGGTGGCAAGGACGATGGCGACGATCCAGAGGACAACGACTTGGCGTTTGTTCATGGCTGGAGTGGGTAAAGGTGAGATGGTGGATTAGCGGGCGCGGGTGGAGGTGCGGCGTTTGATGAACAGCCCCAGCCCGATCAGGATGACCAGCAGCGGCATGGCGGCGACGTTGTAGAGCGTGGCCTTGCCCGAGATCTTGTCCTTCTCGCGTTTCAGGTCCTTTTCCATGTCGCGGAGTTCCTTGCGGGCGCTCACTTGCTGGGCGCGGCCCTCGCGGATCTTCGCTTCCAGGTCGGAGTCCATGAACACGCGGTCGCCCTGCGCACGCTGTTGGACCAGCTTGTTGATGTCCTCGCTGACCTTATCGAGTTCCTTCTGCTTCTCCTCCATCTTCGCGCCGTAGTTCGTGGTGAACGCGGTTTCGAGGTCCTTGATCTTGGTGAAGGGACGGGCGATCGCCGCGCGGCTGCGGGCGCCGATCAGGTGGGTGGAGGACGCGGCCTGGTCGACGATGTTGAAGAGCAGCGACGAGTTGCCGTTGATCGGCTGCGCCATCTGCATGTTGCCGAAGCGCTGGACACGGTAGGCGAACTGATCGAAGAAGATGTCGATGTCGGAGATCAGGAAGACGTTGCCTTCCTTGGTCGCCTCGGTGAGGGCGGCTGGTTTTTCCTCCTTCTTCTCGTCCTTCTTTTCTCCGTCCTTGGCCTCGTCCTTTTTCTCCTCAGGCTTCGGTTCTTCGGTGCCGGGCTTGCCCTTCGGGAAGGCGGTCTTGAAGTTGCCCTTGAGGTGCATCACGAGGTCATAGGACTTCGTGTCCTTGATGGTGCGTGCGAGGTTCGGATCGAGTTGGGCGGCTTTCGCGGAATCGACGAGGCCGGACTTGTCGGAGGACTTCACGAGCGAGGTGATCGCCACGCCGGCGCTGCCGGTCTTGGTAAAGCCACCTGGCAGGAAGAACACCAGGCTGCTGATGTTCTTCGTGATCACGTCCTTGTCCCGCTGGGGCATGCCCGCCTGGGGAACGGTGAGCACCGACACGGCGGGCCGGTTGCCACTCATGGTGGTCTGGTAGTTCAAGTCGCCCACCACCTGGCTGGCCATCGAGACACCCCAAGCACCGAGCAAGGTCGGGAGCGTGGAGGATGTGGGAGCACCGCCGCCACCGGTCATCGGGTTGCCGCGGTCGGTCATCTGCGCGGCCACGGACATCGGGTCGAGGCAGGCCACCACGGTGCCGCCCTGCAGCACGTACTGGTCGATGGCGAACTCCGCTTCCGGAGTGATGCCCGCCGGATGGAACACGAGCAGGACGTCGATGCTCGGATCGATCTTCTCAGGGGTCATGGTGAGGTTCTTCACCTCGTAGGACTGCGCGAGCTGCGAGTAGGCGACCCACGGCTGGGCGCCCTGCTGGCCCTGCATCATCGCCATCGGGTTCTGCGGTTCGCCGGCGATGGGCAGGCCGGACATCAGGCCGATGACCGGCTTGGTGGCGCGGGACACTTCCGAGATCGCCTTGGAAATCTCATACTCGAGCATGGTCTCCTGGCTCGGGTCGATGAAGGGAATGGTCGACGTGCGGTCGATGCAGGAGACGGCCAGACCGAAGTAGAGGTTCTGGTCGTCCATGCGCTGGCCGCGGATGCCGTCGAGATTGGCGGCGTCCTCGGCATCGGTGTCGGGCTGGGGATCCAGTTGCTCGACGCGCAGCTTGCCGCCGGAGAGATTCTGGTATTCCGCCAGCAGGTCATCGACGCGGCGCATGTGGAGCTTCAGGTCTTCCGGCATGTATTCCGAACTACGGGTGGCGTAGTAGCGGATGGTGACGGGGGCTCCGAGTTCCTTGAGAATGCCGCGGGTGCCTTCGGACAGGGTGTGGACCTTGTCTGCGGTGAAGTCGGCGTTCTTGTGGCCAACGCCCAGCGAGGAGATCAGGAGATTGGCCGAGACGACGATGACGCCGAGGGCCGTGATCGCGAGAACCGCACGTGCCATCGGATGGACGGTCTTTGCTTCTTTGCTCATGGATCAGTGAAGGGAAAGAGGTTCAGGCGCGCTTGGCGGAGAGGATCGCGCTGGTGCCCAGCAGCGAGGTGATGATGATGGAGCCGAACCAGACGGCATCCTGCAGGCGGAAGGCGCCGCGGCTCAGCGAGCGGAAGTGATCCCACACGCCGATGGAGGCGAGCCCGCTGCCGACGTTGTCCGAGGTGGCCTTGCCGACTTCGCGGACGAAGTCGTCGTAGCCGCAGAGGACCATGACCACGCAGAGGACGACGGCGACGATGAGGCAGACGACCTGGTCACGGGTGCAGGCGGATGCCAGCATGGTGACCGCCAGGAAGGTGCAACAGACGAAGAAGCTGCCGAGGTAGCCGGCGAAGATCACGCCATTGTCCGGGTCGCCGAGCCAATTGACGGTGATCACGATCGGGAAGGTCAGCAGCAGCGCCACCAGCCAGACCACGCAGGAGGCGAGGTACTTGCCGAAGATGGCGCTCCATACCGAGATCGGGAAGGTGCCCAGCAGCTCGATGGTGCCGGTGCGTTGCTCATCCGACCACAGCTTCATGCCGACGGCTGGCACCAGCACCATGAAGATCCACGGATGCCAGAAGAAGAAGGAGTACTCCAGCGAGGCATCGCCCACGCGCATGAAGTTCCCGAAGGTGAAGGTGAAGCCGAGGGACAGCAGCAGGAACACGACGATGATCGCGTAGGCTGTCGGCTGGCTAAAGTAACTGGAAAGCTCTCGCTTGAAGATGGTCCAGGTGTTCATGGGAAAAAGGAAGGTCCGGAGTTGGCTTCAGGCGGCGGTGTCGAGGGTGGTGACCTTGCGGAACAGGTCGGTCAGAGAGCCCTTGCCCTTGGCGATGAGCTCGGCCGGGGTGCCGTCGACGACGATCTTGCCGCGGTCCACGATGACGGCGCGGGTGCAGGAGGCCTCGACCTCTTCGAGGATGTGGGTGGAGAAGAGAATCGCCTTGGTTTCGCCGAGCCGCTTGATGAGCTGGCGGACCTCGTGCTTCTGGTTCGGGTCCAGGCCGTCGGTCGGCTCGTCCAGGATCAGCACTTCCGGGTCGTGGAGGAGTGCCTGAGCGAGACAGGTGCGGTGGCGGTAACCCTTTGACAAGGTGTCGATGGACTGGAAGGCGACGCTCTGGAGGAAGCAGGTCTCGATCGCGCGCTCCACCGAATCCTTCTTGGTATTGCCACGGAGGCCGCGGACGTCCGCGCAGAAGCGCAGGAATCCACTGACGGTCATGTCGTTATAAAGTGGTGCGGACTCTGGCAGGTAGCCGACTTTCTTTTTGGCCTCATTCGGCTGGTCGACGATGGAGTGGCCGCAGATCTTGGCATCGCCGGAGCTTGGCGGGAGGAACCCCGTGACCATGCGCATGGTGGTGGACTTGCCGGCACCGTTAGGTCCGAGGAAACCGAGCACTTCGCCTTTCCGCACGGAAAAGGAGAGGGCATCGACGGCCGTTTTTTTGCCGAACTGTTTGGACAGATTCTCGACTTCGATCATGGGAGTCAGGATAGGGTCTCTAATGGACGTGTCGCGGAGCGACACCGCGGGTGGCGTGCGTCTGAAAAAATCGCCAGGCCTTGCCGTGGCAAGGGAAAAGGCGTGTCAGCAGGTGAGGTAGCCAGCTTGCGCGGTCCTTGCGGGTCTGTTTTGATCGGGGATACTGAGATGCCAGAAGAGTTTCCCGCGCTTCCCGGATTGGAGGGCTTTGTGCCAAGGCTCCGTGCGCCGTTGCCCTCGAATTATCCAGGAACCCTTTTCGAGATTTCGTCGGGGAAGGCCATGTTCATCGGGATCATCGCCTGTCCGGCTCCCGGTGCGCCTTCCTCGCGGACGGTGGTGATGTCAGAACTCACTGGTCACGAGCGGTATTTGGAAGAGTGGTATGACTTGTCGACTGTTTGCCAGCTCATGTCCCAGCATCAGGCTGTTTTCTGGGGATGCCCGCAAGAGACCTTCTCGGTGCTGGTGTCTGACGAGCGGCATCCGGATTTCGACTCCTATCCGCGTTCTTTTTCCGCGAGGTTCGATTCTCCCGGAAAGGTCTGTCTCACCTCGGCTGGAAACTTGAGAATGGCCCTCGATAGCCCGGAAATGTGGTCACACCCAGTGATTACGTCCGGGCACTCCTATGACGATTCCCTGTTCGAACTTGCGGCAGGGAGCTACGTTGTGACCGTGACGCAAATGTTCCGCTGGAAGAGCGCGCAGTTTGCCCTTCTTCGCCCCGGGGCGATTCACTACCATGTCCATTTCCGGCTGGCGACCGATGAGGGTGGTCCGACAATCCCGGGCATCCCGTGGTTTGAGGTGCCGACTCCGGGATAGCCCATCGCCGCTTGCATGATCATGGGGACGGGGTTGTTACCGCGTCTCCAGCATCTTGGTCTGCACCCACTTGCCCGACTCCTTGAGCGTAGTGCCGGTCCATGGGCCTTTCGGGCAGGTGCCGGGGAGAAAGACGGCGCCGGAGCGTTCGTCATCGGAGTAGTTCCAGTTGATCCAGCTGATTTTCTTTTTGGCCATCAGGTCGATGTAGGCTTGGGCGCTCTTGAAATCATTCGGGCCGTCTCCGGAGGCTTCCTGCGAGCCCCATTCGGTGACGAAGATGGGGAGCTTGTCAGATGCCTTGTCCAAGGCCTTCCGGTAATCGTCGCCGTGGTCGGCGGCGTAGAAGTGGAAGGTGTACATGAAGTTCTTCCCGGCCAGCGGGCTCTGATAGATTTCCTCCGGCCCGCGATCTCCGGAAACGCCGAGCGAGGACCAGTCCGGGGTGCCGACGATGATGACGCTGTTAGGAGCGCCGTCGCGAATCACGGGGATGACTTGCTGCGCGTAGTCCTTGATACGGGCCCAATCCACGGGGCGCTTCTTGCCATCGCCAGCGAGGTATTTGCCGTTCGGTTCGTTGGCGATCTCGTAGAGGAGGTTGGCCTTGTTGCCGTGGCGCTGGACGATGTGGGTGAAGTACTCCTTGGCCCGGTCGAGATTGTGCATGGGATCGCCGGGATCGAGCATGTGCCAATCGATCAGGACGTAGAGCCCGCGCTTGGTGGCTTCCTCGACGATGGTGTCGACCTGCTCGATGAACTTCTTCGGGTTCTTCTCGTAGCCGCCTTCCTGGACGTAGAGCGAGACGCGGAGGATGTCGGCACCCCAATCGGTGACGAGGGCATCGAGCGCGGCGGGGGTGAGGGATTTGCCCCAGCCGTACCATTGCAGGCCGTGGGTGCTCATGCCGCGGAGCTGGATGGGCTGGCCGGTTTTGTCGCAAAGGTGGGTCCCATTCACTTGGAGCGGGCCGTGGTCGGCGAAGGGATTCCGGGTGGGAACGGGCTCTGCCGCCGCGGAGCCGAGTAACGCCAGGGCGATGGAAGCGAAGAGGGCGATGGGCTTCATGGGATGCTTTTGTGGGGGCTTTGTTCCCTGCCAATCCTGTGAGAGAGGCCGGATGGAGGGTTACCGCGGCTTCCATGCTGCATCTTGCAACATGGAAGGGGAAACTCGTGTCAGTAGTTTTCCTTAGTGTCAGTAGTTTCACGAGATCGTGAATTGAGCGATTGGCCCTGATGGTGCTTGTTCGGCGCGTGTTTGCCCGGCTGGTATCGCTCTCATCCCTGTTTTTCGCGCTCTTTACTGCCCTCGCTCCGGCGGACGAGGTGGTGCGGATCATGGCCGCGAACATTTCCAGCGGGAACAACCAGTCCTATGACGCCGGGCACGGGAACCGGATTTTCGATGGCCTGAATCCTGATGTGGCGCTGGTGCAGGAGATGAACGTCGGCGGTAATAGCGCTGCCGAATACCGCGCGTGGGTGAATGCGTATTTCGGCAGCACCTTCTCCTACTTTGTGGAAAGCGGGAAGAACATCCCGAACGGGATCGTGAGCCGTTATCCGATTCTGGCGTCGGGTGTGTGGGACATCTCGGACCTGACCGACCGGGAGTTCGTCTGGGCGCGGATCGACCTGCCTGGCGACATGAACCTGTTGGCCGTCAGCGTCCACCTCAAGTCCTCCAGCGACAGCGCGAGCCGTCGCCAAACCGAGGCTCAGCAGCTGGCTGGCTACATCGCGGCGGAAAAGAAGGCGACGGATCACGTGGTGATCGGTGGCGATTTCAATACCTACAGCCGCACGGAGTCGTGCGTGACGGCGCTGGCTTCCACTGTCGTCACGACGGCACCGTGGCCGGCGGATCAATCGGGCAACACGAACACGAACGCCGGCCAGAGCAGCCCGTATGACTGGGTGATGCCGAGTTCGAGCCTCGCCGCGTTGTCGACGCCGCTGGTGATCTCGCCGAACACGCACACGAACGGACTGGTTTTCGATAGCCGCGACTACACGCCGCTGTCTGCCGTCTCGCCAGTCCAGTCGGGCGATAGCGGGGCTACTGGCATGCAGCACATGGCGGTGATGCGGGCGTTCCTGATTCCGACGAACGAGCCGCCGGTGATCACTGCGGGGACTTCGGTGGCGGTCACCCTTTCGCGGAACAACACGCCGACTGCTTTCAGCCGCAGCCTGACTGCAACGGATGCCGACAGTGATCCTCTGACGTGGACCATTTCCACCGCGGCGGCGCACGGCACGGCTGGAGTCGTCGCTCCGGCGACCGGTGGCACGGTGGCGCTCAGCTACACGCCTACGACCAACTACACGGGGTCCGACTCGTTCGTCGTGCGGGTGGCCGATGGTCAAGGTGGTACGGATACCATCACGGTGAATCTCACGATCGAGCCGCCGCCGAATACAGCGCCGGTGATCACGCAAGGGGACTCGGTGGCCGTGACGATGTCACGCGATGGCTCGCCGACGGCCTTCAGTCGCAGCCTGAACGCCACCGATGCTGATGGTAATTCGCTGACGTGGTCGATTTCCACTCAGGCGGCGCACGGCACGGCCGGCGTGGTGGCTCCGGCGACGGGTGGAACGGTGGCGCTCAGCTATGTTCCTGTGAGCGGCTATACGGGGACGGATTCGTTCATTGTCCGCGTCTCGGATGGGCAAGGAGGGACGGACACGATTACGGTGAATCTTACCATCCAGCCGCCGCCGAATGTGGCGCCGGTGATTGCGGAGGGCGACGCCGTAGCGGTGACCATGTCGCGCGATGGTTCGCCGACAGCCTTCAGTCGCAGCCTGAATGCGACTGATTCTAACAGCGATCCACTAGCTTGGTCGATTTTCACGCAGGCCACGCATGGCACGGCGGGAGTGATTGCCCCTGCGACCGGAGGCGCGGTGGCGCTCAGCTATGCGCCTTTGAGTGGCTACACGGGTACGGATTCGTTTGTCGTTCGCGTGTCGGACGGGCAAGGCGGGACTGACACGATCACGGTGAATGTGACCATCCAGCCGCCGCCGAATGTGGAGCCGGTGATTGCGCAAGGAGACTCGGTGTCGGTGACGATGTCACGGGATGGCAGCCCGACCGCTTTCCAGCAGTCGGTGTCGGCGACCGATTCGAATGGCGACGCTCTGACGTGGTCGGTCTTCACTCAAGCAACGCATGGCACGGCGGGTATCGTCGCTCCTGCGAGCGGTGGCACGGTGGCGCTGAGCTACCTTCCGGTGACTAGTTACACAGGTACGGATTCGTTTGTCGTACGGGTATCGGACGGCGAAGGCGGGACGGATACGATCATGGTGAATGTGACCATTGATCCGCCGCCGAATGTGGTGCCGGTGATTGTCCAAGGAGACTCGGTCGCCGTTGAGATGTCGCGCGATGGCTATCCGGGCGCGTTCCAATTGACGGTCTCGGCGACAGATGCTGACAACGATCCTCTTTCCTGGACGGTATCGACTGCGGCACTCCACGGGACGGCAGTGATTGTTGCTCCTGCCACGGGGGCTTCGCCCGAGATTTCCTATCAGCCGGCGGACGGCTACCTCGGTGCGGATTCGTTCCGGCTGCGGGTCAGCGATGGGCAAGGGGGGACGGATGAGATTCTCGTGCAAGTGACGGTTGTGGCTCCTTCGGCTTACGACGACTGGACCGAAGAGGCCTTTGCGCCGCTGACCTCGGAGACCGAGGCGACTGTCTGGGGTGAGGATGCCGATCCCGATGGCGACGGTATGACCAATTTGGAGGAATTCGCCCGCGGCACCGATCCGGCGGTTGCGGATAGCGGTCCGGCGCTCATCAGCGCAGCGGCGGAGGAGAACCAGCACCTGCTCTTGTCGTATCTCGTGCGGCTGGATGGTTCCGCGCCTGCCTTGGATTATATGATCGAGGCATCGGCCGGACTGGCTGGGCCGTGGACTCCGCTAGCTGGTAGCGAGTATGAGGACGCGGGAACGACGGATCTCGGAGGAGGATTCAAACGGCGGACGATCCGGCTGACTTCGACTCTCGGGGAAGGCCACCGGTTCTTCCGGTTGGCGTTCACTCGCTAAGGAGACTGGTATTTTCCACCTGACCCCACCGGTTCGAGGTGTTTAGTTAGATCCAATGAGTGCCCCGGAGACGGAGATCAAATTGGAGTATGAGACGGCGGCCTTCCTGAACTCGTTGTTCGCGAATGACACCCACGAGCTGAGGTATTTGGAGGAGAAACTGGGTGTCCGGGCGGTCACGCGGGATGGGTGGATTCTTTTTGCGGGTTCGGAAGAAGGCGTGAAGCGGGCGGCGGCGGCGTTTTCGGATCTGGAGCAGGCGCGGCGGCATGGCTCGGAGATCGGGGGCCGGGATTTCCGGCTGGCGGTGGATCTGGCCTCGCAGGGCGGGGGATCGGTGTCCGAGCTTTCCGGTGTTCGGTTGCTGGGGCTGCGCGGTCGCAAGCCGGTGGTGCCGAAGACCCCGAGGCAGTTCGACTACCTCAAGGCGATCGACAAGAGCGACGTCGTTTTCGGTCTCGGTCCGGCGGGCACGGGCAAAACCTACCTGGCGATGGCGATGGGCCTGTCCATGCTCAAGGCCAAGCGGGTGCAGCGGGTGGTGCTGACCCGTCCGGCGGTCGAGGCGGGGGAGGCGCTCGGTTTCCTGCCCGGCGACCTGCGCGAAAAGGTGGCTCCCTATCTGCGGCCGCTTTACGACGCGATCCACGATATGATCGGCCACGAGGAGGGCGAGCGCTACCTGGCAGACGGAACGATCGAGATCGCGCCGCTGGCTTTCATGCGGGGCCGGACGCTGGCGAGGTCGTTTGTAATCCTGGACGAGGCCCAGAACACCACCCGTGAGCAGATGTTCATGGCGCTGACCCGCCTGGGCGAAGAATCGCGGATGGTGGTGACCGGGGACGGTTCCCAGATTGATTTGAAGCCTCACGTCCCGTCCGGCCTGTTTGAGGCGGAGCGTGCGCTGGCGGGCGTCGAGGGCATTGATTTCGTGCGGTTTACGGGAGCGGATGTTGTCCGACACCCGGTCGTTGGCCGGATCATCGAGGCCTACGATGCGCACCGTTCTTCGGTGTCGTAAGTCTTTATGGGTCAGTGAAATTCAGGCCCTGGGGAGGATCTCCGCCAGTGATTGGCGGTCCTCCCTTGGCGGCCGGGGCTACGGGATTTGCGCATTGCAAACGGGCCGCGAATGATCTAACCACCTGCCCCGCCCGCGAGGTCATCCGACGCTGGCCGCGATTCAGCAACCCAGTTGCCTCACCGTGGGATTCATTGATGCTTTCAAACGCTGGCGACTTGCTCGCCGCGGCTTGTCGTCCGGGCGAAAGCGCCGGACACACGCCGAAAACCCGGTGGCCTTGACCCTCGACCGTAGTCCGTGGGTGCGGTTGGCGCTTTATTTGATCTTCATCGTCGGCATCGCGGTGATCGTGCTGCGGGCGGCGACCGATTCGAACTTCGCTGATGATCCGCTGCGTGGCGCGATGTTCGGGCTGGTGATCGCCGCGACGGCTGTGGTCATCCTCGATGCGAACCACGAGGCCGCTGGCGGGCGGAATGGCCGGGTGATCCTGCTGCTCGGCGGTTTGGCCGGCCACATCATGCTAGTCCGCGGGATCTCCATGATGGTGGATGCGCAGGCTTTCCCCGGGCAGATGAAATTCCTGCTCATCCCCTTCGCACTGACGCCGATGATCCATGCGGTGCTGCTCGGGCGGGGAATCGGGACTTATTCGACGATCTACTCGACGCTGCTGGGTTCGCTGGTGATGCCGAAGCAGGATGTGCTGCTGTACATGGCCGTCAGCCTCGTCTGCGGGCTGGTGGCGGTGCAGGCGTCCTACCGGGTGAGGAAGCGGGTGCAGCTCCTGCGGGCTGGCGTCTATGCCGGCGTCGCTTCGCTGCTGCTCTGCATCATGTTCAGCCGGATCGACCTGATGCCGGGGATGGACGACCAGCTCGAAGGCCTGAAGATCGCCGGCTGGAGTTCGCTCGCCGCGATGGGCATGGGCATCCTGATCGCGCTGCTGGTGAGCGGCCTGCTGCCGGTGCTGGAAGGTGCGTTCGCGCTCACCACCGATATTTCCTGGCTGGAGCTGAGCGACCTGAATCACAAGCTGCTCCGCCGCCTTCAGCTCGAGGCTCCGGGGACGTTCCATCACAGCCTCGTTGTCGCTTCGCTCGCGGAAGCCGCGGCCGAGTCGGTGGGGGCGAATGCCGCGATGTGTCGTGTCTGCGCCTACTACCACGACATCGGCAAGCTCAACAAACCGGAGTACTTCATCGAGAACCAGGCCGAGGGGATGGAGAATCCCCACAACGCGCTGACGCCGACGATGAGCGCGCTGATCATCATTGCCCACGTGAAGGACGGCGTGGACCTCGCGGTGAAGCACAAGCTCAACCCGCGGGTGATCGACATCATCCAGGAGCATCACGGGGATTCGCTGGTGACGTATTTCCACCGCCGCGCGCAGGAGCAGAAGAAGACGGAGCTGGAGAAGGTCGAGAAGGGTTTGGAGAACCCGGAGGACCTGCCGAAGATCGACGAGAAGAATTTCCGCTATCCCGGCCCGCGTCCGCGCACGCGCGAGAGCGGCATCGTTTCGCTGGCGGACATCGTTGAAAGTGCATCCCGCTCGCTGAAAAAGCCGACGCCCGCGAAGATCCGCACGATGGTCGAGGACCTCGTCAACGGCCGCGTTTGCGATGGCCAGCTTGATGATTGCGCGCTCTCGATGCGCGATCTTGCCAAGGTGAAGGACAGCTTTTGCGCCACGCTGCGGAGCATGCTTCACACCCGGATCGACTATCCGAAGGAGGACGACCGTAGTACCCTGGGCCGCAAGTCCGATCTGGAAAAGCGGCAGGGGAATGGCTCGAAGACCCAGCAGATCAAGCCGGTGCCGACCCCTGCACCGAGCGACCAGCCGCAACAACGTGCCGCATCCTGACTGCCATGTGCCCGGAACTCATTGTCGGTAACAATCAAGTGCGCACCGAGATCCCGGAGGCGTGGCTAACCGCCCTGGAAAAGGGTGGAGCGCTGGCCGCGAAGGAGATCCTGGCGAGTCATCTGGCCACGAACGATGCGCCCTTGCCGGAGCATGAGTGTGTGGAAGTCGCGCTGGTGGACGACGAGACCAGCGCACGGGTCCATGAGCAATTCATGGGCATTGAGGGCGAGACCGACGTGATCACCTTTCATCACGGCGAGATCGTGATCGGGGTGGAGGTTGCTTTCCGTCAGGCGGCGGAGAACGGCGAGCCGCCCTTGCGCGAGCTGTTCCGTTACATCGTTCACGGCCTGCTGCACCTGGCCGGGCATGAGGACGAGGATGCTGGTGATCGTCAGCGGATGGAGGCGGCGCAAGAGCCGTTGGTGGCGAGGCTGTGGCCAGTGGTGGGGGAGGCGTGAGTCGCAGCTTGCGACAAGCAAAGGCGCACGTTAGGGTTTGCCCATGGGCGTCAAAGAAGCAGTCAAACTTGCGTTGGGCTACGTGATCGACCTTTTCGAATCGGAGAAGATCACCAACGTTGGACTGGAGGAGGTGGAATTCGACGAACCAACCAAGCATTGGTACGTCACCGTCGGCTTTTCCAGACCTTGGGACGTTATTCAGCCTAGGTCAGTGGTGCAACTGATGGGGGCTGAGGAAAGGCTGAAACGGTCGTATAAGGTTGTAACCATCGACGAAGTTGGCGAGCGAGTTCTCTCGGTGAAAAACCGGGAGGTCGGAATTCCGGCATGAGAACGGTGTTGGTTGATACCAATCTTTTGGTGCTGCTGGTAGTCGGCCTCGCAGACCCCAAATTGATCGAAAAGCACAAACGGACCCAAGCGTTCTCTTCCGACGACTTCATGCTCTTTGGTCTCTTTCTCGAGAGATATGAGCAAATCGTCGTAACTCCCGGTATTTTGGCAGAGACCTCCAATCTCTTACGCCAAACTGGCGAGCCTGCCCGGTCTGCCTTGCTGGCTCAGCTCATGGTGCTCATCGACGGAGCCGCAGAAGTTCATATCACCGGACGAACGGCTGCCGCTTGTCCCCGTTTTTTACAGCTCGGACTTACTGATTGCTCCATTCTAGAAGCTACGAAGGCGGCCGAGCATCTAGTCACAGTTGACCTCGATCTTTATGTGGAGGCTGCACGAACCGGCTTGCCGGTTACGAATTTCAATCACCTCAGGCAGGAGCACTTGCTCTCCTAGCTTCTTGCCTATCGGCTAGATGACCTAGGGAGCTACGGAAGAGAGAAACCGCAGCGTCGTCCGGCCGGTTTTTTTCAGGGCGTCGGCGTCGATGTTCTCCATGGTGTCGCCCTGCTGGTGCCAGTAGGGCATGTTCATGAAGTCGCCGATGATGTGGAGGCAAGGCAGGCCGACTTCTTGAAGGGGGACGTGGTCGTCGAGGATGGCGCCTTGCGGGCGGCGGAGCTTGGTGAGGCCGGAGTCCTTGGCGGCGGCTTCCACGGCGATGGCGAATTTCTCCGGCGTCTCGGGGTTGAAGAAGAAGTCGCGATCATCATCGCCGACGAGATCGAGCACGATGCCGAAGGCGGGCTGGTTGTGACGCTTGGTCAGTTCGCGGGCGTAGTACTTGCTGCCATAGAGGCCATCGGTGGGCGAGATGGTGTGCAGCAGCGCTTCCTCGCCATCGAAGAGCACGAACTCGACCTTGGCGGCTGACGCGGGATCGGTGCCGAGGACGCGGGCGAGTTCCAAGATCACGCCGGTGGAGGAACCTCCATCATTGGCGCCGACGAATTGGAAAGCCTCCATCCGCTTGCTATCAAGATGGCCGCTGATGACGACCGGTGTCGATTTCGTCCAGTCGGCTTCACCGGTCTTGTGGCGGGCGAGCAGGTTCGTGAACTCGACCGGTCCTTGCGGTGTGCTGCGGGTGAACTTCTGCCGCGCGGTGGTCCAGCCGTTTGCCGCGAAGTCCTTTTCGAGATACTGCAGCGTCTTCTCGTAGCCTTCGCTGGCCGGAGGACGGGGACCGAGATCGACGATGGCCTTGACGTGCTTGAAGGCATTGTCGCCGGAGAAGTCCGCGGCGAGTTTCTCCGGGATGGTTTGGAAGGTCAGGTGCGCCGGTGCCTCGGGTGCCTTCGGCTTGCCACAGCAGAGCAGGGCGGTGGCTCCTCCGACGAGGACGGGCAGCAGGAGAGGCAGCGGAGCGCGTTTCACGACGCAAGGAAAGTGGCTGCGGCCTCCCGCCGCAAGCTCCGGCACGTGGACTTGCGGCAGCATGCCGCCGCCGTGGATCAAAGATCCTCCACGCCGAGGAGATCCAGCAGGCGCTGCAGGTCGTCGTCGCCGTAGTATTCGAGCTCGATCTTCCCCTTCTTCGCGCTGTGATGAATGACCACGTGGGTGGCGAAGCGGTCGCGCAGCTTGTTCTGAAGCGCGCGCATGTGGGCATCGGGTGCGGCCGGTGTGGAGGCGGCTCCCTTCGGCTTGCCTTCGTCGCTGCCACCGGCGGGATCGAAGCCCTGGGCGAGCTTTTCCGCGGCGCGGACGTTGAGGCCCTTCTTGAGAATCTGGTCCGAGGCGAGGAGCTGGGCGTCCTTGTCCTTGATGGAAAGGATGGCCTTGCCGTGGCCGACGCTGAGGCGGCCCTGGCCGACGAGAAGCTGCACGTCCGGATGAAGGTCGAGCAGGCGCATCGCATTGGCGACGCTGGCGCGGGACTTGCCGACGCGGGCGGCGATCTCGTCCTGCTTCATGGCGAACTCCTTGGCGAGGCGGACGTAGCCGGCGGCTTCTTCGATCGCATTGAGGTCCTCGCGCTGGAGGTTCTCGATGAGCGCCATTTCCAACACGTCGCGGTCGGATGCTTCGCGCTCGATGACCGGGACGGTGGCGAGGCCGAGCTTCTTCGAAGCGCGCCAGCGGCGTTCACCGGCGATGAGCTCGTAGGTGCCATTGACCGGGCGGACGATGAGCGGCTGGATGATGCCGTGCTGGCGGATCGATTCGACGAGTTCGTCGAGCGGAGTCTCGATGAAGGTCGTGCGCGGCTGGAGCGGACTTGGTACGACCTTGTCGATCGGCACTTCCTTGGCGCGACCGTGACCATCGACACCGGCGGATGCTTCCTGGGAAGGAGCGCCGGGTTGTTTGCGAATCAGGGCACCGAGGCCTTTTCCGAGAGCCGGTTTCGACATGGGGCGGGGAGGTTGGCAAAGGGGCCGGGCGAAGCAAAGCGGATTCCGGGATTGGGGATAAGGTTTTTAAAATTCTGTGGAAAACCAATGCTTCGCGGCGCTCTGGCGCGCTTGACGCCGCGCGGATGGCGGGGCATCCATGCGTCGCAATGCGCGCCTTTTTCTTTTCGGCTCTGATGTGCCTGCTGCCTGTGATGCGAGGGCAAGCACAGCAGGCTGCTCCGATCGACGTGACGAACTCCGCCGTAGCTGCGGTGAAAGCGCTGGGCGAACAGGTGGTGCTCGGGAAGCACAAGGTCGCCTTCGAGCGCATGTACGATGAGTGGAAGGTCCGTGCTGCCAAACAAGCAGGCGGCATGGAAAAGCTGCAGGCGCAACTCGACGCCATTCCGGGCCAGATGGCGAAGCAAGGTGTCCAGCTGATTTCTTTCAAGGCCCAAGGAGAGCCAACTTCCTACGAGGTGCAGATGGGCAAGGAAACGGTGACGGAGGATGGCAAGCTGGTTGAGAAGGCGATCTACAAGAAGTGGCTGGTGCTGGTGCCGACCGTGACCGAGTACCGCATCGCCGCGCCGGCGGAGAAAGGCACCGTACCGAAGTTCGCGGTGATCCAGAGCACCGGCTTTCAGGTGGCAATTTCCGACAAGGACAAGAACGACTGGTCTTTCATTGACGGCGCAAGCCTGACGGTGGCGGAACTGCGCCGCGTGTTCAACACGCTGCCGGAAAACACGCAATTGCCGCCGATCAAGAGGAAGCAAGTGGAGGGGAAGTGAGACTACACATGGGCAAGAAATCGAAGAAGCTCCAGGAGGAAGCCACATTGTTCAGGAAGCTCAGGGCCCTCTGGGGTCGCGGGCAAAGCCAGTCGTGTGAAGTACGGAACTCCGCGATCCACGGTCGTGGTGTCTATGCGACCCGCGACATCCCTGCCGGGGAAAAGATCATCGAGTATGTCGGTGAGCTGATCGACAAGGAGGAGAGCGAGCGCCGCGCGTGGGCACAGCACGCGAAGGCCCAGGCCACGGGCGACGCAGCGGTGTATATCTTCACGCTGACCAATACCTTGGACATCGATGGCGACGTGCCGTGGAATACGGCCCGTCTCATCAATCACTCCTGCGATCCGAATTGCGAGGCTTGGATCGATGGCAAGCGGATCTTCATCCACGCACTGCGCCGCGTCGAGGAAGGCGAGGAGCTGACGTTCGACTACGCATTCGATGTTTCCTGCTACGAGGATCATCCTTGTCTCTGCGGCCGCAAAGGCTGCGTCGGCTACATCGTGAGCCGGGAGCAGTGGCCGCAGTTGAAGGAGATCCTCGCCGCGAAGAAGGGCTGATTTCCCAGGGTGGCCTGTGGTTCCGTCGGGACAAAAGGCCGGCGGGAGTGATGAGTAAAAAAAAGGCCCCTGCCTTTTGAAGGGCAGGGACCGAGTGCTTTGAGAGATCCGAAGGGGCTTCTTGAGAGGAAGCCTGCGGGCTACTTACCAGGTTCTCAGCTCGAGACCGGCGAAGCCGTAGAAGCCGCTTTCGAGGTCATCGAGCTGGTTCTGGAAGGGCTTGGTGCCTTCCATGGTGGTCACATTGATCTCGCCGCCGAAGGTCATGCCCGCGCCGTAGCTGAGCCAAAGGTCGCCGGTGATGTTATGCGAGCTGGTGAGGCCGGCGCGGAAGTTCGAGTAGTCGATGTTGGCGTCGCCGAGGGCGGTATCGATGTTCCAGATGCCGCCATTGGGGCGGACCTCGAAGCCGACGCGCCACTTCGGGGTGACGTCGTAGGTGGCCTTGAAATTCGGGCCGTAGAGCGCGACGAGGGTGCGGTCGTTCGGTTCCCAGGCGAATCCGGGGCCGGCGAAGAAGGTGGTGTCGCCGCTGATATTGAGCGCGCCTGCACCCCCGCCGATGACGAGGTGGTCGTTGACCTTGTAGCCGACGGCGCCGGCGGCATCGAAGAAGAAGTCATGGCCGCTGATGCCTTGGAAATCGGAGGCGAGGGACGGATTGAGCCACGCGCCGTAGATCCACGGCGAGGTGTCGTTCATGTGAACGAAGTAGAGCGAGAACTCGATCTCGTGCAGGTCCTCATCGCGCAAGATGATGGAGGGGATCGGTCCGCTCGTGCTCAGCAGCATCGCCTCATAGGAGAACTGGGGGATGAACTGCCAGTCACCGGCGAAATGGATCGGCTGGGAGAGGAACGCGGATGCCTGGAAGGCCTGGGCGTCAACGGCGCCCACCGAGTTCTCGAAATCCATGTCGAAGCTGCCGACATACTTCACCTCGGCGGCATTGATGAGCTTGCTGAGATCGAAGCCGGAGGAAGGGGCCGAGGCGACGGGCGTGTGGGCCAATTCGCCGGCGAAAGCGGCGGCGGTCAGGAAGGGGAGGGCGAGAAGGTGGCGACGGACGTTCATGGGCATTCGCACCCTCTAACCGAAGTCCCGGCGCTTGGCCAGAGAGGAAAGCGCCTATCTGCGTGCCATACCGGCAGCAGAGGAGCAGCCTCAATGAGAGAACAGAAGCGAACTCAAACCACGAACAACTTCACCACCCAGGCGGCGAGCGCAGCGGTGGCGGCGAGCAGCAGCATCAGCAGGAGCAAGCTGCGGCCCTGGGTGCGGCGTTCGTTGCGGATCTGGCGGCGGGAGACGGTCTCCTCGAACATCCGCTGCCGGCGGCGATCGGCGAGATCGTCCGGCGGCGGGATGGTGGCCGCTTGTTCCTGCGCCTCGCGGAGGATCTTCTCCGGTTCGGCGCGGATGCTTTGGATCTGCTCCTCCAGGGCGCGCTGCTGTTCCTCCAGGGATTTGAGGTCGGGCAGATCGGCGGGGGTCCGGGACATGGCGAAGCTCATTTCACGAGATAGATGATCAGGGCAATGGCGCCCAGGATGATCACAGGCAGGTTAAAGGCGAGACCGTTGCGGAATTGCCGGGCGAAATCCCCGGAAACGACGCGGCGCGCCTTGGATCCATTGAAGAGGTTACTGCTGCGCGAGCGCGAGTAGTGCTCGGCGGCTTGGGAAAACTCGTCATCGGCATGATCGACGATGGCCATCGCACGTTCCAAGCCAGCGGCGAGGTTTTCGCGGGTCCAACCGTCGGGATTGATCTTTTCCAGCTTCGCGAGGTGGGCAGCGAAGCAGGCGCGTGCCTGTTCCAGGTCGCTGGTGTGCTCCTTGAGCTCATAGACCTCACGCTCGACGCGTTGGAGCGTGGAGGAAAGCCGTTCGGTGAGTTCGGTCTGGGCCGAGATCAACTCGCGCTTGCGGGAGTTGAGGGTTTCGACTTCCTGACGCTCGCGTTCAAGACTCTCGCGCTGCTGCTGAAGCTGCTCGAGCTGCACCTGGGCGGCTCGGAGCTTTCCTTCAACATCTTCACCCTGCCGGGCTCCGGCGGGAGCGCCGGGGTTCATTTCAAGCTGGGTGCTGCGGATCTTGAGGTGGTGGGTGTGCTCGGTGGCGGGTGGCATTGCCTGTGGGCGGGATGCGGGACAGCGAGGATTTTTCTACTCCTCGTTGATTTCGCCTGCGAGAAAAATAATCAGGAACTATTGAGTAACGGGTTCCTTCCGAGGGCGGATGAGCCCCTGCTCCCGCGTGGGGAGCGATTGATGCTGATTGAGCGGCAGGGGAACCATGATCCGCGCATCGTGGCGACCTCGCCCGGTCCGGCCATGTTGACCGACAAGTCGCCTCCACCGGGGCATGGTGCTTGCTTTACACGGGCGTTCCAAAGTGTAGCCTCCCGCCGCTCACCCCTTCCCCCCGAACACCCCAAGATGCCGGATGACTCCCTTCAGCCGGATCCGGACGATGACCTCGTGGCGCGCGCCCGCAATGGCGACACCCGCGCGTTCGACGCCCTGATCCTCAAGTATGGCGAAAAGCTGTACGGGCTAGTTTACAACATGACGTCCCACAAGGAGGACACCCACGACCTGTTGCAGGACATCTTCGCGAAGGCCTATCACTCGCTGCCGCGCTTCCGCGGTCAATCCAGCTTCTACACGTGGATCTATCAGATCGCGGTGAACATGACGCTGAACTTCCTGAAGAAGCGCAAGCGCCGGAGCGGCATGAGTCTGAATGACCTGGATGCCTCCTTCCAGGATGATCCCGCTCTCGTCGATGCCAGCCACCTGGCCAATCCGGAGAAGCAGAGCAAGCTTCACGAGCTTCAGAAAAGATTGAACGAAGCCATGCTGAGCCTGTCAGAAGCGCATAGAACAGTGGTCACCATGTTCGACATCCAGGGCATACCACATGCCGAGATCGCGCGCATCCTGAAGGTTTCGGAGGGAACGGTTAGATCACGGCTGCACTATGCCCACCTTCACTTGCAGTCAAAGCTGCAAGATTACTGGGAGTGAGGAATTTGAAAATTTTCCTTGCGGGCGAGCTAGAAATTTTAGATTTATTAACCATCAAACGCCGTGAAGCCGACCGTTGAAGAAATCGGAACCCTGCTTGCCCTCAAGCGCCATGAGCGCCCCGAGGATGGGTATTTCGATGGTTTCCTGCGTGAGTTTCACCAGCGGCTGCGGGCGGAGGAAGCCCAGCAGAAGGGCTTGGCGGGTTGGTGGCGCAAGACGTCCGCATGGTTTTCCGATCTCGGGGCCTCCAAGTGGGCTTATGCCGGTGGTTTGGCCTATGCGACCATCGTCGTTCTGGTCATGACGTTCCCGCGGGGTCAGGAAGTGATTCCGACCGCGACCACTCCGGTCAATCACGAGGTCAGGTCCCTCGAGCCGGCTGCGGTCGAGCAGCTGGACGCCTTGGACCTGCGTCCTTCGACGAAAGGCCGCACCGGCGAGCAAGAGTTCTGACGGAAATCTTTCCGGATGCGTCTCTATCCCTTGCGGTGCCTTCCGGCACTCGGAGTTGCGTGGTGTTTCTGTGTGGCGCCAGCCCATGCTGAGGCGGGTTGGTCGGCGGTTTTCCCGACGCCTGCCGGTGATGTGACGTCGGTAGCCTTCGCGGTGGGAGATGGCCGTCACGTGATGAGCGTTGCGGTATCGGGCACGAGTCCCGAGGGCGGGCGACTGTTCTCGGACGAGCGCCTGCTACCGGCTGAAGTCATTCTGGACCCGGTCTCCCGGCTGGTGGTCTTCCGGCTCAGTGGTCCTCCGGGCCGCGCCTTGCCGTTGCTGGCGGATGCGCCCTTGCCTGCGGGTGCCACTGTCAAAGCGGCGACCGGCGTCGAGGGGAAATCGGGTGGCTGGGTGAAGAATGTCTCAGGCAAGATCCTGCCGCTCTCGTTGCTGAAGATGGAGTATTCGGCCCGGGTGCCCAGGCCGGGCACGCCGCTGCTGGATTCCAACGGCAACGTGGTCGCCGTGGCTTATCAGCCGACGGGTGCCCAAAGTGGCTACGCGATTCCCGCGGAAGTGGTGAAGCGGGTGTTGGAGGATGTGCAGCGCGGCGGTCACGTGAGCCGCGGCTGGATCGGGCTCAACCTGCGTCCGGATGCCAAGGCACCGCAGGTGACCCGGGTGCATGAAGGTTCTCCATCGGCCTTGGCAGGGGTGAAGACGGGCGATGTGTTGCTTCAAGTGGGCCAACGGAATCTGGGAGAGTATGCCGACGCGGTGAATGCCTTCTTTTTCCTTCGTCCGGGAGTGGCCACGCCGGTGAAGCTGAAGCGGGGCGATCAGGAAGTGGTGATCTCGGTCACGCCGATCGAGCATCGGGCCGATTGATTGACGCTTGGCCGACAGGCGGGCTTTTGCCAGACCAGCGCATGGAATTCACGGTCCGTCGCCTCGCGGGCGAGCAGGTGTTGCCTTATTTGCCGGATGCGGCGCGGCTTAGGATTTCGGTGTTCCGGGAATTTCCGTACCTCTACGAGGGCGATGAAGAGAGCGAGCGGGACTATCTTCAGGGCTACGCCGCCTGTCCGCGCAGTGTCTTCGTGTTGGCGGAGGTGGAAGGGAAGGTGGTCGGGGTTTCGACGGGATTGCCTTTGTTAGATGCGGATGAGTCGTTCCGCGCGCCGTTTGAGAAGGCCGGGATTAACCCGGCCCCGTGGTTTTATTTTGGAGAGTCGGTCCTTGATCCCGTGTGGCGAGGAAAGGGGATCGGGCACGCGTTCTTTGATCACCGTGAGCAGCACGCGATGGTGCTGGGTTTTTCCAAGTTCTGCTTCTGCGCGGTGGTGCGGCCGGAGGATCATCCGCTGAAGCCGCCCGGCTACCGCTCGAATGATGCCTTCTGGGCCAGGCGCGGCTACGTCATCCGCCCCGAGCTGAGCTGCCACTTCGCGTGGCCGCAGGTCGATTCGGCGGGAGAGGAGGTCGGAAACGAACTCGTTTTCCGGACCCGGGAACTGCCGGTTCAGATATAAAACATCGGGGCTTCGGAGCGTTCTGCGAGCTGCACCAGACTGATCCGCTCCAAGTGTTCCTTCAGGTCGTGGGCGACTTTTTCCCACGCCTTGCGGACTGCCACGCCGCTTTCTCCCTCGGTGTGAGTCGAAAACGACAGGAGTGAGGGCTCCACGGCTTCCACGATTTCCCGGAGCAGGATGGTGTCCGGTTTGCGCGCGAGCAGGTAGCCGCCGCTCTTGCCGCGTCGACTTTCCACCAATCCCGCCCGCCGCAGGTCGTTGAGGATTTGGACAAGAAAGTTGGCGGACACGGCTTCCCGTTGCGCCAGCTCGTCGAGCCGTGTAATCGTTCGCCCGTCGTGACGCTTGGCCAATTGGGCCATCGCGCGGCACGCATAGTCGAGCTTTTGGGAAATGCGCATGGAGGCAAAGCAGCACAGGGAGGAGAAGGGCGAAAGCGCGAAGGCTGTTCGACTCTGTCAGTCGAAGGATTCCGATGCCTCCGGCATCTGGAAATGGGTCCGCGAGGAAGCCGAGCGAGTCGCCGGTGAAGAGCCGGAACTCCGGCCTTTGCTACAGAACGTGGTGCTGAGCCAACCGTGCCTCGGGGCCTCGCTCGGGGTACGACTCGCCCGAAAGCTGGCGCGTGAGGATATGACCAAGGAGGAGCTCACGCCTCTCCTGACTGGAATTCTGCGCGGTGAGGATCATCTGGTGGACAGTGCCGCCCGGGACCTGCGCGCGATTGTCGAGCGGGATCCGGCGTGCCCCTCGCCGCTGGAGCCGTTGCTTTTCTTCAAGGGCTTCATGGCCATTTCGACCTACCGGGTCTCCCATCACTTGTGGAACCATGGGCGCAGGGAGCTGGCCTTGTATTTCCAGAGCCTGGCCAGTGAGGTCTTCGCCGTGGACATCCATCCGGCGGCGCGGATCGGCTGCGGCATCCTGCTGGACCACGCCACCAGCTTCGTGGTGGGAGAGACCGCGATCATCGAGGACAATGTCTCCATTCTTCATGAGGTGACGCTGGGCGGCACCGGCAAGGAATCCGGCGACCGCCATCCGATCATACGCTCCGGAGTTCTGCTCGGCGCTGGGGCGAAGATCCTGGGACGAGTGGAGATCGGCGAGGGCGCCAAGGTCGGAGCTGGCAGTGTGGTGCTCAATGACGTGGCGCCGCATTCCACCGTCGCCGGAGTGCCCGCTGTGGTGGTGGGCGTCAGCAAGGAAGACGCGCCGGCCCTCGAAATGGACCAGCGCCTCGGCTGCCGGGGGCGATAAGTCTCAGGTTGTTGGAAGGTAAGAGTAGTCACGGTCCATCATCCGTGATACCTGAAATTCATGAAATGTTTAGTGTTTGTCCTGCCGCTCCTCGCGCTAGGGCTGACTTCGTGCGACAAGGCCAAGAAAGCGGTCGAGGCGGCGCGGGATAAAATCGAGGGAGCCAAGGATTCCAGCCTTCCGAAGCCGCCGGGCGGGGACGTCGCGTCGACGTTCGTGGCCCAGGTGGACACGGCGGCGGAAGGCGTGCGTTTCCGGCGCGACCTGCCGTTTCCGACGGACATTGAGGTGCGGGTAACGCAGCGCACGACGTTTCATAATACACGGAGGATCACCACTTCGGCGCTCGGGACGGAAAAAGTGAGCGTGGATGGAGCCTTTGAGCTCATCGGCCTGTTCGAGCGCAGCGGCACGAATCTCTCGGTGACGGTGGAGAAGGCCGGGAAGGTGGTTGATTCCAAGGAGGCGGTGGAGAAGGCGAAGGCCTCTGCCCAAGGCGATCCGGCCGCCGAGCCGTCGCAGATGGTGGGCGCGCGGGTGGAATTCGAGCAGACCCGTGACGGTTGGCAGTTGCCGGCCCGCAAGGGCGCGGTGGCATTCAACCGGAAGCTGCTGGAGCAGGATCTTTTGCCGAATTTGTCCGGGATGCTGGTCCAGTACGGATTGGTGCCGCGGAAGCAGTGGTTTTCCTCGTCGAAGCGCTGGATAGCCGGCGACAAGCTGGTTTTGGAAGGGGACTCGCTGGCGCTGCTGTTTGAAAACGGGGCGAGCGGCAAGGTGACGCTGACCTACGAGGTTTCCGAGGCGCTGGACGGGCATCCCTGTGGCCGGTTTGGCGTGCAGGGAGATGTTTCGATCAAGAATGAGACCTCGCTGGATGGTAGCAACGAGACGGGCGAACTGACGATCCAATCGGGAAAAATCTGGTGCTCGCTGCTTCACCCGCTGGTGCTGAGGGAGGAATACCAGACGGTGAGGACCGTCACGCAGGGCCAAGGCAATGGCCCGAAGCAGAAGATCCAAGGAGCGATCGACCAGCTGCGGGTGCGCCAGTGGAAGGACCGGAGCTAGAATTCCGGGGTGCCGGAAAATTTCTCGAAAAAGCTGAAACAAAAATCCGGCCGGTGACGTTAATACTCATGTGAGGCGATTGCGAGAGCATGACTCCTCCAACACAAAAGGTCTTGTCAGGGAGGTGACTCCCGGCAGGTGGCCCGACCGCTTGAGCCTTAGGTTTTTGGGTTTTTCCTGAGGCACAGCGGTCGGGCTTCTTTTTTGCCCGTTTGGGGCGGTTTTGTTGAGCTTTTGTTGAGTCTCGATCTCGAGAAGGTGGCTGTGGAAGTTGTGGGGACGCTTTGGAGGTGTGGCAACCGGGGAAAGGAAGTTCCAGCCGCAGTTGGGCCCATTGTTCCGAGCCTTGCTGCAGCCGTGCCTCGCGGTAATCCGCCGGATTCCGATATTCCGATATACCTAGGAGGTCGGAATATCGGAATTTTTCGGTGGGTGGTGGCACCGGATGGCCATCCCCGATGAGCGGCTGGGATGAAGGGTTCGTGCACTTTGCACTCCACTATTCCCGAATGCCTATAGAGTGGAATTATTGGAGTGCTCCCGGTCGCTCGCCCAAGAGGCTGTTGGCTTAGCGGATCCCAAAATTCACGTGCGGGAAGGACTGACCCCACCCACTGCTATCGAGCTTTTTTCACAGCTCCCGAGTAGTCGTCATGCCGTGGCCCGCGGCCGTAGAGATCCAGCGGCACGCCCTTGCGTTCCTCCAGCATCATCGCATTGAAGCGCGACATGTAGGACTCCGCGAGTGGGATGTGCTTCTCGTTCCGGCCACCCATGCCCTGCCAGGTCACGTCATAATCATCGTACTTGGCCTTCGTCCCGCGGCGGGTCACGCCGGGAATCCAGTAGTCTTTCCTGTCATAGATCGCCAAGCCGAGTAGCCGATACTCACCCTGCGCCACGCGTGTGCGGACCTGTGGCGCGGGATCGCTTTCCATCCACTCGACGAAGGCCCGCTCGTTCATCGAGTCGCTGACCTGCTTGAGCCCGGGAACCTGAGCCGCCGAGTAAAGGGCATTCCCACATCCGGCGAGCAATCCCGCCACTGACGCTGCGGCGATGCCGCTGACCCCGCACCAGTTCCTGATCTTGCTGGAATGTTTCACCATGGGTGAGGGTGTTCCCTTGCCATGAATTCGCCAGCTTCCATTCCCGGGGAGCGGCCAGCCTTGTCATCGTGGTACATGGATTTTCCAACCTTAGCCCTTGGCTGTAACATTTTTCCGGCTGGACCGCGATTTGGTCGAGGAGGGCTGGCCTGTTTTAGAAACAGTGACAAAGCGGGGCGGGAAACCGCGTTTCCGCCAACAATGCGGGATCGCGGTCTCGCTTTTCGGGGAATCCACGCTTTGATCCCATTTTTCATTCCATGAACCGGTCCAATCCTTTCAAGCGCCTCTTTTTCTGGCTGTCCGGCGCTGGCACGGAGACTCTCGAACAGTGCCCGAATTGGGAGCAGCGGAAGTATGTGGCATTCGGGGCGACGGTTTTGGTGCCGTGCGCGTTTGCTTTCATTGCCTGCTCTTATGCGCTTTCGACGCTGACCACTGATCCGCGGGTGATTTATCCGGTGGCGGGGGTGTGGGCGTTTATCATCATGACGATCGACCGGGCGCTGCTAGCGGGCTACCGGCCGTTCCTTTCGTGGTGGCGGAAGTTGTCGCAGTTCTCGCTGCGGTTGCTGGTGGCGATTTTGATGGGGCTGACGATTGCGCACCCGCTGGTGCTGCTGCTGTTCCGGGATACGATCCAGACGGTGGTGGAGGAGAAGCGCTCCTCGGAAATCAGCCAGGAGCGGGCGAAGTTTACCATCGGCAAGGACAAGGTCCGCGAGACGATGGACGGGCTTGAGAAGAAGATCGCGGCGCTGCAAGAGGAGCGGAAGCTGAGCTACAGTGCGAAGTTCATCCTTCAGGAGAAGACGGATGCCGCCTCGGCGATTCCCGGACTGACGGCGGAGCAGCAGACGGAGCTGAAGGCGGCGACGGAGGAGGCGACGAAGCCCTTCCGCGACCGGCTGGATATCGTGAACAAGCAGTCCGACGAGCTTTCGCCGCAGTATGCGAAGCTGCAGGAGGAGTTGGGATTCTGGCAGGCGGAATTCGAGCGGGAGTTGAATGGCCAGCGCTCGGGGATGCGTGGGGAAGGACCGCGGGCGCGGTCGATCCGGGCGGACCAACTGGAGCCGCGCCGCACGGAGGCGCAGCGGATTGGTGCGTTGCTGGAGCATGCGTCGACGGAGAAGGCGAAGCTGCAGACGCAGGTGCGGGAGGCGGAGAAGGGGGCGATTGCGACCTTCGAGACGCGGCTTGCCGAGATTGCTGCGGCTAACAAGGCGGAGGCAAACCGGGTGGCGGCGCTCAAGCAACGGGTGGAGGAGGATCAGGCCTCCTCGTTCACGGAACAGCAGAACGCGGTGCGCTCGGCACTCGACCAGCAGATCGAGACGCGCAACCTGGAGTTCAAGGCGGCGCAGGCGGAACTCGCTGCGATTTCGACGGAAGAGCAGAAGCGCATTGCCGATATCCAGGCTGAGCCGCGGAAGGATATCCTGACCCAGACGCTGGCGCTGCATGGACTTTTCAAGGCGGGGAGCGAGGGCGGGCAGTTCGCGCTGGCCACCTACATCGTGCTGACCTTGCTATTCATGCTGGTGGACACGATTCCGCTGATCGTGAAGTTCTTCACCAAGCCGGGTCCGTACGACACGCTGCTGGACCGCGACGAGATCGCCTATGACTCGGAGCACCGAGCCTTCCGCCAAAGCAACCAGCGCTACATGGAGAAGCTCGCCGCCGGCAATTTGATCGCGGTGACGCGCAACAAGCGGCTGGAGAACGCGCTCATCGATGGGGTGGAGCACAGCCGTGCGGCCCAGGAGTTTCTCGATTCATTGATCGAGATGGAGAAATCCTTCGCGGCGAAGATCAAGCTGGAGCAGGACGAGGCATTCCATGCCGGTCCCGAAAAGATCGCGGCCCTGGAAGCGATCAAGAAGCGCTTCTACGAGGACATGCAGCACCGGATGGAAGTCTTCTTCGCCGGCCAGCACGCGTGACGTGAGTAAATCACTCCAACGGTGGTAGCACCCCGGCGCTGCCATCGTCATAGGGAGTGGCCTCCTCCTGAACCTTCAGGGGGCGGAACTCGCCATCGTAGCTGTCCACGCGGAACTGGAGTTCCATGAGGCTGCGATTGGTATCGGCGACGTTGTCACGAAGCTGCCGGTTTTCCTCCTGGATCCGCTGGTTCTCGCCGACCATTCCTTCCATCGCGGAGAGGAGGCGTTCGAAGCGGTCTCCGGTGGCGCCGGTGGCGCCGGTGGCAGCGGACGGAGTTTTCGCCGGGGCATGAGGAAGATCGGCGGCCGGCTTCTTCCAGCCACTGCTGCGCGCTTCAGCGAGCAAGGCCTCGGCCTGGCGGGTCCTGCTGTCGTCCTGTGGTGCCGGAAGGGGCCTGATAGAAGGTGACTGCGGCGCGGGCATCGGCATGACCCCGGCGAGCTTCACCATGTCACGGACGGAACACCAGTGGGCAGCGGAGGCTCCGGCCATCAGGGTGAGGGCGGTGCTACAGGCGATCGGGATGAGGCTTGGTTTCATCGCGGCTTCTTCTTTTCGGGTGAAATGACTTCCTTGGCGACCGGTGGGGGAGGCTCGGGAGTGGGCAGCGAGCTCAAGAGCTGGCCGAGGCGATCGAGGGCATCGCCCAGTTTGCCGGAGTCTTCCTCCATGCGCTCCACGGAACTCGCAAGTAAGGCACTTATCGTACCTGCCTGGGCGTAGCCGAGCGAGGCGTCGTAGCCGGGTTCCTGGACGGCGATCACGTTGGCACCATCGGCATCCGGCACCAGCACGTGGGGGCGGATCGAAAGAGGGATGCGGGTGCCGTTAAGCTCCACTTCCTTGGTGATGGGAGGAACATCATCGGGATGCTCCAGTTTCCAGCCTGGCGGCGGTTGGGAAAGCGGCTTGGCGGGGAAGGGGGCGAGCAATTTGATCGAAGCGGCATCGACCTTTCCGATCATGCTCTTGCCGGGTTCGATTTGGACGGTCACGCCCTTGGGCTCCGGAGTGACAGGCTCGGGCTCTTCAATCTCCGCTCCTTCGGGTGGCGTGCCGGTGATGAGCACCGGGGCACCGCCATCCTCTCCCGACATGAGCGGGGGAGGCGCGTCGGTGAGGGCATTCGCCTTCGGGGTCTCGCCGCCTTCCGTCAGCGAGGAGAGCACGGGATCCTGCTCCGATTCCTTCGGTGCGATATTTTGGGCGAATGTCACCGGCGTGACGACGGCGGCAAGGATGAGGAGAGAGCGGGTCATCGGTTTTTGATTTCGATGGCTTGGGTGCTGTCGAGGGGCTCGCCGGTGGAGGCCTGCGGCGCACCGCCGAGCGACGGGCTATCGGCGCGAAGCACCGGGGTGGGGATGGACTCACCGACCAGGGCGTTCCATTCGCCGAGGAGCTTGGTGCCTTCATTGCGGACGATCTGGGCGGCCTCCTGGTAGTGGCCGATGCGGGTCATCAGGTTGCGGGCACGGGCGATTTCCTCAGGCGTCCAGCGCAACGCGCGGCTGCGATAGAGGACGGGTACATCAAGTGTGAGTTTGCCGAGGTCCTCGCCGCCGGGGCCCTGTGCCTTCAGCACATGCTGGATGCGGAGGTTGGTTTCCTCGAAGGCGGTTTCCGATCCGCTGCCCGCCGAGGCGAGCCGTTTTGGATCGGCGGCCTGAGGCTTGGCGGTGTCGCCGGGAAGGTGGCCGCCGCGTGGCAGCAGGGAATCGGCAGCCTTCGGTGCAGCGGCGATCATGGCGGGCACCGGTGGGGCTGGAGCGATCGTGGTAGCCGCCGGGCCTGGGCCTGGGCCGGCGACGATGACCGGCTTGTTCAGGTAGAGTCCGCAGAAGACTGCGGCGAGGGCGGTGCTCGCGATCAACAGCCACGGATACGCGCGCTGGACGGCGCACGACGTGGCAGCCCGACGGTTCTGGGCTGGCACGGTGGAATGATGCAGCGGTCCCAGTTCCAAGGTCTGGGAGACGGCGGTCGAAACCGCGGGTTTGGTGGCAAGGGGGGCGGCCTGAGTGGTGGTGGGCAGCGGACGCATGAGATCAAGGTGCGGGCGATCCTTTCCGGGAATCGGCGGCAGGCTCATTAGCGGGGGGAGAGGCGAGGACGGCATTGGTGACGACTGTCTGGTCGGAGACTCCTGGGAAAACGGTGAGAGTGAGGGTATCGCGGGTGAGGCGCAGGTGCTTGTGGACGCCGCGGTGGTCGCTGGTGGCCTGCACTCCGGGCACCACTTCGAGCGGGCCTCCGGGAGTATTCTGGCGGCCGATGCCGTCGGAGCGATAGATGGTGAAGGTGGAGAATGCCTCCGACTTTTCCGCTGACGAGATGCGGATGCTCACTCCATCGGACGAGACGGAAAGCTTGAGCGGCTTGATCGGCACCTGGACCACCTTGCCACTGCCGGTGATCTTCGTCTGGCTGCGGATCTCGTACTCGCCGAACGACTCAAAGCCAGCGGTGTCCGCTGCGGCGAGCGGAAGGACCGTGGCGATGAGGGCGGCGACCAGTGAGAATTTCATTCTCCTACATCCCAGAGGGAATCGGTGGTGGATCCGGAGGGGTCGTAACGAGAGGGCGAGGTGGCACCGGAAACGGTGGCGGTGGTCGTGTAGAACGGCGGCGATGCGCCCACGAAGACATTGAGCGTCGCTCCGGTCACCGACTTGGCGGTGGGGAAAACGGTGGGGCCGTTCTGGATGTACGGCAGCAACAGCGCGGGAGTCAGCGCGCTCATTGCCGTGGTCGGATTGTCGGCGAGGTAGGTGCGCTGCGCGATGTACACGGTGCGCAGGGTATCGGAGGCCTCGCGAGCGAGCTTCCAGGTCTTGAAGGCATTGTTCGACTTCAGGCCGACGGTGATCAGCAGCAGGAGCACTGACATTACCAACGTCAACTCCAGCAGCGTGAAGCCACGGTGCGACGATTGGCCATGGACACGGGATTTCATGGGACGAGTGGGAACCTAGGTTGTTTAAGGGGGCTTGAAAAGCCGGAAATCTTAACGTTTCTTTGGTCCTCGCTCCTCGGGTCGATCCGGTCTGGCCGCGTCACCCTTGAGAATCGAGAACGCCTCGGTGACGTTCTTCCGCAATTCCGGATTGGCCCACGCGATGCGGCCGAGGTGAACCAGGCCGAAGACCGCCATGCCGGTCACACCGAGCCAGACGAACCACCAGGTGATGGACTTGCCATGGGGCGCGATCAGCGGGACATACCATGCCTCGCGATCCACCACCCGGGTGGTGAACATCTGGTTACCCTCGCGCAGCTGCTCGATCAGCGCCTTCACCGCGGCATCACTGCGGAGGATGAAGCGGTGCTTGAAGCGCCGGCCGGGTGACTCGGGAAGCTCTTCGGCGATGACCCCGGCTGGCACGGCTTCGGGCAAGCGAAGCGTGTAGATGTGGGTCTCGTAGACGAAGCGCTCCCTTAGCCAACGGTCGAGTCGAGTCAGTTGCATGGCGACAAGCGGTTGGGGATTACATCTTGCTGTTCATCATCTTCGGACCCATCAGGAAGATTGGCAGGAAGGTTCCGATGAAAACGGCAGCGATCAGGAAGACGGCGATGATGAGGACCAGGAAGTTCACGGCAGCGGTGAAGGTTCCCATGTAGTTCTCGGCGTCCTCCTCATACATCTGGGCGAGCATCTCGAGCTGCGCATCCAGCGAGGCGGACTTTTCACCGATGGACATCATGTGGACCACCTGCGAGTCCACCGAGGTGTACTTGGAGAAGGCGGTGGAGAGGGGAACGCCGGAGCCTTCGTATTTGTCGGCGGCGTCGCGGAGTTCCTGATAGAAAGGGGTGCCCTTCACACTGTTGGCGGAGACGCGGATCGACTTCGCCAAGTTGATGCCGTTGGCGTGCAGCATCTTCATGGTGGAGAGGAAGGTCATCTGCCGGAGGCTCATGATCATGAGGCGAAGCAGCCGCCACTTGGACATGCCGATGCCGAGGATCATGTTGCGAACCTTATCCGAACGCCAGATGGTGATGGCGATCGCAACGACCGAGCCGAAAACGAAGGGCCAGATCGCCCTGGTGATGGCGCTGACCTTGAAGGCGATGGCGGTCATGCCGTCGGGCTTCTGGGCCACGGACTTGAGCATGTCTTGCACCTGCGGGACGATGCTGACCTGCGAGAAAACGAAGGCGGAAGCCAGGACCGTAATGACGACGGAAGGCATGACGGTGGCCTTGCGCAGCGCCTTGGTGAACTGCATCTCGCTGGTGAAGCGGGCTGCGAGTGCGCCGAAGGCCTGGTGGAGCTGGCCGGCATCGCTACCAGCCTGGATCAGACCGATGACCATGTCCGAGAAGCGGCCGGTGCGGCGGAATGCCTCGTGCACGTTGACGCCGGAATTGATCTCCTCGCGGATCTTCAAAAGGGCTTCGGACATCACCTTGTCCTGAAGGCCCTGACCGTAGTACTTGAGTGCGTCCGCGGTATTGATCTGGGCGCGCAGCATCGAAGCGAGGCCACGGAACATCGAGACCAGTTGCTTCTTGGTGAAGAGCTTTACCTTCGTCTGCTTGAGGAAGCCGAAGGAGCCGCCTTGGGCGGCTGGCTTGGCGGCGGACGCGGGAGTGCCCGGCTTGGCGGTGGCGGAGGCGCTACTCATCGGTGTAAGTCATGTCGATGACCTTCGCCACGGCTTCAATGTCGGTTTTGCCTTCGCGAAGCAGGCGCAAGCCGCTTCGGCGCAGGTTGGGCAAGATTCCTTCGTTCTGGATCTTCACTTCCAGTTCGTAAGGGGAAATTTCGCCCTTCGACAGCATGTCGGAGGTCTTCGGGGTGATGGGAATGATTTCGAGAATGGCAGTACGACCGCTGTAGCCGGAGTTGCGGCATTCAGCACAGCCGCCTGATTTTGCGGCAAAGACGGGAACGGTAGCCCAGGACTCGTCGAGGTTGAAGGTTCTCCGGTCGTGGTCGGAGATGCCGTCCTTGGGTTCCTTGCAGTAAGGGCAGAGCAGCTTCACCAGACGTTGCGCGCAGGCAGCCTTGAGGGTCTGGGCAATTTTCCAGCGCTCGATGCCGAGCTGCTCGAAACGCTCGATGATCTGGGAGGCGCGCGGGGTGTGAATGGTGGTAAGCACCTTGTGGCCCGTCACCGCAGCTTCGATCGCGAGTTCCGCGGACTCGATGTCGCGAACCTCACCCATGAGGATGATGTCCGGGTCGGAACGCATGAAGGAAGCGATCATCGGCTTGAACTCCTTCGGGCTCTTCAAGTCGCAGTGGGTGATGCCGGGAACTTCGTCTTCCACCGGGTTTTCCAGTGTCAGGATATTGACGTCCGGGCGGTTCAGCTCGCGAAGGATGGCGTTCAGCGTCGTCGACTTACCGGAACCGGTGGGACCGGACATGACGATGATGCCGGCGGGGACGCGCATCACCTTGCTGAGTTCGAAAAGGGTCTCTTCGTCGAAAGCGAGGGTGCCCTTGCCGAGGGTCACGTTGATGTGGCTCTTATCGAGCAAACGCATGGTCACGTGATAGCCGCGGTAAGTACGGTGTCTCTCGTAGCGAATGTCGATGGGGCGGTGGAAATAGGAGATGGTGAAGCGGCCCGAGATACCCGGCGCGGTGGCGCGGATTTCGGTGGGGAGCTTCATCAGGTTGAGAAGGAAGGCATCCAGTCGGTCCTTCAGCTTCATCGGGATCTCGACCTTCGAGCCGATGTCGCCGTCGACGCGATAGGCGTAGTAGAACGACTCCTTCTCGACCTTGAAGTGAATATCGGAAGCGCGGGTTTTGACCGCGTCCGCCATCACCGTGGCCACGAGTTGGGCCATCGGCTCGGTGTAGTCGGTGGTGACGTCGAAGTCGCGGATGGACTCGTCATTGTCCTCGACGTCGATGGCTTCCAGTTCGGAGCGGCTGGGGCCCGAATTGGTGCCGACCGACTCGATCGCGCGGGCGATTTCAGAGGCGAGGGTGACGACCTTGACGATCTCGAGATCCGGGAAACGCGGGGCGAGGTATTCGTCAGGAAGCGGACTCCAGGGGTTGGCGACCGCCACGATGAGCTTGTCACCCGTGACGCAGAGCGGGCTGAAGAGCCCGCGGGTGAGCACGGTGGGATCGCAGTAGGTGTGCAGCGAGCCGTCACAGAACTCCGCCACCCTCGGGAAGAAGGGCAGGCCATTGATCTTGGCCAGCGCGCCCATGAAGCAGTAGCGCGTGACGCGGTTGGCGACCTGATCGTGTTCCAGTTCCGCGTACTGGGGATCGTGGTTGGCCAGCGCGCGCATGATTTGCCCGCTGATCAACTCGTTGAAGGACATGCTGTCGTAGTCGATCACAATCCGAAGTGTTTGCGGGTGAGGAAAGACCAGCTCTCGTAGTCCATGCGGACCGCGGTGACGAATGGCTTGATGCCGAAGCGGCGATTCACACCGTTCAGGATTTCATCGGCCATGATGCGTGCGGCGATGGGATTGAGGGCGCCGGTGCCGACCGCGTCCGTGTCCTCGGCATAGAGGATGGGGGACAGCAGGGCGCGGGCGGTGTGGTGAAGCTGGTCGAAGGATTCGTAGAAGGCAGAGGGCGCAATCAGCTTGCCCGCGAAGGGCACCAGCGGTGGCGACGGATGGATGACCATCGACACCGCATGAGTGATGCGCGCGACCTCGATCCCCACGTGTTCCTCCTCCGCTCCCTGCACACGGGCGAGGATCTCGAGCAGATCGAGAGGCTCGCCCTGATTCACCGAGCGTTCGAAGTGAGCTTGCATGCGTGCGAGCTCAGTCTCGGTGGCGATGCCGGTAGCCTGGAGCGCCTGTATCGTCTGCTCCAGACAGGTGTGGAGCAGTTGCAAGGCGTCGCCGGGTTTCCGCACGGCAGGAGTGGCGGGAGTGTAGGGGGATGACATGGGTGTCGTCGGTTGGGTGAAAACGGATGGGGCGGGGAAGGATTCCCCGCCCGCCGTCTCACTTGCTCGGGTTACCAGCGCGCGAGCGGCTCTTCGTCGTCGATGCCGGAACCGGTGCCGGAGCCGCCTTGGAGCGGTTCAACTCCTGTTCGGTCGGATAGTAGGGCGCTTCCTGCGGGCGCAGATCGCGGATACCCCGCTGAAGGTTCGGCTCGTGAGCCGGGCCCGGATTGCACTCAGGGTCCACCCAGTCGTGATCTTGCGGCAGCATCGTATTGCGATGGATGCGGCTGGACTGTTGGGCGGTCGCCTTCTTGCTCGACGGATCGTAGGACGTGGGAGTCACGATGAAGACGAGGCTGGCGTGTTCCTTGATGGTGTCCTTGCTCTTGAAGAAGAAGTTCAGGACCGGGAGGTCGCCGAGGAGCGGGATCTTGGTGCGATCCTTGTTCTGAACCTCGCCGTAGAAGCCGCCGACGATGAGCGAGTGGCCATCCGGAACGCGCGAGAGCGATTCGATCATCGACTCCGTTACGCGGGGGTAAACGTTGCCGGTCTGGCCGACCACCTGCTGCACGATCTGTGCGGAGCGCGGGCGGAGCTTCATGCGGACGGTGCCGTCCGGAAGGAGCGTCGGCGTGACCGAGAGGGAGATACCGATTTCGCGATGCTTGTCGGGCTCGTCGGTGATGGCCTTGTCGGAGGCATCGATCTTGTAGCGGACTTCTTCGGTCACGATGGCGGTATTGCCGGTGCCGCTCTGGGTCTGCGTGATGATCGGCACGCGGTCGATGATGGAGATCGAACCTTGTTCGTTGTCTTCCGTGATCAGCGTTGGGTTGGAGATCTGGGTGGCGAAGTTTCCTTCGGCCAGAGCGCGCAACACGCCATTGAGCTGGATCGGTGACAGCACCAGGTCGGAGGTGCTGCCGGCGGCGGCAGTGGTGGTTTCAGCCGAGGAGAGCGCGGAACCGGTGGTGCCGCCCTTGGTGACGAAGCCGGCGGTATTGATGCCGAACAGCGAGTTGAGGCTGCCAGCGAGTTCCAGCGAGGTGCCGGCCTCACCGAGCGAGGCGGACCAGTTCACACCGGTGCGTTGGGCGGCAGTGCTGTTGACCCGGATGATCTTCGTTTCGACGACGATCTGGCCCTTGGCCTTGTCGATGTTGTGGAGGAATTCGCGGGCCTGCTCGATGCGGTGGGCGGTGTCGATGATGACGATTGTATTCGTCTTCGGCTCGAAGTTCACGATGCCGGTGCCCGGAGTGAGCATCGGAACCAGCAGGGACTTGATCTGCTCGATATCGGTCGGGCGGAGGTACTGGAGCTGGTAGTTGAACTCGGCGCTGGGCAGCTGGCCGAGCTGGGCCTGGCTCAGGGCGTAGATGGTGTTGCCCTTGGTGTAGAGCGTGAGGCCATACATGAAGGCCAGCTCTTCCATTTGATTGAGCGGGTTGCCATCATTGAGGTGACCCGTCACGCGATAGTCCGGCGTGGCGATCTTCGCGTTGTGGAAGTACTGGCGGCCTGCCTGCTTGGCGAGGAACTGGAAGATGTCATTCAACGGGGCGTCCTTGATGAGGTAGCCTTCGTCGGACGGTTGAATGGTCTCTTGGCCGGCGGCACCAGGAGCGCCCGGATGGGCGGTGATGGGCTTGCCAGAAGCATTGAGATCGGATTGCGGCGGTGTCACTGGTTCCACCGGCGGGGCAGCCGGCAACTCGGCAGCTCCGGGTGCGGCGGGCACGGCCGGAGGCGCGGGCAGGTCAGCGGGAGCAGGAGGGGGCTCCGGAACAGGGGCGGGCGGCGGCAGATTCGGCACCGCGGGCTCGGCCGCAGCGAGAGGAGGATCAATGGCTACGGGCCCATCATTCTGAGCGAAAAGATGGGGCGTAGGGAGGGCCAGCAACGTGGCGACGGCGATGGCAGGCTTCATGGTGTGCGGGTGTGTGTGGGACAGCAGGGGGAAGAGGATCTGGATCAGTTGTTGGACAGAGGGACGGAGGGTTGGATCTCAACGGGGGCGTTGGAATCGACAGGCTCGAAGCCCGGGGCAGTGATCTTGCCGGTGCCCTTCTGCATGCCGGCTGGAAGCATGTTCAGGGTGAGGTCCGCCGTCTCATTGGTGGTGACGTTGCGGAAGCGAATGCGCTCGGCGGTGACGGACACCACTTTGACCGTGAGCTGTTTGCCGTTCGGCAATCTCACGGAGAACGAGTCGTTGGCGCTGAAGCTGCGGTTGCCGATGAGGAACTTTTGTTTTCCGGGAATCACGGTGTTGATCGTGATGCCTGCGACCACGTCCGAGAAGGGCATGGGCGGCTCCGGCTTATAGGAGCGCGGGCCCGGGGTCTTGTTGATCGCCTTGGGCTCCGGAGCCACGAAGTTCGGGTCCTGATAGCGACCGAAGCAATCGGTGGTCCGCTTGCGGATGGAGAAGCGAGCGGCGAGCTGGCGGACATAAGCAGGCAGCTCGTCGCCAGCGAAACGGGAGGCTTCGATTTCCTTGGTCTCGACCGCTGCCGCGGGTGCTGCCTCCGGCTTCTTCGCGGCTGCGGCAGCCGCTGCTGCCGGAGTCGCCTCGGGAGTGTTATCGAGGCCCTCGGCCATCTGCGCGAAGGCCGGCCCTGCGGTGAGCAGGAGACCGGTCGTGAGGGTCAGGATCGGGAGAAAGGGTGTCGTTTTCATTTTTCCCACGCGGTGTAGGTGACCTGGAAGTTCAGTGAGGAAGTGGAGGAGCCGCTCGGATCGATCTTGAGCTCGTGGAGCTGGAGCTGAGGCATGCGGGATTCCAATTCAGCAAGCGCCATCTGCACCGAGCGGAAGGTGCCGCGGAAGGCGAGGCGGACTTGGGAAGAATCCTGTGCCGCCGAGGTGGCAAAGCCGCCCTTCGAGTTCGGGTAATCAACCGCGGTTTGTTGGAATTCCTTCGAGGGCAGGGAATCCGCGATTTGCTTGAGGTTCGAGGTGATCGAGCTGGCGGTCTCCTTTCCGACCTGGGAGAGCCAGCGTTCCATGTGAGGGCGCTTCTTGCTGATCTGAGCTTCGATGCCGAGGGCACCGATGCGATCGCTCTCGGCGCTCTTGTAGAGCGACTGCTTTTCGAGGAACGAGGCCGAGGTCTTCGACTTGAGGATCATCCCTCCGCCGACGACGACCGCGCAGATCGCGAACGGCACCACGAAGCCGAACAGGATGATGGATTGACGGTAAAACATGGAGATCGATGGGTGGAGGTCAGGGGGCCTTGGCGAGGACCACAGCCAGTTGATCGGACGATTCGAAGCGTTGCGTGATCGTCAGGTCGAACGAGAACGGGTAAGTGGAGTCGTCGAGGCTTGCTGCTTCTTCAGGCGGACCTGCCCGGTAGCTGGAGTTTTCCAGGGTGCGGACGGTGACCACCAGGGTGCGGCTCGGCAGATCGGTCTTGAAGGAGGTATTGCCGGTGGTGTCGGCGACCTGCTTGAAGACGGCCGAGATGCCGTCGCGGGTATTGAGGATGTTCAGCTGGTCCAGCGCTTCGTCACGGGCCAGGCCGGTGATCTTCCATTCGCGGATGAATCCGGCCTTGGCCTGGCCAGGAAGGGACTCGGGGCGGACGGTGTGATAGAAGGTCTTCACGATGAACCCGCTCTTCTCAGGGAAGAGGGTGCTCAGGAGTTCCATGGAGACCCATCCCTTGGAGCGGTCTTCCAACAGATTGTCCCAGTGATCGACGCGGGTCCGCTCGGAAGCGAGGAAGGTGAGGCGTTGCTTCTGCGACTTGGCTCCGTCGGAGTTGAAGGTGAACTCGGGCTTGCGCACCAGATCCAGCATCTGCAGGCCGAAGAAGGCGAGCGCGAGGACCGTGAGCGCCGCAAAGCCCAGGCGGGCATAGCGGGCAGCGCGGAGCAGCTTCATCTCGCTGCTGGCCGGATAGACTTCAGCCAGTTCGCGGGACACCGGCAGGAAATCCTGGGTGGCCCAGCCATCGCCACGCAACACGCCGAAGGTGTGGGAGGATGCCAACGGAGTTTCCGGGGCGGTGGCGACAGAAGAGGCAATCTGTGGTTCCGGTCCCACTCCGGCGGTGACCGCCGCGTAGGGAGTGCCGACCCAGTCGACCTCGCGGATGGAGGCGGCGGGGAATACCAGTTGCAGGTCCGCAGCGAGCTGCGGGTCGGTGATTTCACCGGTGGAAAGGAGATAGACCTCGGGGTCTGCCAGTTCGAGTGCGGCTGCCGTGGTGGATGCGGCGTGCCGGAGATTCGTGGGGCGGCGCTGGCCGCGATGCTGGAGCGTACGGAGCAGGCGGAGGTCGCCGTGCTCATTGAAGAAGGCCAGCAACGTGAAGCGGTGGTAAGGCAGCACCGCGATCAGCGGGCGGACCAATTCATCCCGCTTCAACTCGGGCAGCGCGAGCAGGCAGACGAGCGGTGCGCTGACAGCCCGGGTGATGACAGGGAAGTTCTTCTCTTCACCGGTCTTGCGCAGCTCATCGAGGAATGCGGCCCAGCTGCGAGACAGGCAGACGGTGGTGGCGATCGCCTCGCTGCCGGCGGCAGGGTAGGGGATGAGCCTCCAGCTCGACTCGGTGGCGGACACCGAGGAGTCGTCGAGAATGCTCTTGGGGTCGGACTCGATCGTGGTGCGCAGCTCGGCGAGAGCGCCGGGGTTGTCGAGCTCGGGCTTGAGTTCGGAAGTTGCGAACTCGTCAGCCAGATGAAGGACGACACCGATCGAATCGGCCTTGGCGGCTTGGGCGACACGGATGACCTCGGCCGCGAAAGCGGGGATCAAGGTGAGGTCGGTGGCGTGCGCCTCGGAAAGCTGGGGACCAGGGGTCCATTGGCCGGACCGGCGGTCAAAGAGGCGGGAATCGACGCGATTGCCGTCGGCGCGCAAGTGAAGCTGGAAATCCAGTTCGAGCGCACTGCGGTACCAGGCGGCGTTATCCGCGCGGCTGGTGCCCTTGAGGACAGAGCCGGCTTGGCGGAAGCGTTGGAGCGGATTGAGCCCCGCGGGATGTTGGTAGGCGACCAAGGGACGAAGGGTGGGTGGGTGCTTTCATCAACGGGGGGAAAAGGGGTGGGGAGAAGGAGGGTCTCCCGCCCGCCATGCAGCAGGCGGGAGACTTGAATTGCTAGCGAGCTACTACTGCCGGAGCAGTGTCACCCGCAGGCGACCGGGGATTACCAGTCCTGGTAACCGGTCGGTGCGTAGTCAGCAGCGGTGCCACCGTTGGTCGGCGTGCCGGTGCTGCTGGTGAACAGGGTGCCGATGCCAGGAACGGTACCGGAGTAGGAGTAGGTGAGGCCGGAGACCGGGTGGGTCGGTGGGTTCTCAAGGAAGAAGCCCGTTCCGAACAGCGGACCAGCGGTGGTGGTGCCGACGGTCGAACCTTCGGACACGTTGTTCATGTTCTGATACGAGCGAACGGCCTGCTGGACGTTACGAACGATCATCACGTTGGCAGCGCGGTCAGAACCCTTCTTCCAAGCGCGGGCGCCCACGAAGAGGATGGAGATGAGCGAAAGGAGAACGAGGATGACGACCGTCAGTTCGAGGAGCGTCATACCTTTCGCGCGCTTGGTGATTTGAGTCAGTTTCATGTTTGGTGTGTTGTCTTTTTGGGTGTGTCTAATTGTCTTGTCGGAGAGAGAATCAGCGGAGGGCCCGGGAGGATTAAAAAGACCAGGGGTCCTTCGCGGATTCTCAGAAAGTGGTCAGAGGATTTCGGATTCGTCGCGGTTCATGCGGGCGTTCTCGAAGGTTTGTTCGGTGATGAGGCCCTGGCGCATCAGGCGGCGCAGGTTGGCGTCCCACTCGATGTTGCCGGCGCGGCGGATCACATCTTCCAGAGAACGGGCACCGCCATCGTAGTTGGCAATTGCCGAGGCGACAGAGTCGTCGTTGTTCTGCAGGAACTCATAGGTGAGCACCCGGCGTTGGACGCCGTTGAGCAGGCCCTGAGAGTGGATGAAGATGAGGATTTCCGCCAGTCGTGAAAGTACGGATGCGTGACTTTCCTTGGGGTAGAGTTCAAGGATACGACCGATGGTCTTGACCGCGCCAGTTGTGTGTAGCGTGGAGAGTACCAAGTGACCGGTCTGGGCTGCTTCCATGCAGGTTTCCATCGCTTCGCGGTCACGAATTTCCCCGAGAAGAATGACGTGGGGCGCCTTACGAAGAACGTCCTTGAGGCCCTGGCGGTAGGAGTGAACGTCGCGGCCGACTTCCTGCTGCGTGATCACGCTGGGGCAGGGGATGCGGCGGCCCGGGTATTCCGGATCCTCCATGTCGTCCGGATACTGATATTCGATCGGGTCCTCGACGGTCACGACGTGCTTGCCGTGATTGCGGCGGAGCCAATCGATCAGGGCGGCGAGGCTGGTCGACTTGCCCGAGCCGGTGGGACCGGTGACGAGGCAGAGGCCGGCGCGCTTTTGCACGGCCATGCGCAGGATGCTCGTCGTGTCGGGGTCGATGCCGAGGCTTTCGAGTTCCGGAATGAAATCGTTGAGGATACGGCAGGTGACGCCGAGACCGGAGGAACTCAAGTGAGCCTGGATACGAAGGCGGCCGGAGCGCTCGCCATTGTTCCCCATCAGGATGCCGTTACAAGAGAAGTCGGCGACCTTGCGTTCGGCGAAGTCACGGATCGCATTGGCGATCTTGTCTTCCACGCGCTGGCCGAGATCGCTCTCTTCGCCGAAGCCGTGGCTGGCGCTTTCGCGGTTGGTGATGAGTTCCTTGAGGATCTCATCCATGTGGCGGGCATCCAGGACGCCGAGGAAGTCCAGTTTCTCCACGCCCTTGTTGGTGTGGATGTAGACCGGGCGGTCGGAGCGCATCTGGATATCCGAGACGCGGACCTCCTTGCACACCCGGAAAATGATTCCCAGCAGCGTCGCGCCATTCATGCCCGGCGTGAAGCGCGGGGCAGCAACCGGACCATTGTGGACCGGCAGCGGTGGTGGCTCATGAACAGCAGTGAACATGGGGAGTGGAGAGGGCGGAAAAATCAGGGAGAATTGGCGGCTTGGTCGCCGGCCGGAGAAGCCAGGCGTTCCACCGTCTTGACGGCAGCATCACGGACTTTGACGACGAACTTCAGGCGCTCGAGCATCTCGGATTGGCGGGCAGGCGAAAGGTTCTGGAACTCGCCGCTGGAGAGCCATTTTTCCGTCAGCGCGCGATGCTTGCCCAGGGAGTAGTCGAGGACGTGGAGTTCCTCCTTCATCTGCTCCAGCTTGTAGTCGTCGCGATGCAGGAACATCAGTTCGAGGACATTGCCGGCTGCTGCGGCAGCGGTCAGTGCGGGGCGGGGATCGGACTCCTCCTTGAGGCAGTAATTGATGGTGCTGCTCGCGAGTTCGATCACCTTGTCGGTCAGGACCGGACGGGTTCCGACCGAGGGCTCGGTCAGGAACAGATGATACGAGTTGTAGTTCGCGTAGTTGGAAGGATCGAGTTCGTAGGCCAGGCGGAGTTGGTCTTCGGTCTGGCGGCGGAGATAGAGCTTGTGACCGTTGGTGACCGGGCTCGGATTGGTGCGCTCGGTGGCGGCCAGTTCGATGCGGGAGATCCAGCTATCAGAAGCTCCGGCCTTGTGATCGGCGTGGCAGGCATCGCCTTCCGGGCCGTGATGATGTCCGCAGGTGGCGCAGGTGGAACCCTCCGTACCCTCGACTTCCATCGTGCCGTGCCAGTCGGATTCAATGCCGCCCTGCATGGCCAAGGCAACGACAGCGCCGTAGGGGCTGGTCTTGAGGCCCAGCGGATTCGGACGGAAATCGAAGTCCCCCCCCGCCGCGAGGCGGTTGGCTCCGTGCGACCACAGCGCCACGCCGGCAACGGCAAGGGCAGAGGTAATCGCGATGTCGCGGAGATTCATGGAGAGGGAGGTGATGGAGGAAAGGGTCAGATCAAGCCGTGGCACGGGCGCGGAACAGGACGCGGGAGATCGCGGCGTGAACGAGCAGGATGCCTCCGAAATAGGCGAGCAGCAGAGGGAACTTGTCCCAGGCGATAGCTCCCAACTTGTAGCGAAGGCGTTCCGTAGGATCGGCGAAATGATAGTGCGGAGATCCGGCCCAGATCCACTTGAGGGCAGGGTAGCTCTCAAGATTGGCGAGCAGCTTCAGATATCCCACGCCGTAGAGGCCGTAGATGGCCAAGGCGGCGGAAGTGACAAAGCCGGTGATGCTGCCGAAGCGTGAGGCGACCGACATCGCAAGCGCTGCCAAGGGCGCGATGGCGAGCAGGAAGAGCACTCCGTACTGGAGATTCGTGGTGATCCACATGCTGCGCTCGGCGGCCTGGCCGGGGCTGGCAGCAAGGATGCAGACAGCGGACGCAAGCAGTGGGAGAGGAGCAATGAAGGTGAGCAGTGACAGCCACATTTCCAACAGCTGGCGGGTGCTGGAAACCCCGGTGGTCAGGAAGTATTCGCCGACGCCCGAGCGTGCATTGTTCTCGCCGAGCTTGGCTGCGGTGAAGAAGCCCCAGAAGATGGCGGAGAGTAGCGCCATGGCCCACGTGGCCTGGGCGATCGCCGGCTTGAGCAGCGTGGCGTTTTCAGTCGCGATGGAAATCTGCGAGAGCGCAAAGGGAAGGGCACAGACCGCAAAGAGGCAGATCGCCCAGGATTTCCACTGGAAGAGTGTCGCTGTAGTAAGGCGGTAGAGTCGCATGACAGGTCAGTTCAGCTGGCTCTTGAGTTGATTCCACGTCTGGTCGTTGCCGATCGTGTGGCGGATCTCCTCCCCTTGGATCACGACCGCGCTGGGCATGCCCATGGAGTCGTAGTCCGGATGGCAGCTCACCAAGCGCAGCACAGTGCTGGCATTGGCGCGCCACATGTCCTCGAAAATTTCGCGGGCGTAGGCATCGAGGCCGCTGAAGGGCTCATCGAGCAGCAGGATATTGCCGCGGGTGGGGTCAATCGACATTTCGGCCATGATCAGATGGGCCTTGCGACGATTGCCGGTGGAAAGCTTGCCGTAGGACTTGCGGGCATCCAGCTCCAGCGACTCGGCCAGCTTCATCGCTTCGGCCACGCGGTTGGAGGGGATCATCGCCCGGAAGATGGCGGAGACGGTGGTGATGGGATCGAAGCGAAGATCTTCGGGCAGGTATTGCACCCGGCCGTTGGCTTCGAAGTGACCGTGCATTTGGCGGAGGGTCTTGGCCAGGGTCCGCAGCAGGGTGGTCTTGCCGCGGCCATTGCGGGCAATCAGGAAATGAGTGCCGTGTTCCAGCTGGATCGCCTCACGTACGGTTGCAAGCGGCTGGCGGTAGCCAATCGCGAGACCGGAGTGGAGATTCAACTTGGGAGACGAAGAATTCATTTTTCTCTACTGCTAGGATGCTGTGGTTTGTAGGGCTCGGGGCTAGATATTCAAGCTTTATTAAATATCGGGTAGCCCGTTGCTTCCTTGGCTTTAAGGGTTTTTTTGAAAATTGACAATAAATTTTTGAACGTTTTTAGAAAGTATTGGTCCTCAATGTTTGGAGGAGCTCTGGAAATCTTGAAAATCGGCTTCGGGAGTTTTCTTTTTGGACGAAGCGCAGATCCGGTGCGAGTTTCTCGATTTTCGTCCGGGGCCTCGGAAAATCAGGGTTTTGGCGAGGGTTTGGCGGCGGCCACAGGGGGCGCGGCCTCGTGCAGGACCATGAAATCCTCGTGGGTGAAGGCCTGTTTGTAGTGGCCTTCGATAAGCGAGCGGAGTTCGGGGAAATCTTTGAGCGCATCGCCGGAGTCGAGGTAGTTGCCGGTGACGCCGGGGAGGGGGTCGTGGCGCTCGATGATGATGAATTCCGGGGGATTTGCCGCGAGGTCGGCCATCAGGCGGTCGCGCATCGTCTGCTGGAGCCAGGCGGCGCGTTGCGGGACGTTGTAGATGTAGCGGGTCGAGGCCGGGCGATTTGCCCAGTCGTAGATGATCGGCTCGAAGCCCCAGATGAAGATGGGCCGGAGGGGCTTGCCGGGAGACAGGCTGTCGATTTCCTGGAAGAACTGGGCGATTTGGCGATTTGCGCCGGCATTCACGCCGTCCACGGAGGCGAGTTCGTCGCGGATCTGGGGCGTGAGGCCGCCCGAGAGAAGCGCCTGGGTGCGGATGGAAGTGCGCGCGAGGAAGGACTGCGGTACGCCCTTGGTGGCCGAGCGCGTGAAGCAGATGAGCGGCACGATGAGGGCGAAGGCGGCGATCCACCAGCGGGAGGCTTTGATCGCCTGCTCCCAGAGCAGGGCGATCCCCAGCCCGACCAGAAGGGCGGTCAGCGGCCAGGTGGCGCCGTAGTGATAGGCGAAGAATTTCGCCTGGGCGACGACGCCGGCGAGGTGCAGCGCGATGAGGAGGCAGATCGCGAGTGCGGCAGCCCGCTCGCGTGAAGAGAGGCGATGGGCGAAGAGGAGCAGCAGCGAAATGCCGAGAGGCACCAGGGCCGAGTAGCCAGTGAACCAGTCGACCACGCCATTGTAGGCCAAATCGAGCGGGCTGAGGCCCTGCCAGCCGAGCTTGGTGTAGTTCGGGGTGAAGACGAAAAGGACTTCGTAGAGATCCTGGAGCGAGCCCTTGGCAGCGAACCAGAGGGCGCAGAGCGCGACCGGGGCGATGGTGCCGAGGCCCGTGGCGAAGAGTGACTTCCATTCGCCCGGTCCGTCCTTCGGTGCTGCGAACGCTTGCAGGAATGGCAGCTTTTTCCCGAGCAGGCGTGCGGCAAGCGGGAGCATGACCAGCAGGCCTCCGCCGAAGGCGAGCTGCGGCTTGAGGAGGCCCGCCATGCCGAAGAAGACGCCGGCGACGAACCACCGCAGCAGCGGGCGAGAAGGCGAGCGGTCATCGGTGGCGAACAGCGGAGCGGTGCAGAGGCCGAAGATGGTGAGTGCTCCGCCGAAGGACTCCGGCTGGGCGGTGTGCCAGAAATCGAGCTGGGCGTGGATCAGGATCGCCAGCGCGATCGCGAAGTAACCGCTGAGCTGCGGGAGGAAGACCTTTTTCGCCCAGCGGACGATGCAGATGCACATCGCGACGAGGAAGAGGCACTCCAGCAGCCGGATGCCCCAGTCATTCGCGCCAAAGAAGAGGCGTGCGATCGCATAGAGGACGAAGATCCCGGGCGGCTTGAAGTCCCACGCATCGCGGTAGGGCATGCCTCCTTCAAGGATGGAGCGGGCGACGACGGCGTAGATCCCCTGATCCCGCCCGTAGTCGAACGTCAGGATCTGGATCAGGAAGAATGCGACGAAGACGCCGCATAGCACTGCCGGGATACGATTTGCGGGTCGCGCCCGGAGGTCAGGAGAGGTCATGGAGGAGAGGTTCCAAAGTCTCGGCATCAGCTTGGGAATCGGCGGCCAATGTTCAAGTTTTATTGAAAATTGAATGACTCGTGATTCCCGGTTTGTCCGATTTTCCGGGTTGCTAAAGTTTCTAACAAGCCAAGATGCGACGATTCGGGAAGGTGATTTGTCTTCCGCTGGGTGAAGTTGTCGCGAGAGTGGCCCGGTCGATGGAACAGTTGCTCGCTTGGAAGGACAGCTTGCTGGAGGCACTGAGGACGGCGCCCTTGTGGATGTTCCTCTCCGGCCTGGTGCTGCTGCCGCTGGGGCCGTTTCCGGGGAGCGTGCTGTTTGTGCTCGCGGGAGTGAGGTTCGGGGCGGCGGCGGGCTTCTGCATCGTGATGCTCGCCGTGGCGATCAACATGACGCTGGGCTACTGGCTCGCGCGACGGGTGGTGCGGTCTCCGCTAGAGCGGTGGCTGACGCGCCGGGGAGTGGCGATTCCGCGATTGGCAGCGGGGGATGAGATGAAGTTCCTGCTGCTATTCCGGATCACGCCGGGGATGCCGCTCTTCATTCAGAACTATGTGCTCGGCCTCGCGGAGGTGGGGTTTGGCCGCTACCTCGCCGTTTCGCTGCTGGCGCAGGTGCCTTACGTGCTCGGCTTCGTGTGGTTCGGCCAAGCGCTCACGCAGAGTTCCGGGTGGAAGATTCTGTTGGCAGTGGCCGGAGTGGTGGCGCTCCTGCTGGTGATCAGCCTGCTGAGGAGCTGGCTGAGCCGGAAGCAGGCGGTGGTTCCCGAGGAGTGAGGTCTGCTACTGGCGGGCTGGCGCGGCCTTGTTGAGGGCGGCGCGGGCTTCGGAGCGGACCAGGATCTTGGCGGCTGGCGGAAGGGTTTGGCGGAAGTCGACGAGCAGGGATTCGATTTCCGGAACCAACTCCGGCGAGGTCGCGAAGATGCCGACGATGGGCGAGGCGAGGGAGACGCAGTCGCCGTGGAGCTGGAGTTCGCCGACCTTGGTCCATCCGACGGCGTTGGCGGGGATCCAGCTTTCGTAGACCATGACGAGTCCGACGTTTTGGTCGCGGGCGATGTCTCGCATCCAGGAGTTGTCCTTGTTGGCTAGGCGGGCCTCGAGAGCGACGTGCGAGCCGAGGCCCCACAGGTCGAGGACATGCTGGTCATTCTGGTAGCTTACCCAGCCGAGGTCATTCACGGCCACGGGGCGCTTCCACCAGCCGGTGACGAAGCGGTGCATCTGGTATTGCTGGGTGTAGACGTTGTTGGCAGCGACTGGTGTTTGCGGGAGAGCCTTCAGGTAAGGGTACGAGATGACCAACGCGAACAAAGCGACGGCGAAGGTGTGGACGGGGCGCCACTGGCTCGCAAGGAAGCCGGGAGCAGGTGCCAAGGCGAATAGCGCGAACAACAGTGAGGCGTAGATGTAGGCCTCGTAGCGATTGAACCAGCCATAGGTGCCGAAGATCGCATGCAGCACGCCTGCTCCTGCTAACAGCAGGGCGGCTTTGCCACGCGGGGTTTTCCAGTCAGCGGTGAGCCCTGCGACGATCAGGGTGGAGGTGAAGAGAAGTAGCAGGACACCGCGGTTCTCCATGAAGCTGCGTTCGATCGCGAGCGGGAGGCCATTCATGAAGCCGCCGTGTTTCGTGAAGTCGGACTTCGCGGTGATGGAGCTGGGGATGAGTGGCAGTCCCAGGCCGTGAAGGAAGAACGAGAACGCGGCGACACCTGTCAGGGCGGCGGCTCCGGCGATGATCGCAGCTTTCGGGCGTCCGGTGAAAAGCAGGAGGCCGCATGCGGCGGCGGAGAGGGCGAGGTTTTCATAGCGGACCAAGGGGCCGGCGATGACGGCGAGCCAGAACCACTTGCCCGGGTCGCGGCTCTCGGTGATGCGGATCATGCCTTCGACGAGGACGACGGCGGCGAGTAGCTGGAGATTGTGCTCCATGCCGTTGAAGACGATGCCGAGGGCATTGCAGGAGGAGAGGATTGCCCAACAGAGAACCACGCGAGCTGCCGTGTTTTCCGGCAAGATGATCCGGGCGCGCTTGAGCAGGACCATGGCGGTGAGACCGCCGAAGATCATGTTCAAGATGAGCGGCACGTATTCGCCGATGGGCGTGCGTGCGAGAGGGGCGAGCAGGAAAGGCCAGATGGCGCTGGAGCAGGGCGAGGAGAACTCCGTCGAATTGATGCCGTAATGTCCCGAGGCGATTTGCTCGGCGACGGCGAGGTGGATGTAGGGGTCGTCGAGCGTGTAGGTGAACTTGCCTTCGTTCAGGACGAGGATCGAGACTGTCCCGATAAGGCATAGCATGAACCACAGGCCGACCACCAGCAGGGCGTCGAGAGGGAACGGCTTCTTGGAAAGGGGAGCGGTCATGGTTTGCGGGGCGTGCGAGCTTCAGTGGCTCGGGGCGGCGGAGCTTTGGGGAGCGAGCTGAAGCATCACCTTCGCGATCTCGTCGCGCTTGTCCGGGTGCATGGCGGCGGATTTCTCCAGTGTCTGGCGGGCTTTCTCCAGGTCGCCCTTGCGGAAGTAAATGTCGGCCAGCATCAGGGTGGCGGGGAAATGTTGTTCGCGGTCGGGACGCTGGAGCAGCGGTAGCAGCAGGTCTCGTGCTTCGGCGAACTTGCCCTCGGCAACGAGAATCTCCGCGCGCCGGATGTGTATGAATTCCCCGAAGCGGATGCTGGAGTCGGCCATCGATTGCGAGCGGTCGAAATAGTCGGCGGCTGACTTGTAGTCGCCCGAGCGGATGGCGATCTCGCCTAACAGAAGGTAGTTGATCGTGTACCAAGGGCCATCGGCGAGCGATTCGTCCACGAGGGCCTTGGCGGTGGTGAAGTCGCCGCGGTAGATCAGTTCACGTGCGGCGAGGTTCTTCTGCTGGAACTGCGCGGGGCGGTCGTAGGCTGAGTAAAGGTAGAGGCGGAGAGGATCGTTCCAAAGGGTGGCCTGATGCCAGAAGAGTGGAATGCCCCCGAGCTTGAGGACGACGATGCAGCAGGCAACGCAAGTCAGCGCGAGCTTCCGGTGTCCGATGGAGGAGCCTTCCGTGGTGGCAGCACGTGCGAAGGCGAAGCGCAGTAGGGCAACCACCGCAAGGGCCAGGCCCACGCCGGGGACGACCACGTAGTAGTCTTCGATGGGGCCGGATCGGAGGGGGACGAAATTGGAGGACGGGAAGCTCGCGAGGAAAAACCATGCGATGCCAAATGAGAGGAGGGGGAGGCGTCGCAAGGTGATCAGCCAAGTGGCGCCGAGCAGAAGGAGGAAGCCCCAGGCACCTGCAAGATCGAGCATGGAAGCCGACTTGCCCCAGACGTAGGTGCTCATGAATTCGACGCGGCCGAAGGGGAAGAACCACATCGAGAAATGCCGCCACATCAGCCATGGGGCGGAGACGCTGAGCTGCCAGAGCGGCATCTGCGGGTCGAAGCTGAAGTTGTTATAGTTCGCGTTCGTGACGCCGCCGACGGTCACCCGCATGATGAGGAAAGCGACGGTCACTGCACCGAGTGCAACGTAGCGGGTGATGGCTGGCTTCGAGAAGATGCGGCGCTTGCGCAAGGCATCGATGGCGACGCAGACGGGGGCGATGCAGAGCGAGGTTTCGTAGGAAATCAGCGCGAGGAACGAAATGACCAGGCAGGCGGGAAGGGTGACGCGCCATGGCCGGGCGGAATCCCAGGAGCGGTCATAGAGAATGACGGCGATGCAAACGAGGATCACCGAGAGGCTGATATTGAAGCAGGCCATCCAGAGCACGGTGGTGGTCTGATTGGCGCTGAGTGCCCAGAGGGCTGCTGCGGCCAAACCCCATGCGGCGGAAGAGGTGAGACGGCGTGCGAGGGCGAATACGGCCGCCACGGCGCCGAGGTAGAGCCCGAGCGGCAGGCAGTGCCAGAGGAGCGGCGACGGGGTGCCGAAGCGGTGGAAGCTGTAATAGACGACGTTCTTGAAAGGGCGGAAGAGGCCGAAGCAATCGGTGCCGAGGGTTTCCTTCCAGCCGCTGAAGTTGGAGACGTGGGCGGCGTGATCCAGGTCATCGAGGAAAGGCGGTGACTTGAGGCCGGGCCAGGCGAGCGCGACCACGATGCACATCAAGGCGAAGAGGCCGAGGTAGATGAAACGGTCGGGGATACTCCGCGCAGGGAGCGAATCGTTGTGAGGAGGAGTATCCATGAATCGAGCTGTTAGAGTTTCGTCTTCAGGAAAACCGGGGAAGGAACACTGCAGATGATGAGCATGACCAGACGCCACCAGCCGGGGAGGTAGGCGACGGGCTTGCCCTTGCGGATGGCCTGCCAGCCGAGGGCGCCGACCTTGTGGGATGAGGTGAAGAGCGGGCCTTTCTTGATGCCGGCGGTCATCGGGGTGTCGGTCATACCGGGCTTGAGCAGGACGATGTGGATGTCCTTTTGCGCGGCATGGCGATGGCGGAGGCCGGCCATGAAGGTGTCGATGCCGGCCTTGGCGGAGCCGTAGAGGAAATTCGATTGGCGGCCACGATCGCCGGCAACGGAGCCGATGACGGCGAGCGTTCCCTTTCCCTGGCGGGTGAGGATTTCGGAGCAGGCGGCGGCGATGACGGCGTGGCTGGTGTAGTTGATCGCGATCTCACGGGCGACGGCGCTGCTGTCGGCGAGAGTCTGCTCCTGTTCTGGCAGGGAGCCGTGGGCGAGGAGGAAGAGATCCCACGGCTGGGTGGAATCTAACAGACTCTTCCAGTCCGTGGATGGGTCGGTCAGCTCGGTGGCGAGGGTGCGGCAGGTGGCACCGCGGGTGGTGAGATCGGCGGCGACGACTTCCAGCTTGGCCGCGTCGCGGCCGATCAGGAGAAGGTCGGCCTGCTTTTTTTCCGCGATGAGGGCGCGGAGCATATCCTGGGCGATGGCCGAAGTGGCTCCGAAGACGGCGGCGCGGTAAGAACTCATGGAGTGGCAAAGGTGAAGCGCCGGTCGAGCTGGTATTTCCAGACGTAGCCAATCGCGAGGCCGATGGCGCCGCCGACATACTTGGCCGCGGGCCAAGCGGGGAAGGCATGGTGGAAGCCGACTTCGAGGCCCCAGAAGATGGCGGTGGTGAGCACGCCGGTGAGGGCATAGCGGAAGAAGCTCTTGCCTATGTCCGTGGCGCTGGTGATGTGCCGGGCTTGGAAGATGTAGTGCTTATCGAGCAGGTACTTCACCACGAGGCCGGTGCCAGTGCCGGCGACCAGCGCGCTCCAGAACTTGAACGGCGTGGGATCGACTGCGGTGACGACGGCCTGCGCAAGCAGGTTCGCAGCGGTCGCGATGATCGCGAAGAAGATGTATTGGAGGGCGAGCTTCATGCGGCGGTGCCGGTCATGCGTTTCCAAAAGTCCGAGGTAAACTCGGGATCGATGTGCTGGCGGAACTCGGACAGCCGCGGGTAGGCGCGATGGAAGTCCTCGGCTTCCATGCGGGCGTCCTTCGCAGGGTAAAGGCGGCCATTGCAATCGCGGACGATGCGATCGAGCGCTTCGAAGAGGTAGATGGTTTCTCCGCCGCGATTCGGGAAATCGAGCGCGAGCGTGATGCCGGGTGAGGGGAAGGAGAGGATGCCCGGCGAAGCGATTTCACCGAAGGTCTTGAGCACGGCGAGGAACGATCCCTGGCCAGAGGCGGCGATCGTTTTGAGGATCTCTTCCATCGGCGCGCTGCCTGCGTCGAAGGGGGTGACGCACTGGTATTGGAAGAAGCCGCGCTTGCCGTAGATGCGGTTCCAATCGTGGACCGAATCGAGCGGATGGAAGAAGGGCGAGTAATGCTGGTGCAGCCGCTTGGTTTTGCCGAGGAAGCGGTGGTAGTAGAGCGTGTTGAAGGCGCGGATCGAAACGGGGTTCAGTGCGATCTCGGGGAAGTCCACCGGCACGCCGGCTCCGCCCGCGTGATGGGGTTCCAAGCTGCCTTCGTTCGCCCAGTTGCCGCGGATGAAAATGCCGCGGGTGGCGGATTCGCCGGGGCTGAGGCAGTCGATCCAAGCGACCGTGTGTTCCCAAGTTTCCGCGGAGTCGTTGGAGATCGAGAGGAACTCTTCCATGCCGCAGAAGCGGATCAGCTCGACGTCCAGCATCGCGGAGCGGATCGGGACGAGCTTCAGTTCGACCCAGGTGATGATGCCGGTGAGGCCGAGGCCGCCGATGGTGGCGGCGTGGAGGGCATCGCCTTCCTGGCAGGTGAGGTGCGAGCCGTCCGAACGGAGCAAGCCGAAGCGGGGGACGTGATTGCCGAAGCAGCCGACGCGGTGGTGATTCTTGCCGTGGACGTCATTGGCGATCGCGCCACCGAGAGTGACTTGGCGGGTGCCCGGCGTGGTGGGCAGGAAAAATCCGCGGGGGACGGCGAAGGTCAGGATGGCGTCCAGCGTGATGCCGGCCTCGGCTTTCAGGATGCCGGTTTCCGGATCGAAGGCGATGAGGCGGTCGAGGAACCGCATGTCCACCATGGTGCCGCCGTCTAACAGGCATGAGTCGCCATAAGAGCGGCCAAGGCCATAGGCGAGGAGCGGGCCATTCGCCACGGAAAGCTGGTCGGGCCATGCCGGGGAGAGGACCTCGGCCATGGCGGGACGAAGCCGTCCCCAGGAATGAACCGGCTGGCGCATCATGGGGCGGCGATAGGGGAGGCGAGGAGGACGCAGGCGATGCCGATCAATCCGAGAATCCAGGTGCCGGGGTCCTTGAGCGCGAAGACCACGGGGTCGTCATGCATTTCCCCGCGATGGGTGATGAACCAGATGCGGGTGATCCAATAGAAGGCGACCACGCAGATGCCCCAGAACCATTGAGGGCGGTGATAGAGGGCGGTGACCTGTTCACTATTCGAGTAGAGCCCGAGAACGATGCAGGAGGCGACGCCGGCGGCGACACCGAGCTGGGAAATCACCGAGAGGTCGTCGGCGCGATAGCCGCGGCCTTGGATGGAGGCGGAGCCGGACTCGACCACGGATTTCAATTCAACGAAGCGCTTCGCTGCGGCGAGCGAGACGAAGAGCAAGAAGGTGAAAGCGAAGAGCCAGAAGGATATGACAGCATCGGAGACGAGAATCCCGCCAATCACACGCGATAGGTAAAGCATCGCCAGCATGAAGATGTCGGCGATGGCGACTTTCTTGAAGTGTAGCGAATAGGAGAGCGTGGCGACGATGTAGCCGATGAGCAGCAGCCCGAATGACGGCGTGAGCGTGAAGCCGGTGGCAAGGCCCGCGCCCACCATGGCGACCGACGCGATCACGACGCGGGGGATGGAAGTCTTGCCAGAGGCGGCGAGGCGATTGCGCTTCCGGGCATGAGCGCGGTCGTATTCGAGATCGAGCAGGTCATTCCACAGGTAAGTCCCCGAGGCACACAGGCTCATCGAGAAGAACGCGGTGAGGAGTCCCGCGATCTGCCAGGCATTGTGATAGTGGTGACCGACGAGGAAGGGGACCGCGATGAGGAGGTTCTTTGCCCATTGGTGGACACGCAGGGCCTTGACCCAATCGCGCCAGGTGGTGCCGACGGGCTGGAAGGAGCGGTCGACATCAAAGGTCTCTTCCAACTGCTGGATGCGGCGGGCCGAGCGATGGACGACGATGGCCTTGCGCGCGCGGCGCCAGACGGCTTCGTCGGCGCGTGAGTCGCCGGCGTAGTCGAAGCCCTTTTCGCCGAAGCGCTCGACCAACATGGCGGCCTTGTTTTCGCCCTTGAGGTTCAGGGTGTCGGTCGAGGCGATGACCTCGTCGAAAGGGAAGACGGAAGAGACCTGCTCGACGGCTGCTTGATGAGAGGCGGTGACGAGATAGACGGCGCGGCCGCTTTCTTGCTCAGCTTTTAGGAAATCAACGAGCTCCTCGCGCTGGGGAGGAGGGGTGGCGGCGCGGGGGAGGACTTCGGCCAGCTTCGACTTCAGCCGGGTCTTTCCGCCCGCCAGCCAGAGCGGGACGCGGAAGGCCATCCATGGGCGGTGGCGCAGGAGGCGCAGCAGCGACTCATGGAGTAGGTCGGATTTGATCAGCGTGCCATCGAGATCGACGCACAGTGGGATGTGGGAGGCGCTGCTCATGGTCGTTAGGCGACGCTGGAGATCGTGGCCGTTGCTTTCCGCCCGGTTAAATACACAACCTTGATTTCAAGGAAATCTAAAATATCAGGCACTTTTGCCTTTTTTTGTGGGTTCTGTTAAAAATTTTCCTACCCGTCAGGAGGGTTTGTTGGTGGCGCGGGCGCGGGCGCTTTCCAGTTCGGCGAGGATGTCGGCGTTGTCCGGGTGGTACTGGAGGCCTTTTTCGAGGGCCTTGATCTCCTCGTCGGGCTTGCCGGCCTGGCGCATCAGTTTGGCGGCGAGCAGGACGTATTTCGGGTGATCCTTGTGGTCGCGCTGGCGGAGCAGCGGGAGGAGATTGGCGTAGGCGCGGTCGAGCTGGGCGGGTTCCTCCATGAGGGTGACGACCAGCTGGTGGCGCGACCAGAGGAGGGTATCGATCCCGGTGTGGCGGGAAACGAGGGCTTTTTCAAAGAGGGCGATGGCCTGTTCGCGCTGGCCGCGGCAGCGGGCGACCTCGCCGAGTGAGGCGTGGATGATGCCGAGGTCGGGCATGTCTTTTTCGGCCGCGAGCGCGCTGGATTCGACGAGATCGAGGATTTCCGGGGTCTTGTCCTGATCGGTGAAGGCGATGTCGTAGGCCATCACGGCCTGGGCGAAGTACTGGTGGGGACGGGCCGCGGCGGTACGGGCCATCACCCGCGGCGGGATTTCCCATGCGGAGAGCCAGTCGGTGAGGACCGGTAGCTGGGCCAGCCGCCAGCCGGCGATGGCCAGGATGGTGGCGACTGCGGCACCCATGGCGGGACGGGTGAGGCCGGGCTCTCGCAGGCGCTCGCAGGTGGCCCGCAGGATCGCTGCCATCATGATGCAGAGGCCGATCGAGGGAATCGGGACGTAGTAGTCGGCGTAGGGCGTGTTCTTGAGCGGGACGAAATTTCCCGATGGGAAAGCAGCAATGAGAAACCAAGCGGCGCCGAAGATGAGGAGCGGGGCGCGTTTCCAGAAGCGGACGCCTAGATAGACGGCGCTGATCAGCAGGATCCAACAGAATGGCAGGATCACGGCAGGGACGGAGCGGTCCCAGAGGTAGCTGCCGAAGGTCTCCAGTCGTTCAGAGGGGGCGGCCCACATGAGGAAGTGGGTCCAGAGGAAGTAAGGGGCCGAGGCGGTCAGCTGCCAGGAAGGCATGTCGAGCGCGAGGCTCGGGTTTTGGGCGCGCACGCCGGGGACGCCGTTCAACTGCCGGCAAACGAGCCATGTCAGGACGATGGCGGCGATGCCGACGTAGATGAAGCTCGATGGTTTGCTGAAGACCTTCCGGCCGCGGAAGAGATCGACCAGCACCAGCAGCGGGGCGGTGGCGATGGCGGTCTCGTAGGAAAGGAGACCGAGCAGCAGGAAGAAGGAGGCGACTGCGCCGGGCAGGGCGGGGTGGCGACTGGTGCCGCTGCGCATGACATCGTAGGCGATCGCACAGAAGGCCATCGATGCGGCGGCGATGTTGATGTTGAAGCAGCTGGCCCAGACCGCGACGGTGCCGCCGGTGGGAGAGAGGGCCCAGATGGCTCCGGCGGCAAAGGAGGCCAGGACATTTCCCGAAAGCCGCAGCGTGAGGCCGAAGACTCCGCAGGCCGCTAGATAATAGGCGGCGAGATTCACCCAGTGGTAGCGCCAGGGTTCTCCGCCGATCTGCTCCACGAGGTAGAAGAAGAGATTCTTCACCGGGCGGAAGAACATGAAGGCGTCCGGCCCCCAGATTTCCCGCCAACTGGTGAACTTGCGGATCTGGGCGATCGAGACGCTGTCGTCGAACGCGAAGGGTGCCTTGAAAACCTGCTGGAAGGCCAGAAGAACCACGGCCGCGAGCAATAGCACGGGCAGACCCACGCGAAGCGCCGGCCGGAGAAACGCGGGTCGAGGAGGGTGATCCATCGCTGGGTGCCCCCGTTAAATACACGACCTTGATTTCAAGGAAATCCTAAATATCCCACGTTAGATCGGCCTTGCAAGGGAGGTCGGGCAATTAGCGGCTTTTTCCGCGTGACCGGGGGAGGGGGGGCTGTCACAACCCGCGCACCGACCGCATGGGAGCAACAAAGCTGACCTACCAGCAGGCCGGGGTGGACACGCGACGAGCGGCCGCCCTGGTGGGTGACATCAAGAGCCACGTGGCCCGCACGCAGCAGAACCGCAAGCTTCTCGGAGCATTCGGTCTCTTCGCTGCGTGCTACGATCTGAGTTCCTATAAGGAACCGGTGATCGTGACCGGCTGCGATGGTGTGGGCACCAAACTGGAGCTGCTGCTGGAGCACGATCTCCTGGAGATCGCCGGCAAGGACCTGGTAGCGATGAGCGTGAACGACATCCTCACCACGGGTGGGGATCCGTTGCTGTTCCTCGACTACATTGGCATTGCCGCGCTCAACGAGGAGAAGATTACCCGCCTGATTGCCGGGATGTGTGATTACCTCGCCTCCTGCGATTGCATTCTGGCGGGTGGCGAGACGGCGGAAATGCCGGGAATCGTGCCTGTGGACGTGATCGAGCTTTCCGGTTTCTGCATCGGCTGTGCCGAGAAGCCCGAGCTGATCGACCCCTCTACTCTTCAAGTCGGCGACGTGCTGGTCGGCTACAAGTCGGACAGCATCCACGCCAACGGCTGGAGCCTCGTTCGACGCGTGTTGAAGGAGAATCCCGATTGCGTGAGCGAGGAAGAGCTTGTTGGTTTCCTCGAGCCGACCCGCCTTTACCACGATGTGGTGCGCGACATCCGCGCTGCTGGCGTGAAGCCAAAGGCTTACGCGCACATCACCGGCGGTGGACTGCCGGAGAATCTGGAGCGTCTGTTCCGTGGCTTCGGTGCCGACCTTGAGATCCCGAAATGGGAGCTTCCCGGCATCGACAAGCTGCTGGCTCACGTGGATTCCGAAGACCGCTTCCACACCTTCAACATGGGCATCGGTTGGGTGGCCATCGTTTCGCCGGATGAGGCCGAGAAGATCCTCTCTGCCGGCCCGGGTGGAACAATCCTCGGTACCCTAGTTGACACCGAGGGTGTTCGGGTGAAAGTCCGCGGCGAGTGAGTCCGAGCTGCCGCACCCATCACCGATGAGCGACTTCCTGAAGCACGAATGCGGAATCGCCGCCGTAAGGCTCCGCAAACCGCTGGCCTATTACTACGACCGCTATGGAACCACCCTCTGGGGGTTCCAGAAGCTTTTCCTGCTCATGGAAAAGCAGCACAACCGTGGTCAGGACGGCGTCGGCATTGGCTGTGCGAAGCTGAACATGCCGCTGGGGCAGCCCTACGTTTTCCGCCGCCGCGACAGTGAGCGCGATGGTTTGTCGAACATCTTCCGGAAGGAGATGAAGACCTTCAACAAGATGGTCCGGAAGGGGCTCATCGATCCGAAGCGTCCCGACACGATCAAGACGAACTACGACTTCGCGGGCGAGGTGCTCGTGGGTCACCTGCGTTACGGCACGTCCGGCGAATTCGACGAAGGTTCCTGCCATCCTTACCTGCGCCGCAGCAACTGGCCGACGCGCACGCTCATGGTCATGGGCAATTTCAACATGACCAATGCGGCGGAGCTGAACCAAGCGCTGGTCGATCGCGGACAGCACCCGGTTTTCGGGACCGACACCCAGACGGTGCTCGAGGAAATCGGCTTCCACCTCGATGAGGCCCACACCGATCTCTACCGCAAGCTGCGTGATGAGGGAGTCGATGGCCGCGAGATGCCGGAGCGCATTTCCGCCGAGCTGGATCTCGCCCGCATTGTCGGCGAGTCGGCCCAGCCTTGGGATGGTGGTTATTCGATCTGTGGTGTGGTCGGCAATGGCGACATGTTCGTGATGCGCGATCCGCGCGGCATCCGGCCCTGCCACATGCTGGTGACCGAGGACGTGATCGCCTTCGCTTCCGAGCGCGTGCCGCTGATGACGGTCTTTGAAGCGGATGCTTCGCAGGTCAAAGCGGTGGATCCCGGCTGTGTGGTCACCATCAAGGCTGATGGCACCTTCAGCGATACTCCGTTTTGTCCGCCTCAGCGCTTCACGCCATGCTCGTTTGAGAAGATCTACTTCTCACGTGGCAATGACCCGCAGATTTACCGCGAGCGGAAGGCGATGGGTGCCTCGCTGGTGCCGCAGGTGGTGAAGGCGCTCGAAAGCAGTTTCGACAAGGCGGTCTTTGCCTTCATTCCGAATACGGCGGAGACGGCCTACTATGGCTTGATGGATGGGCTGCGGCTTTACCGTCGCCAGGAAGTCCGCTCGTCGATCCTCGAAGCGCAGTCGAAGGGTGAACTGACGCCCGAGCTGCTGGATGATCTCATTCTCCGCAATTGGCCGCGGGGTGAAAAGATCGCCCACAAGGACATCAAGATGCGGACTTTCATCGCGCAGGAGAAAGGGCGCGATCAGCTAGTGTCGCATGTTTACGATATCACCTATGGTGTGGTTCGTCCGGATGATGCGCTGGTGGCGCTCGATGATTCGATCGTGCGCGGGACCACGCTCAAGAAGTCGATTCTGAAGATCCTGGGACGCACGAAGCCGAGGAAGATCGTGGTCTGCTCGACGGCACCGCAGATCCGTTATCCGGACTGCTATGGCATCGACATGTCGGAGCTGGGCAAGTTCATCGCCTTCCAGGCTGCCATCGCGCTGCATCGTCGTGCGGGTCGGCAGTCGTTGCTCGACCGCATTTACGAGGAATGTCGTAGCGAGCTGCAGAAGCCGGCTGGCGAGATGGTCAATCGCGTGAAGGGCATCTACCTGGCCTTCACGGACGATGAGATCTCGGATGAAATCAGCCGGATGGTTTCACCGGAGGACATCGACTGCGAGGTGCAGGTGATTTTCCAGACGATCGAGAATCTCCGCGCTTCGGTGAAGGGGCCTTGTGGTGACTGGTACTTCACCGGTGACTACCCGACTGCCGGTGGCTACGCGATGGTGAATGCGGCGTATGTGAACTGGTACGACGGCGTGGGCGGTCGGAGCTACGGGCTGCCGTTTTGAAACGGGGTGCCGTGATTGGGTTCCTGTGTCGCGATGCGACACCATGGCGGGCGTGCTTATTAACCACAGGCTGAAGCCCGTGGCTACCGTCCTTGACCGCTACGCGGTCGTTTGAGCCCGGCGTGGGGTTGGCTAGGAGAATGGAGAAAGCGCCTAGGAAACGTGGACTCGGGTCTTTTTTGGGCTTGAGCTAAGATTTACGGATTTCTGTAAGGCATTGATTTTACGAGCATCACCGTGCCCGGATCATCCCATTTTAAAAACTTCTCAGTTTTTTTGGAAATCCGGATGTGTGGAATGCGATTGGATTAATATGACGAGCTTCCTCCACTTCCAAACTTCCTCGACCGGATCGCAAGTTCCGGGGGGTGCTTTCGGGACGGCCGGGGAACAACGAATGGAAAAGCTCGTGGCACCGCTTCGGGGCGCAAGCCCCGCGGTGCCGACCTCTTTCCAAAACACACTGGCCCGCCTGTCGGGGGGAACGGTGGCAAAAGGCGAACGACATGCCGTGAACGAAGCCGGGGGGCTCGCTTCACGGAGGTCCAAGCCCGCCACTGTCTGGCAGTCGACCGGTGTCATGGGAGCGACGCCTGCCCGTCGGGGGACGGGCAGGGTGTCGACCCAACGGTTTTTCAGGTTCTGGTTACCGTAGTATTCAAGCGCGCCCCGGGGCCGGGTGGTTTCGCGGCGCGCTGAAATTTTTCTCACAGTTCACACACACCAAAAAGCTGGGGCGGACGATCCGGGGGGATTAAGTCCGCCCTGGTTTTTTTTGGGGGGAGTGCCGTTAGGTGGCGTTGGGGAAAATCATCAATCACCAATCTTCCAATCACCAATCGGAGTGAATGAAGAGTGGGGACTGCTGACGCCAGGTGCGGAGTTCGCCCAGAGAGGACGGCCATCTGCACGCGTCGACGGAACGTCGACACCCCTTATCGGATCGACACTCCTTATCGGAAGAACTCGAGCGTTGTTGGAAGGGCGTCGTCGAGGGAGTGCTTCGGCTGCCAGCCGGCGCTGCGAAGTTTGTCGGCGCTGGAGCGCGAGTGCTTCACGTCGCCGGCGCGTTCGGGGCCGTGGAGGACCTTTGAGGTGGAGCTGGCGGCTGCGAGAATCTTTGAGGCGAGATCGTTGATGGTCATCTGGCCACCGTAGCCGGCATTGAAGACTCCGGTGACGCCCGGTGTTTCGACTGCGAAGGAGAGGGCTCCGACGATGTCCTTCACGTAGATGAAGTCGCGGGTCTGCTCGCCATCGCCGTGGACGGTGATGTCTTCGCCCTTCAGTGCCTTCTCGATGAAGATGGGAACTGCAGCGGCGTAGGCACCTTTCGGGTCCTGGCGTGGGCCGAAGACATTGAAGAAGCGGATGGCTGCGGTTTCGAGGCCGCGCTCGCGATTGAAGAGATCGAGATAGTATTCGCCATCGAGCTTGGTGATGGCGTAGGGGCTCTTCGGCTCGGGCAACATGGTCTCGAGCTTCGGCACGGTGGGATTGTCTCCGTAGATGGCGGCGGAGGAGGCGAAGACGAGTTTCTTCACGCCAGCGGCGGCGGAAGCTTCGAGTACGTTGAGAAGGCCGTGGACGTTGATGTCCACGCACTCGGCGGGCTTGGCCATGGACTCCGGAACGCTCACCAGGGCGGCGAGATGGAAGACGTAATCAACGCCTTCGACTGCCTCAGCGACGACTTCGCGATCGGTGATCGAGCCTTCGATGAAGACGTGCTTCAGGCCATCGAGGTTCTTGCGATAGCCGGTGCGCAGGTTGTCCAGCACGCGGATTTCATCCGCCTTGTCCTGGTAGTGCTCGACGATGTGGGAGCCGATGAAACCGGAGCCTCCGGTGACGAGGATTTTCACGCGACGAAAGGGAGCTTTGTTAGGCGGCAGCCACGATCTTGAGGCTGCCAGCAGCGACTTGCACCATTTCTTCCATGCGTTCGAGATTTTCCTCGATCGCTTTCACCATCGCGAACTGCGAGCGGCAACGGTCGAGGTTGTGGCCGGGGCGCTTGGTTTTGAAGTAGGTGTCGCCTTGCAGGTAGTCGGTGAGGAAGCGGATGCCGCACTCGAGCGTTAGCAGCTTGCCGGAGAAGGCGAGGTGATCGATTTCGGCGCGATTGAGGAAAGAGGCGGCGCTGTCGAGGTAGCCGCGGACCAGTGCGTCGAAGCGATCGAGGCGGATGCCGATGAGTGAAAGGTCGGTTTCGTCTTCGCGGGTGGTCGGAGTGGCGGTGCGGACCATGTCGCCGAAGTCGTAGAGCACCGAGCCGGGCATGGTGGTGTCGAGGTCGATGACGCACACGCCTTCCGAGGTCACGTCGTCGAGGAGGACGTTATTGAGCTTGGTGTCATTGTGGGTGACGCGCTCGGGGATGACGCCAGCGGCGATGAGGTCGGTGACCTTGCGGCAATCGGTAGCGCGGGAGAGCGCGAATTCGATTTCCGCCTGGCAATTGCGAACGCGGCCGAAGCTGTCGGCGGCAATGGCGTCCTGAAGGGCTTGAAGGCGCTTCGGGGTGTGGTGGAAATTCGGGATGGTCTCGTTCAAGCGCTTGCCACCGAGGTCTGCGGCGAGCTTCTGGAATTCGCCGAAAGCCTTGGCTGCTTGCTCGGCCTGGAGATTGGTACGGATTTCATCGTAGCCGCGGGCGCGCTCGATGAAGGGGTAGGTGCGCCAGAAGTTGCCCTCGCGATCCACTACGTATGGCTTGCCATCGGTTGAGAGGATGACGCTGAGGGTGCGGCGGCGAGCTTCGGGATGATTTTGATCGAGAAGCCGTGCGAGCGAGTGCGCGGTGACCCGGTCGATGTTTTCCATCAGACTCGCGGGATCCTTGAAGATGAGATGATTGATCCGCTGGTGGATGTAGCGAATGCGAATGCCCGCCTGATCATACCACGCGCAATACGTGTCGTTGATGTGCCCGGAGCCATACGGCTGGGCATCGACGAAGTCGGCTCTCATGTCAAAGAGGCCGGCGATCTGACGGACATCATGCATGCCCATGGATTAGGCGTGAAAGCGCATGCATTCCAGAAAAAAATGACGTGTGTGTTTTTGGAAATGCGCTTCGCTACTGGCATTTTGCGAACTCAATGAGCCTAGGTGTCGTGGCGAAATTGCCGCAGGATGAAGGATTTGGGTTGATCCGGGGAGGGGCAGGCAGGGAGCTTGGACCATGTTCGTTCCGGGTTTCCGCGAGTTGGTCAAAGAGGGGTGGGTCAAAATCCTGGATGAACTGAAGATCTCCGGCGGCCTGCCGGTGCCGGAATTGAGCCGGCGGCTGGGCGGGAGTTACATGGGCATGAAGGACCAGTGCGACCGGCTGGTGAAGCTGGGCTACCTCGAGAGGTGGCGGCTGCCGCGGCAGGAGGTGGGGCGGCCGGAAATCATGTACCGGCTGGCTCCGAAGTCGGAGGCGATGTTTCCGCAGGCGGGGGTGTCGCTGTCGCTGGAATTGCTGGAAGCGGCGCGGACCTTGTTCGGCGATGCGGCGCCAGAGCGGTTGCTGATGCAGTATTTCACCCAACTGCGGGAGCGCTGGCGGCCGAAGCTGAGCAAGGCGAAGTCGATGGTGGAGCGGGCGACCTTGCTCTCGGGGCTGCGGGAGAAGGAAGGCTGCTTCGGGCGCTGCAAGTACGACCCGGCGCGCGGCTTCCGGATCGAGGAATACCACCATCCGCTGCAGCCGGTGTTCCTGGCGTTTCCCGGTGCGATCACCCTGGAGGTGCGGATGATGGAGGAACTGCTGGGCACGCGGATCACCCGGAAGGAAGTGCCCGGCGGGCGCGGCGGTCCGGCGCGGATCGACTACGAGGTCGCGACTTTGGGAGTGCGGGAGGGCGCTTGAAGCGTCATTTTGATTTCCTTGCGATGCGGTTGAATACTCTTCCACCGCCACCGGTCAAATGACCGCAATCCCCATCTACCGATGAAACCCCGCCGTTTGATCTGGGCGTCCTCCGCCCTGTGCCTCCTGATCGCTTCCTGCGACAAAAACAAATCCACGTCAGCCGCTGCGCCCAGTGGCAACGAGAAGAGCGATTCGCTCGCTGCCGACCGCGCCGCCCTGGAAGACGAGCGGATGGAGCTGGAGCGACACAAACTGGAAGAGGAACGTGCGGCGCTGGACGAGGAGAAGGCCGCGCTTGAAGCAGAGCGTGAGGCGCGGCTGGCCGACCGGGAGCAAGATGCGGATCAGCGTGACCTGACACTTGAGGAACGGCAGCGGGCCTTGGCGGATCGTGAAATCGATCTGCGCGACCGGGAAGGAGAGCTGGCCGATCGTGAGGCGGGCCTCAGTGATCGTGAGCTCGAACGCGCCGGCCAGGATTCGCTCGATGATTGGGAGCCGGAGCCGGTAGCGGACTACCAAGAGCCGGTCGCCGACTACGGAACCTTTTACGAAGATCTCCAGCCTTACGGATCGTGGGTCGAGACGCCGACCTATGGCTACGTGTATCAGCCGACCATCTGCGTGCAGGACACTTCATGGCGTCCGTATACCCGTGGGCGCTGGGCATGCACGAATCGCGGCTGGGCGTGGGTCTCGGATGAGCCTTTCGGCTGGGCATGCTTCCACTATGGACGCTGGACGCTGATCAATGGTCGCGGCTGGGTGTGGGTGCCGGGCGACGAGTGGGCTCCTTCGTGGGTGTGCTGGCGCGAGGGCGGGGACTGCGTTGGCTGGGCTCCGTTGCCGCCTGAGACGCTGTGCTATCGCGGCCATGGCTGGGGTAAAGATGTCGAGGGGGACTTCGGGATCGGGCATGGATGTTTCACGTTCGTCCACTGCAAGAACATGGCGGATCCGATCTGGCGGCATTGTCTGCCGATCAATCAAAACGGCATTCTCATCAATCAGACGACCAACATCACCAACATCCACGTCGATCATGATCGTGTCGTGAGTGGTGGGCCGCGCTTTGAGAAGCTGCGCCAACTCATTGGCAGGCCGTGGCCGCTTTATCAGCTCGATACCGATCGTTTCCAAGGGCTGCGCGATCTCGCTCATCGCAACGCGGAGCTTCGCGGCAATCGCCTGACGGTTTTCGCGCCCAGCATGAACACGCGCTGGAATGCCGAGCTCAAGCCGCAGCGGGTGACCGCGAAGTGGGATAACGTGAAGGTCGAGCGCGCCGAGAGCGGCATCAAGCCGGAGTGGACCGATCGTTTCCGTGAAGCACGTGAGAAGCAGAAAGAGCAAGCGGTGGCGTGGAAGCGCGACAACGCCGGCAGTGAGGACATGAAGAAGCAGCTTCAGGCCAACCGTGAGAAGGTGATGGAAGCGCAGAAGACCTACCAAGCCAAGCAGCAGGAGCTCATCGAAGCCCGCCGCGAAAAGCTCACCGAGAAACTCACTGAGAAGCGCGAGCAGCAGCAGGCATCGAAGGAAAAGACGCTTCCGGGGATGGCAAACCGGCAGCCCGCCAAGCCGGACAAGACCACCCAAGAAGCTCCCACTGGAACGGACAAGCCGACGCTTGCCGAGCGCCAGCGTGAGTTGGCGGAGCGGGTGCGTGGCAATCGTGGCCAACAAGGCCAAGGCGAAGGCGTAGCTCAGGCTGAAGCACCGCGTGCCACTCCGGATCGCACTGCGCGTCCCGATAACACTCCTCTGCCTGAGGGCATGACCCGCAATGGTCGTGACCGCCAGCCGCAGTTGCAGAAGCAAGAGCAGCCACTCCAGCGAGGACAGGGCAACGATGGTGCGGTGGCGCAGGACAATAACCGTCGCCAGCAGCTCGAAGACGCCCGCGCCCAACAGCAGGAACAGGTGAGGCAGCGGCAGGAAGAAAACCGCCAACGCCAGGAAGAGGCACGGCAGAATCAAGAGAAGTCGCGCACTGATGCGGAAGAGGGGACTCGCCGCCAGCAGATGGAAGAAGCGCGACGCCAGCAACAGGAAGCGGCTCGCGAGAAAGCCGACCAGGCACGGCAGCAACAAGACGAGCGGCAGCGCCAGATGGAGGAGAATCGCCAGCGCCAGCAGGAGCAGGCACGTGATCAGCAGGAGCAAGCGCGCCGCCAGGCTGAGGAAAACGGCCGTCGCCAGCAGCAGGAACAAATGCAGCGCCAGCAGCAGGAGCAAGCGCGCCAACAACAAGAAGAGAGAGCGCGCGCTCAGCAGGAAGAACGAGCACGGCAACAAGAGCAGGCGCGCCAACAGCAGGAAGAACGCGCGCGTGAGCAGCAGGAGCGTGCGCGCCAGCAAGAGGAACAACGTGCCCGCCAGCAGGAAGAAATGCAGCGTCGTCAGGAGGAAGCCCGCCAGCGACAGGAGGAGAACGCCCGGCAACAAGAGCAAGCTCGCCAGCAGCAGGAACAAGCCCGCCAACAACAAGAGCAGGCTCGCCAACAGCAGCAGGAAGAGTCGCGTCGCCAACAGGAGGAATCCCGCCGACAGCAGGAAGAGTCACGCCGGCAAGACGATGAGCGGAACCGGAAGCAACAGGAGGAAAGCCAGCGTCAGCGTGGTGGACGCTAGTCGATGATCAAGCCGCGGGTGAAGGCGTCAGAACGGCGCCTTCACCAGTGTGGCCAGGAGCTCTTCCATGAGCTCGGCGTCTTCCGTTTCGCCGCGCACCGACCATGAGGTCGCGAGTTCCTCCACCACGCGCACGAGCAATTCACCCGGGGTGGCGGGACGTGCGGCCAGCGCACGGATTTCGCGAGGATAGCGCCGGATACGATGCGCGAGTTCCTCGCTGGTGATCGCGCGACCTTTCATTGCGGGCTCGGTGAGGACGACTTGTCCCTCGTCGTGAAACCGGCAGAGAAAGGATTGGGGGAGATTGATGCCTTCGACATCGATATCGAGCCGGCGGGCGACAAACAGGAATACGAGTCCGAGACCAAAGGCGTTCGACGGATTTCCCGCGAGGGTATGGGCGAGGTCGTAATTGTCCGGATCGTCTTCTTCGCGGAAGTTTGCCTTGAAGCGGTTGCTTTCAAATAGCGCCTTGTTCAGGCCTGCGGCTCCTTCCTGGGCGGCGATATCCTCGAGTTCTTCCGAAAGCAGATCGAGCGCATCACCGAGCGGTTGTCGCATGGTGACACCGTCGTGAAGATAGTCGGATAGCGAGCGGAGGAGCGCTTCCAGCTGGTCCCAGTCATCCTGTACCGCTCCGGCCCCACCTGCGGGCACGATCCATTCGCGGCGCAGGCGCTCGCGGCGGGCGGGGAGGAGCATCAGCGAGAGCAATTCCAGCTCGGGTTCGCCGAGTTCGGCATGCAATCCGACGAGCAGCTCGCTGACATCGCCATCGTAGGCGGAGAGCGCGGCTTCCACGGACGCCCGCACTGGCGGGGACTCGTCATCGAGCAGCCTCAGTAGCAGGGCGAGGCGCTCCGGTGAAGTATCGGAAGCGGCGGTCACGAAAGAAAGGGGATGGTGCGCGATACTGGTTTCGAACCAGTGACCCCCACCGTGTCAAGGTGGTGCTCTACCACTGAGCTAACCGCGCATGTGTCCCCGGACGGGGCCGGGAGAATGGGTGGCGGGATGCGGGGATGCAACCCATTTTTCGAGGAAATGCGGGTCTTTTCACGGAGGTGGAAGGAGCCCGAAAACAAAAGGGCGGGGAGCCGCAGCTCCCCGCCGTTTGAGACAGTAAACTCAACGCGAACAGGCCGCTTCGCCCAAGACGAGGGGATCTGTGCGCGGATGGGGAACCTTAGGCCTTCTTCGCAGCCTTCTTGGCGACCTTCTTGGCAGCCTTCTTGGCCGGAGCGGCTTTCTTGGCGGACTTGGCGGCCTTCTTTGCAACCTTCTTAGCAGCCTTCTTCGCCGGAGCCTTCTTGGCAGCCTTCTTGGCGACCTTCTTCGCTACGGTTTTCTTGGCGGCTTTCTTGGCGGCTTTCTTGGCAGACTTCGCGGGTTTCTTGGCGGCCTTCTTGGCAACCTTCTTCGCCGGAGCCTTCTTAGCGGCCTTCTTGGCAGCCTTCTTGGCCGGAGCCTTCTTCGCTACCTTCTTGGCGGCAGCTTTCTTAGCGGGGGCCTTCTTGGCGACCTTCTTGGCCGCCTTCTTTGCTGTTTTCTTTGCAGCCATGGCTTTGTGTCGTTTGAGTTCGCGTTCGATGTTTGTTTTCTCTTCCGGGGTCAAAGTCCCGGCGGAGAGTAGTGCGAGGATCGCCTCACCGAGACGGCCCCCAAAAGCGTTGGTAAGAAAATCGTGCGCTGCACGACGGACGATAACGTCCTGGGAGAACGCGGCCTCATAGACATGAGCGCGACCATCGCGCACACGCTTGACCAGCTTCTTGCGCTCGAGGCTTTGCAACACCGACAGCACTGTCGTGTAAGCCCGGTCCTTTCCATCAGGAAGACTTTCAAGTACGGCGCTTACCGTAGATGGACCCTCATGCCACAAGACAGACAATGCTTGGAGCTCGAGGTTGGAGGGGTGGGTTGCTCGTGCCATGATCTTATGGTCGCCGAAGTGGTGCCACCATAAAGCTAGTAGTTCGGAAATACGTCAAGTTCAAATTGCCGGATTTTTCGGAACACTTAAAGAAATTTTCCACCCCGTTTTTCGATGTACGATATTCATCGTAGTTAATCCCGCGATCAATGTTCATCGATTGCCGGTCGTTTTACATCGGGTGCGAGCTTCGATAACGCTTCCCACAGTTCGTCTTCCGAGGGGTGTCCATTGAAGAGAATGCTGCCTTCAGGAGAAACGAGAACCACCGTGGGAAGGTTCTGAACGCGCAGCAGACGCTGCAGTGAATCCTTTTCGGAATCCAACAACCACGCGCCCGGTGGCTTGTCGCCGAGGTCCTTGAGGATAATCTTGGCGTCCTTCATTACCTCCGGATTGGATTCCACGAGAATGGAAGCGACGGCCACCTTGTGTTTTTCCAGCTCGGTGGCGGTGACCTTGAAATCCGGCATGCTCTCCTCGCTTTCGTGGCTCGTGGGTGACCAGAAGTGGAGCAGCAGCGCCTTGTGATCGCGCATGAGGGTGCCGAGTTCCACCGGATCCTTTGCGAGCTGCGACGACAATTTGAGCGAGCTATCGATCTTCACGGTGCTCATCGCTTCCTCCATGCGGAGGCGATCGATGTGCGGTGCGAAGGCGCTCGCCTGCCGCGGGCTGAGCCAAAAAGCCTCGGTGATGTGCTTCTTGAAGCCGTCGCGGTCGTTCTTCCGGAGGTCGGCGAGGGCCTGGACGTATTCCACGACGGCGAGCCAGTCTTCCTTCACGGCGAAGATTTCCGACTGCTCGAGCTTGAACTCGTCCTTGCGCTTGAGGAATTCCGGCAGCATCGCGGCGATCTTGTCGTCCTCGCGGCGGTCGACGTGGTAGAGAAAGCGCGCTTCGAGAATGGCCTGGTCGACGATTCCTTGCTCGCGCGCTTTCTTCACGGTCGCCTCGAAGGTCTCCGGCGTGCCGCGCTCGGTGAGCATGCGCTCCAGGGCGGCGCGCTTCGGCGGCATCGAGGCGTAGGGGTCTTCCTCCGCTCCGCCTTTCGCCTTCGGTGCCTGAGCGAAGCAGGTCGTCGCCGCGAGCAGGAGCAGCGCGGCGAGCGACGAGGTGGTGCCGGAGGAAAACATCGCGATCAGATCAAGGGATGCGGAGCTTGCTGCCGAGGACGACGGTATCGGACTTCATGCCGTTGGCCTTCTTGATGGCCTCGGAGGTGGTGCCGTGCTTGGCGGCGATCTTGCTGAGGGAGTCTCCTTTGACGACGACGTAGACCTTGCCACTGCCAGCGGGAGCGGCAGGGGTGGCCTTCGGTGCGGATGCGGGAGTGGCTTTCACGGGAGCGGCACCGGATGCGCCGGGAATCACTAGCTTCTTGCCGAGCACGACGGTGTCACTGGTCATGCCGTTGGCCTGCTTGATGGCGGCAGAGGTGGTGCCGTATTTGCGGGCGATGGCACCGAGCGTGTCGCCCTTCACCACGACGTGGCTGGTGCCGGCACCGGAAGGTGCGGGTGATGCATGAGCAAGAGATCCGGCGGGGGCGGCGGGTGCCGGTGTGGTGGAGCCGTGGTCTTCATACGCGGCCTGGCCATAGGTCGGGTTGGCATCCGCGGGTGGATTCACCTGTTGGTAGGGCACCGCTTCGGCCGAGTTGTCGCCGGGTACGCCGTAGGGATTGGAGGTGTCGGACGGGTTGTTGCCGTTGACGGTGTCGTAGTTCTCGTCGCCCTTCTTGAAGAGCGAGCAAGAGGCGAGAGAGAGAGCGGCGGTGGCCAGGGCAAGGTATCGGACGGTGCTCATGGATTCTGTGCGACAGGGATTAGCAAGGCGCGTGCGACTTGGGAAGTGCCGACGCATTTGGAGATCAAACGCAGCCGACGTGATCCTTTGTTCAAATGATGGTCAGGCGCGGAAGCGGAAGAAGGCCGATGTGGTGGCTTCCGTTTCTGAAGCGAGTTGCTCAAGCGATACTCCACGATGCTGTGCGAGATGTTCGGCGACATGCCGGACGTATGCGGGTTCATTACGTTTACCACGATGTGGCATTGGTGCAAGGTAAGGTGAATCCGTTTCTAGCATGAAGCTGTCTGATGGCATCGCGATCGCAGTGGCGAGTACGTCGGTGGCGTTCTTGAAGGTAGCAACTCCGCCGAAGGAGACGAGGCCACCGAGTGCGATCACTTCGCGAGCGCTTGCTTCGGGGCCGATGAAGCAGTGGAAGACGGCGCGAACCTTCGACGAATGGCGCCGATAGATGGCGAGTGCGTCTTGGAATGAGGCGTCGCCTTTGGTGTCGCGGGTGTGGATGACGACGTTCAATCCCGCTTCGGCGGCGAGCTGGAAGTGGGCATCGAGGAAGATCCGCTGACGCTCGCGGAAGTTTTCCTCGGTCCAGCCTTCGGGAGCGGGGTGATAGTAATCGAGGCCGGTTTCGCCGATGCCGCAGACGCGTGGGTCGGAAGCATGGGCGCGCAGGCGATCAATGCCGTCATCGGGTGCCTCGTGGACCTCGCAAGGGTGGAAGCCGATGCAGATCGAGACTTCGGGATGGGCGGCGGCGATCGCGAGGTTTGCGTCTAGGTCATCGAGGCCGGTGACGAGGCTGACGAGGCGGTTCACGCCATTGGCCTTGGCTCTGGCGATGAGATCGGGGACTTCGGCCGGGTCAAAGCGATGACTGGCGAGGTGGCAGTGGGAATCAGTGAGCACTGGCGGAATCAATCAATCGTGCAGGTAAGTCCGCGGGCGATAGGCCAAGGCGAAGGGGACGTAAACCACGGCGGCTCCGAGCATGAGCCAAGTGAAGAAGCGGAAGTAGGCCGCGCCCTCGAGTTTGGTCTGGCCGCCGCAGAATGCGGAAGCGGAGTAGCGGGTCTCGGTGCTGGTGTTGACGGTGGCGATGCCCAACTGCGCCTTGCGCTTTTCGAGCCAGCTCTCGCCGCTGCCGGGAGGCTCGGGCTTTTGGACGGTGACCGTGAGGCCCATGTTCCATTTGGAGCCGGGCTTGTGGTCCGCGCCGTCGCTGATCAGGCGGAAATGGGTCGAGTCGATGATCTCGTAGCGGATGGGACTGCCGAAGATGTCCTTGCCGAGATCCGCGCCGAGTTTGTCCGCTTCGGGGAGTTGGTCGTTGTTCTTCCGGGCTGCGGCTTCGATCACCGCGGCTGCGGCGGTGAATGATTCATTGCCGGGGAGGTCGAGCTTCTCAATGGCGCCGCCTTTCAGATGGGCGACCATGTTGTCGGAGTCATCACTGGCGGAAAAACCCGGTAGCACGACATTGCGAGGGTCTTTCTGCCAGTCCTTCTCCAAGGAGGCCACGGCGACGGCGAGCTGCTCTTCCGCGGCGCTGGGGATCTGGATGTAGTGGTTGATCTGGGCGGTGAAGATGTTGCCGAGCCATACCGAGAGCAGGTAGAGCGACATGATCAGCGACTTCATGCTCTTCGGCGCCTGGGTGTAGGCGAACTCGAGGCCGACGATCGACACCATGATTTCCGAGGCGGTGATCAGGACGAAGGCGAGGAACTGCCAGCCGATGGAGGGGAATTTACCGGAGTCGATCCACGATTGGCTGAGTGTGGAGAGGCCGAAGGTGGCGACCATCAGGAAGAAGCCGATGCCGATCTTGCGGAGGGGGGTCAGCTTGAAGACCCGGTCCATGACCGGATAGAGGACGAAGGTGAAGAGGGGGATGAAGGTGAGGATCAGGATGGGGTTGATCGCCTGGACCTGCGACTCAAGCCACGTGATGCCGAGGAACTTGCGGTCCATCTGCTCCGCCTGGAAGACCCATGACGAGCCGGTCTGGTCGTAGAGCGCCCAAAAGAAGGCGATGAAGACGAAGAGCGGGATCAATTTGGCGAGAGCGACGAGACCTTCGCGCGAGAAGAAGTCCTTCACGAAGCCGGAGCCCGACGGCGGGATGTGGACAAAGCGGTTGCGTCCCATCCAGAACATGACCGTGGCGATGGCCATCAGCACGCCGGGCACGCCGAAGGCCCAGTGCGGGCCATACCACTCCAGCAGCCATGGGGTCAGGATGGTGGAGACGGTGGAGCCGAGATTGATGGAGAAATAGAACCAATTGTAGATGCGGCTCAGCAGGTGGGAATTCTTGGGGCCGAATTGGTCGCCGACGTGGGCGGACACGCAGGGCTTGATGCCGCCGGAGCCGATGCAGATGAGCATCAGCCCTGCGAACAGCCACCAACCGGAATTGCCGGCGTGGCCCATGAAGGCGAGCGTCGCGTGGCCGAGGCAGTAGACGAGCGAGAGGAGAATGATGGTGCGGTACTTCCCGAGGAAAATGTCCGCGAGCAACGCGCCGATGAGTGGCGTGAAGTAGACCCAGCCGGTGAACGAGTGATAGTGCTCGACGGCTTCCGCCTGGCTCATCGCCGTTCCGGCCTGTTGATCCATCAACCACAGGTACTTCGTCATGAAGACCACGAGGATGGTCCGCATGCCATAGAAGGAGAACCGCTCGGCGGCCTCGTTTCCGATGATGAAGGGGATACCCGGTGGCATCCGGTCGGTATCGAGGGCGGCGGTGCGATAGGACATGGTGGGAGACAGAAGACGGGAAGACGACAGGCAGAAGACTTGAGAGTCGTCTGCTGATTCGCGCGACGCTAGGAAGCAACCTGCGCGCCGTAAAGCTCAGGAAATGGGGGCAAAAGCCGGACCGTGCCCGGGGCTTTCGTCTTGCCTGCTAGATCACCACCTAACGGCGGCGGCGGCCCATGTCAGACCGGCACCGAAAACGACGAGCACGACATGCTCGCCGCGCTGGATGAGGCCGGCGCGATTCGCCTCGTCGAGCGCAATGGCCACGGCGGCGGCGGAGGTGTTGCCGTATTTCTGCAGGTTCACGAAGACGCGTTCGTGCGGGACGGAGAGGCGGTCCGCGATGGCGTCGATGATGCGGAGGTTCGCCTGGTGGGGGACGACGAGCTTGATGTCCTCCGGCTTGAGGCCGGCGCGCTCGATGACCTTTTCCGCGGACTCCTTCATGCGGTTCACCGCGTGCTTGAAGACCTCCTTACCCATCATGGACAGGCTGGCGAGGTTCATGCCGGCATTGTCGATGGTGATCGGGCAGGCGGAGCCACCGCCGGGGATATTGAGCAGGTGGGTGAGCTTGCCATCGGTGCCCATCTCGGTGGCGATGATGGATCCTTCCTCGGGAGCGGCGCGACGCAGGACGGCGGCACCGGCACCATCGCCGAAGAGGACGCAGGTGGTGCGGTCGTCCCAATTGATGAAGGAGGAGAGTTTTTCCGCGCCGATGATGAGGGCGTTGGAGAAGGCGCCGTCGGAGATGAGGCGCTTGGCGATTTTCATCGCGTAGAGGAAGCCCGAGCAGGCGGCGGAGATGTCGAAGGCGACGGCACCGGGGGCTCCGAGCTGCTGCTGGACGTAGCAGGCGGTCGCTGGGGTGAGGGTGTCCGGGGTGATGGTGGCGACGATGATGAGTTCGATGTCATCGGCGGCGATGCCGGCTTGTTCGAGGGCTTTCGCTCCGGCCTTGGACGCCATGTGAGAGGTGTATTCACCCTCGGCGGCGATACGGCGCTCGCGGATTCCCGTGCGGCTGAAAATCCACTCGTCCGAGGTCTCGACTAATTTTTCGAGGTCGGCGTTGGTGAGGACTTTCTCGGGCAAGTAGCTGCCGGTGCCGGCAATGCAGACCTGGTGCTGCGAGGTGAAGGCGTCGCTCATGAACGGGCGGACTTTGGAAACCGGCCGCCGGGGTGGCAAGTGCGAAGGCTCAGGATGCCGGGGTGGGGGCGGAGGTCAGGTGGGAGCGGTGGCGATTTCTCGATTTGACGAGCTGCCATGTCCAGATTCCCAGCCAAACCCCCAGAAGCACCCATGTGGGAAGGTAGGCGCCGCGCCTCCTCATGACGGAATCCCGCTCGTTGACGATGTCTGGAAGCCAGATTTTGCGTTGCTTGGGGTCAGCCTTGCCGCGTTCGTCATTTCCCGAGTAGCTCGCATACGGCATCAGCTGGTCGATCCACGTGAATCCAACCGCTCCTCCCGTCATTACCAGCATGAGCGAGCCGGATTCCGGAGGAGTTCCGCCCGGGATGGCGTTTTCAGAGGACCAGTCGCGCCACGAGCTGCGGTGGATGGTGCGGATGATAGAGGTGTTCAGATTTGAATCGATCATCAGCCAGCCGAAGAACGCGAAAACAAGAAGGCCCAGCCAGAAGGTCCGCGAGTGCAGGAACCAGGATCGGGGCAAGTAGGCAGGGGAGTGCATGCGGAGGAGTAGACTGAAGTAATCGCGGGATTCTTCACACTCATCGAAACGCAAAAGGCCGATCCCGTGGAGGACCGGCCTTTGCTCTATATAATAGAGTGAGTGGAATTTCAGAGGCGTGCGAGGATGGCGTCTGCCATGGCGGCGGTGCCGACCTTGGTCTCGCCAGCGGCGCCGGTGGCGATGTCGCCGGTGCGGAAGCCGTCGTCGATGGCCTTGGCCACGGCGGCTTCGATGGCGGCGGCGGCTTCGTTTTCGCCGAGCGAGAAGCGAAGCAGCATGGCGGTGGAGAGGATCTGGGCGATGGGGTTGGCGATGCCCTTGCCGGCGATGTCGGGGGCGGAGCCACCGGAGGGCTCATACATGCCGAAGTAGAGGCCGCCTTCCTTCTGCTTGCCGAGCGAAGCGGAGGGGAGCATGCCGAGGGAGCCGGAGATCATGGCCATTTCATCCGAGAGGATGTCGCCGAAGAGGTTCTCGGTGACGAGCACATCGAAGGAGTCCGGGCGGCGGACGAGCTGCATCGCAGCATTGTCGACGTAGAGGTGGCTCATTTCGACTTCCGGGAAATCCTTTGCGACTTCCACGGCGGTCTCGCGCCAGAGGACGGAGGTGGCGAGCACGTTGGCCTTGTCGACGGAGACGAGGCGCTTGCCGCGACCCATGGCAGCGGTGAAGGCAACGCGCAGGATGCGGTCGATCTCGCTCTTGCGATAGATCATGGTGTCGAAGGCGACGGGCTCGCCATCGCGCTCTTCGCGGCCTTTCGGCTGGCCGAAGTAGACACCGCCGGTGAGTTCGCGCACGCAGAGCACGTCGAAGCCGTTCGGGATGAGCTCATTCTTCACCGGCGATGCGTGGGTGAGCGAAGGAAGGCAAACGCCGGGGCGGAGATTGGCGAAGAGGCCGAAGTGCTTGCGGAGCGGGAGCAGCGCGCCACGCTCGGGCTGGATGTCCGGCGGGAGGCTTTCCCACTTCGGTCCGCCGACGGAGCCGAAGAGGATGGCATCGCTCGCCTCGCAGGAGGCGATGGTTTCCGGTGGCAGCGGGTGGCCGGTGGCGTCGATGGCGGCACCGCCGACGAAGCGCTCTTCGCGGGTGGTGGTGAAGCCGAACTTGGCCTCCACGGCGTCGAGCACGCGGAGGGCTTCGGACATGACTTCCGGGCCGATTCCGTCGCCGGCGAGGACTGCAATGCGGTAGCTGCGAGACATGGACGGAAGAGACCAGAGGCAAGAGACAAGAATCCAGAAGAAACGCGGTCAGCGGGTCACGGGGTGATCGTGAAGGCCTGATTGACCGCGATGGTTCCCCCGCTGACCCCGGCATTTCCCTCGGTCCAGCCGCCGGTTTCGCTGTGGAAGCAAAGGAAGGCCGAGTTGAGGGACGTCCAGGCGCCGGTTCCGGCCGGTGAGCTGAAGGTGGCGCTCAGCAGGCCGAGAGGAATGAGGCGGGCTTGTGAATTCGAGGCCGTGAAGAGGCCGGCGGAGGGTGCCGAATCGGTCCAAGACACGCCGGTGAGTGTTCCGCTGGTCGAATTTGATGCGGTCCAGGTGCCGGTGGTGCTGCCGCCCAATGTGAGCTCCACCCAGTCTCCGGCACGGCTGGTGATGCGCAGCTTGCGGCCATTCTGATTCAGGGTGGCGGGCGCGTTGACCTGAAAGCCGTAGTCAGTGTCGATCATCCGCATGTAGAACCGGGGAAACGTTACCGACGTGATGGTGAATTCTTCCGCGGCCAGGGCGTTGCAACTCGTGCAATATTGGAAGGGCGTCCATGACTGGAGATTCATGGAGTAGCTGTTGAAATACTCGTGGGACGGCTGCCGGTCGAATTTGAGAGTGAACGTCGACGCTGCGGCGTTGCGGACCGGAGTCATCTTCGTTCCGCGGAGCGTGGGCAGTTTCAACGCCGGGTCTTCCAGGTTGAAGGCAGCGTAGCTGGGGCCGGAGATCACGACGTTCGTCATCGTGATCGGGGTGTTAGGCTTTTCGTTCGTGACGGGGAAGTTCGTGGCGTTGGTGAAGCCGTCGATGATCGGGCGACCGTCGATGACTTCGCCGAAGACGGAGTGCTTGTCATCGAGCGAGGGAGCCGCAGCCAGGGTGATGAAGAATTGCGATCCCCCGGTATTTGGAGAAGTGCCCTTGGCCATGGAGAGGAAGTAGCGGCCCGAGTGGCGGAGGGCGGGGTGGAACTCATCGAGGACGACGTATCCGGGGCCATCGGTACCGAGGCCATTGGGCGAGCCGCCTTGGATGACGAAGTTATGAACCAGCCGGTGGAAGGTCAGCCCATTGTAGAAAGGCGTGTTTTCCATCATCTGGCCGGTGGTGGTCTTGATCCATGGCCGGCGTCCGGTGGCGAGGCCGATGAAGTTCGCGCAGGTCCGGGGGGCCTTGTCGTAGTCCAGCCGGGCGCGGAAGGTGCCGAGCGGATTGCTGCCTTGGGTGACGGTGAAGTCGGCGTAGATCTGGCCGTGGGCCAGCGACGCAAAAGCGAGGAGCAGCAGCAAGAGAGCTTTCACGTGGCAGATGCCGCCATGAAGCGACCGGCGAGGCAAGCCTCTTGGCCTGACGTTAAAGTCCCTCTGCTTCGGACGGCTCCCACTCGTCGTAGCCGCGGTCCTTCTCGTCGGAGTCCTCTTTCAGCTTCCGCTCCCAGATGTAGCGGCGGAAGAGCACCTTGACCGCGGCAGTGAGCGGCACGGCGAGCAGCGCGCCGACGAAACCGCCGAGGATGAGCGACCAGAAGAGCATGGAGAAAATCACCGTCATCGGGTGCAGGCCGACCGAGTCGCCGACGATCTTCGGGGCGGTGACGAGCGAATTGATCTGTTGGACGATGATGAAGATTGCCACCACTCCGCCGACGTAGGCCCATGGATTCGAGCCGAGGATGTGCTGGTTTTCGGGGACGCTGAAGTGGAAGTAGGCCAGCACGCAGGCGGGGATCAGGGTGATGATGTTGCCGACGTAGGGGATGATCCCGAGGACCGCCATGATGATGCCGACAAGCAGGCCGAGCGGTAGACGGAAAGCGGTGAGAGCGAGGCCCACCAGCATGCCATCGATAAACGCGACGAGGACCTGGCCGCGGAAGAAGGAGATCAGGTAGCGATTGATCTCGGTGAGCGTTTCGACCAGCTCGGTCTTGAAGCGCGAGGCCTTGAGCGGGACGTAGTCGTGCCAGTGCTCCTTGATGGAGGCGCTCTCATTGAGAATATAATAGAGGTAGATCGGCACCATCACGAAGCCGAGAGCGAGGCCGAGGAAGCCGAGGACCTTGCCCGCGCCGCCCTTGATCCAGCCGATGATTTCATCGAGGTAGCTCTTTCCCTGTGCCCACAGGTCGGTGTTTTGGAGGATGATGGGTGGGTCGAGCTGCTTGAGGCCCTTTTCCGAGGCGTCATCGAGCGCGGCGGTGAGGGTGGCTTTCGGTGCATCGGATTTCGGATCATCCGGAGGGCCGAGCAGGGGATCGATGAAGGGCTTCGACCACTCGTTCTTGTTCCGGGTGTGGATCAGCAGGTCGACGATGATCTCGTCGAAGGGCTTCTTTGCCGCGGCAGGATTCTCCTCGATGGCCTTGCGCTCGGCGGCGGTTTGCGGGTGCTCGCCGGTTGAGACGGGCTCTACGGCGGGTGCGGCGGGGCCGGGCTCCGGTTGAGCCTGCTCTTGCTGTTGGGAAGCGGCGATCGCTTCGCGCTGCTGTTGGAACTTATGAATCTGCCCGCCGACCAAGGGAATCATGATGGCGACCAAGCCCGCAACCATCAGGGTGAAGCCGGCGAACACCGAGACCACCGACCAGCGACGGGAGAAGCCCCGCTTTTGGAAAATGCGCACCACCGGATCCAGCAAATAGGCGACGATGGCGGCGACCGCCAAGGGTACGAGCACCGGCTGGAGGAATCCGAAGACCTGACCTACCAGCCAGACCAGCCCGACGATCAGCGCACCGAGCACCAGAATCGAGACGCCGGTCGCGGCATTCCACAGGGTGCGAAGCTGGAAGCGGGTGGGGTAGCGGGCCATCTGCCGGGTGGTCTAGCAGATCGGAGGCCGCGACGGGATGGGAAAATTCCGGAGGATACGGAATGGCTTCCATCGTGCGGGTCGGCTACAAAACCGTGCACGCTCCGGGCGAAACACCGCCGACCCCATGAAAGACTCCGCCGACTGGCTTGCCTGGACCCTCCAGTTTATTTTGGGACTGGTGGTGGGTGCCGTCGTGGGAGTCGCTCTTATTTTGAGGCTCGGTATTGGTTACTCGATGCAATTCGGAGTTTTCGCGACCTACCTGTGCGGTGCAGGTTTTGTGGGAGGAGCGTTGGCGTCCTACCACGGGGATCGCCTTTGGTTGGGGCACTCATCCCGGATCATTGCTCCGAATAGTGTCCGGAATAGCAGCGTGAGCCGTGCGGCTTCCGTCGCTACCGGCGTCACCGGAGTCGTGCTGATGGCGGCAGCTCTCTTGATCCACTGCCGCCTTTGGCCCTGAGGGATCAGCTCCCTTGCCCGGCTGCGGTCTTGGAGATCTTGTCGAGCACGCCGTTCACGAAGCGGCCCGAGTCAGTGGTGCCGAAGCGCTTGGCGAGTTCGATCGCCTCGTCTATGGCGACCGGGGCGGGGACGTTCTGGTGCAGGATTTCCCAGGTCGCGAGTCGCAGGATGGCACGATCCACGGGATCGATGCGCTCCGGGGCGAAGTTTTCCACGACGGCGGCGAGGCGTTCGTCGATGGCGTCCTTTTCGCGGAGCACGGCATCGGTCAGGGTGTTCGTCTCGCGCAGCAGGCTGGCGAGGGATTCCTTCGACTCGCGCAGCTTGGCGAGGTCGACCTGATCGGGGAATTTTTCCGGCTCCTCCACCATGCGGACGCGCTCGGAGATGCGGTCGAGGCGGCGGATGCTGCCGGCGACGGGATCGAGCTGGGAGCGGAGGGCGGGGAGGTCTTCAAGCGCTTCGAGGAAGCGCTTGCGGGCGAAGATGAGGTCGCGATCGGTGCGGAAAAAGATTCCGAGTGCCGGCTCGAACTGCTCGCTGAAGGAATCGTCGTCGCTATCGCGCGGGATGCGGGATAGATTGATCATCGCGGCGGTCCACTTGTTCTCAAGGTCGGACACTGCCTGCAACGCCATGCTAGTGCGCTCGAGTTGCGGACGGGCCTTGAGAGTGGCCATCGCGACATCGAACCGCTGCTGGAACTCGGTGAGGCGGGCCTCACGGCCGAGGCTCAGGTGATGCAGGGTCTTCCACGTCGCCTGGAGGATGGCGCGGCGGTCTGACTCCGTGACGAATTGCCAGAAGGCTTCGCGGAGCGACGCGGGGTCGGCTCCGCCTTCGAGGTCGGCGCAGTAGAGGAACTGGACTACCGCCTCGCGGATTTGTCGGCGGCTAGGCATTGCGGGAAATAACGCGAGGCATGGTGCGCTCGATCTCGTGGAAAATATCGACCATGGATGCGGCGACGCGGGCGGCTTCGCGGCCGCGGTTGAGATTGGATCCGATGCAGCGGGCGTAGGCCTGCTTTTCATCCTCGACCAGCAGGACTTCATGGATGATCGGCACCTTGTACTGCACGGCCATGGCCATGAGGGACTGGGTGATCGAGCCCGCGATGAGGTCGGCGTGCGAGGTGGCACCCTTCAGGATGACTCCGAGAGCGATGACGCAGGCGGGCGGGGACTCGCTGCGGTCGAGAACATTGGCGACGGTGACCGGGACCTCGAAAGCACCGGGGACGCGAATGATGTCGACGCGGGTCTGGGGCATCAGCTCGCCGAGTTCCTCGACGGTGTTGTCCACCAGCGCGTCGGCGAATTGTTCATTGTACTTGGCCGCGACAATGCAGACCCGGACGCGGGGACCGATGATGCGGGGCTTGGGCGGCAAAGCCGAGGACATGGGCGGGGTATGGAGGGCGGTGGAGGAAAAGTCAACGGAAGCGACCCGAGAAAGCCGCGGCGGGTGGAAACGCAGTTGAAATGCCGATTACTCCACGTTTTGCACCTGCTCGCGGATTTTCTCCAGCTCGGTCTTGGCCTCGACCACATGCTGGGCGATCGCGGCGTCGGAGGCCTTGGAGCCGATCGTGTTAAACTCCCGGTGGATTTCCTGGCAGAGGAAGTCGAGGGGGCGGCCGGCGGGTTCCTCGCCGGTCATGTATTCGCGGAACTTGCGGAAATGGGAGTCGAGGCGGGTGATTTCCTCGGAAATGTCGCAGCGGTCGGCGAAGATGCCTATTTCCCGGACGACGCGCTCGTCCTGTAGATCGAGCTCAAGTCCGGCATCGCGGAGGCGCTTGGTGAGGACTTCGCGGTAACGTTCCGGTCGGCCGGGAGCCAGAGTGGCGATGGCGGCGGCGGTTTTTTCCAGCGCGGTGAGGCGGGTGGAGAGGTCCTTGGCGAGGTCGGAGCCCTCGGCGGAGCGCATTTCCAGCACCTGCTCGATGGCGACTTCCAAGGCGTGCTCGATGGCTCCCCAGACGGTCTCGGCGGCCAGTCCGCTTTCCTCGATGCGGATGATGCCGGAGGTACGGAGGAAATCGCCGGCCTCGGGGCAGACATTGCGGCCGGTGTGTCGGGAGATGGTTTCGAAGGCGGCCTCCAGCGCGTCCACCATCCGGAGGTCGACGCTGACGGGGGCAGGGGCGCCGCTGGAGCGGTCGAATTGGACGCTGACCTGGATGCGGCCGCGGGAAATGGTGTTCAGGACGGCGCGGCGGATGCGGGCCTCGAGCTCATTCAGCTCGCGCGGGAGCTGGATGACCACTTCGGCCTGCTTGCGGTTCACGCAGGCGATTTCCACTGTCGCCGTTCCCTCGTCTGCCGTGGCCGAGCCGCGGCCAAATCCCGTCATGGAATGCATGCGCGGAGGCTGGCGGGACATTCGGCCCTTGGAAATGGGAAATTAGCTTTCCTCAAAGGTCGGTAATTCACCGCTTTTCCTCGCCGTGACCATGGTCTGGCGGGGTGTCGCCTTCCTTCGCAGGAGTGTCGCTGTCCTCTACAGGCGCATCGTGTTCCTTGGCAGGGGTCTCGTCCTCTTGGCCGGCCTTCCAGCCTTCTTCGGAGGATGAGGGGTCCCAATGGTCGCCGCGGTCTTCTTCCTCGCCGCCTTCCGGTTCGTCGTCGTGGCGCTGTTCAGTGGCGCGTTCGTCATCGAGCAGTCGCTCCAAGCGCTGGCTGTCCTCGGCCGCTTCGGTCTCGCGCTGTTTCTTGGCATCGAACCATGCGAGCCAGATGCAGATTTCGTAGAGGATGATCATGGGCCCGGCCATCAGGCACATGGTGAAGGCATCCGGGGTGGGGGTGATGACGGCGGCGGCCACCACGATCGCCAGGATGGCGTAGGACCGGGTGCGGCTCATCGACTCGTAGGTCAGCAGGCCGAGCTTCACGAGCACCATGACCACGACCGGGAGCTCGAACGACAAGCCGAAGAGCAGGGTGAACTGGGTGGCGAAGGTCACGTATTCGCCGATCCGCCAGTCATTCGAGACGCCCATCGAGAGGCCCCACTCGAAGAAGAACGTGAGGGCGCGGGGAAGCACCGCGAAGTAGGCGAAGCAGACCCCGATGAGGAACAGTCCGAAGCCGATAGCCAGCGCGGGCCACAGGACCTTCTTCTCATGGGAGTGGAGGCCCGGAAGCACGAACTGCAGCACGAAGAGCAGTAGCAAGGGGAAGGCGAGGACGATGCCGGCGAAGAACGCCAGCTTCATGGAAAGCATGAAGGGCTCCGTGGGGGTGAGCACCGTCATCATCTGGAGATTTCCCCGGGCGTCGATCTCCGGCTGGGCTCCATTGGCAAGAAGGGTCTTGATGAGCTCCGCCATGGGCGGGTCCGCCTTTGCCTGCTGGAGGAACTCGGCGCGCTTTGCCTCCGGCAGCACGATCGAAGCACGCAGCAGGCGGACGGCATCCACGAGCATCCGAGTCTTCTCGTCGAACTGGGCGAGTATGTAATTGGCGTTCGCGGGTTCGAGTCCGGCGATGGCGTGTTCGATTTTCCGAGCCTGATCCCATGATGCCCGGTCCACGTCCGATGGCAGCATCTTCGTTTCGTGGATGGCCATCACCTCATTGACCGGCTTGCGGATGATCACCATCAGCTGGTCCTGGAAGCTGAAGCAGATCAGCATGGACACCAGCAGTGTCATGACGATGCGGCTGATCATCACCCGCAGGTCCTCGAGGTGATCCAGGAAAGGCTTTTCGTTATCCGGGTTCGCCTTGTCCCGCAGTTGGAAAACCTTTTTCAGCAAAAACATCGCCGGTCGCGGCGGATTCAATGCGTGGCCCGGCCCGCTGGCAAGGGATCATTCCCGGTCCTTTCGCGGGTTTCGTCATCGGGAAAGATTGCCGCTTTCCGCTCCGTCCCTGTTCCTTTCCGATGAAACCCGCACTTTGCCTCCTCGCCCTCCTTCCGCTGGCAGCCCTGCATGCCGAAGGTCCGTATCCCGTTGATCCCGCGTCGGTTCGCCAAGATGGGGTGCCGAAGGGGGTGACCACCAAGCACAGCTTCTCCGGCAGTAAAATCTATCCGGGCACCGAGCGGACCTACTGGCTGCACGTTCCGGCTCAGTATGATCCGTCGAAACCGGCCTGCCTGATGGTCTTCCAAGACGGCGGCGGCTATGTGAGCGAGGGCGGGGCTAACAAGATCCCAATCGTTTTCGACAACCTGATCGCGAAAGGGGAGATGCCGGTGACGATCGGGCTTTTCGTGGATCCGGGTGTGGTGCCAGCGGGAAATGGCGAGAGCCAGCCGCGTTTCAATCGGAGCTACGAGTATGATGCGTTCAGCGGAGACTATGCGCGGTTTCTGATCGAGGAGCTGATTCCGGTCGTGGCGAAGGACTATAAGATCAGCGACAATCCGGACCATCGCGCGATCTGTGGTGCGTCGTCCGGAGCGATCGCGGCTTTCAATGTGGCTTGGCAACGGCCAGATGCCTTCCGGCGCGTTTACTCGATGATCGGGACGTATGTCGGCCTGCGGGGTGCGGATGAATTTCCGACGCTGGTGCGCAAGACCGAGCCGAAGCCACTGCGTGTCTTCCTCCAAGATGGGTCGAATGACCTGAACATCTACGGTGGTGACTGGTGGATGGCGAACCAGTCGATGGAGCGAGCGCTGACCTTCTCAGGCTACGAGGTGAATCACAACTGGGGCGAGGGGCCGCATTCGCATCAGCATGGCGGAGCGATCATGCCAGAAGCGCTGCGCTGGCTGTGGAAGGATTTCCCGAAGCCGGTGGCGGTGAACTACGATGCCTGTCGTAGCCGGGCGAAGGAGATGTTGGTAACCGGAGAGGATTGGCAGCTCGTGGGCGAGGGATATGGCTTCACCGAGGGACCGATCACGACGCCGGATGGCGGGATCTTCTTCACGGATATCCCGAAGAATACGATTCATCGGGTGGCGGCGGATGGTACGGTATCGGTGTTCCTTGAGAATAGCCGCGGGACCAATGGCCTTGCCTTCGGTCCGGATGGCCGCCTCTACGGGTGCCGCGCTGGCAGCGGTGAGATCGTCTCGTGGGACATCACGACCAAGGAAGAGAAGGTCCACGCGAAGGACATCAAGGCGAACGATCTGGTCGTCGCCAACGACGGCATCATTTATGCGACCGAGCCGGACAAGAAGGCGGTGTGGGTCATTCGTCCCGGCGAGGACAAGGTGATGGGGACCGACCGCTGCAATGGGGTGAATGGGGTGACTCTCACGCCTGACCAGACACGGGTGGAGATCGCCGATCCGAATGGCCGCTACGTCTGGGACGCCTGCCGTGCGAAGGATGGCTCTCTAACAAACGTGCAGCCGTATCATCACCTGCACCTACCACCGGCGGATCCGGATCCGCGCAGTCGTGCGGATGGACTGAAGGTGACGCGCGATGGCTGGCTACTGGTCGCGACGGCGATGGGCGTGCAGATCTGCGACCAGCCGGGTCGTGTGAACCTGATCCTGCCGCCGATTCCGGGGGCGCGCTTTCCTTCGAACCTTTGTTTCGGTGGGACGGATTTGAAGACGCTTTATGTCACCGCGGGTGACAAGGTCTTCAAGCGGAAGACCCAGCTCACCGGCATCAAGGCGTGGGAGAAGCCGGTCAATCCGCCGAAGCCGGGGCTGTAAGCCGTTAGAGCATTCGGCAGGGCGTCATTCCATTGCGGAGTGACGCCCATGGTTCCTGATCGGAGACGTCTTCGGGGTCCACGGCAGCGGCGAGGTCGTCCGGCAGCTTGGCCGGGGAGAGGATGGCGTGGAAGACGAGGGTCTCGGGGAAGGGATTGTAGGTCGCGTGCACGACGCCGGCGGGGAGGTGGGCGATTTCGCCGGGGCCAAGGATGCGGTATTCGTTGCCGACCCACTGTTCGGCGCGTCCGGAGAGTACGTGGATGATCTCCTCGCGGTGCGGGTGGCGGTGGAAGGGGTGGCAATGGCCGCCGGGCATGGTGGCGCGAACCATCAGGAGCTTTTCCGCGGCGACGAGGTCGGGGCGGCACAGCCATTCGTTGTGGGTCCACGCGTTGGTTTCGTGGATCTGTTCCCCTTCCTGGACGAAACGCTTGGGTGACTCGCTCATATCAGATCTGCACTTTCGAGGGGGTGAGGGAAGGCGGCAAGCTCAAGCAGCGCAATTTTCCGTATCGAATCTGCACATTCCGGAGGCTTGCGGAGTGGACGCGGGCGGTTAGGGTGGGAGGGCATGTCCGCTCCTGAGACCCAAGCGAGCCGGCGTTCGGTGACTCGCGCCGACGCCAGCGACGACCGCGACTGGCTGCGCGATAGCCCGGTGTGCCCTTTGCTGGCGCAGCATCACATCGCGCACGCGGGGGTTTTGGAGGGTGGTCCGGCGTTTGAAATGTCGCGGCCGGATCAGTCGGGGACCTTCATGCTCGCGTGCTACAGCGGCAGTGGATTGGTGAAGGCGGACGGGCAATGGCGGAGTGTGACGGCCGGGCAGGCCTGCCTGCTGCCGCCGTTCGTGACGAATGCGATGAAGACGACGGGTCGCGAGCCGTGGCGGATGTGCTGGGTGCGCTATTTGGAATCGCGTGAGTCGAATCCGATCGTGTCGGCTGCTTCGCCGGTGCTCGGTGCTTATGATCCGCAGCCTTTGTTGAATGCGATCCAAGGGCTGCATGCGGAGTGTACTGGAGCGAATGCGCCGGCGATGTTGCACCTGTGGACGGAGCTGATTCACGGCTATGTGCTGCGTTTCGCGCAGCCGCACCAGAGCGATGCGCGGCTATGGAAGCTGTGGGACGCGGTGGAGAAGTCGCTGGATCACTCGTGGTCGCTGGAGGAGCTGGCGGCGCGCGCGTGTGTGTGCAAGGAGCACTTGCGGCGGCTTTGTCGCGATGAGCTTGGGCGGAGTCCGATGCAGCATGTGACCTTTCTGCGGATGCAGACGGCGCGGCATCTGCTGTCCACGACGGACGAGAAGGTGGAGACGATCACGCGGATGGTGGGCTACTCGAACCCGCATACCTTTTCTAACACCTACAAGAAGTGGATCGGGTGGCGGCCTTCGGAGAACCGGCGGTGAGGCGGGGCCACTGAATCAATCGCAGCCGATTTTCCGGAGTGCCGTGGTAGCTTACTCGTCTTCCGACAGGTCGATGGTGCCCGGGTGGTCGGCATAGAATTCCACGTAGCCGCAGCTGGAGCATACCCAGGCCGAAACGGTGGTCTCTTGCTTCTCCTTGAAGAAAAGAGCCCCGGGGTTCCGGAAGGTAGCGATGGACAATTCCTGCTGGATGTTGCCGTGGGCGCGGTCGATTACCTTCGCGTCGGCAATGATGTTGGTGCACTCGCACTTGGGACACTTTCCGGTTCGTTTCATGTGAGCTTGAGAAGATGTGATAGCGTAGGGTCAGGCGTGGCGGTCATCGCTCGGACTTGAGTTGCTCGCGAAGTCGTGCTGCCGTTGAATCGAGATGGGATCGCTCGGCTCGTTGGCCAAAGCGTCGCCAGCCAAAGTGATCGTTCGCGTGCCGGGGAATGACGTGGAAATGGGCATGGGGAACCTCTTGTCCGGCGACCTCACCATCGGCGAGGGATAAGGTGATCCCTTCGCAATCCGGCAACATCGCCTTGAGGCATGTCGCGATACGCTGTGCCACCTCTACCAGAGCGTGGGCTTCGGCAGGCTGGAGGTCCGAGAATGAAGAGACGTGGCGCCGGGGAATCACGAGGGTGTGGCCGGGATTGATCGGGGAAAGATCGAGAAAGGCGATTACCGCGGGACTCTCGAAAACCAAACTGGCTTCGAGTTCACTGCTGGCGATACGGCAGAAGATGCAATCGGACGTCGCAGGGTCGGCAAACTGCTTGTGCGGTGAGCTAGGCATCTTGGCTACCGTTTGGGTTCGTAGCGCATGGCCACTGCCTCTGATTTGAACTCCTTCGGTCCACGAGCTTCAGGTCGGCATGCTGCAACTCTTCGTCGGCGAGCATCGCGCAGTGCTCGCGGCAGCCGGAGTATCGGAGGGGGCGCATGGCGTGAGTATTGTTGGCCGGAGTGTGTGGCTAGATGCTTGCAGGTTCATCAGAAAGATGTCCATCCGGTGGGCCGAATGCCGTCTCGGGTACATCAAGGTCGAAGGGATAGTCCGGTTCGATGCGGAAGGGGATGCCAGCATCGCGGAGCCGATGGGCCTCGTGCCAGACTTCGTGCGCGCGGGCCTCGAATGGAGGCAGCTCTCCCCGGGTGGCGAGGCTGCGGGTGACGGGAATGCCGTGTGTGAACCTTTTATTGAGCTCAATAAGCACCGCCGGGGTGGCTTCAGGGAGGGCAGGGATGACGATCGAGTAGCGGATGTGGTCGATGAAAATGGGGATGGGGAATGTCGTAACCGCGCCCCAAGGGCACGAAGGGGAGGAACACTCGACACATAAACAAGCGCCACGGCGGAAGCTGTGGAGAGGCGACTGACAGTCTGGGCAGCGGTTGTCCATGGACTATGGAATCGGGGACGAGGGCGGAATTGCTAGGCGACAATGATGAAGTTGATCCCGTGCTCCCGTGCTTCCCGGGTATAGCCAACGGCCTTCCCATTCTCAATGCGCTCCATGTGCCAACGCAAGCCATCCGATCTCAACTGCTCAATCACCTTGGCACTCGGCTGCGACTGCAGCTCCGGCAAGATCCTGCGCAACTCGGCAACCTGCGCCAATTCCGAGAGTTGGAAGTAACCTGAGACCACCTTGTCGAGGTCGAAGTAGGGGGTTTCCGAGATGGGAAGCGAGATTGTGCCTCCGCCTTCGTAGTCGCAGCAAGAGCATCGCTCGATCCACATGGATGGACCCTTGGGATGCTCCACAAGCAACTCTGCTCCGCATTTCGGACACTTGTGCACGAGACGTAAGGACTGGAATTTTACGAGGATACGGTGGGAGGCTCCTCGTGGTATCCGCAGATCTGCCGCTCTCCGGAGCGAAAGGAATGGAGCTACCGGCGCCTGAAGCCCGGCACCCCGGTTAGTTACAAGGTGAGCTTGCCCGGGGGCCCCGGCAAGAGGCTTGCGGGGGACGGCAAGGGGGGGCGTGGCTTTCGCACCGCAATCTGTTCAGAAGAACTCGTGGAGGAATGGTTGGCGGAGATCGTGCCGGGAAGCCATGATTGACGATGATCCGTAGTGATCCCCTAGCAGTTGGCGGAGATCCGCCGCTGAAATCCACAATCCCGTATCGCGTTTGCTGCGGAGGCTAGAACCTTCGTGGTTACTAAAGTAGAAGAGGCGACCAACCCATGAGAACGACCCTTGCTGCGATTCTTTGTACTGCTTGGATGACCGTCACCCAGGCGGCTCCGCCCCCGATGTTCGTGCAGGAGGGCACGGTGGAAGGAGCACCGTCGAAAGGCGGCTTTCCGGCTGCGGAGGATTTGGCTAAGGCCAAAGTGATCGTGTTGGGTGGGGGCGAGCGCTGGACTGATGAGCAGCGGCGCTTGATCGAGGCTTTCGTGGAGAAGGGTGGTGGCGTGGTGCTGGTGCATGATGCGATCACGGCTTCCGGCTGGGTGAAGGGCGAGGCCGTTCGCTGGTCGGGGACGGTGCCGATGTTCTTCACGCCGCCGGGGCGCGAGAATCAGCTGACGAAAGGGATCTCGAATTTCGATATCGAGGATGAGATGATCCACGGGCTCGACGTGGCGGCCGGTGATCAGGTGCTGACGACGACGTGGTCGCCGAACCGGAAGCACATGAAGGGCACGGAGCCGCAGCCTTACGTCTATGGTGTCTCGCCGGTGGTGTGGACCGAGAGCAAGGGCAAGGGGCGGGTGGTGTATTTCGTTCCGGGGAAGCGCGCGGAGACGCGGTCGCATCCGGCGATCCGGACGATGATGCGCCGTTCGCTGCTGTGGGCTGCGGGTGAGGAGAAGGTGGATGAGCTTTCGACGAAGGACGATCTCGCCGCGCTGGTGTATCCGCCGGGCGGTCCGCTTTCGCCGCAGAAGGAGATCGAGAGCTTGAAGGTGCATCCCGATTTCAAGGCGGAGCTTGTCGCCTCCGAGGGATTGATCTCGAAGCCGCTCAATCTCGATTGGGATGAGAAGGGCAGGCTGTGGGTGATCGAGAGTCTCGAGTATCCGGAAGGCAAGCGGGGTGGGGGACCGGAGTCGATGTACTCGGTGTGGCAGCGCGAGACGAATCTGGACAAGCCTGCCGCCGTTGATCGGCCGGGGCGCGACACGGTTTCGTGGCTGGAGGACAAGAACGGCGACGGGGTGATGGATACCAAGCACGTCTTCGCCGATGACCTGGATATGGCGACGAGCTTCTGCTTTTACAAAGACGGAGTGATCGTCGCGCAGCCGCCGAGCATTCTCTACCTCCGTGATACCAATGGGGACGGCAAGGCTGACAAGCGCGAGGTGCTCTACACCGGCCTCGGCACTTTCGATACGCACTCGGTGCTCAATAACCTGCGCTGGGGCTTGGATGGGTGGGTCTATGCGACGCATGGCTACTCGTCGTCCCGGAAGGTCACCTCGGGTGATGGCAAGACGGACTTCGGCGGAATCGGTTCCGGGATCGTTCGCTTCAAGCCGGATGGGTCCAAGATCGAGATGGTGAGCGCCAAGAGCGGGAACTGCTGGGGTGTGGATGTCACGGCGGATGGGGAGATGTTTTTCACCCAGCCGACTTCCGGTGACCTCGTGATGCACGTGCCGGTCAGTGATCGCGTGATGGCGGAGGGGGGCGTCGGCAATCAGCCTTCGTGGCAGGTGATGGTGCACCTGCGGCCGGTGAAGCCGCTGATGTCGTGGGAGGAGATCGTGGAGAATCAACCCAACGATGTGATTGGGTCCTTCACGGCGGCTTGCGGCTGTGCGGTGTATGAAGGTGGAGCGTGGCCCGATCAGTGGAAGATGGGTTACTTCACCTGCGAGCCTACGGTGCACATCGTGCACCATGAGGCGCTTTCACCGGATGGGGTGACCTACAAGGCGGAGAAGGTCCGGGATGAGGAGTTCTCGGCGACGCGCGACTTCTGGAGCCGGCAGATCGACACGCGCGTTGGCCCGGATGGGCAGCTTTACGTGATCGACTTTTACAACCAGGCGATCCTTCACAATGACCCGCGCGGGCCGATCCATTTGTGGAACAATCAGGCTGCGCGGCCGGACCGGGATCATTTCTTCGGACGCATCCAGCGCTATAGCCACAAGCAATCGAAGCCGCTGCCGAAGGTGGATCTGACCACGCTTGATGGTCGCATTGCCGCGCTTGGCCATCCGAACCGTGAGGTGCGCTTCCGTGCCCAGCGCTTGATCGAGGACGGCGATGTCAAAGCTGCCGCTGCGAAGCTCAAGGATGCGAAGGGTGTGGCGAAGATTCACTCGATGTGGGTTCGTGCTGCGGCTGGTGTGCTGGAGGAGAACGAGCTGATCGCCACGCTGGATGATGCCGATGCAGGAATCCGTGTGACTGCGGGTCGTGTGATCGGTGCGTATCCGCAATTTGCCACGAAGAAGGTGGTGGATGCGATTGGTGACCAACTTGCGAAGGAGAAGGAATCGCGGGTGCGCTTGCAGTGGTTGGCTGGGCTTCCCGGTGATGCCGTGATTTCTCCTGATGCACTGGCAGCCGTTCCCACCGATGATCGCTGGTCGCTCGCGGCGGTGGCGCGCTTGTCGAAGCATGATCCGGCGGCGGTGCTGGCGAAGTCGCTGGCGGGTCCGGATGCGGCGAAGCATGCGGGTCTGGTGCGCTTGCTCTTTGATGCCGGTCGGAAGGATGCCGATCAACTGGCTGGCATGCTCGCGGCGCTGGAAGGTTCCGAAGAGATGGCGGTGGCGTGTTTGAATTCGCTCTATCAGGGGGAACTGCCGCGCAGTGCGCGACTGGATCAAGCGCTTGGGGCGTTGGCCGCGAAAGGCTCGCCGAAGGTGCGGGCAGCGGCGCTGCCGCTGGCGGCGAAGGGTTGGAAGGCGGAGCAGGTCGATGGCGCGGTGGCGGAGTTGTTGAAGGCTGCTGGCTCCGATGAGCCCGTGCTGGTTTCGCTCGCGGCCCTGCCGGTGTATTCGAAGGATCTTTCCACGGCGCTTGCTGCCGGTGCGGCGAAGTCGGGTGCGATCCGGGATGCGATTGCGGCCAGTGGTTCGGCCGATGGTGCGAAGCTGCTGATTGGCTCGCTTTCCGCGCTCAGTCCGCAGGACAAGGCGAAGGCGCTGGAGGCGTTGTTGGGCAAGCCGGCTTCTGCGATTGCTCTTATTGATGCCTTGGATAGCGGCGAGCTGACGCTGGCGGTGGTGGGCACCACGGTGCTGCCGCGCTTGGCCGATCACCCGGATGCGAAGGTGAAGGAGCATGCGGCGCCGCTGATGAAGAAGCTGCGCGGTGCCAGCGAGGCGAAGGATGCGATCATTGCGCGCTTGTTGCCGGAAGTCAGCAAGCCGGGGAATGCGGAGACGGGGAAGCTGCTCTTCGCCACCTGTGCGACGTGCCACAAGTATCATGAACAAGGTGCGCTTATCGGGCCGGTGCTCGAGGGCATCGGCGTCCATGGTGTCGAGACGCTGCTGACTCACATCGTGGATCCGAATCGCGAGGTGGAGCCGAGCTATCATGTGTGGAACGTCACCACCACCGATGGCCGCACGCTGTCCGGATTCATCAGCCGGGAGACGGCCAGCAGCATCTTCGTGAAGAATGCGTCCGGTGAGACTGAGGTGCCGCTAAACACGATCGCCAATCGCACAAATACCGGCAAGTCGCTGATGCCGGAGGGCTTTGAGGGCTTGGGGGCCGAGCCGCTGCGGGATCTGATTGCCTACCTCCGTTCGGGTGAGCAGCGATTCCATACGCTCTCCTTCGGCAAGGCGGCGACTGCCGATGGTAGCCGTGGCGTTTATCTCTCGCCGGATGTCGCGGGGGATCGTGTGGGTATCAAGAAATATGGCCTCGTCGAAGAGCACGGCGTGCCCTTCCAGCTTCCTGATCCGCTGACCACGCCAGGTGGCAAGAATGTCATCGTGCTGAAGGGTGGGATGGAAGATCGCGCGGTGAGCCGGACGATGCCGGAGAGCGTTGAGATTCCGGTGAATGCCGCGGTGAGCCGCTTGCATTTGTTAGGCGGGGTCGCGGGCTGGGGCTTCCCGGTGATGCGGGAGAAGGATGCGCTGGTGACCATCGCCGTTCACTATGTCGGTGGCGGAGTGGAGGAGATCGCTTTGCGCAACGGCGTGGAGTTCGCGGATCACGCGGGCCGCATCGACGTTCCGGGTTCGGCTTGGGCAGATCTCGTGGATCACGGCCAGATGCGCTACCTGTGGCGCGATTTGAAGAAGAAGGATGGGGTGATCGAGAAGCTGGTGCTCACCAGCGGCAACAAGGTGGCGGCGCCGATGATTGCGGCGATCACCTTGGAGGCTGCCGCGAAGGACGGCAAAATCGCCCCGCCGCCGGTCGATGGCGGGCCGGATGGGCAATCGAATGCGTCCTTGCCCGCGACGAAGGAAAAGCTCCGCGTGCTGCTTGCCGGCGGCGGTGGCTCGCATGATTTCTCGGCGTGGTTTGATCGCGAGGATCAGGGTGTCTTGCGCGATGTAGGCTGTGCGACGCTCTACACCTCGGACCCCGGCAAGGCGGCTGAAGAGTTGGCGCGCGCGGATGTGTTTGTCTTCAGCACGAACAATCCGGCTTACGTCCGTTCCCCCGAGTTTCAGCGGGCCTTTGCTTCCTATGTGGCGGATGGCGGTGGCCTGGTGCTGCTTCATCCGGCGACGTGGTATAACTTCGCCGATTGGTCGGCTTACAATACGACCTTCGTCGGTGGCGGAGCCCGGGCGCACGATCCGCTCGGCGAGTTCAGCCTGAAGGTTCTCAAGCCGGAGCATCCGGTGGTCGCCGGCGTGCAGGGTGAGTTCAAGGTGCGCGATGAACTCTATCAGGTGAACCTCCTGCCGGATGCGAAGGTGCAGGTGCTGGTGGAGACTTCAGTCTCCAGCCAGACGGCCAAGAAGCATCCGTCCGTGTGGATTGTGGAGCACCCGAAGTCGCGGGTCGTGTGCATTGCCCTGGGTCACGACGGGGATGTCCACCGCGAGGCCAACTTCCGCAAGCTGCTGGCGAATGCGGTGAAGTGGGCGGGCGGGAAGTAAGGTAAACGAAAAGGGGGGACAAGAGTGTCCCCCCTCCTTAGTTTTCTCGCTTTGGCAGCGAGAAGAGAACGATGTCGTCTTAGTCCTTCCGCTTGAGGAGCGGGAAGAGGATGACGTCGCGGATGGTGGGGGCGCCGGTGAGCATCATGATGAGGCGATCGATGCCGATGCCGATGCCGCCGGCGGGGGGCATGCCGTGCTCGAGGGTTTCGATGAAATCGTAGTCGACCTTCTGTTCTTCCTCGCCGCCGGCCTGGTGTTCGAGGCGGTCGCGCTGGACGTCCGGGTCATTGAGCTCGGAGTAGCCGGGGCTGATTTCCTGGCCGTTGATGATGAGCTCGTAGACTTCGACGGTCTTGCCGCCGGGGGTGACCTTGGCGAGCGGGACGAGTTCGCTGGAGACACGGGTGACGAAGCAAGGGTCGAAGCTGTGTTCCTCGACCTTCTTTTCGAAGACCTGCTGGATGACCTCGTGGTCTTCCATGTTTTCAGAGATCTGGACGCCGAGTTCCTCGCAGCGCTGGCGGCGTTGCTCTGCAGTGATGGTGAAGAAGTCGGCACCGGCGGCCTCGGCGATGAGGTCGTGGTAGTTCGCGCGCTTCCAGGGGCGCTCGAGATTGATGGTGCGGGTGACGTTGCCCTCCTCGTCCTTGTGCTCGATCTTCAGGCCGCCGCAGAACTTCTCGGCGAGGCGGCAGACGAGGGTCTCGACGAGGTCCGCCATGATCTCGAAGTCAGCGAAGGCTTGGTAGGCCTCCAGCATGGTGAACTCGGGATTGTGGCGGCGGGAGATGCCTTCGTTGCGGAAGTTGCGGTTGAGTTCGAAGACCTTGGTGAAGCCGCCGACGAGCAGGCGCTTGAGGAAGAGCTCCGGCGCGATGCGCATGGTGAGCGGCATGCCGAGCGCATTGTGGTATGTCTCGAAGGGACGCGCCGCGGCACCGCCGGGGATGTCCTGCAGCATGGGCGTCTCGACTTCGAGGTAGCCGCGCTCGTGGAAGAAGCTGCGGATTTCCGCGACCATCCGGCTGCGGGTGACGAAGACGGCGGCGCTTTCCTCATTCGACATGAGGTCGAGGTGGCGCTTGCGGTACTTGATCTCGCGGTCGGCGACGCCGTGCCACTTGTCGGGCATAGGGCGCAGGGACTTCGAGAGCACGGTGAACTTGGCGACCTTCACGGTCGGCTCGCCGGTGCGGGTGAGGAAGGTTTCGCCCTCGATGCCGAGCCAGTCGCCGCGCTCGAGGCACTCGAAGATGGCGAGGTCTTCGGGAGAGAGCTCCTTCACAGAGATAAAGCCCTGAACCTGACCGTGGATGTCGCCGACGTGGAAAAAGCAGGACTTGCCCATGTTCCGCCAGCCATTGACGCGACCGGCGACCTTCACCTGGAGGCCTTCGGCGAAGTTTTCGCGCAGGCCGATGGGGGTGTGGGTGGTCTCGAAGGCCGCCCCGAAGGGATCCACGCCGAGCTCGCGCAATTTGCCGAGCTTCTCACGGCGGACGGCGATGAGTTCGGCTTCGGTCGATTGGGGCTGAGCGGTTTCTGACATGGCGGGGCAGGGAGTAATGCCCCGAGCGCCCCGTGGCAAGTGGCAAGGCGCAGCGGGTGCTCACCTCGGCTCCGTCTCCACCTCGATGAAGAGCAGGCGGACCATCCCGGGCTTGCGTGGCTGTAGCTGGATGACTGCCACTCCATCCTGCCTCGCCGCCAATGGGAAGGAGGGTCCCAATTGCGGATGGGTTTTCATACGCTTTTCCGGCCAGCACTCGACGCTGGGGTAGGTGCCGTCCTCGGTCTTGAGCAACTTGCCGGTGAAGGCAACTTCGTTTTCTCCGGCTAGGGTGACGGGTTTGTCTTGGTCGAGTTCGACTGCCGGGGCTTTCTCCACCCCCAGCTTCTTTTTCATCCGGTTCCACGTCTCTTTTGACAGTGTCATGGAATGACTGGGACATCTTCCAAGTATGCGGTGACCAATTCCTCGAAGAATTCACGCTCAAGGATGGTTCCGCGCAGTTTCAGCTTTCCTGCGACAACGACAGGACGACGGCGGGCGGCTTCCTTGAAGCTCTTCAGCTCAAATCCGGTTGGACTGATCGGAACGAGCGTGAAGAAGATCGTTCCGAAGCGGTTGTTCTCCATTTTGCCGAGGTCGATCGCGAGGGTTTCGCCCGCGTTCAAGGTGCCACGTCCGGTGGCATCCTTCCGCACGAGCTTCTTCCAATCGATCTTTTCGTCCTTATCGAACATGGAATGGGCTCCCGCATCCGGCGAGTAGTGACCGCCCGGCACATACCCGTAGCCGACCTCTGCGCGGACTCTGATCTTCCCGTCATCGTAGGTGGGGGCGACGCGAATGCTCCAGCCGGCAAAGCGGTTCTTGCGCAGTTCGGGGTGGTTGAAGTCGGTTTGCCAAGGAGGGTCGTCGGGATGTTCCCGCAGGATCTCGATCAGCGCCATTTCGTCCGTACGTGCCGTGACGACGGGAAAGGTCATCAGATCGGTGCCCTTTTTCTGGGCGAATTTTCTCATCAACTGCTGCATCTCTGCGTCGGTGAGCACGCTTCCGCCCTGCACTTCCTGGGTATCGGCAACGATGACCTTGGTTTGGATTTTGACTTGGGCAGCGAAGCCTGACTGGAGCCGCTTGGCGGGGCCTTCCTCCTCAGAGGTTGCGGCGACCTGCTCGATGGAGGTGCTTGATCCCTGCAGATCCTTGACGGGGTCTCCGACCTTCACACAGGAGATCACCAGCGCGGCTCCCAGCATCGCGAGGCATGCGGAGAAGAGGACGCTCTTTTCGAGCCGGGTTACGGTTCCTGGTGCTGCTGCCAGGATGGTCACGATGCGAGTTTTCAGCGTTTTCAGCCGATGTTGCCGGACCATGGTTACGGCGAGGGGATGGGGCGAGGATGGCTGGGCGGCCATCTCGATGAGGAACTCGCCATAGGTTGCGCGGTCATCGTCGCTTGCAGCGATGTCGCAGACTTGTTCGCGCGCCATCTTCCAGCGGGAGACGAGGAGATGGACGAAGGGATTCCACCACTGGGTGATTCGCATCCATTCCAAGGCCATGATCCACCGTGAGTCAGCTCCTTGCCAGTGTCTCAATTCATGGCGCAAGGCCCAGCGGAGTTCGCGGCGTTTCGCGGGATCGAGCAAGAAAGGCGGGATGACGATGACGGGCTTGAAGAAGCCGGTGACGCAGGGGCTGGCATCAACCGGTGAGATCCGGAAGTGGCATCGGCTGGGAAGATCCGGTTCTGCCTGATGAATCGCTTGCCATGCTGCGTCGTCCGGCCGGGCGAGCGTGCGCCGCCAGCGGAGCAGCTTGATGACGGCCAGCATGAGCGGGATGAAGGCAAGCATGCCACCTAGTGCCCAGATCGCTGTAACAAGCGTCGCTGTCTCCGGCATCTCGAAAGACGATGAGGAGACTGGCGTGGCGGGCGTGGATGTTTCCACCATGGGAATTCGCACGACGGTCCACTCGGGCAAGGTCACCGCGGTAGAAGCGCCCGATTGTTCGATGCTCTTCGGGGCGGCAGGTGACTGCGGTCTCATCGCAGAGATCCACGGAAGAAGCGCAATGGCCAGGGTGCCGCACAAGGCGACCACTGAAATGCGCTGCGGCCTCCGGAGGCAAAGGATCGCGAGGAAGACCGCGGTGGAGAGCACAAGGGCGTGCAGCGCCACGGTCACGAGGTAGTGGTCGGGCAGGCTCATGGCTTGCCCCCTTTCCGGTGCTTCGCGATCAGCTCATTGAGTTCCTTGATCTCGGTATCGCTCAGGCCGCCTTCCTCGACGAGGCAGCGAACGAGAGAGATTCCGGAGCCGCCGAAGAGGCGCTGCTTGAGCTCGGTGAGGATTTTTCCGCGGCCACGTTTTTCAGGGACGGCGGATCGGTAGAGCCGGACGCGGTCGCCGTCCTCGTGCTTCAGCCAGCCCTTGGCTTCGAGGCGGGTGAGCTGGGTTTGCAGGGTATTGCGAGTGATGGGCTCGACGCGGTCGCTGTTCACCAGCTCAAGCAGGGCAGCGACGGAGACGGGCTGCTTTTGCCAGATCAGATCCATCAACGCTTGTTCGGCAGGGGAAAGCGCGGGAAGGGGCTTCATGGTCGTGCGGAGCTTGTGACGACAGATGTCGTCGGTGGCAAGCCGAATCTGACGACAGATGTCGTCGGAGCGCTTTCTTCAGTCCGAAGTCTCTCCCGATCCCGAAATCGCACGCGGCTGCGCAGGAAGCCGGGTGGCGGTGTGGAAAGCAGCCACCGCGAATGCGACCAAGTGGCCGAAGTAGGCGATGTTAGCGGCCTTTGCGAGGTAGAAGCAGACGTTTCCGATCCAATCCGGCCGTCCCGGCAGATACGCCGTCGCCCATCCGATCATCCATGGGAAGCCGGTCAATGCCACGCCCGCGATCGCGAGCCACGCGGAGATGGCGAAGGTCTTGTCAGCGCCACGCTTGGACAGTCTGAAACAGGCGATGGCGACGATAGCCCAGGCAAAGTAGAAAACGTACCAAGCGAGGTCCGACAACTGATATAGAAGCGAGGAAAGGATCATGGGTTTGTGATTTTTTCCGCTTCAGGGGTGAGGGCGCTGCCAAGCTTCCATAGTCCGAATGCGAGCAATGCCGTGCCGGCCCGTGACAGCGCAGAACAGCAAAACACCAGTAGCGCTCCTGAGCTACGAAAGCCGAGTTCGAGAGGTGCCGACCCTGCGAAGAGAGCGTCGGCGTATCGTGAGAGTTCGCGGTAGCCGAAGAAGGAGGCGTAGAGGCCCGGGAGGCTGAGCAGCAGCATCCAGCAGAGTCCGCATGATGTGATGACAAGAGGCCGCGAGGGCGACTTCCGATGCCATGCGATGCAGCCTGCCAGGCAGCTCGCGGTGACGGCGAACCACAGGATGTGGGGGATTTCCATGCGATAGGATTGCCGGGTGCCCCGGCGTGCGGCAAGGCAGTTGAAGTCCATCGTGACAGTATCCGAAACATCCCTCTGCCTGATGCGTTCCTTCCTCATGCTTCCGCGGGTTTTCCTTCTCTTTCTTGCCGCTGCACTGCCGCTTGCCGCGCAGTTCCGGCCGGATGATCCGTATCCGCGGATCCATGATCCTTCGACGGTGGTGACGGAGGGTGCGGAGGCGTGGTGCCTTTGCACCGGTATGGGAATCAGCCTGCTCCATCGCGAAAACGACGGGCGCTGGAAGCGGGAGGCGCCGCTTTTCCGCGAGTATCCGGCATGGCACAAGACGGAGGTGCCGGAGAACAAGGGGCATCTGTGGGCGCCGGACATCATCCGGCTCAAGGACAGGTGGTTCGTTTACTACTCGGTCTCCAGCTTCGGCTCGAATCATTCGGCGATTGGCCTTGTGACTGGCAAGACGCTGGATCCGAAGTCGAAGGACTACGGGTGGAAGGATGAGGGCGTGGTCATGCGCTCGCGACGGGCGGATCGTTTCAATGCGATCGATCCCGCGGTGATTCTCGACGATGGGAAGCTGTGGATGAGCTACGGGTCATTTTGGGAGGGGATCTTCCTCATCGAGCTCAATCCTGAGACGGGCCTGCGGAAGAATGACGATGCGCCGTTGAAGCTCGCGATGAATATGGAGATCGAGGCTCCATTCATTCACAAGCACGATGGCTGGTACTATCTCTTCGTGAATTGGGGCAAATGCTGCCGTGGCGTGGATAGTACCTATGAGATCCGCGTGGGTCGCAGCAAGAAGATCACGGGGCCGTATCTCGACAAGGATGGGACCGATATGAAGGACGGAGGCGGTTCAGCTTTTCTCGCGACGCAGGGGCGCTTCATCGGTCCGGGTCATGCTTCGATCTTCCGTGAGAAGGGGAAGGAGTGGCTGGTGCATCACTATTACGACAAGGATCGCAACGGCCGCTCCGACTTGCGGATGTTGCCGCTCGCGTGGAAGAACGGCTGGCCGGTGACGGAGTGAAGCCTAGCGCTTGCTGCGGCAGGCGGGAGGAAGTGCATAAAATTTGCGATAATGATATTGCACTTGGGTTGCGTTTGATGGAGTCAGGGGTGTCGCGACAAGCTACGCGAACGCCCACCTACGATCCCATGTCCTCGTCTTCACCTTCACTCACCGGATTCGGCCCGGAGCAGGCCGCCGCTTACGATGCTCGTTTCGCCAAGCTGGAACCCATGCGCGAGGCGTTGCATTTGCTAACGCACGGGATCCTCGCCCGGCTCCCTTCCGATGCGCGCGTCTTGTGCGTGGGAGCGGGTACGGGGGCGGAGCTGCTGGCGCTGGCGTCGAAGTTTCCAGGCTGGCGATTCACCGCCGTGGAACCATCGGGACCGATGCTCGATCTCTGCCGGAAGAAGGCGAACGATGCGGGAGTCGCCGGGCGCTGTGAGTTCCATGAGGGATTCCTCGAGTCCTTGCCGATAGGGGAGCCATTTCATGCGGCAACGTCCTTCCTTGTTTCCCAGTTCGTGCTGGATGAGGATCGCCGCCGCGATTTCTTCCGGGGCATCGCGGAACGTCTGGTCCCTGGTGGCTATCTGGTAAGCAGCGACCTCTCGGCCGATCTAACATCTCCGGACTACGCGGAGCTTTTCAAGGTGTGGGCGAGCCTGTTCGAGTATGCTGGCTTCTTGCCCGAGCAGATCGAAGCGGTGCGTGGTGCCTACGGGACAAACGTTGCTGTGACGTCTCCGGAGCACGTTGCATCGCTGATCGCTTCGGCTGGTTTCGAGATGCCGGTGGCGTTTTATCAGTCGGTGCTGATTCGCGGATGGTTTGCGCAGCGCTTGGAATCTGCTTCTTGATGAAATTGGCGGTGAATTGCCATGGGTTCGGCGGTGGTAATTGAGAATGCCTCGCAATTCATTGAATGCGTGTGGATTGAGACTGTATCTCAGTGCGTTCTTCGCTTGCGCATTGGCCGATGCGGCGCTCATGTTAGAGACAACCTTTTCAACCACCATTTACTACGATGAAAACGAAAACCGCCAACCGTGCCTGCGCTGCGTGTGCTTTCTGGAACAATCTTGAAGAAGATGCCGGTGAATGCCGTCGCCATGCTCCGCAGACCGTCGCCTTCGAGGTCGATGAGGAAGTGAAGTTCGAATCGATGTTTCCCGTGACTGCCGGCGATGACTGGTGCGGGGACTTTGAAAAGAAGGACTGATCGTCTTCCGCCAACACTCTGGTCATGAGCAATGCCCTGGTCTGCGAAGGCCGGGGCATCTTGTTTGCAGGGAGCGGGATCGGTGGAGAATTCGCAATGCGGGGCGCAAGTTCCGCAAGCCAGCGCGAGCACGAGGCCGGGGGCGTGATCTAGGTTCCCAGCATGTTCTGTTCGTGGAGGAAAAGTCCATGTGCTCCCTGCTCCTGTGCCTATCAGTTGCGGGGTTCGCTTCCGGAACTGCTCAATCACCTCTGCTGTCTTGGCCAGACGACCCTCGTATTGCGGCAGCAGGGACTGAGTCTGGCGAAGACGACACCGTTCGGACTCAGCGTCGCGTATCGGGAGGAAGCGTGGCATGTGCTGCATGATCGCTTGAGCGGTCTGGAGACCGATACCCGTCGGCCGCTTGCGACCTATTTGATTGCCGATGCCAGCGACCGTCGGCCGCTGCTGGCGATGGCCGAGCCCGGCAGGCCGATTCATCTTTCGATCCGTCTGGATGGCCATGTGTGGGATTCACCGGTGGTGAGGACATTGATCGATCATTTCAAGGGGGCATCGCTCGATTGCATGGAGAGCCGCCGACTGGGTGCGGGAGCGTGGCTCGATGAATGGGAGCGTCCGGTGAATCCGGATTGCGATACTTCGATCGTCCATGGTGCCTGCCGGATTCTCCACGAGTGCCGGGAACTGGAGGTGGATGTTAGCTCACGCGGGTGCCGTGGGACGGCGTGCTTCCAGCCATCCTTCATCGATTCCGCCGGGACCGTGCTGCGCATCACCGATCGTGAGCGACGGCATGTGGTTCATGCGGACGTGAATGATCCAGGGTTCCATCTGACAACGATGGGGCGCTCTGGTCTCCGGCTGGAGATTTCAGACTAAAGCGGCTCCACGATGCGATAGCCGATGCCCGGTTCGTTGCGGATCAGCAGCAGTTCGCCGAGTTTCTTACGCAGGAGGTTGGCGTAAACGCGGAGGTAGTGGGTCTGCTCTTCCGCCTGTGGTCCCCAGACCTCGCGCAGGAGTTGGCGTTGGGTGACGATCTTGCCGGGGTGTCTGACCAGTGCACGGAGGAAGGCGAACTCGGTGGGGGTGAGTTTCAGTTCTTCGCCTTTTAGAATCGCCTCATGCCGGTCCAGTCGGACGAGCAGCGGGCCGAAGACGATCTCGGGTGCATCGTTGCGATGGCGACGACGCTGGATCGCGGCGAGGCGGGCGAGCAGCTCGCCAGTGGCGAAGGGCTTGGTGACGTAGTCGTCGGCACCTGCTTCGAGGGCAGCGATCTTCTCGGGTTCGCTGTCTTTCACCGACAGGATCAGGACGGGGACATCGCTCCACTCGCGCAGGCGCTTGAGGACGGTCACGCCATCGAGGTCCGGCAGGCCCAAGTCTAACAGCACGACATCCGGCCGATGGACGGCGCAGGCTTGCAGGCCGAGCTGGCCATTCTCCGCCTCATGGACGCCGTAGTCGCGCGACTCCAACGCGAGCCGGAGCAGGCGGCGGATCTGGATTTCATCGTCGATGACGAGGGCGATCATGATTCGGCGACAGCGGTGGCTTCCATGGTCTCGGCGGTCAGGCGGATGGTGAACTCCGCGCCTCCGCCGGGATGGTTGCGGGCGACGATTTCACCACCGAGCGCGCGGAGAAAGCCTTTTGCGATGGAGAGACCGAGGCCGGTTCCTCCTGCGGGCGCACCGGGGGCGCGGTAGAATTTTCCGAAGATCCGGCGCTCCTCGCCTTTCGCGATTCCCTTGCCGTGATCGCGCACGATGAACTCGATGCCCTTCCCGTGGCGGACGACGGTCAGTTCGACGGGCGTCTTTGGAGAGGTATGGGCGGCGGCATTGTGAAGGACATTCGCGAGCACCTGTTCCAACAAGGCGTGATCCGTCTTCACCAAGGGGAGGTCAGGAGTGATTTGCTTGGAAAACTCACGTCCGCGGAGAATATCGCCGGTCGCTTCCAAGGCGGCGGAAACGATGTCGTGGACATCGCACCACTCCAGCCGCGGCTCGATGACCGATGACTCGAGGCGGGTCATGTGCAACAGGCCCTCGACGATGCGCTGGAGGCGCCGTGATGCCGTGTCGATTTCGACGAGGTAGGGATCGTTGGCGGTGTCCCGTGCATCGATGGCAGCACGGATGACTGCGATGGGCGTCTTCAGTTCGTGCGAGACGCTATCGAGCAGGGCGCGGCGGAGCTTTTCTCCTTCTTCCAATCGCTCGGCGTGTTGCACGGCTTGGATGAAGTGTTCCTTCTCTAACACCAGCGCGAGCTGAAGGACGAAGGCTTCCGTGGCCTGGCGCTCGGTGAAGGTGAATTGACCGGCGTCCCGCATGAGGCCGAAGACGCCCATGGTCGAGGTCGCGGTTTGCAGAGGAAACCAGGTTGCCGAGGCAGAAGGAAGGGTGTCGGTGAAACGGCCTGCCGCCTGATGATTGGCAAAGGCCCAGGCGGCGACGGCAAACTCGGCTTCTTCCGGTGCGAAGGCGCTGGCTGCATGTGCCTTGGGCGAGAGCGAATGGTCGTCCTGACGCAGCATGATGGCGACCTGGCCGCCGAGGATGGACTCGATGATGCGCAGCGCTGCTTCCAGGCCTTTTCCTGCCTCAGGATGCAGCGCGGCCTGCTGGGTGACGCGGAGCAGGGCGTCGGTGTGGGCTTGTCGCTCGCGCTCGGCGCGCTCGCGCATCTTCAGGCGTGCGGTGAGCTGGCCCATGGCGAGGGCCACCACGAAAAACATGGCGAGCATGGCCATGTCCTCGGGCTGCTCGACGTGAAAGGTGAAGCGTGGCGGAATGAAGAGGTAGTCCCACGCCATGGCTGACACGCCGGCCATCACCAGCATCGGGCCGCGGTCCCACTTCATCGATGCCAGCACGATCGCCATCAGGTAGATGAAGGCGGGGACCATGTAGCCGCTGAAAGGAAGCAATAGCAGCGAAAGACCGGTGACGGCAGCCGTCAGGAGGAGAGCGCTGCCATAGTCGCGCCACCGCGAAGCCGAAGCAGGGTCGCTGGGCGGCTTCGGCTTCTTTCCGGGGAGCGGGCGGACGACGCAGACATCGATATCGTCGCTGCCGGCGATGACGCGGTCGGTGAGCGTAGCCCGGCGGAAGCGTCCGCGGTCCGATTTCCCAACGACGATCTGGCTGACGTTGCGATCGCGGGACACGTCTAACAGGGCCTTCGCCACGTCGTCTCCGGTGACGTGGACCACTTCGCCGCCGAGTCTTCGGACCAAGGCGAGGCCGCGCGAAAGGAGTTCCTCCTCGTCCGGGCGAAGGCGTCGCGAACCCTCCACCCAGACGCCGATCCATGGGCAACCGATCCTGGCGGCGGCGCGGCGGGTCCAGCGGACGAGGCTTTCCGAGTAGGGCGTGGGCGCGACGCCGACGAGCAGGCGTGCGTTCGTTTTCCACGGGGTGGCATCACGGCGTGCGCGGCGGAAGTCCTCGAGATCGCGGTCCACCTTTTCGGCGGTGAAGCGGAGGGCAAGTTCACGGAGAGCGGTGAGATTGCCTTCGCGGAAGAAGCCTTCGGCGGCGGCATCAGCGCGGTCGCCGAGGTAGACTTTGCCATCGGACAGACGATGGAGGAGCTTCTCGACGCTGAGGTCGATGAGCTGGATCTCGTGAGCGCGATCGAGCAAGGAATCCGGCACCGTTTCTTGAACGGAGACGCCGGTCACCTGGCGGACGACATCAACCTGGCTCTCGATGTGTTGGACATTGAGGGTGGTGCAGACGTCGATACCGGCGGCTAGCAGCTCGAGGACATCCTGGTAACGCTTTGCGTGACGACTGCCGGTGGCATTCGTGTGGGCGAGTTCATCGACCAGCAGGAGATCGGGGCGGCGGGCAAGCGCGGTATCGAGGTCGAACTCCTCGAGCAGGTGGCCATTGTGCTCGGTCTGCTTGCGGCGCAGGATCTCGAGGCCGTCTAACAATGCTGCCGTTTCCTCGCGACCGTGGGTTTCGACAATGCCGGTCAGGACGCGCAGGCCCTCCGCTTGTCGTTGGCGGGCAGCCAGCAGCATGGCGTAGGTTTTTCCCACGCCGGGGCACATGCCGAGGAAGATGAACAGCCGCCCGGGACGACGCCGGCCCTCCTCGCGCTGGACTTGCGCGAGCAGCTGGTCGGGATCGGGGCGGTCGTCGGTCATGGGAGCCGTCAACAGTTCACCGGGAAAGTTCGTCGAGGGCGAGATTGAGTTTCAGCACGTGAACGCCGGGATCTCCGAGGATGCCGAGATCGGGGCTATCCGTGTGCGCCTGAATGAGCTCGCGGACCTTTTCCACGGGAAGATTGCGGGCCTTGGCGACACGCGTGGCCTGGAGGTCGGCATTGGCGGGGCTGATGTGGGGATCGAGGCCGCTGCCGGAGGCGGTGACGGCGTCGGCGGGTACGGCTTGGTCGGCGGGGAGGCCGTTGGTGGTGCGATAGGCGGCCACGCGCTCCTTGATCTGGTCGGCGAGCTTCTGCGAGGTGGGGCCGAGGTTGGTGCCGCTGGAGCTGGTGGCATCGTAGCCGTTCGCTCCGGCGGCGGAGGGGCGAGGGTGGAAGTATTTGTCGCCGGTGAAATTTTGGCCGAGCAGGGAGGAACCGATGACTTGGCCGGATTTATCCCGGATCAGGCTGCCGTCCGCCTTGTCCTTGAAGGCAGCGCGGGAGATGCCGGTGACGATGAGCGGGTAGGCGCCGCAGGTGACGGCGGCGAGCACGACCGTGGAAACGACGGCGCCGCGGAGTTGGGAAACGAACGAGTTCATGGATCAGACGAGGTGAAGGGTGGAGACGACGAGATCGACGGCCTTGATGCCGGCGAAGGGCAGCAGCAAGCCACCGAGGCCGTAGACGAGCAGGTTGCGGCGCAGCACGGCCATCGCGCCGAGCGGCTTGTAGGCGACGCCTTTCAGGGCGAGCGGGATGAGGGCGATGATGATCAGCGCATTGAAGATCACGGCGCTGAGGATGGCGCTCTGGGGTGAGGCCAGTTTCATGACATTGAGCGGCGAGATGGCGGGGAAGGTAACCATCAGCATGGCGGGGATGATGGCGAAGTACTTTGCGACGTCGTTGGCGATGGAGAATGTTGTTAGAGAGCCGCGGGTCATCAGGAGCTGCTTTCCGATTTCGACGATCTCGATGAGCTTGGTCGGGTTGCTATCGAGGTCGACCATGTTGCCGGCTTCGCGGGCGGCCTGGGTGCCGGTGTTCATGGCGACGCCGACGTCGGCCTGGGCAAGTGCGGGGGCGTCATTGGTGCCGTCGCCGGTCATGGCGACGAGATGACCAGCGGCTTGTTCGGCACGGATGCGCTTGAGCTTATCTTCGGGAGTGGCCTGAGCCATGAAGTCGTCGACGCCTGCTTCGGCGGCGATGGCGGCGGCGGTCATGGGATTGTCGCCGGTGATCATGACGGTGCGGATGCCCATCTTGCGGAGCTGGGCGAAGCGTTCCTTGATGCCGCCTTTGACGACGTCCTTGAGCTCCACCACGCCGAGCACGTTCTTGCCCTCGGCAACGACCAGTGGTGTGCGCCCGGCGCGGGCCGCGGCCTCGACGGCGGAGGACACTTCTTCCGGATAGCGACCGCCTTGCTCCTCAATCCAGCGCTGCACGGACTCGGCGGCTCCCTTGCGGATGCTGTGGCCGTCGAGGTCGACGCCGCTCATGCGGGTCTGCGCGGTGAAGGGAACGAAGTGGGCGTGTGGTTGTTGGAGTTCACGGCCGCGGATGTTGAACTTCTCCTTGGCGAGGACGACGATGCTGCGGCCTTCCGGGGTTTCATCAGCGAGCGAGGAAAGCTGCGCGGCATCGGCGAGGTCTTGTTCGCTGACTCCCGGTGCGGGGAGGAAGGCGGAGGCCATGCGGTTGCCGATGGTGATGGTGCCGGTCTTGTCCAATAGCAGCACGTCGATGTCGCCGGCCGCCTCGACAGCGCGGCCGCTGGTGGCGATGACATTGCGGCGGATCATGCGGTCGATGCCGCTGATGCCGATGGCACTGAGCAGGCCGCCAATGGTGGTGGGGATCAGACAGACGAGCAGGGCGACCAGCACGGGAATGGTGAACTCCATGCCGGCGTAGATGCCGAAGGGCTTCAGCGTAATGCAGACGAGCAGGAAGATCAGCGTCATCGCGGAGAGCAGGATGGTCAGCGCGATTTCGTTCGGGGTTTTCTGGCGTTTGGCGCCTTCCACCATCGAGATCATGCGGTCGAGGAAGGTATTGCCCTTCTCCGAGGTGATCTTGATCACGATGCGGTCGCTGATGACGCGGGTGCCGCCGGTGACGGCGCTGCGGTCACCGCCGCTTTCGCGGATGACGGGTGCGGACTCGCCGGTGATGGCGGCTTCATCGACGCTGGCGATGCCTTCGACGACCTCGCCGTCGGCAGGAATCACATCGCCGGTTTCGCAGACGACGAGATCGCCTTTTTCAAGGGCGGGTGCGGCTACTGACTCTTCCTTGCCGTCCTTGGTGAGGCGGCGGGCGATGGTGTCCTTGCGGGCCTTGCGCAGGCTGTCGGCCTGGGCCTTGCCGCGGCCTTCGGCGACCGCTTCTGCGAAGTTCGCGAAGAGGACGGTGAACCACAGCCAGACGGCGAGCTGGATGATGAAGCCGTGGTCGGTCTTCGCGGTGAAGATGGCGACGGTGGTCAGCACGGCGCCGACCTCGGTGACGAACATCACGGGATTCTTCACCATGACGCGCGGGTCGAGCTTCTTGAAGGACTCTCCGATGGCGGGCTTGATGATCGCCTTGTCGAAGAGGGATGGAGCTTTGTTGGACATGGATGTGTTAGAAAAGGTTGCCGGACAGGGTGAGGAAGTGCTCGACGATGGGGCCGAGAGCGAGGGCTGGCAGGAAGTTCAGCGCGCCGATGAGCAGCACGGTGCCGATGAGGAGCACGGTGAAGGTGCCACCGGAGACCGGGAAGGTGCCGGGGCTGGGCGGGGAGAACTTCTTCTTCGCCAGTGAGCCTGCGAGCGCGAGGATGGGGACGATCATCAGGAAGCGGCCGACCAGCATCGCGATGCCGAGTGTCACGTTGTAGTGAGGGTCGCCGTTCGCCGGGTTCGCGGTGAGGCCGCCGAAGGCGCTGCCGTTGTTGGCGGTGGCGGAGCTGAAGGCGTAGAGGATTTCGCTGAAGCCGTGGGGGCCGGCGTTGTTGAGACCGGCGAGGCCCCAGTTTGCCACGGAGGCCCAGGCGGTGAAGCCGAGGATGGTGAGGGTGAGGACGAGCAGGGAGAGCATCGCCATCTTCACCTCGAAGGCATTGATCTTCTTGCCGAGGTATTCCGGGGTACGGCCGACCATGAGGCCGGCGATGAACACGGCGAGCACCACGAAGACGAGCATGCCGTAAAGGCCCGCGCCGACACCGCCGATGACGACCTCGCCGAGCTCCATCATGAACAGCGGGATCAGGCCGCCAATGGCGGTGAAGGAGTCATGCATCGCATTCACCGCACCGCAGGAGGCGGAGGTGGTGACGACGGCGAAGAGAGAGGAATTGAAGATGCCGAAGCGGACTTCCTTGCCTTCGAAGTTGCCATCGGCTGCGGCGACGCCGAGCGCGTGATGGATGGGATTGCCCGCGGACTCCGCCCACCAGCAAACGAGTGTGCCAGCGACGAAGAGGATCATCATGGCGGCCCACACCGACCAGCCGTGTCCCTGGTTGCCGGTAGACTTGCCGAGATACCAGGTGAGGCCGCTGCCGATCGCGAAGATCGAGAGCATCTGGATGAAGTTCGAGAGCGGGGTGGGGTTTTCGAACGGATGGGCTGCGTTGGCATTGGCGAAGCCGCCACCATTGGTGCCGAGCATCTTGATCGCGACCTGTGAGGCCATCGGGCCTTGGGCGATGGTCTGGGTGTCGAGCGTGGTGGATTCCGTGGTCTTTTCACCGGCGGCGTTGGTGGATTCGACCTGCACGGTTTGTGGCTCGACGAGGTGCGCGGTATCGTAGGCATTGAAATTCTGGATCATGCCTTGCGAGACGAGGAAGACCGCGAAGGCCACGCAGATCGGCAGCAGCAGGTAGTAGGTGGAGCGCACCAGATCGACCCAGAAGTTCCCCAACGAGGTGGTGGTGTGGCGGGCGATGCCGCGCACGAGTGCCGCGGCGATGCCGATGCCGGTGGCGGCCGAGACGAAGTTGTGGAAGGTCAGGCCGACCATCTGTGACAGATAGGACATGGTCGTCTCGCCGCCGTAGCTCTGCCAGTTGGTATTAGTCGTGAAGCTGACGGCGGTGTTGAAGGCGAGTGCCGGGGAGAGGGCGGGCAGGCCCTGAGGATTCAGCGGCAACAGATGTTGGAGCCGCAGGATCGCGTAGGTGAAGGCTACGCCCACCAAGCTGAAGAGTAGCATGGCGAGCGTGTAGCCTTTCCAGTCGTGCTGCTCGCCGGACTTCACGCCCATGAGGCGATAGGTGAGCTTCTCGAGCGGCCGGAGCACGGGGTCGAGCCAGGTCTTGCCGTCAGGATCGAGCACCTTGGTCAGGTAGATGCCGAGCGGCTTGGTGATGGCGGTGAGGATGCCAATGAAGAGGGCGAGTTGGAGCCAGTCTTTTGCGTGCATGGGACCGGGTGGTTAAAATTTCTCCGGCCGGATCATGGCCGTGAACAGGTAGGCAAGGAGGCCGAGGGCGATGAGCCCGACGATGATGGTTTCCATGGGATCAGAGGCGTTCGCAGAAATTGGCGTAGAGGAAGGCGAGGACGAAGAAGGCCCCGGCCACGCTCAGGTAAATCGCGTCGTTCATACGAAGCCATGGTCCCACGGATCCGGAATCCGGGGAGTCAAAGTCCCGGCCAGAGGCGTCAAGAAAGCGTCAAAGCCGCAAAGAGGCTCCGAGGTTCGTGGGGGGAGGAACTCCGCCCATCCCGCATACCACCCGCCTAGTGATTCGACTGCTCCCGCCTGCGCTCGACGGCGGAGCGCTTCTGGAGGTCATAGGGCGTGCCGCAGTACATGCAGCGGAAGCGATTGAGAAAAAGGATGCCGAGCACGGCGGTGGTGCCGTAGTTGAACGGACGCAGGCGATAGGCCTTGGCGTGTTTTGCGGCGCCGCTGTCGAGAAGCGAAGAGCCCTTGCACAGCGGGCAACGGGCGGAGCGCCGACGGAGGTAGGAGATCAGCCAGCTTACGGCGACGGCGATGGCCGAGGCGATCAGCGGCTTCGCCATCGTCATCGGCTCGGGGTGAAGAAACAGGATCACCGCGCAGGTGATGAAGGCGATGATGCAAAGATAATGGAGCAGCGTGAAGAAGATCGCGCGCTGGAACGGTCGCTTGTCATGAATGGAGCGAGCGCGGCTGACGGAATCGGCAACGGGGCGGCTAGGCATGCGTAGGGTGGGCGCGGCAGGCAGACCGGATGGGAAATGTGTCTGCTAGGTGACAAGAGCACGTCCGGTGCCCCATCACCCGATTTCCCGTGTCAGCGGAAAAGTTATCGGAAAAGAATAGGAATCAGCAGGATGGCGAGGATGTTCACCACCTTGATCATGGGATTCACGGCGGGTCCGGCGGTGTCCTTGTAGGGGTCGCCCACGGTGTCGCCGGTCACGCTGGCGGCGTGGGCGGGCGAGCCCTTGCCGCCGTGGTTCCCGTCCTCGACGTATTTCTTGGCATTGTCCCAGGCACCGCCGGAGGAAGTCATGGCGATGCCGATGAAGAGGCCGGTCACGATGGTGCCGACTAAGAGCCCGCCGAGGAAGTAGGGGCCATGCTCAGGGATGATGGCGACAGCCACCACGAAGATCAGCGGCAGCAGAGCGGGGAGGATCATCTGGCGAAGCGCAGCCTTGGTCACGATGTCCACGCACTGCCGGTAGTCGGGAGTGTCCTTGCCAGTAAGGATGCCGGGGAAGGCCTCGATCTGGCGGCGGACTTCCCTCACTACGGCACCGGCGGCACTTCCGACGGCGTCCATGGCGTAGGCGGTGAAGGAGAAGGGGAGCAGGCCGCCGATGAAGAGGCCGATCATCACCCGCGGGTCCATCAGGTCGAACACGAAGTCATGGCCGAGGTGGGCCTTGAGCTCCTCGACGTAGGAGCCGAAGAGCACCATGGCGGCGAGACCAGCGGAAGCGATGGCGTAGCCCTTGGTGACGGCCTTCATGGTGTTGCCCACGGCATCGAGTTCGTCGGTGATCTTGCGGACGGAGGGATCGAGACCGCTCATCACGGCGATGCCGCCGGCGTTGTCGGTGATGGGGCCGAAGGCATCGAGCGAGATGATGATGCCGGAGAGGCTAAGCATGCTGACGACTGCGATGGCGATGCCGTAGAGGCCGGCCTGCGTGTAGCACATCCAGATGGAGGCGGCGATGCAGAGCACGGGCAAGACGGTGGCGTGGTGGCCGGTGCTGATACCGGCGATGATGTTCGTCGCGTGGCCGGTATTGCAGGCTTCGGCGATACGCCTCACCGGTCGGTGTGCGGTGGAAGTGTAGTAATTCGTGATCATCACCGTGGCGAAGGTCAGGACGATGCCGACCAGCACGCAGGTGAAGAGAGCGGATGCTTCGACCAGCTTGCCCGTGCCCGAGAACGCGATGGCCTGCGGGAACATGGAATCCGTGACTGGCTTCAAGAGCGCGGCGGAAACGATGCCGCTGATGACCACTCCGCCGACCAAGGCCTTGGTGGGGGAGATGCGCACGACATTGACGAAGGCGATGCCTAACAGCGCGCCGATGATCGATACGCCGCAAATGACGAAGGGATAAATCAGGGCTGCCTCCGACGCGCCATGGGTAGTAAGGAAAGCGACCAGCACGGCTCCGATGAGGCTCACTGCATAGGTTTCGAAAACGTCCGCGGCCATGCCGGCACAGTCGCCGACATTGTCGCCTACGTTGTCCGCGATGGTGGCGGGATTGCGCGGGTCGTCTTCCTGAAGGTTCTGCTCGATCTTGCCAACGAGGTCCGCGCCGACGTCGGCAGCTTTCGTATAGATCCCGCCGCCGAGCCGGGCGAAAACGCTGATCAACGAGCTGCCGAGGGCGAGGCCGATCAGCGAGTTGATGGCGATCTTCACCTCGCCGCTGTATTCGAGTACGATCTTGTAGAAGAGGCCCACCGAAAGCAGGCCGAGTCCGACTACGAGGAGCCCGGTGACCGCGCCGCCATTGAAGGCAACTCGCAGGGCAGCGTGAGGGCTTTCCGAGGCAGCCTGCGCGGTGCGGACGTTGGCGCGGACAGCGATCATCATGCCGATGTAGCCTGCGGCGAGGGAACACACGGCGCCCAGCACGAAGCCGAGAGCTGTATAGGTGTCCCGAAGATAGCCGATGGCGATGACAAGCAGCACCGCGATCACCGAAATGGTGAGCACCTGACGATGAAGATAGGCTTTGGCCCCTTCCTGCACGGCTCCGGCAATCTCGGCCATGCGGTCATTTCCTGCCGAGCAGGAATTGACCATCCGGATCAGGAGAAATGCGCCCGCCAGTCCGACGGCACCGAGAGTGAGGGAGGTGGCTATGCCGTGTTCGGTTAGAAAACTCTGCATCGGAGAAAGATCCGGGTATGGGTTCGTCTCGTAACTTGGAGCATCTGTTCTAACTGACAAGCTTGAAACGGTTCGAAAGAGCCTCGTGCACGGAATTTCTTGAGCCTGATGCCGGTGCTTTTCGCCCGGCCGGATGTATGACAACGAAAAGCCCGCCAAGGCATTGGCGGGCTTCCGGAGATCATGGAGAGGTCGATTTCTCGTTTCGCGAACCTTACTTCCCCGGAGGGTTCCAGCCGGGGTATTTCTTCTCGCGCTCCAGGCGGTATTTCTCCGCGTCCGCAGCATCGCCCTTCTTCTTGAGAGCTTCTTCGAGTTTCCAAAGCACCTCGGGCTTCAACTGGCGATCATCATCGCTGAGGAATACCGCCACGGCGACGTATTCATTCACCGCCGCGGCCGGGTCGTTCTTCTTCATCAGGATATCGCCCTTGGTGATGCGGATGCCCGCATTGACGCGACCTTCGGGACGGAGCAGCTGGCATTCTTCGACGACCTGCAGTGCATCATCGAGCTTGTTCAGCGCGAACAGGGCCTTGGCCTTGTCCAAGAGGCCATCGGTCTTCCAGCTGGGATTCTCTTCGACCTCGAGGGCGTTGTTGATCGCTGGCAGCGCAGCCTCCGCCTTGTGGGCGGCGAGCAGGGCCTTGCCAAAATTCCGCCAGATTTCCTTCGGCGTGGTGCGTGGGTCATCCTGATCCGCGACCAGATCGTAGAAGCGGGCGGCCTGTTCGAAGCGATTCGAGCTGAAGGCCTGCATGGCCGCCCACGAGATCAGCTGGTCAGGCAGGGAGACGACATTCTGCTCCTCGATGGCGCGGTCCACCTCGGCGCAGACGGCTTCCGGATTCTGGAGCGACCAGTGGGCGAGCGCGAGCAGGGTGCCGGCGTTCTTGCCATAGGTCTTCGAGTCCAGCTTGCGGGCTGCCTCGGCATAGGGGACGGCGTCCTTCACGCGCTCGGTTTTGACGAGACCCCAGGCGAGCCAGTAGTTGGCCTTCGCCTTGCGGGTGTCGGCGGCCTTCGGGAACGTTTCGAGGAAGGCCCGATAGCGGGTGATCATGTCGTCCAGCTTGCCCTCCTGCTTGCAGATGTCCGCGGACTCGATGAGGGCGAGCATGCGGGACTCGTCATCGGTTTGCTGGCCACGGACCTTGTCGTAGTCCGCCAGCGCCTTGTTTGGCTCGCCAGCGTCGCGATACGCCCCGGCCCGCAGGAGCAGGGCGGAACCGGCGCGCTTGTCGTCCGGGAACGAGGTGATGAAGTCGCTCAAGGAGCGGACGGCTCCCTGCGGGTCTTCGGAGAGGAGCTGGCAGCGGGCGCGGTTGTAGAGGTAGCCCTTGCGGTTCTCGGTTGAGAGCAGGGAGCCATCGATCTCGTTGTAAACTTTGGCAGCGTCTGCCGCCTTCTTGTCGCTGAGAAGGGTCTCCGCCTTCATGAGGAGGGCGGAGTGGATCTTCGGATCGCGCGGGCGATTCTTCTGATAGAGCTGCAGGAAGGCGTCCACCTGCTCTGGCACGTGGTGGCCCTCGATCCGGAAGAAGCAGAGCAGCCGCAGGTAGTTCGCCTCGAAGGCGAAGCTGTTGTTCGGCAGCATCATCTTCTCGACCTCGCGGAACACTTCCAGGGCCTCGACGTTCTTATCGAGTTCCATGTAGGAGCGGCCGGCCAGCATGAGGCGCAGGGCTTCTTGTTCGCCCTGAGCTTTTTCCGCGCTCTGGCGGTAGACTTGGATCACGTCCGCGTATGCCTTGCGGTCGAAGCGCGTCTTCATCAGCGCGATCTGGGCGTCCGGGCGGAATTTCTCCAGGCCGGGGGTATCGAGTGCCATTCGCAGGTACTTGTCCGAGAGTTCAGCGTTGCCTTGCTTGGCGGCGATGGCACCGGCTTCGATGGCGGCGGGGCCGCGCAGGTCGGGAGTGGCGGTGCGGGACATCACCACCTTGTCGAGCAGCGGAAGTGCTTCATCGAGCTTCTCGGCGCGTGAGAGCAGGCGGCCGAGGTAGAGCTGGCTCTTTTCGATGAAGAGGTTCGGCTTGTCCGGGTCATCGATGACCTTGCGGTAGTAGTCCATGGCCTCGCGGGTGCGGCCGTGGAGTTCGTAGGAGAAACCTGCGTGGAAGAGCGCGCGCTGGCGATCCGCTGGAGACTGTGCCGCCGCGGCCATCTTCTCGAACAGCGGGGCTGCGAGCGCATACTGGCGGTTGTTGAAATGATCCACCGCCAGCATGAAGGCGGCGGCAGAGGCGTATTTGCCCTTGGGGAAGTTGCGAAGGACGTTGTTGTAGCAACGCTTGGCGTCCTCGATGCGGCCGGCCTTGAAATAGCTTTCGCCGAGATACCACTGCGCGGCTTCCGCGTTGGCGTGGTTGGGGAACTGGTTGAGGTAGCGCGAGAAGACGTCGATGGCGCGCTCGAAGCCGGCGACGCGCTGGTCCAGATCGGTGGCGCGCTTGGCGGCCTCATAGAGGTTCCGGCCGTGCTGGTAAAAGTCCTCGCCGGGATCGGCGTTCAGCGAAGGATCGACCGGCTCGGCACGCGGCGGCTGCGGAGCAGGCTCCTGGGCTTGCACGGTGCCTGCGGCGATCAGGCAGAGGACGGTTCGGATGTTCACCACGGCGCGGAGCATCGCGTGGTTTACGGTCTTTGCCAAGGCGGGGTTTTCACCGCCGGGCCGGCCTTTTGGCCCTATTTTTCCGACTTCCGCTGGGTGGCGAAGGAAATGTTCCAGATGCCCGCTTTCTGGCAGGTGTCGATGACCTCGACGATGGTCTGGTACTCGCACTTGGCGTCGCCGCGCAGCCTGATCGGCTGGTTCTTGTGGAGGGCGGCGATGGCGGAGAGCTTCTCCTTGAGCTGGGCCTGGGTCATCGTCTGGCCTTCCACGACGACCTCGCCGGTGGCGCGGACGTTGACGATGATCTCGCCGAGGGCGCGCTTCGAGTCCGCGCCTTCCTGGGCGCTGGGGACGGAGACCTTCATGTCCTGCTCGGAGCGCTGGAACTCGAAGCTGACGAGGAAGAAGATCAGCAACTGGAAGACGACGTCCAGCATCGGCGCGAGCTGGAGCTCGGCCGGGGGCATCTTGTGGTTGCGGAATTTCATCGGGCGGGGCGCGGATCAATCAGATGCCGTGGAGGTCCGGGCGGTCATCGCCCAGAGGAGACGGCGTCGGCATCGCGAAATCCTCGCCGCGGGAGACCCGGCGGCTGGGGGTTCCGCCCTGGGCAGGCTGGGTATTGTGGCGGTCCACCTGGGCTCTCAGGATGGCCATCAAATGGGTGGCGGCCCCTTCGAGATCCGAAATGAGCTTCTGCACCTTGCCGCGGAAAAACGCGTAGAAAATCAGCGCAGGCAGGGCGATCGCCAGACCCGAGGCGGTGGCGATCAACGCTTCCGACACCCCGCCGGCGAAGGCCATCTGGCGGGCCCCCTGGAAGCCGCCATCCGAGACCTGGATGAACGACCGGATCATCCCGATGACCGTGCCGAGCAGTCCGATCATCGGCGCGATGGCCCCGATGTCGGCGAGGTAGGAGACGCGGGTGGTGAGCATGCTGGCCTGGCGCGAGCCCTCGGCCTCGGCGACGTCGCGGACCTCGGAGAAGGTGGCTCCGCTATTCCGGGTCATGAACTCCAGGGCCCGCTCGGTGATCTGGGAGATGCACTCGTTGCGGCGCTTGCAGTAGCCGATCAGGCCGAGGAAATCATTCCGGCGGATGAGGGCCTCCGCCTGGTTCATGAAGCGGTCGCTGACCACGGCATTGCGGCGCAGGATCATCATGTAGAGGAGGATCAGCACCACGGTCAGCACCGAGAGGACGGCCAGCGCGGGCATCATGACGCCGCCCGCCTTGAAGACCTGCATAAAGTCCATTTCCTGCTTCGGCGGCGTGGCGGACGCTTCTTGCGCCCAAGCCGGCAGGCCGGCCATGGCGAACAGGACCGCCCCGAGAATCTTCGTGTGCCGGATCATGAAAGTTCGCGGAGCTTAACGGCCAGCCCGGGGGACGCAAGCACGGCGGGGCGGAGTTGGCGGTTGCGGAATTCTCGGGTGGATGTCCATTTCGGGGCGTGGCCGCGGCGGGATTGAAGGAAAAGCTCCGGGAAGTTCCCCATCAGCCGGGCGTGTACCTGATGAAGGACCGCCTCGGCTCGATCATCTATGTCGGCAAGGCGCGCGATCTACGGAAGCGGATGTCCTCGTATTTCCTCGCGTCCCGGAAAACCCGGGCCGACCTGAAAACCCGGGCGCTGATCGACACGATCGCCGACTTCGAGTTCCACACGGTCCGGAACGAGGCCGAGTCGCTGCTGCTGGAAGGGAAGCTGATCAAGGACTACCGGCCCCGCTACAATGTCGCTTTCCGGGACGACAAGCGGTTCCTGCTGGTGAAGGTCCAGCCGTCCGAGCCGTGGCCGCGGTTCGTGCTGACCCGGATGAAAAAGGACGATGGGGCGCGTTACTTTGGGCCCTTCGCCCACTCCGGGGCGCTGCGGGCGACGATTTCGTGGATCAACCGGAAGTTCGGGCTGCGTGCGTGCCGGCCGCTGAATCCGGGTGAGAATGACTACAAGCACTGCAACGCGGACATCATCCGGAACTGCTCGGCGCCGTGTATCCTGCGGATCACCCGGGATGCCTACCTGGCCCGGATCGATGAGGCATGCCTGGTGCTGGAGGGTAGGGGACGGCGTGAGATTTTCTCCGATCTCGAGGCCGACATGGCGAAGGCGGCGGAGCGGCTCGATTTCGAGAAGGCGGCGCTGCTCCGGGACGTGGTCGACAATCTCCGGAAGACGCTCAATCCGACCCGGCAGTTCACCCGGGGGCGCGGGGTGCCGACGACGGTGAAGCCGACGGAGGACTTGGCTGATTTGGGCGAAGCGCTGGGCCTGCAAGGGCCGCCGCGGGTGATGGAGTGCTTCGATATTTCCAACGTCTCTTCGAATCACATTGTGGCCTCGATGGTGCGCTTCACCAATGGCGCGCCGGACAATCAGAACTATCGGCGTTACCGGATCCGGACGGTGGAGGGGCAGGATGACTTCGCCTCGATGGCGGAGGTGATTCGCAGGCGATACTCACGGATTCTGGGAGAGAACTATTCCGCCAATCCCGATCTCGCAGAGTCGCAGGAGGATCCGGTGGAGATCCAGCGTCGTTTGGCGAAGGAGGGTCGGGCGAAGATCGTGCTGCCGGATCTGGTGATCGTGGACGGTGGCAAGGGGCAGCTTTCCTCGGCGATGCGGGAGCTCCAACAGTTAGGTTTGCACGACTTGCCGGTGATTGGCTTGGCCAAGCAGCGGGAAGAGGTCTTCTTCCCCGGGGAGAGCGACCCGCTGCTCATTCCGCATGATCGTGGTGCGTTGAAGCTTCTCCAGCGTATTCGGGATGAGGCTCACCGCTTTGCCAACGGGTACAACGCGCTGCTCTACCGGCGGCGGATGAAGGAGAGCTTGTTAGACGACTGCCCTGCGGTTTCGCCGAAGAAGAAACAGGCGCTGTTGGCGAAGTTCGGCAGCGTGGATCGGATCCGGAAGGCGAGCGCGAAGGACATCGCGGCGATTCCCGGGATCTCCGAGAAGACGGCGGAGGCGATCTTGGAGTGGTTAGGGTGAATCGCCACTGCGCTGCTAGTGGTTAAGTGTCTTGTAGTAGAGGAACCCGCCTTCGTATTTCAGATACTCCTAGGTATCCTTCTCCTGGCGGACAAAAGTGGTGGCAAGATCATCCTCCGGATCCCAGCGCGCCTTTCCCTTAATGAGTTTCAAATCACGCCCGCGCTCCGCGCCCCAGCTCAACCAAGCCTTGTTATCGGTGTACTTGCGGCTCGCGGTATGTGGAGTCGCTCCCGCTTTCTTCACGATCGCCTCAAACTGTTCCTTCGTAATCTTCGCCTTCAGGCAGTAGGTCCCGTCAGGAAGAAAGCCGTCCTGATATTGGGAGCGATAGCAGACTTCCGCGTCCTTAGGCAGCCAATCCTGCGCCCGCACCGGTGCCAATGTTGCTAGGCCCAACAAGGCGAGAATTGACAGAGATCGGATCATGGTCACTGCGATTGCCGTCCTTATCTCAGATCTCGCCAGATATCCAGTTTAGCCGACAAATCGCCGGACAGAATCTTCCGCGTCGCCCCCTTTTCAAATCCACTATGAGTTCCCAAAGCGGTATGGCTCGCGACCGGGCCCGTCGGGCGGAGAGCCAGACTGGTGTCATGAGCGAGGCAGGGGAGAAGTCCCTGCCCGATAGACCCGCATCGCTACGGGACGGTAGGCATCGCGCAATTTCGCCGCTAGTACCCAAATGCGGGGTGTCCCCGATTTCTTATTGGTCGCCTCCATCGCCCTTGGTGAGGCGGCTGATGAGCTCTGCTTGGGAATGGACGCCGAAGTGGCGGAAGATGACCTTCGAGTAGCCGTGGACGGTGTTCACGCTGAGGCCCAGGTGAGCGGCGATGCGTTTCCTGCCCCAGCCTTCGCAGAGGAGGTTCATGACGGTGCGGTGGCGAGGGTAGAGGCTGGCGAGCTCGCGGGCGGGCTGATCCGGGAATGACTGGAAATGCAACCACGGCACCTCGGTGAGGATAATGTGGGCGATGCGGGCTTCCCGTTCGCTGAAGTGGGGTTCGCCGAGACGGCGGTAGACCGCCACGCCCGAGATGCCGCCACCGTCCATGGGACGCTGGGAAACCAGCAGGGTGCCGATGTCCGCTTTTTCCCAGAGCTTCCCCGCGGCGGAGTTTTCCAGATGCATGGGCGGATCCATCTGACGCAGCGTCCGCGTCAGGTGGGTGCCGCGCTCCTGTAGCTCGATGGAGGAGGGCCGGGTAACTTCCTCCATGTCCGGGTGATTCATCGCCTCGATGTAGCGGGCGAAGCGTTCGTCGTCCCAGCCGCCGTGCTCGAAGCCGATGAACGACGGGGGCTTGTCCGGATCGAATTCCGCCATGCACCAGGCCCAGCTGGTGGCATTCAGCAGCCCGCAGAGGCCGTCCATCAGGAACCGGCGCTTTTCAGAAAAGCCTCCCGGAGTCGCGATGACCTCGCCCAGCAGGCGGACGATGTCGCGCACGTCTTGCTCGGTCAGGGGGGAATCGGAAATCCGGGAATCGGCTGGCATGTGAGGTGACGACTGTCTTGGCAAAAGGGGGATTGGCCAAGCTGAAGATAGGCGTCAAGGGTGTCACAGGCATCTGCGTAAAGACCGTCTGAGGTGATTTTGGTAGGGCGGGTCTAGCCTTTGACTACCAAGCAACCGTTGACGACCCGGCCGGGGAGTGGCAGGAAGCGCGCATATGATTCCTGAGGACGACAAGGAGCCGGCCGCTGCGGTGGACGAGGATTTTTCCGACGCCGCGTCTGGCGAGCTGGATCCCTACGCCGAATTGGAGGCAGATGTGCTCAAGTGGAAGGAACTGGCGGTGCGCACCGCGGCTGACCTGGACAATTTCCGCAAGCGCTCCGCCCGCGAGCGCGAGGAGGCGATGCGCTATGCCAACCAGGGTCTGCTCGAGGACCTGCTGCCGGTGATCGATAACTTCGAGATGGGCATGCTGGCGGCGGCGCAGGACAAGAGCTCGATGATCTACATCGGCATGGACATGGTCCGCCGGCAGTTGAACGACTTCCTTTCCGCCCAAGGGGTCACGGAGATCCCGGCGGACGGCAAGACCTTCGACCCGAATGTCCACGAGGCGGTTTCGCAGGAAGACTGCGCTCCCGATCAGGACGGAAAGGTGCTGCGGGTGCATCGCCGCGGCTTCATGCTGCGCGATCGTCTGCTGCGTCCGGCGGTGGTGGTGGTGGGTAAAACCGGAGGAGAGGAAGGCTGAGACGATGGCGACGAAGCGAGACTATTACGAGATTCTCGGGGTTTCCCGCGACGCTGGTGCGGACGAGATCAAGAAGGCCTACCGCAAGCTCGCGGTGAAGTTCCACCCGGACAAGAACCCGGGTGACCATGAGGCTGAGGAGAAATTCAAGGAGCTCGGTGAGGCCTATGAGGCGCTGAGCGATGCCGACAAGCGCGCGGCCTATGACCGCTTCGGCCACGCTGCCTTCGGTGGTGGCGGCGGCGGAGGTGGTGGGGGCGGTGGCTTCCACGATCCGATGGACCTGTTCTCGCAGGTCTTTGGCAGTGCCTTCGGTGGTGGCTTCGAAGAATTTTTTGGTGGCGGACGTCGCCAGCGGACGGGCAAGCAGCGTGGCAGCGACCTGCGCTATGATCTGGAGATCACGCTGGAGGAAGCGGCGCGCGGATCGGAAAAGGAGCTTGAGATCGAGCACTACGGCCCTTGTGGCACGTGCAATTCCACCGGCTCGAAGAGTGGTGGTGGAACCAAGGCCTGCACCACTTGCGGTGGTCGCGGCGTGGTTGCCCGTCAGGCCGGTATTTTCATCCAGCAGACGACCTGCCCGGAATGCCGTGGCGCCGGTGAATCGGTGGCCGATCCCTGCGGCGCCTGTGGTGGCGACGGTCGCGTCCACAAGACGAGCCGGATCAAGATCCGCATCCCGGCTGGCGTGGAGGATGGCACTCGCCTGCGCTCCACCGGCAATGGCGACGCGGGTGTCCGCGGCGGCGCGGCTGGTGACCTCTACGTGTTCCTTCACGTGAAGGCGCATGATGTCTTCGAGCGCGAGGGCAATGATCTCTTCTGTGAGGTGCCGATGCCTTTCAGCACTGCCACGCTCGGCGGTGAGCTGGAAGTGCCGACACTGGACGGCAAGGCCTCGATCAAGATCCCGGCAGGCACCCAGGGCGGGACCCTGTTCCGCCTCCGCGACCGCGGGGTGCCGGCGCTTTCCAGCCCGAAGAAGGGCGACCTCCACGTCCGCGTGCAGGTGGAGGTGCCGACCAAGCTCAATTCGGATCAGCAGGAGAAGCTCCGCGCTTTCTCCGAGTCGATCGGCCAGCACAACTCCCCGATGCAGGAGGGCTTCTTCAAAAAGGCCCGCCGCTTCTTCGACCTCTGAGGCATGGCGCGCTTCTTCCTCGCACCGGAATGCTGGGGTGGCGCTGCCGTCCTGACCGGCGATGAGGCGAAGCATGCCGCCCAGGTCCTGCGCGCGCGCCGTGGCGACCGGATCACGGTCTTCGACGGCGCGGGGCGTTCGGCCACGGCGGAGATCCTGGATGTTTCGAAGAGCGAGATACGCCTTTCGCTCGGCGAGGTAGTTCAACGCCCGCCGCTGCGGCCGCGTATTCATCTGGCGCAGGCGGTGCCGAAGGGGAAGACGATGGATCTCATCGTCCAGAAGGCCGTGGAGCTGGGCGTTGCCTCGATCCAACCGCTGATCACCAAGCGCACGGTGGTGCAGGTGGAGGCGGATGATGCCGACCGCAAATCCTCAAAGTGGCAGCGCGTCGCGCTCGAAGCCTGCAAGCAGTGCGGGCAGGACCTGCTCCCGTTGGTGGAGCCGCCCCGTAGCTTTTCTGAATGGCTTCCGCAGTGCGGTTCCGGCCTGAGAGTCATCGCCTCGCTTTTCGACGGAGCCCGGCCGCTCCGGGAGGTCTTGCGCTCGGCCGAGTCGCCGGAAGACGTGACGCTGTTGGTGGGGCCGGAAGGAGATTTCACCCCGGAGGAAGGGGAGGCGGCGCTAGGTGGAGGATTCCACCCGGCCAGTCTGGGGGAAATCGTGCTGCGGGCGGAAACGGCGGCGTTTTTTGGGATTTCGGCCTTGCGTTACGAATTTTCACGTAGTTAGCCTGATGATCTGGGTTGATTTGAAAAAATTGACCTTTGATTGTTAGGCTTTTCTAAATATAAATCGGGGCGTGCTGTCCCCAACGACCAGATTTATCTGGCCGGTTTCCGTCGTGTTCGCGAGCTGCCTGGCCGCGAGTGCCCTGGCGGATCCGGTCCCGACGCGTGGCTTTGAGGTCGATACCTCGAACCGCAATAACGTCGTCGCCTTCTACCAGTCCGTCTTTCAGGCGTCGGAAGGCTATCGCGACCGGATCAACTGGACCGGCAACTACACGTCCACTGCTGCGGGCGCAGAAGGAACGACCTCGGCGGCTTTTGCCGGCGATGTCGAACGGCGCCTGAATTACTTCCGCGCGCTCTGCGGCGTCCCTGCCGATGTGCGCGTGAATACCGGGTTCACGGTCAATATTCAGGAAGCGGACACCTATAAGCCTGATCCTTCCACGACGAAGGCGGCGGCGGCCCAGCGCTCGGCGCTGATGATCGCGCGGACCTATCCGAACAGCGGCGGCCTCAATCACAATCCGCCGCAGAGCAACACCGCCTGGACGACTGCCGCATGGAACGCCAACAAGAACGGCAACCTGGCGCTCGGTTTCTTCGGCCCCGGGGCGGTCGATGCGTATGTGCAGGAAAACGTGGTCGGCATCTCGAATTGGAACATCGATGTCGGCCACCGCCGCTGGCTCCTGTGCCACTGGTCCACGGATTTCGCGTCCGGTGATACGCCGGGACTTTTCAGCGGGAACAGCGTGCGGCCGCCCTCGAATGCGATGTATGTGGTGCCCCGGGCGGCCGATGCGAATTTCAACATCGATCCTCTCTTCCACTCCTATCCCGCAGCCGGGTATTTCCCGGTGGAGCACAATTCTCCCTACTGGTCGCTGTCCTATCACAAGGCCGACTTCTCCGCCGCGACCGTGACGCTGCGCGACGCGGCGCTGAACGTGCTGCCGGTGAGCGTGGTCTCGCGCCGGAGTGGCTTCGGCGACAATTCGATCGTGTGGCAAGTGCCGGCCTCGGCGGCGATCTTCTCGGTCACCGGCGATACCACCTTCCACGTCACGGTTTCAGGAATCCAGGGTGAGAATGTGCCGACGGTGCACAGCTATGATGTCACGTTGTTCGATCCGCAGCGCTTGAACCAAAGCGGAGTGGTCACCGGGCAGAGTTCGCCACTCGCAGCGGGATCGACCTATCAGGTCAGTGGCCTGGAAGGCGTGGAGCAGGTCGAAGCCGGCATGTTCCAGCGCAAGGCAGCGACTTGGGTCGAAGGCGCGGAAGACAGCCCGGCTCCGAAGGTCATCGCGAAGGCCAGCTCGACGTATCCCTTTCTCGCTGCGGTAGCAGGCTTTGCGAAGAGCGGGACGAAGGCATTCCATCTCACCTTTCCCACGCGCTACGATCCGATGATCAATGGCGTGCCGCAGCAGTCCTTCGAGCTCGATCGCGAGATCGTGCCGGGCACGGGCAGCGCGCTGACCTTCCAGTATCGCCGCGGGTTGATGACTCCGGCGACGAAGCTCGCCGTCGAGAGCTCCGTTGATGGCGGCCTCACGTGGTCCAATCTCACCACGATTTCCGGTGGCGGCGGCACCTCGGACGCGGCGTTCCAGGCTTCATCGCTGCCGCTGCCTTCGGCGGGCTCGCCGTTGCGCGTGCGCTTCCGTTTCTACCTTTCGGATCCGACTTCGTCCCTCTATGCGCATGAAGATTACCCGACGGCAGCGACGGGAATCTTCATCGATGACATTGGCGTGAGCGCTGGCGATTGGTTGGAGCCGTGGGGCACGGTGAAGGCTTCGGGCCTTACTTCGTTCGCCTTCAATTCCACCACCGCCGGGACCTCGATCGGCTCCGGGACGTGGTGGCTGCGTGCCCGTGCCTACCTCGGTGGAAAGGCTTTCCCGTGGGGTGCGGCAAAGGTCGTCACGCCACGCGGCCAGTTTGAACTCAGTGGCAGCACGACGCCGCCGGTGAGCGGTGCCAACTACAATTTCCTCGGCGATCCAGCGGCGACTTCCTATCGCTTCGAAGTCTCGGCCCCGGGTGCGGGTGCGTGGACGGAGGGCGCGGAGACCGCACCGCCGCCGCAGATTATCGCGCAGACTTCGCCCGCGTATACGGTGCTCAGCACCCTCACTGGCTTCCGGAAGAGCGGCGCCCGTTCGTTCCGGCTCGGTCTCGCCACGCTGACCGATCCCGAAGATTTCTTCATGGTGGAGCGCGATGCTACCCCCAGCGCCACCAGTGCCTTGGAATTTTGGACTCGTCGCGGGCCGATGGCAGTGACGAATCGCTTGCACGTCGAGCTCTCGACCGACGGTGGTAATACTTGGACCTCGATCTGGAATTTGCCGGGCACCAAGAAGGCCGACAAAGCGATGACGCGGCAGAGCGTGTCGCTGTCCGCGTGGGCGGGCACGGCGGTGAAATTCCGCTTCGCGCTTCGCAACGCCGGCGGCAACAACCTCAAGTGGAACGCCAGCAAATCCGGTGTGTGGGTAGATGATATCACCGTGACGAATCCCTCTCCAGTGCTGTGGTCGAAGGAGACGACGATTGCGGCCGGTGCCACCACCGTCACCCTGAACGAGGTCATTGCCGGTCGTCCGCTGGTCGTTGGACAGACGGTCCAGATTCGCCTGCGTCCGATGTATGGCGCGACGGCTGGTGCCTGGGGCCCGGCATTGCTGGTCACGCCCTCGGCCTTGTCCGCGTCGCTCACTGGCTTCGCTGCCTATCAGGCCTACGAGTATCCTTCGCAATCGCTGGCATTCGATGCGGATAGCGATGGTGACGGGATGGTCGATGGAATCGAGTATGCCTTCTCCACGGATCCCACTCGGCCCTCGGTGGCTGCCGACTCGATCGCGATCACAGTCGAGCGGATGGAAATCTCCCGCGACCTGCCCACCGAGCGCGCGGACGTGAACTACAATGCCGAGTGGTCCGATGATCTAACCACGTGGTCCAGCGAGGGCGTGGATGTGCGCATCGAAGGCGGCAAGATCATTGCTTCCGCTCCGATTGGCGGTCCGTCGCGTGTGATGCGCTGGGTGGTGCTGCAGAAGTGAGATGAAACCCGCTCAACGCTGGCACTTCGGGCACCAGTAGGTGGAGCGCTGGCCCATGACGGCGTGTTGGATTGGCGTGCTGCACACGCGGCACGGTTCACCTTTCCGTTCGTAGACGAAGAGCGACTGGCTGAAGTAGCCGGGCTCGCCGTCGGAGTTCAGGAAATCGCGGAGGGTGGTGCCGCCTTGTTCGATGGATTCGGCGAGGACCTTGCGGATGGCGTTCACCAGCTTCGTAAGGCGCGGCTTGGTTACGCGGGAGGCGGGTGTGGCTGGAAGGATCCCGGCGCGGAAGAGGGCTTCGCTGGCGTAGATGTTGCCGACGCCGACCACGACCTTCGGGTCCATGATGGCGAGCTTGATCGCAACATTCCGGCTGGCGCAGGCCTTCGCGAGATGGGCGGTGGTGAAGTCGTCGTCGAGAGGTTCCGGTCCCAAGCCGCGGAGGAGGGGATGTTCCAGGGGATCGCCTTCGGGCAAGTGCAGGTAGATGCCGAAGCGTCGGGGATCGTGAAAACGAAGCTGTTTTCCGGAGTCGAGGGTCAGCGCGACGTGGTCGTGTTTCTTGAAATCCGCTGATGGATCGGAGAACCGCAGGCTGCCGGACATGCCGAGGTGGATCAGCAGGGAGCCGCCGCGTTTCACGTCCAGAATCAGGTATTTCGCCCGCCGGCGGATGGCGGTGAAACGGTCGCCAACGATGGAATCGAGTGATTCCGAGACCGGTTGCCGCAGCCCGCGGTGGCGGACGATGACCTCTGTCACGCGTCGTCCGACAAGATGGGGTTCGACCCCGCGGCGGGTGGTTTCGACTTCGGGCAGCTCTGGCATGCGGCCCCATTTTAGCCGGGGAAGCGGTGCGTCCACGGCAAAAGTCGTTCTGCTGCCTTGAAATCTGGCGCGGGTTCCCCAACGTATCACGCTCATGGACCGCGAAGCCTTCGCATTGCCGGACGGCAACCTCTTTTCCGCATGGGATCTCCGCTTCGGAGATTGGGAGCGGCGTCGCGAGAGCCGGCCCTCATTTGTCCACTTGCCCGATGGCAGCGTGAAATCCGGCTCGGTCAGCTACACCACGGAGTCAGCGCCGATCCGCTTTTGCACTTCGAACGGACCGCTTTCGACTGGGGTGACCGGTCAGCTTTCCTCCGGCGACGACCGGTTTTATCAGGTGACGGTGGTCGCCATCGAGTGGAAGTCGGACCACCTCTGTGTCAGTGGCAAGGCGGTCCGGAATTTCGACTTTTCCGTGCCTCAGTGAACCTGCCTAGGCTCGGCGCACGATGATCGCGCCGGAGCACTTCGGGTCGGATGACTCCATGAAATACGTCCTGCTTGGAGAGGACGAAAGCAGCACGGAAGAGAAGCTTTCCGGTTACACGGGCGTGGTGGCCTGGAGCTACCTTCGTCCGCATTGTGAGAACGGGGTGCTGTATTTCGTGGACCCTACCCTGGAGCTGACCGAGGTGGGTGCGGCGATTTCGCATAACCAGTCGGCGAAGGTGGAGGCGTGGTTGAAGGCTGGAGACCTCGTGAAGATGGGCGAGGTCCATGCGGCGCAGTGGGAGAAGGAGGCACCGGAGTTTGAGGCGCTGGTGGTGTCGCCGTTCGTGCTGTGTCGGCCGGTGGTTTAGGGGGCGCTTCCGTAGCGGAACAACTCCGTTGTTCCGGCTGGGGCGGCTTGCAGGGCGATCCGCAAGTAGCGATTCGTTGCGGAGCGCGAGAAGCCGGAATGGCGCAGCCATTCCGCTACGAAGCTAGGGATCTCCGAGAACTGCTTCTACCGCACACGGAGTGTGCGGACCACGATGGGGGCACTACTGGCCTTTCACGAGGAACACGATCTCGCCTTTGGGCGGGTGGACTTGGAAGTGCGCGAACAACTCGGCGGCGGTGCCGCGGTGATAGGTTTCGAACTTCTTCGTCAGCTCGCGCGCCACGCAGCAGGGTGCCTCCGGAAGTTTTTCCGACAATAGCTCCAGCGTTGAGAGCAGGCGGTGAGGGGACTCGAAAAAGATGCTGGTGCCTTCGGTGACGAGTGACTCTTCCAGCACGGACAAGCGCTTGCCCTTTTTGATGGGGAGGAAGCCGAGGAAGCGGAAGGCGTGGACCGGGAAGCCGGAGCCGACGAGGGCGGTGAGCACGGCCGAGGGGCCGGGCAGCACTTCGAAAGGGATGCCTTGTTCGATGCATGCCTGCACCACGCGGTAGCCGGGGTCGGAGACGGCGGGCATGCCGGCGTCCGTCACGATGGCGACTGTTTCTCCACCGCGCACGGCATCGAGCAACTCTGGTAGACGTCGTACTTCGTTGTGATCGTGCAGTGACACCAGCGGCTTGCCGGTGATGCCGAGCTTTGAAAGCAGCGGCGCGGAGTGGCGCGTGTCTTCGCAGGCGATGCGGTTCGCCTCCTTCAGCACCTCGATCGCCCGCAGCGTGATGTCACCCATGTTGCCGATGGGCGTGGGGACGAGGACGAAGCGGCCGGAGGACATTGAGTGGATGGAGCGGTGGTGGATGGCCGCCGCTACAGAAGGCTTAGAAGCCGTTCGACAGGCGCGAGATCATCGCTTCGCTGGCGCGCTCGAGTGCGTCCGGGAGGGCGTTGGTGCGCGAGGTCTGGAGATTCGAGTCGACGAAGAAGCGGCTGGTGCCGGTGGAGCTGCCGGAGGCGAGCACCTTCGTGCGGTCGCGGGGGTCGGTCAGTTTCCAGTTCAGGATCACCGTGTTCTGGAGTTCTTCCGGGCGCAGGGTATCGAGGCGGGTGCTGCGCAGCGGCGTGTACTGGATTTCGTGGACCGTGCCTTCCAGTACGGCGTCCGCCTTCTCGAAGGAAGTGATGCGATAGGTTCCGTCGAGCACGATGGCCTCCGTGGCGGCGCTGGTGGCCAGCGCTTCGGCGCGCGGGTGCAGCGTGTCATTGTGGAACATCGGCACGTTGACGTTGTGGATGTCGCGGAGGATTGCCGGCTTCGCTCCACCGAGCTGATAGCCGGCGCAGGATGTGAAAGCGAGGGCGGAGAGAAGCAGGAGCGAGCGCATGGCGGGGCAGGCAGCGGGTGTTAGTTTCCGAGCGCGGCCAGACGGGCCTTCGCCTTGTCGTGAAGATCGCCGGACTTGGTCTTGCTGACGACTTCCTCGTAGTAGAAGCGGGCCGAGCCGGTATCTCCCTTGCGTTCGTAAAACTGGGCGACGTTGAAGGATTGCTGGACGTCCTGTCCGCCGAGGTTCGACATGAGCTGGCGGGCTTCACCATTCTTCGAGTGGCCGGGATACTGGCGGAGGTAGTCTTGGAAGGCCTCGCGAGCGCGCTCCAGATTCGCCTGGTCCTGATTGCCGTGGCGGGCTTCTTCCATCAGCACCTTACCGATGCGGAACTGTGCTTCCGGAGCTTCCTTGCTGTCCGGGAAATCGATGACCACCTCGCGATAGGCTGCGATCGCCTTGGTCGGGCCGCTGGAGCCGCCCTGGCTTTCCCAGACCTGGCCAATGGTGTACTGAGCCTTCGATGCCTGCGGCGAGCGCGGGGCATTCTGGCGGACCTTGGCGAGCATCTCGGTGATCTTGTCGGGGGAGATGCCGGACTTGAGGCCGAGGAAGCTGGTCTTCACCTGGCCATCCGCGGCGGACTGGGCCATGGCGGCCTGACGGTTCAGCGCCTTTTCGTAGAGATTGCTCGAATTGTAGCGGCTGATGAAATCCTGATAGGCGTCGAAGGATTCACGGATCTTGCCGTTTTGCTCCAACAGCTCGGCCTGGCGGAAACGTGCTTCCGGGGCCTTTTGGGCGATCGGCATGGTATCGGCGAGCTCGTCGTAGAGCTTGATCGCCTTGTCGCGCTTGCCGGCGCTTTCCGCAGACTGGGCCTGGCTGTAGAGAGCCCCCGCGCGGTCGTTGTTGGCGGAGGTGCTGCCGACGAGCGGCGGGAGATCGGCATCGTCGCCGCAGGAGGCGAGCAGGACGGCGAGAGCGGGCAAAGCGAGGCGAGAGATTCGCATGGCAGGGAAACTAGGAAGTCGGGGGACGGGGCGGAAAGCGAAATTCACGCGGCGTTCAGGAGCCGCCGAGTTCGGCAGAGCGGCGGGCGGCGGTGGTCACCGCCTCGATGAAGGCAGAGCGCATGCCGTGTTTCTCCAGTTCGGCGATCCCGGCGATGGTGGTGCCGCCGGGGGAGGTGACCTGATCCTTGAGCGCGCCGGGGTGGATGCCGGTTTCCAGCACCATGGCGGCGGCACCTAACACGGTCTGGGCGGCGAGCTTGATGGCCTCCGCCCGTGGCAGGCCGGCGCGCACGCCGCCGTCCGCCATGGCCTCGATCATCACGTAGACGAAAGCCGGGCCGCTGCCGGAGAGGCCGGTGACGGCGTCCATCAGGGATTCCGGCAGCTCGACGGCTAATCCGACCGAGCCGAGCAGGAGCTTGGCCGTTTCCGCGTCTGCGGCGGTGGCGGCCTTGCCCCGGCAATAGGCGGCGGCGCCTTTTCCGACGAGCGCGGGGGTATTCGGCATGCAGCGGATCACCCGCACGCCAGCTGGCACGCGCGCTTCCAGCCAAGCGGTGCTGAGGCCGGCGGCCACGGAAATCACCAGCGCCTCGCCTGCCGGGATGGCGCCCAGCGCGGCTTCGGCCTGATTCGGCTTGGTGCAGAGGAGGTAAGTGTCGGCATTCAGGGCGGAAATGGATTCCGCGAAGGTCGCTCCGGTGGTGGTGGCGAAGGTCTTGGCGGCCTCCGGGTAGGCATCGCAGCCGCTCACCTTCGCCGCCGGGACGGCTCCCGAGCGGATCGCTCCTTCCACGAGGGCACTGCCCATTTTTCCACAGCCGATGACGCCGAGTTTCATGCCGGGGCAGAGTAGGGCGGGGGAGTCGGGGCGCGCGAGCGTCATTTCGGGCATGGATTTCCGAGAGCTACGCCGGTTTGCCCCGGCTCCTAGGTGGGTGGAGGCATGCTGGCGTCCTACCCGGTGGCTCGGCGTCGCCGGGAAGCGCTAGCGGATCAGTTCCCCGCCGGATCTCGTGACGTGGACGCCGCAGCCAGCTGTCATCGACTGCCTCGCCACGGGGCCGATGACGCAGGGGGTGACGGTTGGATCCGCGGCCAAGGTGTTCTTCCGAGTGGTGGTGGAACCGTGACGTAGGTGGTAGTGCTCACAGTCCGGCAATTCGCGTGCATTCTCAGTCCGACCCGGATCCCGGCGATTCGAGGAGCAGCTGGCGCCCCTCGTCAATCGAGACAGTTCCGTGGTCAGCGACAGAAATTTCGTATCGTGATCGTCTTTTGTTCAGGGCGAGCTTCAGCAGCGCTTTCGCTTCCGCTTCAAGTCCGTATTTGGTGGGTAACTTATACCATGATCCTAGGTAATCGGAATATTTGATGGAAAGTTTGCCGGCTGCACGTTCGACAAGGAAGTTTATGCCCCACGGAGGGGATGGGTAGTAAACCTTGGATTGTTTATCGCGAACGATCCTCTTGGCGACTTGATAGATACGCCTTCGCAGTTCTTCACCCTCTGGCGAGAGATCGGGTTCAAGCAGCGATGTATGAAGCTTGTGCCACCGTTCGAACTTCTTTTGCAGGGAAGGAAGACCGGTTCGCTTTGGCTTGCCGCTCACTCCAGGGACGCGAAAAACCTGTTCCTCTTCGTAGTCGAAAGCGAACACGCCGGAGCGCTGGACATTGATTCCCTTCAGGAAGTTGTCGAAGTCGGTCGCGAGGACCTCCTGTCTGCCGTATCCGGCGATATGAATCACCGCAGGCCCGGCGGCTTTTGGTCCTTCCGAATGATACCAGAGAGCGACAATTCCAAAATCTTCGCTTAACCTGAGGAACGGGACGACTTGTTCAAGAGCGGATCGTTTGAGGTCGTAGTCGTAGAGGTTGTCCCACTGGATCGGAACCGGGGGCTTCGCGCGAACGAAGTCGTCAAACCTGGAAGGTAATGCCAGTCCCTGCGGGACGTGGCTGCGGATCCGGGCGAGGCTGGGCTTCATATCAATGTCCGGGCCTTAACATCCATTGGTGGAGGGAGGAAGTGTGAACCTTGTCCACTGTGCCCGAGCGCTGTCTTTTGCCTGGAGATACCGATATTCGGCAGTATTCCGAGAGAGAGCCGAATTTGAGCGGCAGGCGGGAGGACGCCGTGATTTTCCTTGAGACCGTCCGGGCGCGGCACATCGTCGGCGCATGCGTTATCTGCTGCTGGCTCTTGCGGTTTCGGTCGGGCTCTCCGCTGCGGCGGAGGAGAAGAAAGTCCCGGCTGCGGAGAAGGAGAAGGCAGTGGCAGGGGACAAGGAGAAGAAAGTCCCGGCGGCGGAGGAGGGAAAAGAGGTGCCGAGCGTGGACAAGGTGATTTCCGAGCGGCTGAAGGACCTGCCAGAGCCATCTCCCGTGGCGATCCCGAAGGGGCTGATGATGGCGGTGACCACCATCGATCCGGCGGCGCAGAAGCATGTGCTGGATGGCATGGCGAATCTCCACGGCGGGTGGGACTTCGAGGCTTACCGGCATTTCTGCGCGGCGCTGAAGCTGGATCCAGAGTGCCTGATGGCTCACTGGGGCGTGGTGGTCTCGCTGATCAATCCGGAGCCGGATCTGCTCGACGAGCGGGAGGCCGCGCTGCAGCGGATGGTGTCGCTGGTGAATGCGAATGTGGGCACCGAACTGGAGCAGTCGTATGCCTACGCGATCTCGGTCTTTTTTGAGAAGGGTGCAGCGATGGCTTCGGACGCCTTCCGCAAGGTGTCAGAAAAGTTTCCGAACGACCCGCAGCTCAAGCTGCTGATGGCGGCCTTCGGTCGCTCCGGCTACGATGACAATGGCAAGCCGAATCCCGATCAGGAGAAGGCGGAGGCATTGATCGATGAGATGCTGACCCGCGATCCGGATCATCCGCTCTACCTCTATGCCTACCTGACCATTCGTGCGGAGGCACCGGACTTGCGAGGCGATCTGGTGCGGGCGCGGCGGCTGTGCCAGCTGGCGCCGGGCTACGCGCCGTTCCTGCATTTGTTAGGTCACTATGAATTGCGCAATGGCAATGCGGCCCAGGCAGCGGAGGCCTTTGCCCGCTCGGCGGAACTTTATCGCGGATGGATGCAGGCGAACAAGCTGGGCCATGCCGATTGCCCGGGCTGGGTGAAGGCGGAGTGCTACCGGACGGCGGCGCTGGCTTCCAAGGGCGACTACGCCAATGCCCTGGCCGCGGCGAAAGCGGTGGCGGCGATCGAGGTGAAGCCGGAGCGCTCCAATAGCGAGGGTGGCCAACTGGTGATGTGGGAAGGCCGCACGCTGGCCGCGCGCCTGCTGATGCGCCGCGGATTGCCGGGTGATGCGGCATTGGCGCTGAGCACGCTGCCGGATCCCGAAAAGCAGAAGGTCTATGGCAAGATCAGCCATGCCGTGTGGTTCTATCAAGGACTCGCGTGTGCGCTTGAGGCGCGGAAGGCGCTTGAGGAAGGCAAGCTGGAAGAGGCACGGAAGATCATTGATGCGCTGACGGTGCACGGCGACCAGATGAGCAAGACCCGGCAGGCAGCGAGTGCAGCCGGCGAGCGTTCGTCATGGGCCCGCGGCTACACCGCGCTCGAGATTGCGGCCAGCGAGTTGCGCGGTGCGATGGCGATGGCGGGTGGCAAGGAAAGCATGGTCTCCGCCTTCAACTGGTATCGCGCCGCGCTCGACCGCCAGACGCCGCCGACGATGCTGATGCCGCCGATCGCCCTGCTGCCGATGGAGGCGCGACTGGCCGAGTACTATCTGGCCCGCGGGGAGAACCAGCCCGCGATCGACATCCTCGTGGAAGCACAGGGCAAGCACACTCACGATGTGGAGATCCTCACGCGCCTTCAGAAGGCGATGGAGAAGTCAGGAGAGAAGGAGCAAGCGAAGCTCATCCGCGAGCAGATCGAGAGGGTGAAGTCCGAGTAAGCGGAGCGCCGTCGGGCCTAGCCGAACTAACGGGCCTGTTCCGGCTTTCGCCGCTGCTTTTCAATCCAGGCGAGGAAGCCCAGCGAGACGAGCAGTCCCGTGCCGTAGCATGCCAGTTGGATGCTCTGGCTGATCAGCATCGGCTCGGTCAGGTCCGGATAGATGTCTTCGGGAAACAGCGGCTGCTTCGTCTTCCATGCCCATGCCCCGGCGGCCAAGCCCACGGCTTCGGTCGCAAGGAGCAGCCATGGGACGATCTTGAGCATCCGCGTTGGAGCGACCTTTGGGCGACGGCCAGCCCGGCCAAGGAACAGGGCGACGAGTCCCAATCCCAGGCCGGGGCCGATCGAGGCGCGGAATGCCCAGGCCAAGGCGAGCAGGGTGAGATCAGTGATGCCCCACAGAGGCGGATGATAGACGGTGAAATGCTCCGGCGAGATCCGGATGAGATATTGGTCGTGAAGGACGCAGTAGACGAAGACCTCCACCCAGATGCCGAAGACGATGGCATAGGTCACGGAGCGTTTTTCTTGAAGCAAGGGCATGGGCGTCGGCTGGGCCACTCTCATGGCTGAAAGCGGATCTCCTGTCTCCACGAAAACCGGTTCACGGGAAAGCACCAACCTGCTAGATGGGGCGCAGTGCCGGATCCTTATGAACGCTTCATCGAACTCGCGCTTCGCCCGCTGGCGGGAAAGTCGCCCGCGGAGGATTTGGCGCGGGGCGAGTTGATGGAGCGGCTGAATCACTCGCGGCCGGGGCCCGGAGACGATTCGCTGGAGGCGGCAACGGCGCGACTTGAAGGCCCGGGAGGACGCTTGTGGAACAACGGCAAGCAGGTGTTCCTGCTGTTGCTCGTGTTTACTGTTGTGCTTGGAGCGATGTCGTTTGCGAGTTGGCGGGAGCTGGTCCGGATGGACTACCTTTACCATCTCCTTCCCCACGAACCCGATCACCTGAAGGCGGCGGAGCGCGAGCTCGAAGCAACAGTCGCGGACGACCAGCGCCTGTTTCTCTTCGCGAACAGCCAGATGATGGGCGAGAAGCTCCGCGAGGATTGGCGCAAGGGTTACCAAGCGAGTCTCCCCAGTGATCCGGCGTTGCTGGAGGAATACGTGGTCCAATACGGCTTTGGCGACGGGCCGCAGCGCGAGCGCATCCTCGAGCAAGCGCGACGGATCGATACCGGGAACGGTTTCTGGGACCTGCGTGAGGCGGGGGTGTGCATCGCGCGTTCGAAGTTCAAGTATTCGAATTCAAAGCCTCCGTCTGGCTATGGGCCGGCTTTTCCGGCCCTTCAAACCGACGAGGCCTATGACGAAGCTGTAGCCCTGATGGCGAAGGCGGTTTCGGCGCCCCGGTTCGAAACAAGAATTCCATCCAACACTGCAAGGCGCCTGGAGATGCTGGGACGGGCTACCAATCTGGCAGAAGTCGCGGACCGGCTCATGTTCGCCGAAGATCAGCGTGGTGGAGGCTCCTATCCGAACCGGTGGCAGAACTTGTGGCAGGCCCGTATGGAGGAACTGGCGAGAAAGCAGGACAGGGAAGGCCTGCGCGAGTGGTTCGAGACGCTCGAACGATTGGTGTCGCGCTGTTTGAAGGAGTCTGGAGACAAGAGGTTCTACAATCCGGGCGGTCTGGTAAGCTTGGGCGCTTCGCGGATTTCAGTGGACCTCCTGCGTCGCTTCGATCTGAACGACGAGGCGGACCGATGGGCCTATTGGGCCGGGCAAATTCGGAAGCCGAGCTCGAATGTTTCAGTGACAAACGCAGAAGAAATAAGCCGGAAGGCGTCGGCTTTCACCCGGGTCTCCTACTACTCCTCCGGAGCATTCGTGTATGAAGGCGAACTCGAACCCGGCCGCCGCGCCGAGCATGCGATGGCCGACCGGATGCTGGCCATTTCGGCCGCGATCCTCTTCGGGGTATTGGCATGGCTGGCGGGTTTGGAAGGCTGGAGGCGCGGGCAGCCGGTACGCGGACTCGCGGGGGGAGTGGGGACGCTGCTGGGGCTATCCGACTTCGCGTGGATCTGCGGTCTTGGCATCGTGATCCCTGCCGCGTGGCATATGGCGGTCGCCGGGATTTCGCCGCTAGGCTGCCGGGACTACAGGATCGATTTCGAGGATATGAAGCCGATCGCCTTGAGAGCCGGAGGCAGCTTCCTCTTCGCTGCCTGCATGCTGGTGCAATCGGCAAGGTGGCGGCTGGCCAAACGGGGAGGCCTGCTGGGTCTCAGGCCAACCTTGTGGCAGGGCTGGGCGATCGCGGTGATTGCGGCCCTGTTCGTGCCGGCGATGGGAGCGGCGCGCTATTGCCCTCCGAAGTGGCAGGAGGAGTTTATCAACTACGGTAGTGCCGCTGCGGGTCTGCCCCTGCTATGGTTGCTGTGGCGCTCGTTTGCGCTGATTCTTTCTCCGCGGAGAGTGGCGCTGCCGGGAGTCATAGTTTGCCGCGCGCTGGTTCCGTGTTTCGTTTCCACCGGTCTGGTCCTCATGGCCGCCGGTTATCTGTTGGAACGGGAGGAATCCGAGTGGGTGCAGCGGGATACCCTGGCTCATTTCTACCCTGACGGCATCGGCATGCCCGTCGCGACGGATCGCCTGGTGCAAGCGCTGCGAAGCCAGATGCTGCACGCCCTGGAAACCGCTCCGGGGGCGACGAAGTGAGGCTGAGGTGATTCCGGTCACTTCCCGCCTCGCCAAGTCGCGGCTCCTTTGTCAGACAACCGGCGAACGATGGCTCGAGTGCTTGTGATTTTCGCCCATCCCGCATTCGAGCGGTCGCGGGTGAACCGTGCCCTGGTCGCTGCGGCTCGCGCGACGGAAGGCGTGACGGTCCATGATTTGTATGAGGCTTATCCCGACTACCTGATCGAGGTGAGGGACGAGCAGCGCTTGTTAGAAAGCCACGATGCAGTGGTGCTCCAGCATCCGTTCTTCTGGTACAGCAGTCCGGCGATCGTGAAGGAGTGGCTGGATCTGGTGCTGACGTATCGCTGGGCCTATGGCGAGGACGGGACTGCCTTGCGCGGAAAGGTTCTCGCGCAGGCGATCAGCGCAGGTGGACCGGAGCTGGCCTACAAGCGCGGCGGGCTGAATCATTTCTCCGTGCGGGAACTTCTCGCGCCCTTTGAGCAGACCGCACGGCTGTGCGGCATGGGGTATGCAGAGGCTTTCACCGTTCATGGCGCACACCATCTTGATGCGGCTGCGCTGGTCGCCGAGTCGCAGCGCTATCAGGCGTGGCTCGGCGCTCTGCGCGACGGCGCCTCTCCGCTCTGGCTTCCCACTCCCTGATTGACTGACAGATGGCATTCGAAAGCGCCTTTGCCCAAGCCTTCCTCTACCTCGCTGCGGCGCTGGTTGCCATTCTCGTGGGCAAGCGCCTGGGTCTCGGCGCAGTGCTTGGTTACCTGATCGCCGGGGCAGCGATCGGCCCGTGGGGCTTCGGCTGGATCGGTCGGGAAAGCGAGCAGATCACGCATTTCGCTGAGTTCGGCGTGGTGATGATGCTGTTCCTCGTCGGATTGGAATTGGAGCCGTCGCACTTGTGGAAGATGCGTCGCGAGATCTTCGGGCTGGGGACTTCGCAGGTCATTGCATCGGCGCTAGCCATCGCGGCTGTGGTGCTTTTGTTCGGACTCGGGTGGAAGGCGGCGCTGGGCATTGGCCTGATCCTGGCGATGTCGAGCACGGCGATCGTGCTGCAATGCCTGTCCGAGAAAAACCTGCTGCGCACGGAGGCGGGGCAGAACTCCTTTGCGGTGCTGCTTTTCCAAGACCTCGCGGTGATCCCGATCATGGCGGTGTTGCCGCTGCTGGCGGTGGGGCAGGTGGTGGCGGTTCAGGATGCTCATGGTGGCAGCGATGCGTGGATGGCTCATTGGCCGGCCTGGGGCCGCGCCATCGCGACGATCGCGGCGGTGGCGATCGTCGTGGCTGTGGCTCGCCTCGCGGTGCGGCCGATCTTCCGCGCCATCGCCGCCACAAGGCAACGCGAGGCATTCACTGCGGCGGCGCTGCTGCTGGTGATCGGGATCGCGCTGCTGATGACGAAGGTGGGGCTGTCCGCGGCGCTCGGGGCCTTCGTGGCCGGAGTGGTGCTCGCGACCAGTGAGTACCGCCACGAGCTGGAAAGCGACCTGGAGCCGTTCAAGGGGCTGCTGTTAGGGCTGTTCTTTCTCGGCGTGGGGACCGGCATTGATTTCGGCCACATTGGCTCGCACTGGGGACTCGTGCTCGGTGGTGCGGCAGCGCTGCTGCTGGTGAAGGGAGGCGTGATCTTCGGGCTGGCACGCTTTCAGGGTTCCAACTACGCGAGTTCGCTGGTTTTTTCGTCCGCGCTTGCAGCGGGTGGCGAGTTTGCGTTCGTCCTCATCGCCTTGGCTGCGAATGCAGGCGTGTTTCCCGTCGAGATCTCGCGCACGCTGATCGCGGTGGTGGCGTTGACGATGGCGGCGACGCCCTTGCTGATTCTCGCAGCCCATCGCTACACGGCGCGGTGCGTGGCCCGCGATGAGAAGGAGGAGCGGGAAAGCGATGCTCATGACCAAGGCGCGCCGGTGATCATCTGCGGTTTCGGCCGTTTCGGCCACGCGATCGGTCGCTTGCTCCAGACGCAGGGGATTGAGAGCACGGTGCTCGACAACGATCCTGACCAGGTGGAAACGCTGCGGGCGCTCGGCATGCCGGTATTTTATGGTGATGGGGCTCGGCCCGACCTGCTCGCGACGGCCGGTGCAGCGCATGCGAAGTTGCTGGTGATCGCATTGCGGGATGCGGATGTGACGATGAAGATCGTGGAGACGGCGCGGCAGCATCATCCACACCTGCGGATCTTCCTGCGTGCCTATGGCCGTAGTTCGGCTTACCAATTCATCGATGCCGGTGAGGAAGGGTTTTACCGCGATACGCTTGATTCCTCGCTGCGGATGGGCACTGACGTTTTGTGCGCGCTGGGAATACCAGCCTACGCAGCGCACCGGGCCGCGAAGCGGTATCGCAAGGCGGACGAGGCCTCGGTGCGCGAATACGCCCGCCAGCGTCACAAGCACGATAGCTTCATCGGCGCCTCGCGTGAGGCACGGGTGATCTTTGATCAAGTGATGCGAGCGGGTCTTCAGGAGCATCATCCTGCGGATGACTCGTGGTCGCCGCCGATGGCCGGGGAGAAGAAGGAGGACTGAGCCGATCAGGGTTTAGCAAAGCTGGCGCGGGTGCGCTCTTGGAAGGACGGCAAGGCGGCGACTTTCTGCGGGCCTTCCTGATACCAGAAGGCGACGCTGGTGTAGTCATCGGCTTCGTCGGGCTTGGTGGCGTTGACGTTGTCGTGCTGGTTTTGGATTTCGACCTTGAGGCCCTGTTGGAAGCGGACGGGGTTTGCCACATACCAGCGATACATGCGGTTGACGCCGATCTCATTGAGAGGATGGCCGCAGTAAGGAGAGGCGAAGGTTTTCCAATCCGGCTTTTCCCAGCAGGAGCCGTATTCGTCCTCGGTGCCCGGGGTGTGAGCGAAGGTCTTGCCATCGAGATGGAAGATCGTGTCGCCCTCGCCGAACCACACATCGTGGATGCGGGAGACTGCCTGGAGGTAGCTGCCGATGTATTGGCCGCGGCCGCGGGCTTCCATCATGACGTGGAGGCCGTTAGAGACCGGATTGCTGCGGTGCCATTCGCAGTGGAGGCGGCTCTTTTCCTGTGCGTAGGAAGGGTCTTCCTCGCGGTCGATGCCATAGGCGACCTTTTGCACGTAGTCGCGGTCGCCGTCGTTGGAGAGCACGAACTTGGCCCCTTTCGAGTGCGGCATGGGCAGATAGCACATGAAGCAGGCGTGATTGATCTGCATTGGCAGGGAAGTGTAATCCACCGATCTGCTGCCGATCGCGCCGAAGAAATCTGCCAACGGGAGTTGGATGCTGGGTTCCTTTGAGTCGTCCCAATAGATCTTCAAGACCAGGCCGGGATACCAGCGGCCGGCGGTGTCGTCGGTGATGTAGAAGTAGGTGACCTTTCCCGGTCCCTTGAGATCGGCGAGGACGTGGTCGCCGCCCTTGGGAATAGAGATTTGGTGGAAATTCGTCACTGTCCGCGAGCTGCCGCCGGTGATGCGGTAGAGATCGCCTTGAGCGCTCGCTGTCTTGCAGGGCGAGAGCGCGAAGGCTGCCATGATGGAGGTGAGGAGAAGGTGCTTCATGGGTTGGAGGAATTTCGATCGCCGCGCGAGTGGTAGATAGCGGCTCTTTTGGCAGCCGGGGCGAAAGCTGTCAGCGCCAGTTCCAGACGGATATGGCCGCTTTCCGCCCCAGGGTCCGGATACGCAATGAAACGCCAATTTTTGGCAAGTGACCGGGATCAAAATGAAACGCGATGGTTATGATCGATCCCACATCGGTCATGATCATGCGCATCCCTTTCATCAAACTGCCGGCGATCGTCGCTGCCTCCGTGCTCTCCGCCGGACTCGTTTTTGCCGGAGACAAGGCGGCGAACAACAAGTGTCCGATGATGACCGAGGACGAGGTGGAGGAGGAGCATCAGGTGGATTTCAAGGGAACTCCGATCGCGCTCTGCTGCGGCAAGTGCGAGAAGATGTGGAAGGCCGATGAGAAGGCTGCCGCTTACTACGTGAAGGTGGCGACGGAGCTCGGCCTGCTGCCGCAGTTCAAGGGGAAGGAAAAGGAGATCGGGCTGGATGCCATCGAGCTGCTGCCGCAGCGCTACTGCCCGATTCATCAGAAGACGCTGATCACTCCTTCCAGTCCCTTCGTCGAGTATCAGGGCGTGAAGGTGTACTTCTTCAATGAGAAGGCGAAGGGCACTTGGGAGAAGGATCCCGAGGCCGCGGCGAAGAAGGCGATCGACGCTGGCATCCTGCCGCAACTGAAGAAGGAAGCCTGAATCATTCTAACAAACCGATCCAACCACCATCATGTTCATGAAGACGTCCCTTCGTTCCGGTATTCTCGCCAGCCTGCTGCTGGCTTCCGCATCCCTGGCTCACTCCGTTTGGGTCGAACCCGGCCCGGATGGGACCCTGGTCGTCCGCTTCGGCGAATTGGACGGGGAAGTGGAGAAGTCCCCGGGTCATCTCGATTCCCTGGGAACTCCGGCGGGCGTGGTCTTGCCTGCCGCGAAGGACGCCAAGCCGTTGGATTCACAGAAGAAATCCGACCACTACACCCTCGGCGAGGCGAAGCCGGATCAGGCTCTCGTGGCGGAGACCGCCTTCCCGGTGATGGCCTTCGAGGGCAAGCCCGCGCGGCGGCCGGTCTTCTATAGCCGCTGGTTGCCGTCTGGCGGTGACAAGGTCGCCGCGCAACCCGCGCTCACGCTTGATATCGTGCCGACGGGGAATCCCGGCGAAGTCCGCGTCTATTTCCGTGGCAAGCCTCTGCCGGACACGAAGGCCCAGCTCAATGCGCCCAATGGCAGCCACACCCCGCTGAAGACCGATGCCGAGGGTATCGTGAAGTTCACCACGGATGAGCCGGGCCGGTGGGTTCTAACCGTGCCCGGCTACAGCGAGCCGCTTCCCGGCTTTGCGAACGGCCAATCCTATGCCGTGGCCAGCCACAATGCCTCGCTGAGCTGGGTGGTGGCGAAGCCTTGATGGGCTCTTCTCCGGGGCGTGTCCCTTTTTCCTCCCGCCATAGCAAACGGCTCGCAGGTGACTGCGGGCCGTTTTGTGTAACGCATGCTTTGAAGCTGCACTAACGCTCTCCGTTGGACATCCGCGAGATGGTCGCTCGCAGTTGCCGATCGCGGGCTTCCAGTTTCTTCACGACTTCGTTCTGTTCCGGAGGGGCACCGCTGCCGTCGGGCATGCCTACCATTTGGATTTCTCGCGCCTCTTGTAATGCGGTGAAGTTTTTTTCGAAGGCTTGATAGGCCTGCTCCAGGGACGCGATTTCCAACGATGGCTCGGCAGCCTCTTTGTGAGGCGGGCTCTTCATCATCATTGCTGCGGTGACGGCGGCTCCGATCAGGCAAAGGGACATGGCTGCTGCGAGCGCGCGTTTCCGTGTCCACCAGGTACGGGGCCCGCGGGTTGAAGGCTTTCGCGCGATGGGTTTCTTCGCCTCCTCGAAGTGTTCGCGGAATTCGGCGACGGTGCGGAAGCGCTGGTCCGGTTCTTCCTGCAGGGCTTTCATCACGACCTCGTCGATGCGCATGTCCACGGTCGCGCGTTTGGAGGGTGGCGTGATCTGCCCGTTGCCGGGGCGCTGGCCGGTGATCATTTCATAGAGCACCACGCCGAGGGAGTAGATGTCGACGCGGTGGTCGAACGGTGATGATGCGCGTTGCTCCGGGGCGGCGTAGTCGGGTGTGCCAGCGGCCAAGGTGTGTGCTGCCGAGTTATCCGGCGCGGCTTGAGGGATTCCGTCCACGGCCGGGTCATCCATCATTCGCGCGATCCCGAAGTCGGCGATCTTCACCTTGCCATTGCGATCAATGAGCAGGTTCTCCGGTTTCACGTCGCGATGGACGATCCCGCGATCGTGCGCGGCCTGAAGCGCGTCGCATACGGGAGTGATGATTTCCAGTGCCTCGTCAGGGGTGAGCCGCCGGCTTTGGATCAACTGCCTCAAGTTCACTCCGTCCACGAATTCCATCAGGAGGTAGAAGTATCCGCCTGCCTCACCGAAGTCGTGGACGCTCACGATGTGGGGATGATCGAGCGCTGCGAGGGATCTTGCCTCGCTGGCGAAGCGCCGGGCAAACAGGGGATCGCCAGCGCGCTCCGGGGCCAGCAGCTTCAATGCGACATGCCGGTGCAGGGATTTCTGCCTGGCCTTGTAAACCACGCCCATTCCGCCGCGGCCGATCAGGGATAGCACGTCCAATTGCGGGAAGAATTCCGCGAGCTCTTCCACGGTGGGGATGGCGTGGAGTTCTTCATCGGCTGCTCCGCCGATGCGCGTGAGCGTGTCAAAATTCAGCGCGCCCAGGCAGCGGGCGCACAAGCCATCCACACTGGCTCCCGCCAGAGGAGCACCGCAACGGGGGCATGCGGTAGCGGCTATTGAGTCCTCGGTTTTGACGACATCGCTCATCGTTGCCCGAGGGTTGAAATGAGCGCCCGCATCTCATCTTCCACTTCTTCGGGAGAGGAGACTGTGCCCGCGACCTCCGCGCGGAAGATCTCCCGGAAGCGCTTGCGGAAGCGGTGAACGAGGCTTCGCGCCGATGCGGGCAAGAGCTGAAGCTCGCGCGCGATGGCGATATAGTCGATGTCTCCGCGCCCGGCTGTGAGGCAGGATTTCAGCACCGTGAAGTCGCCGGGCCGCGTGCTGCGCTCATATTCCCGCCGGAGGTGATCGAGGGTGGTCTGCATCAGCACCATCGCCCAGTTCCGGTCGAATTGTAGTTCGTCCGGCACGGACGCGTTCGCGGCGGTGCTGGCAGAGAACAAGCGCTCGCCTTCTTCGGATTGGAGACTCACGAGTTGTGATAAGCCGCCGCGCTTTTCTGCTTTAGCCCGGTCCCATTCGTTTGCGAGGAAGCGCTTCATAGCCACCAGCAGAAAGGTTCTCAGTCGCCCGCGATCTGGCTGGGCGGAGGAAAGCCAACCTTTTTCTAACAGCCGGGAGAAAAATTCGTGAGTCAGGTCCTGCGCATCGTGGGGCGAATATCCGCGGCGACGCACATAGGCATAGAGGGGCGAAAGGTATTGTCGGTAGAGCGACTCCACCGAGGCATTCACGTCCGCCGGCGAATGCCCCTGCGCACCGATGACGATGGACCATCGGGTCGTATGGAAGTCTCCCAGGTGGGTGCGGAAGGCATTCGGCATGGGAGCAATTCAGGGGATCGAAATGGAACGGCGCACGGTGAGCGAAATAAGGCAAGATGGACCGGAATACAAACCGCAAAGCACTGGCCGGAGGGCTCCGGCCAGTGCTGATGGGAGATGCGGAACCGGATCCGCGCCGGAGGTTTTTGTCACCTTCCGGGTGGGTTCACCGGAACCGGGGCGACGGGAGTCGGGGGAGGGACGGGCATGGCGGATGCCGCCCTGTTGGTCCGCGAGCTTTCGACTGCTACGATCAAGGTTTCGATCTTGTCGATCTCGGATGGAGTGTTGCGGACCACCAGCACCTTGGAATTGATCAGGGTCGCTGAAGCTCCTTCGGGAAAGTTGACGCCGCACATTTTCAGCAGGTCTTGGATCGAGACGAGTGAGCTTCCGAAATCCGGCGGCACGTGGAAGGTGCGATTGAAGAGGTCTTCCTGATCGTTGGGATTGACCAGCGTGACGGCGTAGTCATCCACCTTGTAGCGGAACCGGGTAGCCTCGCAGACGTATCTAAGAGCTTCGGCCAGCGGAACATTGCGCAGGTGGAGGCTCTTGATGTGAGGGGCTTCCGGTTTGGGCTCTTCCTTGCCGGTGGCTGGCGCAGACTTCACCGGGGTGTAGCGGACCACGATATTCAGTCCTTTGCGGGCAGGATCGAGCTCGGTGGCATCAAGCTCGACGGAACGCTTCCTGAGAAAGTCGACGGCTTCTTCCAAGGACGCGTCCTCGAAGTCGATCTTGGGAATTACGATGGTCCGGAGTTTCGCCATGAGGTAGGTGGCTCCATCCGAGGCACCCGGCCGAAGCGACGGGTCCGCCACCTGGGTTAACTTCTCCAGCTCCTCCTTCTGCTTCGTCAGCTTTTCCTTCAGCCGATCGATTTCATCGCCGGCGAGTCCGGAGTTTTCCTTTTCGGCATTTTCGATCTGCCGCTGCAGGGCGACGACCTCGTCGATGCTGGTTCGCAGGTCTTTGCTTGCCAACGCGAGGTCTCCGACGATGGAAAGCCCAGGCTCTCCGGCAGGTGCTGGCACGTCGGGTAGCTCGCCCCGCTGGTAGCTGGCGAGCGTCACTTGGAGGCCGGCTTTTTCTTCTTCGATGGTGGCCGCCGCGACTGCTTTTTGCTGCCCGGCAATCGCTTCGTCCCGCTTGCCCAACAGGAAGAGCGCGCGCGCCCTAGTATCGAGCACCTTGGGTTTGAGATCGGCATTCTCGCCACCGAGTTCGATGGCGATGTCTGCCAATTTCAGCGCGATCGCCGGATTGCGGGCGACGTCGGGCGATGTGATCATCTTCCACGCGAGGTCATTGAGCGCGTCGGCGCTTTCCGACATGTCCTGTCCTTGGGCGGCGGCGATCTTGCCTTCGCCGCCGATCTGATCGCCCACGGCAGTGAGCCACTGCACGCGCTTGTCGAGGATCTCCGGGGCGATGCCGGTGGCGCCGCTTTGGATTTCCCGCGCCGATCCGATGAGTGCCTGGATGGCCTTTTGATATTTTGCCAGCAGCACCTTCTGCTCGATCTCGCGGATCTTTGCCGGTGCGTCCTGCGCTTGCACGGGTGGCGTGAGCATTCCGGCGGCGAGGAGCAGGGGTAGGATGGATCGTGGTTTCATTGGTTCGATTTCGGAGTGTTAGAGTCCGGAAGCGGCCTGCCGGTGGGGCAGCATTCACCGTTCATCTACCTATTTAAGAATCCATGAGGCCTTGTTGCGGGGTTTCGGAAAATCATCACGAAATTGTTTCCCCGGCGAGGCCTATGCTATTCCGGGAGCCTCGGCTATTTCAGCAGAGTTCTCATCCCTCTCTCCGAGGGCAACGCGGACTGGCCAAAACAAAACGGCCCGCAATTGCTTGCGGGCCGTTTTAATGAAGGTGGCGGAGAGAGAGGGATTGACCTCCGGTCCACGCCAGTTTGCGGCTGCGCCGATCGAAGGATGGTCGCGAAGCTCCCGCCGCCTTCAAACCCTCGGCCTTTGCAGGAGGGTTCTCATCCCTCTCTCTCCCTAGGCGATGCAGACTTTCCGAAACAAAACGGCCCGCAATTGCTTGCGGGCCGTTTTAATGAAGGTGGCGGAGAGAGAGGGATTCGAACCCTCGGTAGGTTTTAAGCCTACGTTCGATTTCGAGTCGAGTGCCTTAAACCGAGCTCAGCCATCTCTCCTTTTTGCGGCTGGGGGCGGGAAATTAGCAACGAGCCCCGGGTTGTAAAGCTCCGGCTTTCGCGAATTCACCGCCGGGCGCTCATTCGCCCTCGTCGGGTTCCACGGCGGCGGCGAAGGCGGCGTTGGCCTTTTCTTCGCCGGGTTGGGGGACGGCCTTTCCGGGGATGACGTGGATCACGTCGAGCGGCGCGGTGGCGCGGCTGCGGCGGACGGCTTCCCGCGAGATGAAATCGACCAAGGTGCCGGACATCAGGATGGCTGCGGCGGCCAGGCCCATGCCGATGACCCACCAGCGTTCGCCATTGCGGCCGCCGCGAGGGCTGCCGAAGGCGGATTCGCAATCGAGGGCTGCACTCACTTTCGGAGGTGCCGCGCGGCGGGAAGAGGGCGGGAGCACCTCGAACGCCGGATGCACGGGCGGCGACTCGATTTCCAAGTCGGGCACATGCAGGCCGGTCTGGCGGCCGGAGGCGAAGGGAGAGCGCGCGGGCTGCGGATGGGGCACATCCGCCCGGCCAGCGAAGGAGTCGAAATCATCGGCTGACAAACCCTCCACCGGCAGTTCGCCAGCGGTGCCAAGCAGGACCTTCCGCACGTCGATGGCGGTCACAAAGTCCTCAATGTCTGCACGGGCCGAGCCCGCCGGGTCTTCGCCGCGTGGAATCACGGGCAGGGGGGACAGGTTGTCGGGGAGATTCATGTCGGGACAAACAATTGGGAGAGTGTGTAACGCGTTGGCTGCAAATGGGTCAACGATCATTTTTTCTTAAATAATTTGCCAAAATTTCAAAAAATTGCCTGACGGAGGTCCGGGGCCCGTGCTCTATCAGTCCATGCCCGCTTCCATCGTCATGACCGTCCTCGCGGCCGATCGTCCCGGCCTTGTCCGAGCCCTTTCCGAGACCATCGCCGCGCATGGCGGAAGCTGGCAGGAGAGCCGGATGGCGCGCTTGGCGGGGCAGTTCGCGGGGATCCTGCGGGTGGAGTGTGCGGAGGCGGAGACCGAGGCGCTGTTGGCGGCTCTGGCTGGTCTGGAAGGACAGGGCATCTCGGTGCAGGCGAAGCGCGAGGTGGCGGCACCCACAGAGAAGCGGGAGACGCTGGCGCTAGACGTGGTGGGGAATGACCGGCCGGGGATTATTCGGTCGCTGTCCGCGGCGATTGCCGGGGCGGGGGGGAATGTGGAGGACCTGTCCACCACGCTGGAGAGCGCGCCGATGTCCGGGCACCCGATTTTCCACGCGAAGGGGGTGGTTTCCCTCTCGGCGGGCAGTGCTCCGGGGGCGCTGATCGAGGCGATCGAGAATCTGGGGCCGGATCTCTCGGTTTCGGTGGAGGTTTGATCTCCACCGGGTCGAGCGGGCTGCTGGGGACCATTCGGCCGGCCTGGAGACCGGCGCTCCCGGGGGCTTGCTCGTGGCAAAGGCTCTTGGGGACCATTCGGGCGGAATGAATTCCGCGCTCCCAGTGGGTAACCCGGGGGGAATCTAACTCTTCCCTAGCAGACAGCCGCTGTCCTTGCCGCCGCGGCCTCGTGCCGCTACAGGGGCGGCGTATGGAACACCACGTGTATTTCTGGCTGAAGGACGAGAACAAGAACGAGGCGGATCGCAAGGCCTTCGAAGGCGGGCTTTCGAGCCTCTTCAAGCTCCCGGGTCTCCTCGGCGGATTCTGGGCCGTGCCGGCGAAGGTGATGGAGCGCCCGGTGGTCGACCAGTCCTGGGACTACGCGTTGACGATGACCTTCGAATCCATCGAAGCGCAGGATGCCTATCAGGTGGATCCGGATCACCACGTCTTCATCGACAGCTTCAAGAGCTTCTGGGCCCGCGTGGAAGTGCGCGATCTCGAAAAGGCCGGCCAATGAGAGCACTGCAACTCGTAGCCCCGTCCACGCTCGCCGTGGTGGATCTGCCCGCGCCCGTTCCGGGAGCGGGGGAGGTTCGTCTGCGCGTGAAGGCCTGCGGCATCTGCGGCAGTGACCTGCACGGCATGGATGGCAGCAGCGGCCGGAGAATCCCGCCGCTGGTGATGGGGCACGAGGCCAGTGGCACGGTGGATGCGGTGGGTGAAGGCGTCACGGCATGGAAGGCCGGGGATCGCGTCACCTTTGACTCCACCGTGTGGTGCGGCGAGTGCGGCTATTGCCGTGAGGGCCGCGTGAATTTGTGCGATGCGCGGCAGGTCGTCGGCGTCGCTTGTGCGGAGTTCCGCCGTGATGGCGCGTTCGCGGAGCTGGTGACCATTCCGCAGCGCATCCTTCATCGCTTGCCGGACGGGCTGTCGTTTGAAGAGGCGGCGTTCGCCGAGCCGGTGGGGGTAGCCTTGCATGCGGTGAACCGGGCAGGGGAGATCGCCGGACGTACGGCACTCGTCGTAGGTGCGGGCTTGATCGGCTTGCTCGTGATCCAGGCTTTGAAAAGGGCGGGTGCGAAGAGGATCATCGCCGTGGATCTGGATGAAGGGCGACTCAAGCTGGCGAAGGAGCTGGGCGCCGATGATGCCATTATCAGTGGTAGTGGCAGCATTCCTGAAGTGGACGTGGCGATGGAGGTCGTGGGTGCCGCGCCGACGGTCGATCTCGCCATTCGCTCGGTGCGGAAGGGTGGGCGCGTGGTTCTTGTCGGGAATCTTTCGCCGACGGTGCCGCTGCCCTTGCAGATCGTGGTCACCCGCGAGCTGGATGTGGTCGGCACCTGCGCCATTGCTGGTGAGTATCCGGAGGCGCTGGAGGCCATCGCTTCCGGAGACATTCGCGTGAAGCCGCTGATTTCCGCCAGTGTCGCGCTGGAGGAAGGCGTGTCGGCTTTCGACAAAGCCAAGGCACCCGGCGCCCTGAAGGTGCTGGTGGTGGATGAAACAGCCGTGGGCAAGCATTCGTAATCATGGATCACACGTATCGTGAAATGTGTCAGGCTTGCGACAGCAAGCTGGTGAGCCATTACATCAGCCAGCCGGGAGCTGAGCCGCCGAGCATCTCGCTTTGTGACGACTGCGCGCAGACGCATACTCCTGCGTTCGCGAGGGACGGCATGGAAGATTTGAAAGACGGGGACTGTCGCTTTTGTGGCGGACAAGCGGTGGCGATCGATAGCTTGGCGCGCATGACCGATGGCGACGGGGCGGAGGAGAAGTTTCTCTGCCGATCCTGTGGTTCCGAATATCACCGGATTGGCCTGCGGTTTTTTGAAAGCCCGACGGATCCGGATTCGAAGGCGGACGAGCGGCTGCGTGAAATCATGGAGCAGATCGACACGCACATGAGGCGCTGGGTCATCCAACGCGACAATTGATGGATTCCCGGGAACAGTCGGCTTGCTCGAACTGCGGTGAGGATGGAGCTGCCTTTTTCCTCGTCACCATTGTCATGGGAGAGAAGAAATCCCAGAGGCTCTGCAAGAAGTGCTACGAACAGTTTCAGGCTGGCTCCCCAATCCATCAGGCATTGAGGCAGGCGAAATGTCGCTTTTGTGGCGGGCAAGCGGTGGCGACCTCGATGTTTCCGGCTGGCGGGACAGGCGCTCTGCCCCACTTTGACTTTGTGTGCCGCTCCTGCTTGGAAGAGAGCCAGCGGCTGTTTCTTGCGAAACTGGACGAGTGGGGGATGACCCTTGATGGTTTCCCGGATCCCGGTGAGGCAAATCAAATCCAACAGCTCATTGAAGACATCGATGCCCAGATGCGCCGCTGGGTCATCCAACGCGACAACTGAATGAATCCTCCTTTCGATCTCACTGGAAAAACCGCCCTTGTTACTGGAGCCAGCCGCGGGCTGGGCAAAGGCTTCGCGCTCGCGCTTGCGAAAGCCGGTGCGGATGTCGTTGTCACGAGCCGGACCTTGTCTTCGCTGGATGAGACCGTGGCGGAAGTCGAGGCGCTCGGGCGCGAGGCTTGGCCGGTGGTGCTGGATGTGCGCGACAAGGAAAGCATCGATGCTGCGGCAGAAGCTGCGTGGTCTGCTGCGGGGCATCTCGACATTCTGGTGAACAACGCCGGCTGCAATGTCCGCAAGCCTGCGCTTGAGGTGACGTGGGATGATTGGAATCTGATCCTCGATACCAATTTGCGCGGCGTGTTCTTCACGGCCCAGGCGATCGCGCGACGGATGGTGGAGCGTGGCTACGGGCGGATCATCAATATCGGTTCGGTCACTTGCGTGAATGGCTATGCGGGCCTTGCTCCGTATGGCGCGAGCCGTGGTGGTGTGAAGCAGCTGACGATGAGCCTGGCGGATGATTGGGGGAGGCATGGGATCACGGTGAATTGCCTCGCCCCGGGTTGGTTCAAGACGGCGCAGAATGCGGTGATGTATGAGGATACGGGGTGGGTGGATTATCTGACCGATCGCATTCCGCTGAAACGGCCTGGAGCGCCGGGGGATCTGGATGGGACGCTAGTGTTCCTGGCTTCCGATGCGGGTGCCTATATGACGGGGCAGACGTTGTTGGTGGACGGGGGGATTTCGGTTGGGGCGGTGAAGGCGGTTCCGAAGAAGGCGTGAGGATGATGTGTCGACAGAATGTCGACACTCCTCAAGGTCGCTTGCGCTCCAGCAGGCCCTGCGGTTTCCTCAATTGGTCGCATGCGCAAGATCATCCACATCGACTTGGATTGCTTCTACGCGGCGATCGAGGAGAGGGAGAATCCTTCGCTGCGTGGCAAACCAGTGGGCGTGGGCGGCAGTTCGCGGCGCGGGGTGCTGACCACGGCGAACTACGAGGCGAGGAAGTTCGGTTGCCGGTCGGCGATGCCGGTGTTCAAGGCGTTGCAGCTTTGCCCGCAGCTGATCCTGGTGCCGGTGCGCTTCGACCTCTATCGCGCGGTGAGTGCGCAGGTGCGTGCGATCTTCGGGCGCTTCACGGAGAAGATCGAGCCGCTGTCGCTGGATGAGGCTTATCTGGATCTTTCCCACCTGAATTCCTCGGGGGAATCGGTGGCGCGAGAGATCCGCAATCAGATCCGCGAGGAGCTGGGAATCACGGCATCGGCGGGCATCGGGCCGAACAAGCTCATCGCGAAGATTGCCAGTGATTGGAACAAGCCGGATGGGCAGCATGAGGTCGGGCCGACCGACGTGGAGGCGTTCATGCGGGACCTGCCGGTGGGCAGGCTGTGGGGAGTGGGTGGCAAGATGCGGACGAAGCTGGAGTCGCTCGGCATCAAAACCTGCGGCGACATGCAGCGCTACGACAAGATCGAGATGGCGCGGCGCTTCGGCAAGTGGGGTCTCGAATTGTGGGAGCTATGCCGCGGCATCGATGACCGTGAGGTGGAGCCGCGGCGCATCCGCAAGTCGATCAGCAATGAGAATACCTTCCGGGAGAATCTGGTGACGCTGGATGAACTGAGGTCGCCGTTGCACGCGATGCTGGATGAACTGACGGCGGACCTTACCCGTCATGAGACGCGTGGTATTCGCTCGCTGGTGGTGAAGATGAAGTTCGCGGACTTCACGCGGACTACGGCGGAGAGGGCGCATGCCGTGCTGGAGCCGGAGATTTTCGACGAGCTTCTGGAGGAAGCGTGGCAGCGGGGTGAGGGGAAGCCGGTGCGGTTGTTAGGCGTGGGGGTGCGGTTCCGGGATCCGGAGGGGAGGGAGCAGATGGAGTTGCTCTGACGCGTCGACGGAACGTCGACACCCCTTATCGAGCCAAATACTTGCGGGACTGGACGACGTACTTCTCGGCCCAGGTTTTTACCTTGGCCTGCTCGTCGAGCGAGAGGGTGCGCACGACCTTTGCCGGTGATCCGAGCACGAGAGAGCCTGGAGGGATCACGGTGCCGCCGGTGACGAGGGCGCCCGCGCCGATGATCGAGCGTTCGCCGATCACGGTGCCATCGAGCACGATGGCTCCCATGCCGACGAGCACTTCATCCTTCACCGTGCAGGCGTGGAGGATGGCGGAGTGGCCGACGGTGACGAGTTCGCCGACGTAGCAGCCGTAGTCATCGGCGAGGTGGATCACGGCGTTGTCCTGCACATTGGAGCGCGGTCCTATGACGATTTCGTTGATATCGCCGCGCAGGGTGGTGTTGTACCAGACGCTGCTTTCCTCGCCCAAGGTCACGCGGCCGATGACGTCGGCACTGTTGGCAATGAAGGTGGTAGGATGGATTTGCGGCGTAAAAGACTCGTAGCGCTCGATGGCCATGGCAGGAGAAACGTGGGATGCGTCCGGCATGCTGTCAGCCGCGAATGTGGCGGATTTGCTACCGAACGGAAAGAGACCGATGGGGCAGAACGGGTAGACGGGGCAAGCTAGTCACAAATCCTGACCCCCTTGTGTCGCCGCACGGGCCAGCCTTCACTTTTCCAAGCGAAGCGGTCACGGCGTTTCGATTTAAGGTGGCTGGGAGGAGATCGACGAGCTTCCGCGAGGCAATCGCGGACCACACTTCCCACCGGATCCCCATGACACCGTCTCCACTCAAATCCTCGACACCGTCGATTTCCTCCCTCTCAGGGCTTTCCTCCCTGACCGCCTTGCTCGGCTTCGCGGCCGGCGGCATCGCGACTGCGGCCCCATTCACCACGGGCAACGTTGTGATCTACCGGGCCGGCACCGGCACCGGCAGCTTGGTGAACACCGGCAACCCGGTGTTTCTGGATGAGTACACGCCTGCAGGTGCGCTCGTGCAGTCGATCCCGATGCCGACGGCGGTCTCCGGCTCTGACAAGCGTCTGGTGGTGAGCGGCACTGCCTCGTCCGAGGGCATGATCACGCGGAGCGCCGACGGCAGATACCTTCTCGCCACCGGCTACGATGCACCGATCCCGACCACCGGTGTGGCGAGCACGCCGGCAGCGACCACGAACCGGGTGGTCGCCCGGGTCGATGGGTCCGGCATCGTGAGCACGTCCACTGCGCTCACCGACGCTCCCACGGGCAATAACATCCGCGGAGCGGCTTCGAATGACGGCACCTCCGTCTGGGTTTCCGGCGGCAGCAACGGCGTGCGATACGCGCCCACCCTGGCAACCACCACTTCCACCGATCTTTCCTCGGCCTCGCTGGCAAACTCGCGCGTCTTGTCGATTTTCGGCGGCCAGCTTTACGCGTCGGCCAGTTCGGGAACGAATACCTTCAAGGGTGTCAGCACCGTTGGCACGGGGCTTCCGACCTCGACGGGCCAGACCGTGACCCGGCTTCCCGGCCTGACGGACACGCTTTGCCCGAGTTCCTACGCTTTCTTCCTCGCCGATCTGGATGCGGGAGTGAGCGGCGTCGATACACTTTACATCGCCGACGACACCACCACCGGTGGCGGCCGCGGTGGCGTCCAGAAGTACTCGCTGGTCAGCGGCACTTGGACTGCCAACGGGATCGCGGGATCGGGAGCCGATTCCTATCGCGGGCTCACGGCCAAGGTCAGCGGCTCCACGGTCACCCTGTTCGCCACCCGCAAGGGCGGAACTGGTGCCACGGGTGGCGGCGAGTTGGTATCCTTGGTTGATAGCTCCGGCTACAACGCCACCATCACGGCGACACCGACCTTGCTTGCGACGGCGACGGCGAACACCGCCTTCCGCGGCATCGCGCTGGCACCGGTCGCACCGGTGACTTCGGTCGATCTTTCCAAGTATGTCCGCGTCGGTCGCTACGACCTGCCGGAGCCGACCCGCACCACCGCCCCGGCGGACAATCTCCTCTGCCAGGAAGCGTCCGGCGTCGCTTACAACTGGGACACCGGCACGCTCTTCATCGTCGGTGACGGCGGCAAGTCGGTGACCGAAGTCAGCAAGACCGGCGCACTCGTCAGCACCATGAATCTGGCGCTCGGTGCCAGCTCGCAGGGTACGGAGTTCTTCGACACCGAAGGCATCACCTACATCGGTGGCGGCCAGTTCGTCATGACCGAAGAGCGCGATCGCCAGGCGGTGAAGTTCACCTACGTCGCCGGTGGGACGCTGACCCGCGCCGCGGCGCAGACCGTGAAGCTCGGCACCACGATCGGCAACGTCGGCCTTGAGGGCGTGTCCTATGACCCGCAGACCAGCGGCTTCATCTTCTCCAAGGAACTCGAGCCGGAAGGCCTGTTCCAGACCACGATCGACTTCGCGGCGGGCACCGCCTCGAACGGTTCGCCCACCACGGTGAACTCGACGAATCTCTTCAACCCGGCGCTGGCCAATCTCGAGGACATGTCGGACGTGTTCGCGTTCTCGAACCTGCCTTCGATGACCGGTCAGCCGCAGGCGGGCAATCTGCTCATCCTGAGCCAGGAGTCGGGCATGATCCGCAACGTGGATCGCTCCGGCAACATCAGCAGCACGCTGACGCTGGTGTCCGATGCGGGCAACCCGATGACCATCCAGAACCAGACGCACGAAGGCGTGACGATGGACCGCGATGGCAACATTTACGTGGTCAGCGAAAACGGTGGCGGCGATGCGGATCATCCGCAGCTCTGGGTCTTCTCGCCGTCCACTGCCACCAACGTGGCTCCGACCGTGCTGGCTCTGAGCACGCCTTCCGCGACGATTCCGGAGGACACCTCCACCACGGTTGCGATCAAGGTGGCGAACATCGTCGTCACTGACGATGGCCTGGGAGTCAACCAGCTCTCCGTTTCCGGAGCCGACGCCGCTTTCTTCGAGATCATCGGCAGCGGCCTGTATCTGAAGGCGGGCACCGTCCTCAACTTCGACACCAAGTCGACGTACAACGTCACCGTCAATGTGGATGACACCACGGTGGGTGCCACGCCGGATGCGCTCGCGAGCTTCACGCTGAACATCAGCGATGTGGTGAACAACGTCAGCGCCATCCGGGTCACGGAAGTGGCGCCATGGAGCAGCGGCAACAGCGCGGTCGCGGCCGACTGGTTCGAGCTCACCAACACCGGCTCGTCCGCCGTCAATATCACAGGCTGGAAGATGTACGATAGCTCGGGCGGCTTCGGTTCCGCGGGTCCACTCAGTGGCGTGACCAGCATCGCCCCGGGCGAGTCGGTCATCTTCGTGGATGGAGCCTCAAAGGTCGCCGGGTTCAGCACGAATTGGTTCGGAGCGAATCCTCCGTCGGGTCTCCAGATCGGTTCCTACTCGGGCCCTGGCCTGAGCACCGGCGGCGACGCCGTGACCATCTACGATCCGACCGGTCTCGTGATGGCCAGCGTGACCTTCGGCGCTTCCACTCCGGTTCCTGGTCCTTACCTGACCTTCGACAACACCGCGGGGCTGGACGCGACGGCGATCAGCGCGCTCAGTGCGATCGGCCAGAATGGTGCCTTCTATTCGGCGGCCACCACCAATGAAATCGGCTCGCCGGGTTCGGCGGTCCTTTCCACCACGCCGGTGGTTTCCATCACCGCGACCGATGCGAATGCTTCCGAAACCGGACCTGATGCGGGCACCTTCCGGATCACCCGCACCGGCAGCACGATCAGCGCAATGAATGTGGTTTACACCATCGCCACCGGTGCCGGCCAAGCCACCAGCGACGACTACACGCCGGTGCTCACGTCACCAGCGATCATTCCGGCCGGTGAGTCCTTCGTGGACATCACGATCACACCGGTGGACGACAGCAGCGTGGAAGGAGCCGAAACGGTGGTTCTGAACTTGAATGACACCGGCAGCTACGATGTCGGTTCGCCTGGCAGCGCGACGGTTACCATCGGGGATAACGATGTGGCCAACTCGCCTCCGACCTTGGTGGCACTCAACAACACCGTCACGGTATTGAAGGATTCCACCAGCACCTCCAGCCCGATCAAGGTGGCGGACATCGTGGTCACGGACGACGGCCACGGCACCAACGACCTGAGCTTGGCCGGTGCGGATGCCAGCTTCTTCGAGATCACGGGCGGCGCCCTGTATCTCAAGGCTGGCACCTCGCTGAGCTATGCGACCAAGGCGAGCTACGCCGTCACCGTGAACGTGGATGATACCGCAGTCGGCCTGACTCCGGATCTGAGCGTGAATTTCACGCTCGGCATCGTCCCGAGCACGATCTTCATCACCGAGGTGCACCCGAACGGAAGCAGTGCTTCCTACGGTGCCGACTGGTTCGAAGTGACTAACACCGGCTCCACCGCCGTGAACATCTCGGGCTGGCAGATGGATGACAGCTCGAATGGCACCGGCAAGCTGGTGCTTCGCGGAGTGACCTCCATCCCGGCCGGCAAGTCGGCGATCTTCTTTGAAGGCATCGCTGACGGCACCACCGATGCCACGATCAAGGCCAATTTCTCGACCGCATGGTTCGGCTCGGCCACTCCTCCTGCCGGCGTTCTCATCGGTGCCTACGGTGGCTCCGGTGCGGGCCTGAGCGGCAGCGGCGATGCCGTGAATGTCTTCGATTCCGCAGGCAACCGGGTCGCCGGTGTCAGCTTCGGATCGTCGACCGCCTCCGCGAGCACCACGTTCGACAACCAGGCTGGTCTGGGCACCATCAACCTGCCGCTTCCGGCGATCTCGACGCTGAGTGTGATCGGAACCCACGGTGGCTTCCGTTCCGCGAACAACCTGGAGACCGGTTCGCCCGGCACCATCATCAACAACTCGGGTAGCTTCCCGGCATGGCTGGCCTCGAATGGCTACACCTCGCTCGGCTTCGACCTCGACTCTGACAACGATGGCCTGAGCGACGGGATGGAGTACTTCTTCAACCTGAACCCGAACAACGCCGGAGATTACTCGAACCTGCCGCAGGTCACCTCCAATGGTGGTGCGCTGCAGCTCGGCTACACGCTCCTCAACAATGCTTATGGCGTCGCCGGTTCGCTGCAGACCTCCAGTGATCTCGACGCCTGGACCCCGGCGCTGCCCGGCTTGGACTACACGCTGGCCAGCTCGGTGGTGAATGGTGACGAAATCGCGCTCACCTACAATCTGCCCGGCACCGGCCCGTCGGCTCCGAGCCCATCGTCGACCTACCTCGCTCCGAATGCAGCGGACCCGGCGGGTGCATCGCTGGGTGGCGTGCGCGTGGTGAATGAAGGCCTCGTCGGTGTCGGCCGCCTGAGCGGTGAGAACGTGGACAAGTTCGGTGAAACGCAGGGCGCGTCGTCCGGTGTGATCATCACCAACTGGGGCTTCAACGATGGTCACTTCAACGGCACCTTCAACGTGCTTCCGGACCGCGGCCATGGCGACGGCACCTCCAACTACGCCGCCCGCCTGCACAAGGTGGACTTCACGTTCGCTCCGTACTATGGCGCTGGCCCGGTTCCGCAGAACCAGGTCCAGATGACCTACGTGGACTCGACGAAGTTCACCTATCAGGATGGTGCAACGGTGAAATTCACCACGGGCCTGAATCCGAGCCCGACCGGCAACAAGACCTTGTTCGGTCAGACGGTTGGCACCGTGCAGGCCGCGAACGGCCCGGGCGGTGCGCAGGAAGACCTGCTCTGCATCGATTCCGAGGCGGTGTATCTGTTCCCGGATGGTTCCGGTTACTTCTCGGACGAGTATGGTACCTACATCGTCCGCTTTGACGCGACGAAGAAGATCACCGGCATGACCCAGCTTCCCGGTGCGGCCCAGCCGTTCCGTCCAGCCGGCACGCCGAACTTCGACTCGGTCACTGCTCCGACCACCGGCCGCCGGAACAACCAGGGCCTGGAAGGCATGTCCGTCTCGCCGGATGGCACGCTCCTGTTCGCCATGCTGCAAAGTGCCACGGTCCAGGATACCAATGGTGCCCAGCAGCAGACACGGAACAATGCCCGTCTGTTCGTCTACAACATCGTGGGTCCGAACCGCGAGAATCCGCAGATCATCGGCGAATATGTCGTGAAGCTGCCGCAGATCGACCTGAATCCGAATGCCGCTCCTTCGGCACTGGACGGAACCGCGGCCCAGTCGGAGATCGTCGCTCTCAGCAACAGCTCATTCCTGATGCTGCCGCGCGATGCCAATGGCTTGGGCAAGCTGAACTCGACGGCGATCACCTTCAAGTCGGTGCAGCTTGTTGATTTCGCCTCGGCCACCAACATCCTCGGCCAGTACGATGGTGTCACCGATCAGATCAGCCCGGGCGGCGTGCTTCGTCCCGAGATCAAAGCGGCTGCCACCGGGGAAGTCATCAACATGCTCGAACCGACGGATCTCGCCAAGTTCGGCTTGAACACGACCATTCCCGCGAACGCCAACACGCTGAACGAGAAGATCGAAGGCATGGCGCTGGTGCCGGATCTTTCGACCCCGGCCGCCAACGACTTCTTCCTCTTCGTGGGGAACGACAACGACTTCGAATCGTCCGATGTGCAGATGCTCAATGCGGCTGGCAACGTGGTCAGCAAGGGTGACGGTCGCCTTACCCCGGGCATCACCAATGACGCGATGTTCTACGTCTGGCGCCTGACCATCGATGCGGGCCAGAAGAAGTTCTTCCGCATGGATGTGACGCATGCTCCCTGAGGTCTTCAGGAGCGGCATTTACCGCTGAATCATTCGGCCCCGGTGGACTCGATCCACCGGGGCCGTTTCGCGTTTCGACGGCGGGAGAGGTGTGGAGCTTTTGTCACCATTCACGCGTTCCGATGTTAGAGCGGGGGCAGCAGATTCACCGCGGCTTTTCCAAAACTCCCCGCATGAAGAATCTCCTCCTCTCGGCCGGCTGCCTTTCGCTGCTGGCGTCCTCCGCCCACGCCGCCTTGGTGGCGGGCGACCTTTCCGTCATCGGCTTCCGCGCCGATGCGACCGACAGCGTTGCCTTCGTCGTCTGGACGACGGTCAACGCCGGCGAGTCGATCTACTTCACCGACTCCGGCTACTTCTCGGATGGCACCATGCGTGACTCCGAGGATCGAATGACCTGGACCGCTCCCACGGGTGGCATCACCGCAGGCACTGTGATCGTGATTGGTTCGACGGATGCCCAACCCAACGGCACGGCGAACATCGGCACCGTGACCGGTCGCCTGAACGGTCTGTCGGCCTCGGGCGATCAGGTCTTCGTCGGCACGACGGCCTTCCCGGGTGCGAGCGACACCACCATGCCGGGTAGCACCTACTCCGGGACGCTGCTCTTCGGCCTCGACTTCGCTGGAGCCACCGGCTGGGCGACCACTGCGACGGGGACCAACGACTCCGCCTTGCCCTCGGTCATCAACAGCCTGGGCCTGAACATCGGCTTCGCCGACATCGACAACGGTCAATTCATCGGTGCCCGCACCGGCATGACGATCGACCAGTACAAGGCGGCGATCGTGAACGCCGCCAACTGGACCACCAACGACGACGGGGTGGCATTCGGGAACCTCTCCACCACCGCTTTCACCATCGTCCCGGAACCGGCTGCCGCGATGCTCGGCTCGCTGGGGATGCTCGGCCTGCTGCGCCGCCGCCGGGTGCGCTGATTTTCCCTTTCCGGCCCTTCTGCTGACTCATGAGAAAAGCCGCTCCGGTGACCGGGGCGGCTTTTTCTTATCCGGATATCACGTTACGAATCTCTGGACAGCCGCCGCGATCACGCGGACAAGTTCGGGTCGGCAATCACGCATCCCGCGAGGTCCTCCTTGACGTGGCGGAGAGGGAGGCTTGGTTTCCGCCCTCCCTTCTCACCCATTCATGCGTTCCTGCCTCATCGTCCTCGGACTGTTTGTCCTCGCCGTCGGATTGCGATCGGCGCGCCGGGCGGTGTGGCGAAAGCTCGGTGCGCTGGTCTTCCTAGGCGCCAGTTTCATGGGGTTTTACTACCTGACGGATTGCCTGTGGTGGGGGCTAGCCGGGGTGGCGCTTTGGTTTTTCCTGCCGTGGGTGGAGCTGCTGACCCGGATCCGGCGGATGCGGCTGCCGCTGGAAAACCGGCTGTGCAGCCGCCAAGTGCCGGATCCATCGTTTTTTCCGAATGCCGTGGAAGCCGCGGGGGCGATGGAAGATGCTGGTTTCGAGCATGTTGACGATTGCGGCTGGGAGTGGGGCGGGATGAAGCAGTATTTCCGGCTGTTTTGGCACCCGGAGGAGAGGGCCGTCGGTGCGGTGTGCCTCTGCGAGCAGGGAGATGTGGCCTTTGCCTTCATCTCGGTGACCTCCCGCGACGGGGACGGCGGGATTTGGAGGACCACGAATTTTCCGTTTTCGCCGACGCTGAAATGCCCGCCGCAGATGCGCTGGAACCACGTCCCGTGCGAGCGGAACTGCTTCCATCACATCCTCCGGGACCATCACGAGTTCCTGAAGCGGGTGAGGGTGCCGGTGGATTCGCTGCTGATGCCGGACCCGGACGAGATCGAGCACGCGATCGAGGATGAGATGAAATTCCAGATCCGCTACAACCTCGAGGCGGGGATTATCCGCCAGACGGGCAACGGGCATTTCGAATACTCCTTCCGCGGCCTGATGTTCCTGTGGGGGCAGTTCGTGAAGGACATGGTGCGGCTATGTTGAGGGCTGCGGCTTTCTTGTCTGCCGGTTAGACCGCTGCTAGATCCTCCCCATGACTTTGTGGCAACGGCTCAAGCGCCCTCCGTGGCGGACTCTGGTGCTTTTGGCGGCCGTTCTGGGGATTTTCGGGCTGGGCTACCTGTGCTGGTCGCCCGGTGAACGGGTTACGGATGGCCGGCATGACCTCCGCCGCAATGGGATGTGGCTCCAGCACGGGTGGATGGGGGATGACGATTGGTTCGAGCGGAACGGCCGGGATCGGGCGAATTTCCGCAGCGAGGGGAAAATTGGGGAGCTGCGGGAGAAGCTCGCCCGGCACGGGATCCGGGATGTTTTCCCCCATCTCTGCCCGTGTCAGTCGGACGGGACGATCTCTGCCGTGGATGATGAGCAGACGGAGCGTTTCCTCACGGGGCTCGACGGTCTCCGGGTGATGCCGTGGATCGGTGGGGTGAGGGATGAGTCAGCAGATCCAGCGTCGGCTGCGTGGCGTGGCCGGTTTGTCGAAAGCTCGGTCCAGCTCCTCGGCAGGCATCCGCGGCTCGCGGGGCTGCATGTGAACATCGAGCCGATGCCGGATGGCGATCCATCCTATCTGCTGCTGCTAGAGGAGCTCCGGAAGGCGATGCCGGCAGGCAAGATCCTCTCGGTGGCGGCCTATCCGCCGCCGACGCGCTGGCATCCTTTTCCGGACGTTCATTGGGGGGAGGCCTATTTCCGGGAGGTCGCCAAGCGCAGCGACCAGCTGGTGCCGATGCTCTACGACACCGGACTGACCCGGGAGAAGCTGTACCGCAAGCTGATGGTGGACTGGGCCGGCGAGGTGCTCGCGTGGTCGGAGGGGAAGGAGGTTTTGCTCGGCGTGCCGGCTTATGACGACGGGGGCACCGGCTACCACGACCCGCGGGTGGAGAATCTGGTGAACGCCTTGTCGGGCATTCATGCGGCATTGGAAGATGGTGTCCCGCCGTCCTATGCCGGGGTTTCCGTTTATTCGGAGTGGGAGATGAGTGGGGATGATTGGGAGACGCTCGGGAGGGAATTCAATGCACCGCGTTGAAACGAAAAACGCCGCACGGCACGGGGCCGGGCGGCGTTTTTGGAATGAGTTGTTTTAAACTCAGGCGGCAGGAGCGGCCTTCTTGTCGAGGGCAGCCTTGGCCTGGGCGACGATCGCGGAGAACGCGGCTGCGTCCTTGACGGCGAGGTCGGCGAGGATCTTGCGGTCGGCTTCGATCCCTGCGGCAACGAGACCTTCGATAAAGCGCGAGTAGGTCAGGCCCTCGTTGCGGACGGCAGCGCTGATGCGCTGGATCCACAAGCGGCGGAACTGGCCCTTACGCTTCTTACGGTCACGGTACTCATAGGTCATCGCCTTGCGGACGGCGTCCTTGGCGTAACGGAAGAGCTTCGAGCGGAATCCGCGGAAGCCCTTGGCACGGAGCAGCACCCGCTTGCGGCGGGCACGTGAAGCCGGGCTGTTGGTGGCGCGTGGCATTTTCTGTTTTCTGGTCGGACAGGCCGTTGGTTATTCTTTCCTCCCGTAGTCTCGCTTGTCCGGTGGTACCCTCGCGGGTCAGGCTACGATGGAGGCCGTCCGAGGCGCGGACGGGGGCGCGGTTTGTTGCTTCAGCGTGAGAACGGAAGGTTTTCCTTCACGTTCTTGATGTCAGCATCGGAGACAAGGGCGGAATGAGTGAGATTCCGCTTCCGCTTGCGGCTCTTGCATTGGAGCAAGTGCCGGGCACCTTGTTTCCGGCGCAGAACCTTACCGGTTCCTGTCACCTTGAAACGCTTGGCAACAGCCTTTCGAGTCTTTGCTTTTCCTGAGACGCGTGGCATGGGGCGGCGAAACTAGGGGTCGACCCCGGCTTGGCAAGGCAAAAGTAGCATGGGATGGGGCTTTCCCGGGCGGATTTGGCCGGATTTCCCCGGAATCGCCCCCGCAGCGGATGGATGCTGGAAAATTTACCCGCGAGTGACTAAGAAGCGACCGATTGGCGTGTCAGATTCCAGAAGGCCCTGCCTTCGTTCGCTTCAACCCTTTTTGTGCCCATGAAGAAGCTGCCGATTCTTTTGACTGCCGGGGTCCTGCTTGTGACGGGGGCGCTTGCGCTGCGTGTCGTGGAGCTGGAGGGACGCCTGAAAGCGGCGGAGCGCCGGGCGGTCTCGGCTGCCACCCGCCAACCGGGGAGCGGAGGTCCAGTGGTGCGCAGTCCGATAGCGGCTTCTCCCCGTGCGAAAGCACCGGAGCCCAGGATGGCGGAGGATCTGGCAAATGCCCGGGCCGAGGTGGCGGATTTGAGACAGCAGATCCAGGCCAGCCAGCAGCAGCGCCTCTCTCCGGGAGGTGCGGTCGATGGGATTTCGGGAGCTTTAGGAATCCGGTCTGTGGATACGGCCTTGGTTCCCTCCGGAAATGTAGCGGTCGAACACTGGACCGGCGGCGAGAAGCGACGCTGGGGGCATGAGCAGGCGGCGGGGGCTCCTGATACCGGCCAGCCTGGAGACATTCCCTCGGCCTGGGCCTCGAAGGCTCCGGACGGAGGCGAGGAATGGCTGCAACTGGACTACGACCGTTTCGTCGATCTCCAGCAGATCAACGTGGTCGAAAGCCACAATCCCGGTGCGATCAGCAAGGTGGTGGCGATGCTTTCCAACGGTCGCGAGGCGACGATCTGGGAGGGCTCCATGGAACCTTCGGCCTCCGATGAGTTGGTTTCCTCGGCCTTTCCCGTGGGGGAGAGCATTCGTGCGCGCTCGGTGAAGGTGTATATGGATACGGCCCGCGTGCCGGGCTGGAACGAGATCGACGCGGTGGAAGTCGTCGGTCGCGATGGCAGCAAGCAGTGGGCGACCTCGTCGCGGGCGAGCAGCAGCTATGCGGATCCTTGAAGGTGCGGGGGCACCCGGGGACCATTCAGCCGGTCTGGAGACCGGCGCTCCCGGGGTCGCTGGGTACGCGTTTTAGCTTGCCGGACGCGGTGAGAGGGAGCGACTCGACCATCCTGAAGACCATGGGCACCTTGTAGGCGGAGAGGAGGGCCTTGCAGTGGCGCTGAAGTTCGATCGGCTTGGGCGGAAGGGCGGGGTCGGTGGGGATGATTTCGGCGACCGGGACTTGGCCCATCTGCGGGTGTTCGCGGCCGAAGACGCGGCTGCGGGTCACGGCGGGGTGGTCGTTGAGGACTCGCTCCACTTCTTCCGGGAAGACTTTCATACCGGCGACGTTGATGACCGACTTCTTGCGGCCCATGAGGAATAGGTGGCCGTCTTCATCGCGTTGCACGAGGTCGCCGCTGGCGAACCAGCCGTCGTCGAGAGGCGAGGGATTCCAAGGGACGAGGTAGGCGTCTAACAGGCCGGGGCCGCGGACGTGGAACTCGTCGTCGCGCAGCTCGACCTCGTAGGCAGGCAGCGGCTTGCCGAGGGAGGTTGGCTTTTCGCTGGCGGCGTCGAGGTTGAGAACGGAGAGCCCGACTTCGATGATGCCGAGTCCTTGGTGGAGCGGTTTGCCGAAGCGCTGCTCAAAGGCCTTTGCCGTGACCTCCGGCAAAGCCGCTGCCGTGGCGACGGCGAGCCGAAGCGACGGCCAGAGGAAGCCCCCCTTGTCGCCGGACAGCATCCCGAAGTGGAAGGGCGAGCCGTAGATGACTGTCGCTTGATGCTTTTCCGCGGTGGTGAGGATGTCTTCACGCATCGCGGAGTGCTCCAGCACGGTGGTGGCACCGAAGTGGAGATAGAGCACGATCGAAACGGCGAAGTGATGGGCCATCGGCAGCATCCAGAGCACGCGGTCCGCCGGGCCGATTTGCAGCCCTTCATTCGCCGCGGTGATGCGGGCGAGCAGGGTTTCGTGGGAGAGGACCACGCCCTTGCTGGTGCCGGTGGTGCCGGAGCTGAAGCGGATGAAGGCGGGATTGAGGGCTTGGAAGCCGTCCTCAGGGAAAGCAGGTGTTAGATCAGCGGAACGGAGCAGCTTCCACGGCGTGCCATCGCTTTCCGAGGAGAGCAGGGTCTCCTCCGTGCCGTGCCACGGCAATTCGTCGGCGGCCAAGATGAAGTCGAGGGCGGTAGTTGTCGCGATTTCGGTGCGCTCGGCAGCGGTCAGTTCTTCGGCCAAGGGCACCAGGCAGCCACCGGCCAACAGGACGCCCATCGACAGCACGATGTAGGAGACGCCATTCGGGCATTGCAGGCCGATGCGCGGAATCCGTCCGATGGTAGGAATCTGCGCGCCGATTTCGCGAGCGCAGCGAAAGAGATCGCCGTAGGTCAGGCGACGCTCGCCGCTGACGACGGCCAGCGTTGCGGGATCATGACGGCGGGCGATTTCTTCGATCAGGTTCACGGCACGGGCGCTCCGAGGTCTTCGGCGAGTGTCTGCTTCAGCAGCTCCAGCTCCAAGGGCGAAAGGCAGCCGTCCTTCCACGACAGTGTCATCGAGAGCTGCCCCGCGAACTCCGAGAAGAAGATCCCGATGCCCGGCGGCGAGCATACCGAGGGGACGTGGTAGCCATTGGTCACGCGGCTGCCGTGCATTTCCGCCAGCCCCGGCGCGAAGCCACCGGTGTGCGAGTGGAACAGCGTGCACAGCTCGCCTTTCAGATACGTGAAGACCGGGAAATTGTAGAAGCGGGAGGGGCAGCGCTCCATCATCCGCATGAGCGCGTCCATCGCGGCGGGCAGCTTGCGGCGCATGAAGTCGGCATACTTGCGGTAGAGTGCGCGCGTCGCCGGTTTCAGTTCGGCGAGCTCCCCGGCGGTCAGCAACAGCGTGTAGACTCCGAGGTGGTTCTGGAACAGAGGGCGGTCTCCCTTGAGCTGGACAGGCAGGGAGAGCAGTACTGGAACTTGCTCGTCGGGATGCCGTGCCGCAATCACCGACTGCGCCGCCCGAGCAGCGATGCTGGCGAAGTACGGAAGGAGTAGTAGCTCACCGGCCGTGGCGGCCATCTTTGTTCGGATCAAAGCGGTGGCTTCGCGGTCGAACTTGACCACTTGCACCCGGCTTTCCCCGGGGCGGACGCCTTTCCGGTGCAGGGAGCGAACCCGCCACTGGGGGAAGGTCCGCATCTCCTCGATCATGGGCAGGGCCTGCTTGTAGAGCTCCGACATCGGTGGGGCCGGGGCGGGGGAGTCATTGCCTCCACTGCGTGGAGTGCGGTCGTCACCGGGTGAGGCGATCTCCAGAAGCAGCTTGTCGATGCCCACGGCATCATGCAGCGAGTGGCTCCAGATGAGCACGAGCGCCCAGGTGGACGGTGAGGTGATCACCACATGGAAACGCAGGTTCGCTCCGGCGGTGCGGATGTCCGGCTTATGGGAATTGAGCTGAGTCTCGATGAAATCATGCAGCTCGGGAGTCTCATGGACTTCCAGCGGGATTGCCGCTGGCGTCACTTCGTCGAGCCGCCAGCGGGCGATGAAATCACCACCGCGGGCGATGCGGGCATGAACGATGGGATAGCGATGTCCCAGCACCTCTGCCGCATTTCGCAGGGCGGCGAGGTCGGGCTTGCCCTCGCACTCGATGACGGTCGCGGCCAAGTGGAGCCCTTGGCGGCTGCGGCGCATCAGGCTCTCCAGGCCGAATAGGAAACCGTCGGCGGGGGTGGCGGCGAGCGGCGGGAGAGTTTGGACGGACTCCGGCATTCAGCGATTGGCAGCCTCTTTTTTCTCCGCGACCAGAGCGGCGATTTTTTCCGCGGTGGAGAAGTTGTCGCGCGACAGGTCGGCGGGATCGATCGGCACGCCGAAGCGGTCCTCGATGGCTAGCAGGAGCTGCATGATGCCCATCGAATCAAGCCCGGCCGCGAACAAATCGCTTTGGGGCGTGAGCGCGTGGTCCGTGTCGAGGATCTCGGTGGCGATGAGGTGGGTCAGCTCGTTTTCCATGCGGCGAGGGGGAGAATAGGGCGGACCGCCGGTCGATCAACTCCGGGATTGCGGGCACGGAAGAGATTGCCGCTGGGTGGCCCGGCGCATTTTGCGCCCGGACGGGCACCGGTCTATCCGCTCAAACCATCCACCACCACCGTTTCCACGGACTTCTTCGGTTGGCGGAGGGTCACTTGTTTTCCCTGGGTCGCCACATTTTCCAATGCCTGGTAACGGCTGGATCCCTGAGGCTCGGTGACCCAGCCGGTGGCTGTTAGCCTGCTACCCTTGAAGCGGGAAAGATCGATCTGCCGCTCCCGTTCCGTGTCCCCGTCATTCAGGGAGACGATCACCAGCCGTCCGCGCTTTTCCTGGAAGGATGCCACGATGCTTTCCTCGCCGGTCGTCAGGATGGTGGAGCCGGGCGGGATATTGCGGGTGTAGTGGGCCAGCACGTGCCACTTCGGATTCACCCGGCGGAGGCGTCCGCGCGGCAGGTCGCCCGAGATCAGGCCCCAGCCGCCGCCATCGATCGGCTGCCAGTAGGACCACGAGGTTGGCTTCAGCGTCGCGAGGTCGCGGTGGAGATTGCGGGCCATCTGGAGGCCGGAGGGATCGCCATCGCCATACTCGGAGTTCCACAGGCGCTTGCCTCCCTCCTGGTGGACCAGCCGATACAGCTTGGCGCGGTCGCCCTTCGCTTCCTGATAGCCGTGGACATTCACTTGGCCGATCAAGCTGCGGGTCTTTGCGTCGAAGCTCTGCCAGGTCGAAATCGCGTGATCGTAGTAGGTTTCCTCCGAGGCGGAGATCGGCAGTGATTTCAAGCCCTGCTTGTCCAACTGCTCGCGGAGCAGAGGCAGCACGCGAGCCTGTTGGGGCGGAGAAACGTGGCAGCCTTCCTGTTTGCAGTCGGCGAACCACCAGTCGGAGACCGGTTCATTGAAGGGAGACACGCTGGTGAACGAGATGCCCCAATCGTCCTTTGCCTCGCGGGCCACCGCCGCGAGGTAGATCGCGAAATTCCGCTCTTGTTGGGGCGACAGGTTGTCGTCGCTTGGCTTCGGCCCGCCGGAGGGGTTGTCATTGCGGGTCATCCACCACATCGGCGAGTTCGAGAAGAGCTCGAAGTGGGTGACGCCGCGCTCCTTCGCCAGCTTCAGCATGTTCCGCTGCTTGGCATCGACTGACCAATCCCAACTGTCCGAGGCCGGATCGCTGCTGCGGTCGTCCAGCCAGAAGCCTTCCATCTGGCGGTGGCGCTGGATGATCCTTGATTTCTTCATCTCGCGCTCGCCGATCTTCCGCCACGCGGAGGCTCCGGCGTTGTAGCGGACGATGTTCAATCCCAAGCCGGGCAATTGCTCGTTTTCCACCTGCACCGTCTTCGTGGTGAACATCGCGTCAGCGAGATCCGTGCGGTCGCCGAATACTGCCGCCCACCAACAGAGCGAGGTGCCCCAGCCGTCCCATGTGCCTTGCTTGGCGGCGGGATCGATGGTGACCGGCGAAGGCTCTGCAACAAGGCGCCCGGTCATGGCAAGGAGCAGCAGGGGAATCCATCGCGCGATCATGCTCCCATTTCAACGCCCGCCGCTCGACAATGTCTTGTGGGAATATCGAGGAAATGAAGCGGGACTGGAGGGAACCAAACGAAAAGCCCGGCTGGCGCTAGGGAAGCACCAGCCGGGCCACGCAGGGCAGGGGAAAAGCGTGGATCAGAACTTCATGGAAGCACCGAGCGTGACGAGGCGCGGCGAGCCCGGCTGGATGATGTCAGCGGAGCCCTGGCTGGCCAGGTAGTAGGTCTCGTCGGCGAGGTTCTCGCAGGTGAGCTTGAAGCTCCAGTTACGCCAGTCGTAGTAGACGCCGGCATCGAAGCGGACGTAGTCGGGGAGCTGGAAGCTATTGGTCGCATCGCCATTGCGCTCGCCGACGTAGACACAGCCGGCGCCGAGGCTCAGTCCCTTCAGCAGCCACGCGCTGGTATCGTAGCGGAGGCGTACGCCGGCCTGGAAGTCGGGGACGTTGTAGAAGTTCTTGCCACGGGTGCTGGGATCCAGGGTGTCCGAGATCTCGCTGTCCATGAAAGCGAAGCCGCCCATGATATCGAGCTCGTCGGTGAGCTTGCCGGTGGCTTCGAATTCCACGCCGCTGATGGTCACGGTGCCGAGCGGAATGACGAAGACTTCATTCGGGTCGGTCGGGTCGAGCTCCAGCATGTTTTTGCGCTCGGTCTGATAGATCGAGAGCGTCGTTTGCAGGCGGTTGTCGCAGAAGTTCGCCTTGATGCCGCCTTCGATGGAAGTGGCTTCAAGTGGATCGGGGCTCTCGCCGCTGGCGAGCTGGCCGGTCTGTGGCTGGAAGGAATTGCTGACGCCGGCGAAGAGCGAAACATTGTCGGTGATGTCCACCACGGCGCCGAGGCGGCCGCTGTAGTCTTCATCCGAGTAGCCTGAGAGCGGTGGCAGCGGACGGAGCAGCACATTGGTTGTGGTGGCCAGCTCGTCCTGGTACCAATCCCAGCGCACGCCGCCGAGCAGGTGGAAGCGCTCGCCGATGTCCGCCTTGTGCTGGTAGTAGACGCCGAACTCTTCGAGCTCTTCTTCCAAGCGGAAATTGCGGGGTGCCAACGGCGGATGGAGGATCGGCGGCTGGCCGTGCACGGGCAGGCGGAAGTCAATCGGACGCAGGTCGTAGCGATCCATCGAGCGGCGCTTGGTGTCCGTGTTGACGTAATTGATGCCGAAGAGGCCGGTATGCTTGACCGAGCCGGTCTCGAAGTTCAGCAGCACCTCGGGCTTGAGGTTGTAGGCCCACATCTCGGAGTCGAAGTCCTGGGTGGTGCGGTTCAGGGTCGGATTGCCATTCCACTCGTTGCCAGCTCCGTAGAGCAGGAAGGTGAAGGGATTCCGGACGCCGGTGCCCATGCCGCGGTTGGTATCGATCTCGCCATTCATGCGCAGGGTGACGTTGTCGTTCACCTTATGCGTCCAATAGAGCGAGGACCGCGTGTTGTGATTCATGAAGTAGTCCGTCGGCTCATGGTAGCTCGTATTGATCGGCGTGAAGTTGTCCTTAAAGCCGGCACCCTCGATGTACATGATGCCGCGGTCGTAGGGCTGATCGCGGTACTGGTAGTCGAACTCGAAGAGGAGCGAGCTGTCCTCCGCATACTTCCAAAGGATCGATGGGGCGACCTGGTAGCCCTCGGTGCTGAAGCAGTCGCGGAAGGAATTCGCCGAGTCACCGGAGACGATCATGCGGTAGTAGACCCCTTCGCCGTGATCGCCCTGCAGCGCGTTTACAAGCGGACCGGTGGAGTCCATGTAAGCGTGCACGTAATCGTAGCTGCCGGCCTCCGCGCCGATCTCGGTTGATTGGACCGCCTCGGGCTTCTTGGTGACGTAGTTCACGAAGCCGCCCGGATCGCCGGTGCCGAATTCCACGCCGCCTGGACCCTTGAAGATCTCGATGCGGTCGATGTTCGCGAAGCGGCGCGAAGCATCGTAGGACACGCGGTTGCGCATGCCATTGATGTAGGACTGGTAGATGAAATTGAAGCCGCGGATATTCACCAGGTCGCCGGTGGCTCCGCTATCGTCGGAGGCGCTTACGCCCGGCACGTAGCCGATGAGGTCGCGGATGCGGCGGGCGGAGGTATCAGCGATGAATTGCTCACTCAGTGTATTCACCGTCAATGGCAGCTCCTTGATGGGAGCCGGAAGGCCGGTGACCTGGGTTTCAGCAGGGGCACCGTAGGCTCCCTGCGGGCTCTGTCCCTGAACGACAAGGTCCGTGAGGACGGACGGGGAGTTTGAAACAGGAGTGGCATTCTCCTTCTTTTTGTTAGGATCCTGCGGCGTGGCGGATTCCTGGGCGTGGAGTGGAGGAAGAGCTGCGAGGGCAAGCGCGATGGGGACGATCCGGTTGGCGGGATTCATGGCTGGATAGATGCCGGTCCATCAGGGCGAGCAGGAGCCTCCCGGGTCCTGAAGGGCCGATCATCACCGAACGAATCTGGGATTCGTTTCTTAGACGAAATTTTGCCGCCGCGCACCGGCGGCGGATTTCATGGTTTGCCGATGGGCATCGCGACGCGGAAGCCTAACAGGTAGCCGCGGCTTTTCGGGCTGAAACCATTGCGATTTGCAGAACGGGATTTGGAAGCATCCGCTTCCCAACAGCCGCCGCGCAGCACGCGTTCGTCGCCGGTGGCGGGCCCGGTGGGATCAAGCGCCGGGGACTGGCGGTAGTAGTCGGGCGAGTAGATGTCGGCGCACCATTCGTAGACGTTCCCGTGCATGTCGTGCAGGTCGAAGCGGTTTGGCGCGAGCTTGCCGACCTCGGTGGTGCCGGAGGGTGCGTTGCCATATTTGCCTTCGCCCGAGGAGTGGCCCCACCAGCCGCATTCGCTGAGCTTGGCCGGGGTGTCGCCATTCGGATAGGCGCTTTCGCTGCCAGCGCGGCAGGCAAATTCCCACTCGGCTTCGGTCGGAAGCCGCAGGCCTTGGCCGGCTTTCGTGAGGAAGCCTTGGGCGTCCAACCAGCTTACCTGTTCCACCGGTTTTTCCGGAGAAGGGAAATAGCTGGGATTCTTGCCGATGACCGCTTCGTACTGGGCTTGCGTTAGCTCGTATTTGCCCAGGTAGAACGGACGGGAAATCACCACGCGGTGGCGTGGGGTCTCGTCACCATCGGCTCCCGTCTCTGCGGGGGCTGCGCCCATGAGGAAGCTGCCAGCGGGAACGAGCACGAGTTCCAAGGTGCGTCCGCCGAGATTGACGCTGCGAGTGGCGTCGAGGTGATTGCGAGCGGCGTAGTCGGCCACGCTTTCCTTGCCGTCCCAGAGTGGCCAAGGAAGGCTGGCAGGGTCCACGGTTTCCTCGCGAGTCTCGGCGACGCGAGTAGCTCCGTAGCTGGGAACCATCGCGGGGGTCGCTGGTGCAGAAGCTGGTGGGGTGAGGGCGCTAGGGAGCAGTTTTTGACCCGCACCGGTGCGCGAGAGGATCATGTGCTGAGGAAGAGCCTCGCGGTTGCCGCTGGCGTCTGTGGAAGAGGCGGTGAGTTCCACTTCGTTGCCATTGGCGAGCAAGACGTGGGACCACTCATTGGTGGGGCCCGGTTCGAGTGTGGCTGCTTCGCCATTCACGCGAACTTCGGTGATCTGGTCATCGTCCACTGCCACGCCGGAAACACGCACTCGGCCGCCATCAAGCCACTCAACGCGGGTGACGAGGGTGACTGGCGGGCTGTCATCCTTTGGGTCCACATAGCGAAGCTGTTCCTCGCGAGTGGGAGCGACGCCGAAGCCATTGAAGAAGGTGGAGACGTGGATGTCGGTGGCGTCGACGCCGTTGTAGTCGTGGCCGGCGAAATTCGAGCGCCAGAAGACGTAGTTCACATCGTGGGCGGTGAAGCCCTGGATCTGGACGTTGGGCGCGGTGGTGTGGAAGCCCCAGTGTGAGGCCCAGACGAGGTAGTCCTTGATGCGGAAGGGATGCTTGTAGTCCGGGCCCACGCCGGCGACATCGCCGCCGAGGTAAGCGCTGCGGTCGATGACATTGCCATCGCGGTCGAGATCCTCGGTTTCGCTTTGGCCATGGAAGCCGCCTAGATTGAAGGCGAAACGGCGCTGGCTGTGGGCCTCATTCTGATCAAAGCGGATGAAGGGCAGCGTCCGTACATCGACGGGACGGCGGCGGCCTTCGGGCATCAGCACGGTGAGTCGCGGATTGAACTCCGGCGTCTTCACCATCTGGAAGCGGTAGCCGAATTTGCCGCAGTCCGCGGAGACATTGCGGGTGAAGGCATTCAGGCAGTTGGCCCACCAGAAGCCGGCTGCGTCATTGGTGTCGAAGGGGAGAACTTGAAGCGGCAGCGGCTTGCCCATCAACGCCTGTACAGCGAGGTTGTGGTCGAGGACGTTGTTCACCTCGGTGCCGTCTTCGAAGAAATAGCCGTGGCCGATGCTGCGGTAGCCGACGCAGTCTTTCACGAGGATGTAATTCGAGCCGTGGATGGTGACCCATCGGTTCTCGCTGTCCCACACGCTGGCGCCGATCACGGAGCTGCCGCGCATGGTGTCCGCGCAAAGGTGGAAGTGGATGGGGTAGCGGCCAAGGACGTCCTTCTTCCCAAGATGGCGGAACTCCGCGTAGCTGATCGAACCGGCCGAGCCGCGATGGTAGACGGTGTGACCGCGCACGCCCTGTGGGTCGGCGGATTCGACGACGACGTTGCGGCTGAGGTTCGCGATTTCGCCGCGGAATTTTCCGAGGGCTTCGTGCTTGTACTTCAGAGGCTCCTTCACCAGGAGGCCGCGGCGGTCGACGCCGAGGATTTCGGCTTCCTCGGTTTCAGAGTCTTTCAGGAGCGGAGGGATGACCCGGCGTCCATTCTCCACCTGATAGAATTCGGTCATGCCGGTAGCGGGGAAGACGACCTTGTCTCCCGCGCGCCAGCCGGTGACCGGCTCAGCCAGCTCGATCTCACGGGAGCCGCGGCCGGCGCTGCTGCCGAGCTTGACCCACGAGTGGTTCAGGGGCGCGCCGTGGAAATCCATACGGCCGCCACAGGACATGATGGCGGGGAAGGACTCCGGATCCATGCCGGGGATGTAGGTGAGGCGGATCACCGCCTTGTGATCGGCGGGGATCGGTGCTTCCGGCGTGCCGACTTCCAAGGCCGGTCGCTCGCCCTGGACCGTGTAGTCGGGGGAAGGGGCGTGGCATTCGAAGCCCTCTTCCTTGCACTCTTCGCCAGCGGCCAAGCGGATGAGGCCGGTGCAGAGCAGGGTATCCGTTTCGCGCGAGAAGGCGAGGGTACCAGCGACGTGCACGGCGCGGATCACCGTGCTACTGGAAACGTCGTAGTTCACGTGGTGCCCGGCGCGGACCAGGACGATATCGCCCGCGGCCGGCTGTTTGCCATTTTCCCAGGTAGCAGCCGCAGACCACGGGCCATCGCCGACACTGCGGATTTCGGCCGCGTGGCCATGAGTGGCGAACCAAAGCAGGGTCAGCAGGGCGCTCGTGAGCTTCATGGCGGGACTAAGGGCGGGAGACAGCTTGGATCAAGCAGTCTCCCGCGACAAGGCCCGGCCACCGGCTCGATTGGCGGCGGCTTGCAAGGCGGTCCCGTCCGTCAACTCAATCTCGCGGCGAGAAGCTCGCGCTGGAAGACGATTTCCTTCGGGAGGTAGTCGTAGAGCTTCAGGAAGAGTTCGCCCTGACTGAGGATCTCGGCCTGCCACTCGGCGGCGTCGAAGGCCATGCACTGGTCGAACTTGGCTTCGTCGAAGCCATCGAGGCCTTCGGTGTGGAAGTCCTCCCAATCGGGCGTCCAGCCGATCTGGGTCTCGTGGCCGGGGATGCGGCCGTGGCAGCGGTTCACGATCCACTCCAGCACGCGCATGTTTTCGCCGAAGCCGGGCCACAGGAATTTGCCGTCGGCGTCCTTGCGAAACCAGTTCACGTGGAAGAAGCGCGGGAGGTGGTTCACCTTGCGGCGCATGTCCAGCCAGTGGTGGAAGTAGTCGGCCATGTTGTAGCCGATGAAGGGGAGCATGGCGAAGGGGTCGCGGCGCACGCCGGCCTTGAGGCCGATCGCGGCGGCGGTGACTTCCGAACCCATGGTCGCGCCGACGTAGACGCCGTGCGACCAATTGAAGGCCTGATAGACGAGCGGCATCGTGTTCGGACGGCGGCCGCCGAAGACGATCGCCGAAATCGGCACGCCTTCCGGGTTCTGCCAGTCGGGATCGATGGTCGGGCACTGCTTCGCCGGTGCGGTGAAGCGGGCATTGGCGTGTGCGGCGGGACGGCCGCAGCCGGGCGTCCAGTCCTGGCCTTGCCAGTCGATGAGATGGGCGGGGGCTTCCTTGGTGAGGCCTTCCCACCAGACGTCGCCGTCGTCGGTCAGGGCGACATTGGTGAAGATGGTGTTCTCCTTCATCGACTCCATCGCGATCGGATTGGTGTCGTAGGAGGTGCCGGGGGCGACGCCGAAGTAGCCGGTCTCCGGATTGATCGCGTGGAGGCGGCCATCCTTGTGTGGCCACAGCCAGGCGATGTCGTCGCCGATGATGGTGGTCTTCCAGCCGGCGTCCGAATAGGTCTTCGGCGGCACCAGCATGGCGAGGTTGGTCTTGCCGCAGGCGGAGGGGAAGGCGGCGGTGAGGTAGGTCTTCTCGCCCTTGGGTGATTCGATGCCGAGGATGAGCATGTGCTCCGCCATCCAGTTGTGCTCGCGGGCGATGTTGCTGGCGATGCGGAGGGCGAGGCATTTCTTGCCTAACAGGGCATTGCCGCCGTAGCCGGACCCGTAGGACCAGATCTCGCGGCTTTCCGGGAAATGGACAATGTACTTGTCCTCATTGCACGGCCACGCGACGTCGGCTTGGCCTAAAGCGAGCGGCGCGCCGATGGAGTGGAGGCAGGGGATGAAGCGGCCGTGGCCATCGCGCTTGTGGGGAAGTTCCTCGGCTGCTTCCGCCTCGAGCCGATCGAGCACCTTCTTGCCCATGTGGGCCATGATGCGGGTGTTTACCGCGACGTAGGCGCTGTCGGTGACCTGCACGCCGATCTTGGCGAGCGGCGAATCGAGCGGGCCCATGCAGAATGGTACGACGTACATCGTACGTCCCTTCATGGAGCCGGTGAATTTCTCCCGGAGCAGGGCCTTCATTTCGGAAGGCTCCATCCAGTGGTTGGTGGGGCCGGCGAGGCCCTTGCGGCGGGTGCAGATGAAGGTGCGGTCTTCCACGCGGGCGACGTCCGACGGCGTGGAGCGGGCGAGGAAGGAGTTCGGGCGCTTGGCCGGATCGAGCCGGGTGAAGGTGCCCTTTTCGACGAGAAGCTGGCAAAGCCGGTCCCATTCCTCCTGGGAGCCGTCGCACCATTCGACGGCATCAGGCTGGCAGAGGGTGGTCATTTCCTCGACCCAAGCGAGGAGTTCGGCGTGGCGGACGGGAGCGCTCATGGCGAGCGTATCAAACGCCTGCGCCCCGCCCGGTTCAATCCAATCGTCAGAAATGGGTCGAATCCGCAAGGAATTGACCAGATGCGGCCATGAGATCGCGGAAAATGATCAACCCGCGGAGGTGTCCGGCGGAGCTGTCAGTTTGGCTTCGCGCCGCCTTGCTGTGCGGCGTTCTGCTTCGCGGCATCCTCGTCGGCCTTGTCTTCCAGGATCACCTTGAAATCCACGGGTGACTCTCCGGCGTCCTTGTTCGGAATCACGAAGACCAGCTGGCGTTGATCGTCCCGGTATTCCCAAATTGCAGAGAAGAGGGGTTGCTTGGGCTGTTCCTTCAGCGCAAGCAGGACCTCCATGTTGCGCCGTTTGCCGCCAAGTGAAATATCGACAGGGGTCCATCCGGCGGCCAAGACGCTGACTTTCGTTTCGGCCTTGAAGAGGAGTTCCTTGCCGGTGGCATTGATCATCCGGATCGTCCCCCACTGGAAGCCCGCCGGATCGTCTTCCAGAACCACGGTGCGGATGCCGGTGGCGGCCTTCGGGTCCGGCATCAGCAAGGCGAGTGGATGTGTCACATTTGCCGGGATGCGGATGGGATCCGAGGCAGGCGCACCCTTGGCGTCCGTCTTATCGAGCGCCTGCAGCATCGGGGGCGTATCGCCGCCGGTCACATTGATCTTGGGAGACCGGCTGAGAGGGTGGAGGTCCTTGAGTTCTGTCGCATCCTTGCCATTGGAAATCGCCAGCTTGCGTGCGGCAATGGTTTCATCCCAAGCCAGCACCCGGAGAGGCAAACCATGGAGGGACTGGCTGAGGAACAGGAAGACGGATCCCAGCAAGGGCAGATGGAATTTCATAGGACTCGTGAAGTGGTGCCGCATGCAGCGCGTGATACCTCATGCGGCGCCCGCTCAGCTTCGCATTTCCTCCACCGAAAGATAGCGGAAAGAAACGACCTTGAAGCGCCTGCCGAACTTCGCATTGACGGGGTTGAGATTCGCCACAGGGGTATAGGCATCGTCTTTGGTGTCGACGAAATCAGCATAGCGCTGGACGACGGCTTCGCAGGTGGCGGTGGCGATGATTTTCCCCGCGGAATCGTGGGCCTCACCATAGCCACGAATCGTGAAGGTATCCGAGCGAGGGGTGATGACGGGAGCCAGCGACTGGAGCACATCCGCCTGGGTCAGGTAGCCGGGGATGCCGACGCCGGTTTTGAGCGGGCTGATATTGCTCTTGGACGTGATGGGATAAAGGGCGAGGGCTGTAGCTCCAATGGTGTCGTATCCTGCTGCCTGGTTGATCGTGGTATTGTCGATCGCCGTCTGGATGGCACCCTTGAGGCCTGATGGATCGGTAGAGACGCGGCGGTTCACGAATTCGGCCAGCGAAAGGAACGGTCCGCGGACTTCCACCTCATGGACGATGTTCTGGGCGAGGGTCTTGATCTGAGCATCGGTCAGGGTCTTGAAGCCATTCCAGTCATCATTCTCGGCACCGCTCGGGTAGTGGAAGCGAGGGAAGGGATTGGATGAGGACGCCGGCGCGCTGCCAGAATCCACGGCAAATTTGCTGCCGCGAAGTCCGGAGAGGAGTGCGGTCCACGCCTCAACGCTCGTCGAGTTGATGTTGAAAGCCCCGTCCACCATGAGGTGGGCGGCGATCTTCATGCAGCCTTCGGGTTGCTCGAGATCCCGGATCAGGTCGGTCTCGGTACGGTCGCCCTTCACGAGACGCATGCGAGGATTGCGCAAGGGATTCTGCTGGGGATCGTTGACGAACTTCTCCAGGACATCCGACAGCTGGCGGCGGGGCGCATTGGGCTTGGTCCAGACGTTGGCGCTGCCGCTGCCAGAGGTGGGCTCGATGACAGGTGCGGCGCCGCTGAAGAAGAAGCCGTCCCATAAGGCCTCATTGGCCAGGAATGCGGTGTCATAGATCGTTGGTTTGGGGTCTGCCCCCGCTGTGTTTGCAATCCCGACTTTATTCCGCGCAATGTAGGCGCTGGCCCAGCTGTTTGCGAACTGGTTGGCCGGTCCGAAGGGGGTGAAGGTGAGGTCAGCATTCTGAAATTCCGCGAGCGAGAGCATCGGAGCGCGTGGGATTTCGAAGAAGGGCAGCTTCGACTTGCCATCCTTGGCCGTGTTGGAAGGCCCATAGAAAGCCCGGCGCCCGCCGGAGCCATTTTCCACTTCAAGCAAATTGCCGAAGGTGGTGAGCGGGCCGCGGACGCGCAGCTTGTACTGCGGGCCGCTCGGGAAGGTCGCATTGGTCATGTAGGACGACATCCACGGCTGGCGGGGATTCCCGGTGTAGACCAAGTCGGCGGACTGGTCCTGGCCGGTCTTGGCGTAGCGGTGATAGAATTCCAGAGCGGCGAAAGGTGCAGGCTCCTTTTGCAGCACGGCATAGCTTTGCTTGGTGCTCTTGAAGCCGCTGCTCCGGCCAGCGCTAGTCTGGCCGAACTCGCCAGACTGGCCGTAGTAGCGCTGGAGCACATCCATGATGGCCTGGCCACGGGTGCCGGTGGTGGCGGTAGTCCCCTTGGCCCGGGTGGCATCCTCCACCGAAATGAAGCAGGGGTAGTCTTCACCGGTCACGATGGTGAAGGTCATGTCCGCCGTTTGTGTGGCAGCCATTTTCTCGGTCGTGAGCTTCACTTCCAGGCCGCCCTTGGTAGAGAAATCACTCAAGCTCGCGACCGGGCGGAGATAGGTGGTAATTCCCGTGATGCTGACCTGGGCCGAAGGGCTTGAGTAATCGACGGGAGTGAAGGTCTGGCGTGCGGAACTCGCCGGCGTGAAAACCCGGACTTCACCCGGCTGGAACCGGATCGGCGCGGGGGTCCCGGAAATCCTCGAGCCATTCGAAGTGATCGCGGCATAGAGGTAGGGATCGACGCTGCGTCCGTGACCCACCGACTTGAGTTGCCGGCCGAGAAGGGTGGATGCGCCGATTTCGTACTTTTTGGCTTCGGTCCCGTCGGGGTTGTAAAGGCGGTAAGCGAAGGCAAAAGGAACGTCCAGCCATGGGTAGGCGACGGCACCCTCGATCTCGAGTGCGACGTTGTAGGGATTCCAAAGCGTGACCACCGGAGTGATCACCACGCACGGCTCGGAAGCTGCGGTCAGGCCGGTGCTGAGCAGGAACATGACGCGGTCCACGACCGGGCGGATGCTTCCTTGGGTGGTGGTGGCATTCGGCGTATTCCACGGAGTGCGGAACAAGCCGCTCGGGACTGTGGCGGTCTTGGCGAAGGCGATGTGATCAAACGGGCGCTCGAAGACGGTGAGCCCGTCTCCCGACGTGGTGTAAAGATGGTAGGGGATCCGGTAGAACTTCCGGAGCAGATCGAACGTGGGAACGCCTGAACCCGGATAGTCGAACAGTACCTTGGCGGCGTCGAAATTATCCAATCTCGCGGTGTGTGTGGCACTGCTATAGAGGGGCTTGAAGAGAGGGCGCTGGCCGCGGTAGCTGCTCTGGACGCCGGTGAATTCGGCGGCTGCGGCGCGGAAGGGGTTCGGATAGCCGGCAGAGAAAGTGTCCTTGGCGAAGTCCGTGTCGGACATTTCGAAGCCGAGATTGAGATCGACCTTCAGGCCTCCTCTCACGGCATTGGTGATCAGGCCCATCGAGTGGGCGGTGTAGTCGTGGGAAGCAGTGCCCGAGAGATCGGTGCCGGCAAGGGTCTCATCCAGCTTCGATTGGGATACGGAAAGAACGCGTCCGGTGCGTGAATCCCAATCGCCTTCCGGCTGCTTGTAATTATGAGAAAGGGCGAGATTCGGGCGAGCTTGCGCGATGATGTCGTCGTTCGGGTTCCGCTTGCTGTTCTCGGGACCGCCGACATTGATCTTGGCGCGCGTGCCCTCTTGGGAGACCGCCCACGAATAGGCTCCATCGGTCGTGGGAACGCGTGGAACTTCGATTTCAAATCCATCCGAGTCCGCCCTGAAGATTTTCACCCCGTTGGCCTCGGGGGCCGACTCCGCCATCTTCTGGTCGAGCGTGCGCTTGGGCTCTGGATCCGCGACGAGCCAGCCCTTGAATTTGCTGGGCTTGTCGTAGGCCTGGGCGCCTACCGATCCTGAGGGATTGGAGAGAAGGCCCGTAGAGGAGGATTGCCATGCCCCTACCAAGTTAGGCTGAGGGACGGTGCTGCTCAGAATCGACGAGTCCGCCGTCACCCGGCGGTCATCGCCGAGGGTCTTTTGCAGCTGGCCGAGCGCAAGCATCAAGCCGAGGCGCGCATTGGCAGACGCCGCGGCACGGGCGTCCGTGGAGGAACTCTTGCGCAATTCAATCGAAGCCAAGCCGAGCAGGCCTGTCGCCAACACCGTGATGAGGACCATCAGGGACAGCGAAACCACGAGCGCGAAGCCTCGGGCCGGTTTTTTCCGGCGAGTTGTAATACGGAAGTGGGGTTTTACGGGCACATCGTCATTACGTCGTAACTTCCGACGCGGTTTAGTTCGTGCGAAATCCCAAGTGAAAAAGCTGGGTTTCAGGGTTTTTGGGTTTCCTGTATTCACAATGCCAAACATTGGTGCATGAAATTGCGACGTCAAGCCTCAAACTACCACGAATGTGGTAGGAACCCTACTCCGTCAGAAGGGGAAAATCGAGGTCGAAATGGTTCGGAGCGATCCCTCTTTGGAGGGAGGGCAGCTCCGAATTCGGCCATTTGCGAATGAAACCGGCGGCTTTCGACAAAAAAAATCGAGCCGCGCCCAAGAAGTCGGGCCGCCCCCGCCCCGCCCGCCTATTCGGTCGGGCGGGGCGTAGGCCACCCTGGAGGGGAGATTGGAATTACGGAGATCGCCGGGTGATTCTGTCCGGTTTTGCCGGATGGAATCCAGGGCGGCTCCGCTTTCCGGGGAGCATCCTGTGTACCTCCGCACCCCTCACAATTCCCCGCATGTGACAATTCCGCGGGGGCATTTCGCCGGTTCATGGGAGCCGGGGTGCCCAATGAAAACGAGGTGCTCACCTCGCCTAGGGGTCATCGTGCAGCCTGCTTTTAGACGGCGCGATTCATGGCGACTGGGGTGTCACTCTGGAAATCGTGAGCGTCACTGGCTTCTGGTTCCGGATCAGGAATATCTTTGGTGCTTGGTCGCCGGTTCCGTTCAGGGCGGCGAAAAGATCGGCGGCTTTGGTGACCTTCCTTCCGTTCACTCCTTGGATGAGGTCGTTCTCTTGGAGGCCGGCTTTCGCGGCAGGTGAATTTTGTGGAACTTGGGCCAACTGCACGCCGCCATCCTCGCGAGCCGTTCCGAAGGCAGAAAATTCCTCGCCTGCCAGAGAGTGGAGAAGGGCTCCGAGCCAATATTGGGGGATGGTTTCACCAGAAGCTGGCGTTTCGCCCGCGGACTTGAGCGCAGGGATCGCCGGTGTTTTGGCGATGGTTTTGAGCGACGGCTTCTTCACGCCGAATTGGTCCATCGGGAAGTTCGTGAAGCCGGCTTTGAGTGCGGGAGAGTTTTCCTTGAGGCGGAAGTCTGCCTTCACGGCATCGACGAAGTCCGGGGCGATGGCGATCGAGTCCGCATCACCTCCCTGTTTTCGGGAGGCGCCGAGGAGGGCTGGGAAGGTGAAGAAGTTCCTGTTGAATGCGGCGGCCCAGCCTTCCGGCATGCCGATTTCGGCGTGGGGTTTCATCAGCACGTTTCCCGTGACGGAGTCGCCGCTGTGGGTGAACCAGACGTGAGGGTGGAGGCCGTTGTTGACGATGACGTTGTCGTGCGCCTTCCGGCCGTAGCCCTCGCGGAACTTGAGGCCGCCGGCGAGGAGCAAATTACGATAGATCTCGTAGTTCGAGGACCCGTCATCGAGGTCGATGTCCCAGCCGTGGTCGCAGCGCCAGCGCGAGTCGCGGATGACGGTGGTTTCGACGGCATCGAGGTAAGGGAGCTTCGGGTTCTTCTCGACCTGTGGCTGGGAGATGCCGCGGTGGTTCGAGGTCCAGTAGCGGTCGCGGCCCCAGGAGTTGAAGGAGCCGTGGTCGTGGGTTTCGAGGACGGTGTCGAAAACATCGCAATATTCGATGAGGTGGCCTCCCCAGCAGCCGTCGCCGATATTGATGCCGGCCCGGGCGCAGTCGTAGATCGAAAGGTCGCGCAACGAGATGCGGGATGACATTGAGATCTGGACGCCGGCGGGCTGGCGTTCGACGCGGCCGATGCCGTGGATCAAGCAGTCCTCGACCGCGCAATCGGCGGGGTAGTTATCGGTCTTGGGCCCCGGCGTTGTGTCGATCTTCGTGAGGTCCTGGGTCTGGCTGTATTCAAAAAGCGGATCGCGAACGGCCGCAGGATCCCCGACGAAGCAGACGCCACTCGCCCCGGTGTCATGGATGTGGCAGCCCTTCACCAGGGCGCGGCGGTGGTATTGGTTGAAGAAGATCGCGTTGCCGCCTGGCTGATCGAACTCGCAGTCGAGGATAGCGACGTTCTCGGTGCCGGTCAGGGTGAACGCTCCACCGCGATAGATGGTCCAGTCGGAGCGGAGCAGCGGCTCGCGGTTCTCCATGAAAGTGCGGGCGGCATGGCGGATGACGAAACCTTGGAAGGTGAGGTGGCGCACTGGGTCGGCGGCGGTGCCGCGGACGTCTACCAGATGGCTGAGCCGGACGATCTCGACGTTGGCGTCGCTGGGATTCCGCCCAGCCTCGGGGAAGTAGTAGAGGGTGTTGGTCTTCGCGTTGTGGAACCACTCGCCGGGTGCATCAAGCTCCTCGAAGATGTTTTCCACCATTCGCTGTTGGGCGTGCATGCCCATCTGCCGGTTATTCTGCCAGCCTCCCTCATACTGTAGCGTGCCGTCGGCTTTCTTGCCGGTGATGCGGTAGTGATAGCCTCCCCATCGAGCCACATGCATGGCGTGGATGTAGCCACCGGCGGGATCCGCCCAGTGTGCGGCGCGTTCCTTCGAGATGGCATCGGCGGCGAAGCCTTGGTAGGCGGCGGTGGGCTTGGCCGGATCGTAGTTCGGATAGCGGGCCATGCGCTGGCGGGTGCCGTCGATGAAGAGCTGGTCGATCGACAATCCGGCGGGTGTGGTCGCTTGCCAGATGCCATCGCGATAAGGCTGCCACTGGAGGGCGAGCTTGCTGCCGCCGCTGAGGACGGCTTTGCCTTCATGCTCCGCTTTCCAGGTCACCGGAAATGCCGGAGTTCCCGAGTCAGCGGCAGTGAGGACGAGGGCTTCGGGGAGGTAGTAAATACCATCCGCCACGTGGATGGTGACGGCTTCCTTGCCGACGATGCGGCGTGCAGCATCGCGAGCTGCGGTCAAGGACACCAACGGACCCTCTGTCGTTCCCGGCTGGCGGTCATTGCCCAGCGGCGAAACGTACAGGTCCGCGGCGAGAACAGGGACTGTCAGAGCGTGCAAGCTGGCGATGGCGATCACGAAGCGGCGTCGCATGAATGGGATCAGGAAAAGTGCGAGTCTTGGGTTGAAACCAGAAAAATTCTCACCAAAAACAACTTAAGCGGACATTTTTGTCTGAGGAGGCGGAGGAACGCGACAATGATTGTCCGGCTGCGATTTCATCAGAGAAATCAGGGAGTCGCTCACGTAATCGGAGCACCCCGCTTTTCATGAAGTCATTCGCTCTTCTTCTCATGCTGGCTGCCGCAAAGGGCGCCGACACCGATTGGCCTGCCTATCTGGGGGACAAGACGAGCAGCCACTATTCCGCGCTCGCCCAGATCACGCCGGAGAATGTTTCGAAGCTTCAGCCTGCCTGGACCTATCACGCCGGCGGAGCTGATGCAGAGAACCGCTCGCAGATCCAATGCAACCCGCTGGTGATTGACGGCGTGCTCTACGGCACCTCGCCTGATTTCCAACTGGTCGCCCTCGATGCTGCGAGCGGGATGGAAAAGTGGCGGTTCGATCCGGCGAAGGAAGGATTGGCGAAGAGTGGGGTGAATCGCGGTGTTGTTCAGTGGGGCACGGGTGATGATGCTCGGATCCTCTATGCGAATGACCGCTACCTGCATGCGATCGACCTGCGCAGCGGAAAGCGGATCTCCTCTTTCGGAAAGGGCGGCAGCGTCGATCTGAAGGAGGGTCTGGGGCGCGAGGCGGGGAACCTCTACCTCACCGCGAATACTCCGGGGGTGATTTATCGCGATCTCCTGATCATGGGCATGCGGCTCGGGGAGGGGCCAGGGCCTGCCGCGCCGGGACCGATCCGTGCCTACAATGTCCGCACCGGTGAATTGGTCTGGAGGTTCGACACGATCCCGCAGCCCGGCGAGCCGGGTAGTGAGACGTGGCCGCCCGATGCCTCCCGCCGGCTGGGCGGAGCGAATGTCTGGACCGGCTTCGCCGTGGATGAAGCGCGCGGGCTGGTTTTTTGTCCGACCGGTTCTGCGGCCTTCGATTTCTGGGGAGGGGATCGCATTGGTCAGAATCTTTACGCGAATTGCCTGCTCGCGCTCGATGCCAATACCGGCAAGCGCGTCTGGCATTTCCAGTTCGTCCATCACGACCTGTGGGATCGCGATCTGCCCGCGCCGCCGAATTTGCTCACGATCACGCGAGATGGCCGGCGCATCGATGCGGTGGCGCAGGTCACGAAGTCGGGGCATGTTTTTGTCTTCGATCGAGTGACGGGTGAGCCGCTGTTTCCGATCGAGGAAAAGCCGGTGCTGCCTTCCGATCTTGCGGGGGAGTCGGCATGGCCGACGCAGCCGCTTCCTTCGAAGCCGGCACCGTTTGCACGGCAAGTTTTCAGCAAGGACCTCGTTACCGATGTTTCGCCGGAGGCGCATCACGTCGTCTTGGAACGTTTCGAGAAGCTGAAGCCGCATGCTCCCTTCACGCCGCCGAGCGAGCAGGGGACGATCATCTTTCCCGGCTTCGACGGCGGGGCGGAGTGGGGTGGAGCGGCGGCTGATCCCGATGGTGTTCTCTACGTCAATGCCAACGAGATGCCGTGGATTCTCACCATGGTGCCTGCGAAAGGAAATGCGGCCGCGACCACTGGCGAAACATTCTACACCCAGCTCTGCGCCGCCTGCCACGGTGTGGATCGCAAGGGCAACCCTGCCCAGAACGTCCCGAATCTAACAGACGTGTCCCAGCGGCTGAAGAAGCCGGACGTGGTTTCCCTTCTTCAGACCGGTCGGAAGGTGATGCCGGCCTTCGCCTTCCTGAGTGAAGCGCAGCGCCAGCAGCTCGCGGATTTCCTCTTTGGCGAGGAGGTGAACGACCCTGCGCGCAAGACCGAGCCGGGAGGCGATGGGAGCCCCGCCGTTTCGCCTTACACGACTACCGGCTACAATCGCTTCCTGGACCCGCAGGGCTATCCCGCGGTCAAACCGCCGTGGGGCACGCTCAATGCCATTGACTTGAATACCGGCGACTACAAGTGGTCGGTTCCACTCGGTGAGTATCCCGAACTGACCGCCAAAGGCATTCCCAAGACCGGCACTGAGAACTATGGCGGACCGGTCATCACTGCCGGCGGCTTGGTATTCATCGCTGCCAGCAGGGACGAGCACATCCGGGCGTTCGACCGCCGCACCGGACAAGAGCTTTGGAAAGCCAAGCTGCCAGCCGGTGGCTACGCGACACCTGCGACCTACTCGGTGGGAGGGCGGCAGTACGTGGTGGTCGCCTGTGGTGGTGGGAAGATGGGGACGAAAAGCGGTGATGCTTATGTGGCCTTCTCGTTGCCAGAGTAGCAGGGCTACTTCATCTCCCCTGACTCCACGAGCGACTCGATGATCTGCCGGGCACCTTTTGCCTGCGCGGCGAGGTTTTCCAAACGGGTGGGTGGCAGGAGGTCGAAGGTCGAGGTGGATACGGGTTTGGCAGAAGCACGTTCCCGGGCGATCTCGTCCAGCCGGGTTCGCCCGAGCTCGTTGAGGTGACTTCCAAGAGCCTCAACGAAAGCGGGATCCTTGAGTGGTTGTCCAAAGTCGGCGTTGATGTTCCGGTTTACGAGGTCGACGGGAATCGCCACTGCTTCGAAGTCAGGGTTGCCGTTGCGCAGCTTCTCATAGTCTTCCAGCGACATCTTGCCGGAGGCACACGCATCCGATGCGAGGAGCAGTTCCAGCAACGGAGCTGGGGCGCGATTGAAGCGGTCCAAGGCTTGTCGTGATTCCTCCCACCTCCGCTTCGTGTAATCGAGAGAGAGCTGCTGTACCTCCGCCAATTTGTCGGGAGGAAGGGCATCCGGCCCGGTGATTTTCATGAGGGCCATGCTTCCCAAGCTTTCGTCAGGCTTCAACTTGGAGAGCTGGGGGTCGACCATGCTGCGGATCGCTTGCACGCATGCCACGACATCTTCCGCGGTCCGGGTCGAGACGCGCCACTGCTCTTCCCCATAGAGTTTCTTCAACCGCTCCTGTTCGGCGGCGGCTGGATTGGCGGCTTGAGCGTCGACGCCGACCGGGCGCAGGCGAGATCTGGCGTCACTCGCAGGTTGGCTCGCGATGTTGACCGGTGTTGAAGGGGGAGTCGCCGGTTTTGCCCGGAGCGCCAAAGTTCCGACCACTGCGAGGAGAAGAATTGCCGACAGGATCACGAGGGCTTTTTTCATGGCGAAGAGAGAAAGGAGAAGACTCAGAAGCGAAGGCATTGCCGCGGACGCAGCGGCGGCGATCGACTGTTTCGTCAATGACGCGACGGTGGCCGATGGAACGGAGGGGATGCCGCCCAGGCCGTGTGCAAGGGCCGCGCCCAAGCCACTGCCCGCCACGCATCCGCGAAGGGTAAATTGGCGTCGTAGCCGTTCAATCGCCCGGTCCACCCGTTTCTGCGCGGCGGCGGCGCTGATCGTCTGGACTTCGGCAATCTCTTTCAGGCTCAGCCGCCGATAGTAGCGGAGCAAAAGCGCATCGCGGTCCTTGCCCGGCAGTGCATCGAGTGCTTCGGCGAGCAGGGGTTCGATTTCTTCCCATGTCTCTCCAGAGGGATCGGGTGTCATGCTCCGGAAGTGGGTTTCAAATTCGTCCCGCTTCCGTGATTCACTCCGCTGCGATTGAAGGGCGTTCCTGGAGTGGAAGACGGCCGTCCGGTGCAGCCAGCCTGCGAGGGTGGCTCTGCCTGACAAGGAAGCTCCCTTGCGGGCGAGGGTGATGAAGGTCAGCTGGGCTGCGTCCGCTGCCAGCGCCTCATTCCGGCAGGTCTGCCGTGCGGCCATGAAAACGAGTCCGGCATACCTCGCCGTCAGCGCGCGGAACGCTTCTTCGGATTGGTGCTTCAGCCACTTCGAGAGCAGCTCGGCATCGGACACTTCGGACATCGTATGAAATCATCTGTGAAGCCCGTCCCGAAATCAGACAGGAAATTTCACGGATGACCCAAATGGCCGCGCGAGTCTCAGAGTCCGCCGAAGCGGCGGTGGCGGCGGGCGTATTCCTGCACCGCTTCATTGAGATCGGCCTGATGGAAGTCGGGCCAGAATTTCTTGAAGATGACGATCTCCGCGTAGCTGATCTGCCAGAGCAGGAAATTCGAAACGCGCAGCTCGCCGGAGGTGCGGATCAGGAGGTCCGGGTCCGGGATGTCCGCAGTGTAGAGCCGCGAGGCGAAGGTGGCGTTGTCGATCTGTGCGGGGTCGATTTTTCCCGCGGCGGCGTCGACGGCCAGGGAGCGGGCGGCTTCGACAATTTCTTCGCGGGCACCGTAGGAGAGCGCGAGAATGAGAGTCAGCGAGGTGTTTCCCGAGGTGCGCTCGATTGCCTTGTTGAGCTTGCGGCGAGTGCGATCCGGCAAGCGCTCAAGGTGGCCGATGGCGGTCAGCTTGACGTTTTGCTTCATCAGCTCCCCGGCCTTTTCTTCGAGGAAGCGCTCTAGCAACGCCATCAGCGCCGTGATTTCGGCGGCGGGGCGATTCCAGTTCTCGGAGGAGAAGGCGTAGAGTGTGAGATACTCGACGCCGAGTTGCTTGCAGCCTTCCACACATTCGCGCACGGACTCGGCGCCGGCGCGGTGGCCGGAGATGCGGGGCTTGCCTCGCTCTTTCGCCCAGCGACCATTGCCATCCATGATGATGGCAATGTGCCGGGGAATGGAGGAGTCATTCATGTCGCGGCCGAAGCTAGGGAGGGGGGACGCGGATTGCATGAAGCGGTAGTGAATTTCAGACGACTAACGTTTGAGCACGGTCCGGGCCGACGCCGACGAATTTCACGGGCGTGTCGCAGAGTTCGCTGAGGCGCTTGAGGTAGGCCTTCGCGTTTGCCGGCAGGTCGATGAAATCGGTGCAGGCGGTGGTGTCCTGCTGCCAGCCGGGAAGCTCTTCGTAAACGGCCACGGCGCGGTCCCAGGCGTGGCGATCGGCCGGCGGGAGCTCGTGGATGATGCCATCGATGTCGTAGCCGGTGCAGATCTGGAGCGTGGCGTAGTTGTCGAGGCCGTCGAGGTTGGTGACCGCGAGGCCGGTGGCGCCATTGACCATGCAGCCGTGGCGGAGCAGGACGGCATCCAGCCAGCCGCAACCGCGCGGGCGGCCGGTGGTGGCGCCGAATTCGCGGCCAAGATCGTGCAGATACTGCGACAAGCCTTCATCGGCGGTCGGGAAGGGACCGGAACCGACTCGAGTTGTGTAGGCCTTGCAGACGCCGATGACCTGCTGGATCGATGTCGGCGGGAGGCCGGTGCCGGTGCAGGAGCCGCCGGAGGTGGTATTCGACGAGGTGACGAAGGGATAGGTGCCGAAGTCGATATCGAGCAGCGAGCCCTGGGCACCTTCGAAGAGGATGATCTTTCCTGCCTTCCACGCCTTGTGGAGCACCGGAATGGTATTGCTCACGTGTGGCTTCAGGCGGGCGAAGGCGGCGAGCACTTCGTCGGCTTGTTCCTCGGCGTTGAAGGTGGGCAGGCCGAACTTGGCGAGCACCTCGTTCGCGTCGGCGGTGCGGTGCGCGACCATTTCGCGGAAGTAAGCCTCATCGAGCAGGTCGGCGATGCGCAGTCCGTTGCGGTTGATCTTGTCGGCATAGGCCGGGCCGATGCCGCGCTTGGTGGTGCCGATCTTGCGATCGCCGAGGGCGGCTTCGCGGGCGGCATCGAGTTCCTTGTGCAGCGGAAGCACGACGTGTGCGCGGTCGGAAATGAGGAGCTTGTCCGGGGTGATGGAGACGCCCTGGCCTTCGACGCGCTCGATTTCCGCGACAAGGCCGACCGGGTCGACGACGACGCCGTTGCCGATGATGTTGATCTTGCCGTCCCAGAGGATGCCGGAGGGGAGCAGGTGCAGGATGTACTTCGTGCCACGGGCGATGACCGTGTGGCCGGCATTGTTGCCGCCTTGGCCGCGGACGACGACGTCAGCGGACTCGGTGAGGTAATCGACGATCTTGCCTTTGCCTTCGTCTCCCCACTGGAGACCGGTGACGATGGTGTTCATTCGGAAGTGATCAGTGATCAGTGATCGGTGATCAGTGGTAGAAGCTATTTGGTGGAGTCGATGAGGGAGGCGAATTCTTCGAAGAAGTAGGTCGCGTCGTGCGGGCCGGGGGCGGCTTCCGGGTGATACTGGACGGAGAACACGGGCATGTCCTTGTGGCGGATGCCTTCGACGGTGTCGTCGTTCAGATTGATGTGAGTGACTTCCGCGTTCGACGGCAGCGAGTCGGGATCGACGGCGAAGCCGTGGTTCTGCGAGGTGATGGAGATCCGTCCGCTGCGCAGGTCCTTGACCGGCTGGTTGCCACCGCGGTGGCCGAACTTCAGCTTGTAGGTCTTGCCGCCGAAGACGTGGCCGAGGATCTGATTGCCGAGGCAGATGCCGAAGACGGGCTTCTTGCCGATGAGCTTCTTGATTTCCTCGTGGATGTAGCCGAGGGCGGCCGGGTCGCCCGGGCCGTTCGAGAGGAAGATGCCGTCCGGGTTTTTGGCCAGGACCGCTTCGGCGGTGGTGCGGGAATTCACCACGTCCACCTCGAAGCCGGCCTGGCGCAGGCGGCGGAGGATGTTCCACTTGATGCCGAAGTCGAAGGCGACGATGCGATGCTTGATCGGGGGCAGCTCGAAGTAGGTGTCGAGATGGCCGGTCAGGGCATTCGGCAGGGTGAAGCGACGTGACTCGGAATCCCAGAGGTAATCGCTCGGGGTGGAGACTTCCTGCACGTAGTCCATGCCTTCCATGGAAGGGGACTTCCGGGCGGTGGAGATGGCTTCCTCGCTGGAAAGCTGGGTGGTCAGGCAGGCGCGCATGGCACCGCGGGAGCGCAGGTGCTTGGTCAGGGCGCGGGTGTCGACGTGCTCGATGCCCAGCACACCGTGCTCCGAGAAGTAGTCGGGCAGGGTCATCCGCGAGCGCCAGTTCGAGGCGACGGGCGAAAGTTCGCCGATCACGAAGCCGCGGACGTGTGGAGCGGACGACTCGGCGTCTTCCGGATTGATCCCGTAGTTTCCGATCTGCGGGTAGGTCATCGAGACGATTTGACCGCGGTAGGAGGGGTCGGTGATGACCTCCTGGTAGCCCGTCATCGAGGTATTAAAGCAGATTTCCCCGGTGGTCGTTCCGGAGGCTCCGAAGGCACGGCCTTCGAAAAGGCGGCCGTCTTCCAGGGCAAGAATGGCTTTCATGGGCGCGATACTGCCGCAAAAGGTAGGAGGGCTTCCCGCGCGGCGGGCGGAACGTAGGGGAGGGCGGACCCGCGTCACAAGCGGAATTCGGAATTCCTTCCGCGTCAGCCCGCTTCCACCTGCCGCCGCAGCTTGTGGGCGCGGGAAAGATTCTGCTCGTAGATCCCCTCGAGCCGCTTGGTGAACTCGTGTGCGGTCTCGTTTTCCCCCGGCAGGACCGGTTCGCCGAGCTCAATGCTGATGCGGATGGGGAATTCCGGCTTTTGCCAGAGCGGCCAGCCTTTTTCGAGGAAGCGGGTATTGCTGCGGATGAAAACCGGGCGGACGGCGACGCCGGCTTTCCGGGCGATCAGGGCGCAGCCGCCGCGCAGGGGATTGATCCAGCGGGCTTCGCGGCGGGTGCGGGTGCCCTCGGGGAAAAGGAGGAGCTGCCCGCCCTTCTGGAGCGCCCCGGCAGCGTCTTTCACCATCCGGGAGGAGGATCCATTGGGGATGTAGCCGGCCAGCCGGGCGCCGCCGCCGAGGAAGGGATTCTTCAGGATCGCCTCCTTCATGATGCAGATCGGCTGCGGGAGCTTGGAAATCACAAAGACGGCGTCCCACAGGGAGGTGTGGTTCGGCGCGATGATGACGGGCTGCTTTTCCTCCTCCAGGGCATCGAGCGAGCTCAAGTCGGCGTAGACCAGATCGGTGGCCCGCAGGTAGGCCACGAAAACCCGGAAGGCCCGGTGCAGCATGCTGCGGCCGAGCTTTTTCGCGGTGGCGCAGGGGAGCAGGATGATCAGGGGAATCGAGATCGCGGTGAAGAGCAGCCCGAAGATGCCCCAGTAGGCGATGCCTCCGAGCGTGGCCGCCATTTCCCATGGCCAGCGCCACCAGCGGCGCGCTTGCGCGGCCGCGGAATCGGGCCGGGGGAGAGTTTGGCTTTCCAAGGAGGGCATGGACAACAGCGCGGCGAGTCTAACGTGTTTGAATCCACACGGTCGATGGAAATTTCCGTAGTGTTAGAGCCTCTCGGGGCTTGTCAGGGCGGCTGGGGAGGGGATGGATCGCAGCGATGCAAGATCCTCTCGCTGCGCTGCCCCACGGGCCGGAATTCCGCTTCGTCGATGCGATCGAAACGCTCGATCCGGGGAAATCCGCGACTGCCAGCTACCTAGTGCGGGGTGACGAGGGCTTTCTCGCCGGGCACTTTCCGGGGAATCCGCTGATGCCCGGGGTGATCCTGATCGAGGCGATTGCGCAGCTCGGCGGGGTGGTGGCGCAGAGTGATCCGGCGATTCCGCCTTTGGAGAATCTGCTGCTGACCGGGGTGCGTGGGGCGAAGATTCTGGGAGTGGCCAAGCCGGGGGAAACGTTGACGCTGAAGGCCGAGGTCGAGGGGCGTCTTGGTGGGATGATCCAAGTGTCGGGTGAGGTCAGTGTGGGTGACCGGCCGCTTGCCTCGGCGAAGATCATGCTCAGCGGGCAGGAGAGCGCTTCCTGAGCGGCTTCACTCCCAGCGGCGGACGACGAGGCTTCGGATCATGTCGTCCAAGGTCTGCAAGCCCGGAGTAATCTCCGCGGCGTGCGTGGCAAGCCACGCTTCGGCCTCGGTGCAGTAGGCTTCGAAGTTTTGGGAGAGATCTTCCTCGCGCCTTGAGCTTCGGCCCAAGTGTTCGGCGTCAGGTGAGTCATCCGGCAAGCCGGGTAATGTGATCGGGAAGGTGGCGATGATTTGGCAGGTGTTGTCGTCCGACATGCCGACAAAAAGGTAGTGAAGGCGTCCCTTTCTCATGAGGTCGTTTTCGAACAACCATTGCGTGACGGTCCGAATTCCGTGACCTCCATCAAACTCAAGGCGCTTCTTCAAGGTCGGAAAGCCAGCGCTCCCATCCACAAAGGCGGGCGAACTCACATCGCCATCGCCTGTGGCGGCCTCATCGATCTGCTTCCGAAGAGTGCCGAGTGATTTGTCGGGCTTCTCCCGGCCTACAGTGCCGTCCGTCATGATTGATCCCCACTCGTCCGCCTTGTGAATCAGGATCTGGGCTGCCTCCGAGTCATCGTCGGCGTTCTCGGGTTCGATGGGGATGCCGCTCGGCGTGGCAGCTGGCAGGCGGATGGCCCAGTGAAGCGGACGGTTGTAATAGCTTGGCTTGAGAATGAACTGTTGGTCCGTTTGCGTCTGCTTCCACTCCTCCGCGGTGTAAAGCGGATGCATGGGCACCTGCTTGATCACGGCCGTTTTGGCCCAGTCATCGGGAACATTGACGGAGAATGGGCCGGCGAAAAGTTTCCGTGTGGCCGGGATTGGCGTTGGCTTCGTAGCAGTTGGTGCCTTGCGCTCTTGGCATCCGAGCAGGGCGAAGCCGGACAATCCGATCCAGTTCCGGCGAGTCCATGTGGGAATCATGAGTGCCGCCTTTTAAGGTCGGCGCGGGAAAGCGTCCACAGGGAATCGTCCGCGGCCGTCTCCCAATGGCGAGGCATTTCCCAGCCGGCGAGGACTTCGGTCATGCGCTGGCGGAGTTGCTCGAGCGTGCCGGATTTCAGTTCCACCATGGCGGTGACTTCTTCGACGCGCTCGGGATCGTGGCTGGGGACGCCGAAGGCGCGGGCTCTCATCACCAGACCGCTGGCCATGAGGGCGGCCTCGATTTTTGCCGGGCCGATCTTGCGGCCGGCGACGTTGATGGATTCCGCGCCGCTGCTTTCTAACATCATGCGTCCGTCTTCAATGCGTCCGAAGTCCTGGGTGAGAAAGCTGCCATTGCCGAGGATCTCGCTTTCGCGTTTCGACTCGTAGCCGAGTGCGACCGAGGTGCTCCCGATGAGGAAGCGCCCTGACTCGCAAACCTTCACGCTGACTCCGGGCAAGGGCGTGCCGAGATCGGCGGCGCTTTCCCGTGGTGTCTCGCTGGTGTCGTAGGAGATCCCGCCACATTCGCTGGCTCCGTAGAAATTGTGGAGCTTCAGGCCGCAGTCGTTGAAGACCGAGCATTCCAGTTCGAGCGACAGTGGTGCGCCGGCTGAGACGGCGAGCGCGATCTTGGCCTCGCGCAGGATCCCCGAGCGATGCCATGCCTTCCACATCGAGGGGACTCCCGGCAGCACCACGCCATCGTGCTGCGCGATGGCATCAGCCATGATTTTCGGGAAGGGCACTTCCACGACGTGCACTGGCACGCCGTGCAGCAGCAGGGGCAGGATGATGCTGGAGAAGCCGTAGGAGTGCGTGAGCGATGCTGCGGCCAGGTTCGGCACCTCATGGTGCAGGTGCATCGCTGCGGCGAGGCGGTCGGCGTCGGCTGCGATCTGTTCCGCGGAAAAGAATACGGCGCGGGGTTTTCCTTCGATGCCCGGGGTTAGCTTCAAGTGCGCCGTGCCTTCGGGAAATGACGCGGGTAGCTCCGGGATGGCAGCTCCTTTTTCCAACGGGAGGACCGGCTGTCCATCGCGCCAACCACGCAAAGCGGCGAGCGCGATATCGACGGCGGATCCTTGCGCGATCACAGGTCCGTTCGCTTTCGGCAACCGGGTTAAGCGCTTGTGGAGATCTGAAAAGGTAATGTGCTCCGCTCCATCGATCAGAGCGATCCGGTCGCTTGATTGGTCGAGGGTTTGCAGCCAGCGGGAGAATAGCACTCGGTCTGCCTAGGGATGGAGCTTCCGGGTGAAAAGTGCCAAGTTCCTTGTGGGGCTTGCCTGAGCGGTTGTTGCCTCCAAACTCCGGGTGTGCCCCGGATTGAAATCGTTACTGACATCGCCGCACCGATCGAAAGGGTGTTCGATTTCGCGCGGAGCATCGATGTCCATCAGGAGAGCCAGACGAGGCACGGTGAGAAGGCGGTTGCGGGGCGGACTTCGGGGCTGATCGAGGCGGGGGAGACGGTGACGTGGGAGGCGACCCATTTCGGCGTGCGGCAGCGGCTCGCCAGTCGTATCGATGCGATGACGAAGCCGGTCCACTTCCGGGACTCGATGATTTCGGGGGCGTTCGCTGGATTTGTCCACGATCACCACTTTGAGGAGATTCCGAGTGGGACGCGGATGACGGATGTCTTCGACTACACTGCACCGCTTGGTGTGCTAGGGCGTTTGGCGGATGTGCTCTTTCTGGAGCGATACATGCGGCGGCTGTTGGAGGAACGGAACGAGGTGATACGCCGCTTGGCGGAAGATGCTTGAGAGCGGAGTCTTTGGCCCGCGGAAGCGAACCCGGCAGCACCATTTCCTGAGATCGGGGAAACCTGGCTCGTTGATTTGGCGGATCATTGGGAAACGGCGGATTTTGAGGGCTCATTCTGCGGGCCAGAGGCTCCGCGCACCCAGCGGCAGGCAAGAATCGACGCGGTTCTGTCACGTCTGGCCCGCCTCGTTCGTCGAAGGGGTGGAATGATTTGCATGACAGGGAAAATCGAGTCCGACCGTCCAGACGGTTTGACTCCGACCGTCTGGACGGTTTGGTTGCGGCGCGGCATGGGAAAACTCACTTCATCGTCCCTCAGGGACCAACTGCTCGACGCGGCGGAAACGGTGGCGGCACGGGAGGGCGTTTCGCGGCTGACCTTTGATGCCGTGGCGGCCGAAGCCGGGGTCAGCAAGGGTGGCCTGCTGCACTATTTCACGAACAAGGACCAGCTGATCGAGGGGATGGTCCGGCGGGCGGCGGATGGATGGCGGCTTCATTTCACGTCGGCCTACGAGAATGCCTCGCCCGGGCCGGGGCGGATGGTGCGGGGGCTTTTACAAGGGTGTTTTACGGACGCCCAGTCGTGGACGGAGGAGCTTCGGCGCAGCTATTCTTCCGTGTTTGCCGCGTTGGCGCAGAATCCGGGTTTGGTGGCGCCGATGCAGGAGGCTTATCAGGAGCTTTACGGTTATTTGCAGGCGGATGGATTGCCGGATGGGGTCGCCGAGACCCTGGCGACGGCGATCGACGGACTATGGCTTTATTGGGTGCTGCGGTTGCGGCCGGTGAGCCAGGAGGACCTCGACCGGATGCGAGGGGTGCTGGAGCGGGCGCTCGCCCAGTCCATCGAATCTTCCAAGAAAACAGGATCTGAAACGACGACTCATCAGGAACCATGAAGGCATCGCAATGGATTGGATCGCTGGTGCTCATCGCCATCGTGGCGGGGACGGGCATCGGCTTGGCTGCTTGGAAAAAAGCGGACCAGAAGAAAGCGGCTGACGAGGCGGCAATGATGCCGGAGCCGATGGAGGCGGTGATTGTTAAGCCAGCTCGGGAGATTGAGCATCGCCGGACGACCACGGCTGTCGGCACCGTGCTCGCGCTGCGGTCGGTGACCTTGAAGAACGAGCTCGCCGGGACCGTGGCACGCGTCGACCTGACACCCGGCAAGGTGGTCGATGCGGGAGCCGAGCTGGTCGCGATGGATGTCTCGGTGGAGGAGGCCGAATTGAAAGCGCAGGAGGCTCAGGCGGCGCTGGCTGATGCCACGCTGCACCGTGTGGAATCGCTGGCTTCCAGCAGCGCGAGCTCGAAGAAGGATCTGGATCAAGCCAAGGCCGAGCACGATGTGATATTGGCCCAGATGGAGCGAACGAAGGCGATGATTGCTCGCAAGGTGATCCACGCGCCCTTCCGGGTCCGCATCGGCTTGTCGGATCTGCACCCAGGCCAATACCTGGAGGAGGGCACGGTGCTTACGACGCTACAGGGCGTGGACGAGGCCGCGCATGTCGATTTCACCGTCACTCAAAGCGTGGCTGAGGTTTTACACGAAGGCGACACGGTCGAGGTCATTGGTGCAAACAAGGATACGCCGGTGAGTGCCACCATCATCGCTCTCGATTCCCGAATCGATCGCGCCACCCGCAATGCGAACATCCGCGCGAAGGTTGCGGACGCCAAGCTGCTGCCGTCGCCTGGCGCTTCGGTGCAGGTGAACGTGCCCGTGGGTGGGCCGCGCAAGGTGGTCGCCATCCCCGTGAGTGCGATGCGCCGCGGGCCTGAAGGTGATCATGTTTTTGTGGTGGTTCCAGGCAAAGACGGCAAGCCGCGCGCCGCCATACGGATGGTGAAAGGCGGTGCGGTGCTGGGTGACGAAGTCATTGTCGAGAGCGGTCTAACCGCGGGCGAGCCCGTTGCCGCTTCCGGCTCCTTCAAGCTTCGCGATGGCGTGCTCGTCGCCGATGCCGGCCAAGCCCCGCCACAGGCTCACTAAAGCTCTTTCCCCACCCGGGCCATGCGTCGCTCCTTCACCGATATTTTCATCAAACACCCGGTGCTCGCCATCGTGGTCAACCTCGTGATCGTTCTCGTGGGTTGGCGTGCGATCGGCTCGCTGCCGGTGCAGCAGTTCCCGAAGCTGGAAAGCTCGTCGGTGCTCATCACCACGCTTTACTACGGGGCGAGTGCCGAGACGGTCCGCGGCTTCCTGACGACGCCGATCGAGCGTGTCGCGTCGCAGATCGGCGGTGTCGATCATGTGGAGTCCAGCAGTCGTGCCGGCGTCAGCACGGTGACCGTGCATCTCAAGCTGAACCACAACACCACCGCGGCGCTGGCCGAGATCAGCGCCCGGCTCCAGCAGGTCCGTGCGGAGCTGCCGCCGGATGCGGAGCCGCCGATGGTGGAGATCCAGCGCGCGGACCGGCCCTACGCGACCTTTTATCTGAGCTTCACGTCCAATAAGCGGAGTGTCTCAGCGGTGACCGACTGGTTGTCGCGCTCGCTTCAGCCGCAGTTTGCGACGCTGCCGGGGATCCAGCGGGTGACGATCGAAGGTGGACGGCAAATCGCGATGCGGATCTGGATCGATCCCGACCGTTTGGCCGCGCTGAATCTGACGCCGGGCGATGTTCACTCCGCGCTGCGGCGGAACAACTATTTGGCTGCGGTGGGACGGACCAAGGGCAACCTCGTGGAGGTCAACCTGCTCGCGAATACGGACCTGCGGTCCACGGATGATTTCGAGAAGCTGATCGTGGTCGAGCGCGACGGCGCGATCGTTCGCCTGACGGATGTCGCGAAGGTGGAGCTCGGTTCGGAAGAGCCCGACCTGATCGCGAAGCACAGTGAAAAGGAGGGTGTGTATCTGGGGATTTGGCCATTGGTGGGATCGAACGAGATCGATGTCGCCAAAGCGCTTGAAGAGGAAATGAACGTTATCCGTCCGACGCTGCCGGAGGACATCGAAATGAACCTCGCCTATGACGGGACGATGTTCATGCGCGAGGCGCTGAAGGAGATCAGCAAGACGCTGGGCGAGACGATCCTGATCGTGGGTCTCGCGGTGTTCGTTTTCATGGGTTCTATCCGCACCGCGCTGGTGCCCTTGATTGCCATGCCGATTTCATTGATCGGCACGGCGGCGATCATGCTGGCCTGTGGTTTCAGCCTGAACCTGCTGACCATTCTCGCGGTGGTGCTTTCCGTCGGTCTGGTGGTGGACGACGCGATTGTGGTGGTGGAAAACATCGAGCGCCACGTGCGGGAAGGGAAATCGCGCATTCAGGCAGCCTTACTGGGAGCGCGGGAGCTCAAGGGGCCGATCATCGCGATGACGATCACGCTGGCGACGGTCTATGCTCCCATCGGTTTCCAGGGCGGGCTTACCGGGTCGCTGTTCCTTGAATTTGCCATCACGCTGGCGGCGGCGGTGATCGTTTCGGGTTTCGTGGCGCTGACGCTTTCGCCGGTGATGAGCTCGCGCTTCATTCACAAGACGGGGCAGGAAGGATTCCTCACGCGTCTGGTCAATCGTGCCTTCGATCGCGTGAAGGCGGCCTACTCGGTGGCGCTGGATGGCGCTTTGAGCATTCGCTGGGTGATCCTTGGCCTGGCTGTCGTCATCATGCTTGCGGCGTGGCCGTTCTACAAGATGTCGGAGAGCGAATTGGCTCCGGTGGAAGACCAGAGCCACATCAGCCTTTTCCTGGACACGTCGCCGGACTCGACCATCGAGGCTGCGAATCGTGATTCGCAGGAGCTTGTGAAGAAGATCACCGCGTTCCCGGAGACCCGCTTCATGTGGTCGCTCACGGCGGGTTGGGGTGGATTTGGCGGGATGGCGATGAAGCCGTGGGACGAGCGTGACCGGACTTCGGAAGAAATCTACGGGCAGGTCTTTGGTGCGGTTTCGCAGGTGCCTGGATTGCGGGTGTTCCCGCGTTTGGATCCCTCGCTGCCGACACCGGGGCAGTATGATGTGGAGATGGTTCTTCAGACGGATGGACCTGTTCAGGAGTTGCTTCCGGTCGCCCAGCAGATCATAGGGGCTGGTTTCCAGAGCGGGAAATTCCTCTACGTCGATACCGACCTGAAGATCGATCGGCCCGAGGCGAAAGTGATGATTGATCGCGAGCGCCTGGCTGACCTTGGGCTCGACCTTGCCGGTGTGGGGCAGGAACTGGGCACCTTGCTTGGCGGTGCCTATGTGAATCGCTTCAACTACTTCGACCGCAGCTACAAGGTGATCCCTCAGCTCGGTGACAGCGACCGTGCGGCGGTGGGTCCGTTGCTTGATCTCAAGATCAAGACTCCGGATGGCGGGCTGGTTCCGGTTTCGACTTTCACGAGTGTCGAGGCCACTACTTCGCCGCGAACCTTGAACCGCTTCCAGCAGCGGAATGCGGTGAAGATCTTCGGCGGTGTGAAGCCCGGGATCACCAAGGAGGCCGGTCTTAGTGTGCTTGAGGGCGCGGCGCGGAAGGCGATCGCTCCGGGTGTCACGCTGGATTACGGCGGCGAGTCCCGGCAGATCCGAAAGGAAGGGTCGGCGCTGGTGGTGACGCTCGGCTTTGCGGTGGTGCTGATCTATCTGGTGCTGGCGGCGCAATTCCACAGCTTCCGTGATCCGTTGATCATCCTGCTCGGTTCGGTGCCGCTCGCGATTTCCGGAGCGCTGGCGTTCACGTTCATGGGCTTCACGACGATCAACATCTACTCGCAGGTGGGTCTCATCACCCTGGTGGGTCTGATTGCGAAGAACGGGATCTTGATCGTGGAGTTCGCGAATGAGCTTCAGGCGAAGGGATTGGAGAAGGTCGCGGCGCTGAAGGAGGCTGCGCAGACCCGTTTGCGGCCGGTTCTGATGACGACGGCGGCGACGGTCTTCGGGCATGCTCCGCTGATCTTCGTGACCGGTGCGGGTGCGGAATCGCGGAACAGCATCGGGATCGTGCTGGTGACCGGGATGATCGTGGGGACCCTTTTCACGCTGTTCGTGGTGCCGGCTTTCTACTCGATTATTGCGGGGAAACATCAGGCTCACGAGGAGATTGATGAGGAAGAAGTTTCCGGAGAGCTGGCACCGAGCGCGGGCTAAGGAAGGGCCCGCGGGGTTTGACAACCGGCGGCGCTCTTGCCTAGCTGCCGCCGGTGGCATTCCGAGCCGATCAACCCCCAGTTTCCGCACTGCGTCCCGTCGCCATCACCGGTGCCGGGATCTTGACGCCGATGGGCGCGGATCTGGCGGAGAACTCGGCAGGCTTTCGCGCGGGGCGGACTGCATTCCGCCCGGTGGATCTGTTTGATGTCTCGCGGCAACGGGTGGGCACGGCCGGGCAGGTCGACCTGCCTAACAGTGCGCCCGGTGTTTCGCGGAAGGCGTGGCAGCGGATGGATCGCGGGAGCCGGATGGCTTGGCTTGCGGCTCGTGAGGCATTGGATGCGGCCGGTTTGTCGGGCGGCGAGATGCCGGTGGTGATCGGCACGTCCGCTGCGGCGATGCCGGTGGGCGAGCGGTACTATCTTCAGGCGATCGAGGGGAAATCGAAGCGGGGGCAGCTCACGCGGGTGGAGACCTATCAGCCGCAGTTCCAGATGATGGAGATGATGCGCGCGCTCGGAGTTCGCGGGCCGCTGCGCATTGTCTCGAATGCGTGTGCATCGGGGGCGAATGCGATCGGGCATGCGTTTCAGATGGTTTCCGAGGGCAAGGCGGAGCGGGTGCTGGCGGGTGGGTATGATGCGCTGTGCCAGCTGGTTTTCGCGGGTTTCGATTCGCTGCAGGCGCTTTCGCCGAGTGGTATCCCGCGGCCTTTTGATGCGGCGCGAGATGGTTTGGCGCTTGGTGAAGGCGCGGGCTTCGTCGTGGTCGAGTCGCTGGAAGCGGCGAAGGCACGGCGGGCTAACATTTTTGCACGGGTGCTTTCGTATGCCGCGGCGACCGACATTCACCATCTCACGCAGCCGCATCCTGAAGGCGATGCGGCGCTGACGACGATGGAGAAGGCGACGCGTGCCGCGGGGCTGGAGCCGGAGCAGATTGATTACATCAATTCCCACGGCACCGGCACGCCGCTCAATGATGTGGCTGAGGCGCGTGCGATCTCGCGCTGGGCGGGGGATGCGGTTTCCAAGATCAAGGTCTCGTCGACCAAGTCGGCGATCGGTCACTTGTTAGGCGGTGCTGGTTCGGTGGAGTCGGTGATTTGCCTGCTTGCGCTGCGTGACCAGTTTTTGCCTGCCAGCTTGAATGTCCGCGAGATTGATCCGGTGGTGGAATTCGACCTTGTTCAACAACCGCGGGAGGCGGTGGTGAATACCGTGCTCACGAATTCCTTCGGCTTCGGCGGTGCGAATGCCACGCTGATCTTCCAAAAGGAGGTGCTGTCGTGATTCGCATCACCGGCACTGGCGCTGTGAGTTCGGCGGGTTGGGGCGTGCCTGCGATGATGGAGGCGCTGGATTCTGGTGCACGGCCGGAGCTTTCCGAGCTGGTTCGCGAGCGGAAGCAGGGCGAGCCGGTGAGCACGCCTGTGCTGCGGGTGCCGGCGGCGCCGTCGACCTTGCCGAAGAGTCCGCGGTTGCGGCGGGTGAGTCCGGTTTCGAAATTCGCGGCTGCGGCGGCAATGGAGGCGCTGGGTGCGGAGCGTGTGGCAAAGGCGGCTTCGGGTGAGATCCGGCTGGGAGTGGTTTGTGCGCTGTTCAATGGCTGCGTGAATTACTCGAACCGCTTCTTCGGCGAGGTGCTGGCGGATCCTTCGGTGGCGAGTCCGATCCTTTTCCCGGAGACGGTTTTCAACGCGCCCTCCAGTCACCTTTCGGCGCTCTTCAATTCGACCTCGCCGAACGACACGATCCTCGGTGATGGTGCGGAGGTTTATACGGCGCTGGAGATCGCGACGGAGTGGTTGCTGCGTGGGGATTGCGATGGGGTGCTGGTCGTTGCCCCTGAGGAGATCGATTGGCTGAGTTCGGAAGGCCTGCGTCTTTACTCGGGCAATGCGATTCCGTCCGAAGGTGCAGCCGCGCTGTATTTGGAAATGGGAGGCGAAGGTCCGCAGCTGCTTTCGATTCCGGATCCGGTTTTGTTAGGCGGCGGCGTGGACCGTGTGGCGGCGTTGAAGGAAGCCGCCTTCGCGGCTGAAGCGAGTGATGACGGTCGCACCTTGTTGGCAGATAGCCGCAGTGGCGTAGCGAGTTTCGACGCGCCGGAGAATGAGGCATTCAGGGCGTGGGCTGGTCCGCGATTTTCGGTGAAGCCGGTGCTTGGCGATTGCTTCGGGGCTTCGGCGGGACATCAGCTGGTGGCTGCGGTGGAGAGGCTTCGCCGCGGTGACGCGAACGAGGCGCTGGTAGTCACCTTGGGCGGCAATGAGCAGGCGGCAGCGTGTCGATTGGGGCGTTGAGGCGTGGAATGCGCTCGCCGTCCGGGTAGTTAGCGGTTGAGAAAGGAGCATGGTCTCCTCTCGTCGTACCTTTCTGAAGTCGTCGGCCCTCTGTGCGACAGGGATCGCGTCGGCGCAGGTGCCGGGCATCGTGGTCAAGCTGCCGGTGGGTGTCCGGGTGGGGCAGGTGGAGTTTGCCTTTGAGGAATTCAAATACCGCATGCCTTACAAGTTCGGTGGCACTGCGGTGGACCGGGTGACCTTGCTGAATGTGACGGTGGAAGTTGTTTCGCCCTCGGGCAAGGTGACCAAGGGCTTCGGGTCGATGCCGATGGGCAATGTTTGGTCGTTTCCCTCGAAGACGATTCCCTATGATGAAACACTTCAGGCGATGAAGGCGCTGGTGCCGAAGATCGCGGCGATCACGCGGGCGTTCACCGAATCCGCGCATCCGATCGAGATCAACCATCAGTTGGAGCCGGAGTATTTGAAGGCGGCGGCCGATGTTTCGCAGGAGCTGAAGCTGGAGACGCCAATTCCGAAGCTGTGCACGCAGGTGGTGGCGAGTGCCTTTGATGCGGCGCTGCATGACGCCTTCGGGAAATCGCTGGGGCTGAATTGCTACAAGACTTACACGCCGGAACTGATCGGGCATGACCTGTCGCGGTACCTCGGTGCAGATTTCAAGGGCGACTCGCTGCAGGCTCATGTGACCGAGAAGCCGCGCGACTGGGTGTGGCTGTTCCACTCGGTCGGCGGGCTGGATGCGGTGGTGGAGTCGGAACTGAAGGAGCGGGTGAATGATGGCATGCCGGAGACGCTCGCGGAGTGGATCCGCCGGGATGGCCTGCAGCGGATCAAGATCAAGCTGCAGGGCGGCAACCTGGAGTGGGACATCGAGCGGACGGTGTCGATTGATCGGGTGGCCCGGGAGACGCGGCCTGATGTCGAGTGGGCGTATTGCTGTGATTTCAACGAGGCCTGTGCGAATGTGGACTATGTGCTCGAGTTTCTGGCGAAGGTGAAGGAGCGCGCGCCGAAGGGATTCGAGAGCATCCTTTATCTAGAACAGCCGACGCGCCGCGACTTGAAGGCTGACTCGGGGAACCACATGCACAAGGCGGCGAAGTTGCGGCCGGTGGTGATCGATGAATCGCTTACGGATTTGGAGGCATTGTTGCTGGCGCGCGAGATGGGCTACACCGGTGCCTGTCTGAAGGCGTGCAAGGGGCAGTCCCATGCGGTGCTGATGGCGGCGGCGGGTCGCAAGTATGAGATGTTTCTCTGTGTGCAGGATCTGACGTGTCCGGGGGCTTCGCTGGTGCACTCGGCGGGGATTGCTTCCCATTTCGCGGGGCTTTCGACGATCGAGTCGAATGCCAGGCAGTATGTGCCGGCGGCGAATGCGGGGTGGACGGAGCGGTTCCCGGGGCTCTTCGATACGCGGGATGGCAAGCTGGCGACGGCGCAGCTCACCGGGCCGGGACTGGGAGCGGTTTCCTAGGAATGCTTGAAAGGCTGCCTGAAAAACTCAGGAGTGGCTCGCTTCGCCGAACGGAACCCGAAGTGAAAAGCGGACCCCCATAATCCGGAGGGCTCGGAGAGCCGTGTGTAAACGAGCAAGCGGCTGGCTGCCTGTTAGGACGCCACGTCCCGGCCTCTTGACCGAAAGTCGTGCGTCTGAAAGCCTGAATCATGCAGGAGAGGGACATCATCTGCCCGAACTGCGGAATGCGCCACGGCCGTGCGGCGAAGTTCTGTGAATGCGGGCAATCGCTGGTGGTGGTCGAGCCGCCAGCCCCGCCGCGGACCTTTTTTATCCTCAGCGCGTTTTTCTTCGGCGTCACCGTGTTGTCCGCGCGCCTCGCCGAGAAGAACGGTTGGGTCTACTTCCCGTTGGGCGGACTGTTGTTTGCGTCGGTTGCCTTCGTGCTCGGGTTGCGGTCGTGGCTTTGGTTCAAGCGGAACGGCGGCGATTGAAGGAATGCCGCACCGATCATGCCGGGCGTTCGCTGCAGTCGATCATCCCGCCCGGAGTCGTCAGGAAATGCATCGGCAAGTCATGCGAGTCAGTTGGCAACTCCGGAAGGACTTGCTCGCGGAAGCAGACGCCGACGCGCAGTGATTCCGAATGTGAGACCGCCAGGGCCCGGTCATAGTAGCCTTTGCCGCGGCCGAGGCGTTTGCCGCTCTGGGTAAAGGCCATGCCGGGGCAGAGGAAGAGTTCGATTTCCTCGATAGGGACGACCGGAGAGTCGGGCATCGGCTCGGGGATACCAAAGGGCCCGGGGTGGAGTCTCGGCAGTGAGGTTTCGACCTGATGGAAGGTCATGGTTTCCCCGGTGATACGGGGTAGGACCCATCGGCGGTCCGGCAACTCGGCCAACAGGGGCAGCAGTAGGGGCTCGCCGGGGATGGCGACGAAGGCGGCGATGGTTTTGGCCGGTTGGTCGGCGAGCCAGCGGGCGAGGTGACTGCGGATGGCGGTGGATTGCTCCATTTGAGACCCCAAGTCCGGGCGATTGGCGCGCAGGACACGGCGCAGGGCGGGCTTGGCGGGAGTTGTCACTTGCATTGGGCGGGCTGGAGCAGAAACCTAGCCGTCGTGAATCTCCGCTGGCAAGTCGTCGCCTGTTTCCTCGCTGTCTCCGTTGCTATCGGGGCGGCGGAAGAGAAGGCGAAGTTTGATTGGAAGCCGCCGGTGGTGGGTGCGGGCGTGTTTTCCGACAAGCTCGGGATGATCGAGCGGGAGCGTGAGGAATACGCTACCAATCTGGCTGGGTATGCTTCGAACCGGGTGGCGGCGGCGAAGGCCAGTGCGGCTTCGCTGAACGAGGCACGACGGCTTTTGGCGCTGTCCCTGCACCTCTCCTCACGCAATCGCAAGGCATTGGTGTTGAATTTCCAGCTTTCGCACGGCGTGGTGCCGGAGGCGGAACCGGACAACTATCGCCCGGAGGTGCTTGCCGGGTTGTTTTTCACGCGCTCGCAGGTGCTGAAGGAGCAGGGCGGGGCGGAGAATCTGCTGCTCGCGAAGGTATTCACGGAGCTCTCAGCGGAGATGGACCCGAAGAATGACGATGCGGTTTACGCGAGTGAATTGCAGCGACTGGATCAGGGCGGAGTGGATTGGTCGGTGCTGACGGATGTGAAAAAGCAGGCGAAGGAGCCTGCTGAAGAGGGGCGGCCGTAGGATTTTCACTCCGGAGGCGGGTGTGCGGTGATGCCGCGACCTCCCGCACGAGGGGCTTGCCAGCTTGGCGCGCGGGTCTACTCTACGCGCTCTTTTGTCATGAAAATCTGGCTCGACGGCGAATTGGTGGACGAATCGGCAGCGAAGGTGTCCGTGTTTGATCACGGCTTGCTTTACGGCGATGGCGTCTTCGAAGGCATCCGCTTCTACAACCGGCGGGTCTTCCGTCTGGAGGAGCATATCAAGCGTCTCTTCGAATCCGCCCGCGCGATCGTCCTCGAGATTCCGTGGACGCATGAGGAAGTCTGCAAGTTCGTGGTGGAGACCGTGGCGGCGAACGGCCTCGACGATGGCTATATCCGGCTGGTGGTGACCCGTGGTTCGGGTGGCCTTGGCTTGAATCCCTACCTCTGCAAGCGAGCCAGCATGTTCATCATTGCCTCGACGATCAGCCTCTATCCGCAGGAGCACTACGACAACGGCTTGTCGGTGATCACCTGTGCGACCCGCCGTCCGGCGCCGGCTGCGCTGATGCCGCAGGTGAAGTCGCTGAACTACCTGAACAACATCATGGCCAAGGTGGAGGCGATCCAGGCGAACGCCCTCGAGGCCGTGATGCTCAATGAGCAGGGCTACGTGGCCGAGTGCACCGGCGACAACATTTTCATCCTGCGCGACGGCGTGCTCTACACCCCGCTGGTGAGCGATGGCGCACTCGACGGCGTGACCCGCCGCGTGATCCTGGAGCTGGCCGACCAGCTCGGGGTGCCGAAGGTCGAGAAGTCGCTGACCCGCTACGACCTCTATATCGCGGACGAGTTCTTCCTCACCGGCACGGCTGCCGAGGTGATTCCGGTGGTCGCGTACGACCGCCGTGTGATCGGCGGCGGCAAGCCCGGTGAGATCACCAAGCGCTTCATCGCCGCCTTCAAGGAACTGGCGGGCTCGACTGGCACGCCGATCGATTGAGGCTGGAAGAGAGGCTCTGGAAGCCTTGTTGACGTTGCAAATTTTACTCCGCTATTCCGGTATGCCTATATACCGGAATTAGCGGAGTTCCCGTTTTCTCGGGGGTGGCGAGGACTTGCGAGACCTTTCCGGGTTCACAGGAAGGGAGGCCGGGTTTGCTGCTGGGAAAATCGGCTTTGTGCCGGGAGATTTCCTTTCGCAATCCGGCTTCGCACTCGTAGCTTTCCCTTGTTCATGGACTGCGACATCTGCGGCAAGCATGCAAAGGTGCACCTCACCCAACTGGTGGGCGGGCAAATCAAGAAAATTACCCTTTGCGACGACTGCGCCAAGGAGAAGGGAGTCACGGACCCGACCGGCTTCGCGCTGGCGGAAATGCTGCTCGGGAAGACGCCTGGGAAGGTGGTTCCGGCGGCTCCGGCGGTGGCGGGGAGCGGGCGGAAGTGCCCGACCTGCGGATTCACGCTGGAGGACCTGCGCCGCATCCGCCGCTTCGGCTGCGCGGATTGCTACAACACTTTCCGCGATGATGTGAACCAGATGCTCCGCGGCATGCACAAGGGGCCGAAGCATTGCGGCAAGGTGCCTGCCGGAATGATGGAGCTCCATGAGCGGACCCAGCGACTGGAGGAACTCCGCGGGAAGCTCGACCAGGCGATCACTTCCGAGAACTACGAGGAAGCCGCCGGCCTGCGCGATGAGATCCGCCAGATCGAGATCCGCGCCGCGGCCGCCAAGCAAACGACTGACGATTCACTGCCATGATGCGCTTCACCACGCTGATCAAGAACCCCGCCGACTGGATGACCGGCGAGGGTGCTGACAATGCCATCGTGCTCACGTCCCGCATCCGTCTCGCCCGTAATCTGCGAGGCGAGTCCTTTCCCGGATGGGCGAAGAAGGAGGAGCGGCGCCATGCGCTGGAAGTCATGCGGCCGGCCGTGGAAGGACTGTCGGTCATGAAGGACGCCTTTTCGCAGGAACTCGACGACCTGACCTCGGTGCAGAAGCAGGTGCTGGTGGAGCGTCACCTGATCAGCCGCGAGCACGCCGCCCGTGGGGAAGGCAGTGCGGCCGTGATCGAGCGGCGGCAATCGATCGCCCTGATGTTGAATGAAGAGGATCACCTGCGGATGCAGGCGATCCGGCCGGGGATGTCGCTGCGGGGGGCTTTCGAGTCGCTGTCGGCGATCGACGATGAGTTAGAGAACGCGCTCGAACTGGCCTTCGACCACGAGCTCGGCTACCTGACGACTTGCCCGACGAATCTCGGGACCGGCCTGCGGGCCTCGGCGATGCTGCATCTGCCGGCGCTGGTTTTGAGCGACCAGATCGGCCAGGTGCTGCAGGCGGTGAACAAGATAGGGCTGGCCGTCCGCGGTCTGTATGGCGAGGGGACGGAGTCGCTGGGGAACCTTTTCCAGATCTCCAACCAGTCCACGCTGGGCGAGAGTGAAGAGACAATTTTACGCAGGCTGGAGCGCGTTATTTCCCAAGTTGCGACACATGAGCGCAATGCCCGTGACAAGCTGTTGGAGGATGACCCGGCGATGGTCAGCGATAAGATCGGCCGGGCCTACGGGGTTTTACGGCATGCGTGGATCATTGATTCCAAGGAGGCCCTGACTCATCTTTCCTTGCTACGACTAGGCGGAGACCTCGGTTTTCTGCCCCAGGATACGGTGAAAACCTGCGACGCACTGCTGATGGATATTCAACCGGCACACCTCCAGCTACACAGCGGGCGTAAGATGACGCCAGAGGAGCGAGACTCCATTCGTGCCGAAATTGTACGCGGCCGGTTGCAAAGCCTCGAAGCCCCTGATATTCGTTCTACGAGAAAGAAAGACGAGTCCGACCCAGACCCTGAAATTTTATGAATAACTTCACTCCCAGAGCCCAACAGGTGCTGGCCCTTGCACGAAAGGAGGCCGACCGCTTTAACCACAGTTACGTGGGTACCGAGCATCTCCTGCTCGGTCTCATCAAGCTGGGTCAGGGTGTCGCGGTCAACGTGCTGGAGCGCATGGGGCTCGACCTTGAGAGCGTCCGCATGGAAGTCGAAAAGGAGGTCGGAACCGGCACCGGCCAGAAGATCTCCGGAAGCATCCCCTACACGCCCCGCGTGAAGAAGGTGCTGGCGCTTGCCAACAAGGAAGCGAAGGCGCTCAACCACAGCTACGTGGGCACCGAGCACATCCTGCTCGGCCTGCTCCGCGAAGGTGAAGGTGTGGCTGCCCGCGTCCTGCGCCGCATGGATGTGGACATCCAGCGCACGCGCAACGAGATCCTTGCCGAGATCGACCCGAACTTCACGCCGGATGACGACGATGATGACTCGGACGACGAGGAAGACGAAAGCTTCGAAGACGAAGGACAGGAAGGTGGCGAAGAGCCGGAAGCCGAGGGCAAGACCAAGACCCCGGCGCTGCGTGCCTTCGGCCGCGACCTGACCAAGCTCGCCCGCGACCATGAGCTCGATCCCGTGATCGGCCGTGAGTCGGAAATCGAGCGCGTCATTCAGATCCTGTGCCGCCGCACGAAGAACAACCCGGTGCTCATCGGTGAAGCCGGCGTTGGCAAGACTGCCATCGTCGAAGGCCTCGCCCAGGAGATCGCTTCGGGCAATGTTCCGGAAATCCTGCGCGACAAGAAGGTGATCACCCTCGACCTCGCGTTGATGGTGGCTGGCACCAAGTACCGCGGCCAATTCGAGGAGCGCATCAAGGCGGTCATGGACGAGATCCGCAAGGTGAAGAACGTGATCCTGTTCATCGACGAGCTGCACACCATCGTGGGTGCTGGCTCGGCCGAAGGAGCGATGGATGCGTCCAACATCATCAAGCCCGCGCTTTCCCGTGCCGAACTGCAGGTGGTGGGTGCGACGACGCTCAACGAGTACCGCAAGTACATCGAGAAGGACGCCGCGCTTGAGCGCCGGTTCCAGCAAGTGAAGGTGGAAGAGCCCTCCGTGGAAGACGCCATCAAGATCATGCAGGGCTTGCAGGAGAAGTACGAGGCGCACCACAAGGCGAAGTTCACGCCGGCAGCCGTCGAGGCCTCGGTGAAGCTCACCTCGCGCTATCTCACCGGCCGCTACCTGCCGGACAAGGCGATCGACGTGCTCGACGAAGCTGGCGCCCGCGCCCGCATCGGCACGATGACGCGCCCGCCGGAAATCAAGCAGCTGGAAGCGGACATCGAACAGGTGAACCGCGAGAAGATCGGTGCGATCGGCGAGCAGGATTTCGAGAAGGCCGCTTCCTTGCGCGACAAGGAGAAGCACATCAAGAAGTCGCTCGAAGAGACGCTGAAGAACTGGCGCTCGAAGTCCGAGGAAACCGTCGTGGAAGTCGGTGACGAGGACATCATGGCCGTGGTCTCGAAGTGGACCGGTGTTCCGCTCCGCCGCATGGAGGAGAAGGAAGCCGAGAAGCTGCTGAAGATGGAGAGCGAGCTGGAAGGTCGCGTGATCGGTCAGGACGAGGCGGTGAAAGCCATCTCGAAGGCCCTGCGCCGCTCGCGTGCGGATCTCAAGGATCCGCGCCGTCCGATCGGTTCGTTCCTATTCCTCGGCCCCACCGGTGTCGGCAAGACCTACCTGGCCCGCAACCTCGCCGAGTTCATGTTCGGCGATCCGGATTCGCTCATCCAGATCGACATGTCCGAGTACATGGAGAAGTTCACCTCCAGCCGCCTGATCGGATCGCCTCCGGGATACGTCGGCTATGAGGAAGGTGGCCAGCTTTCCGAAGCGGTCCGCCGCCGGCCTTACTCCGTGGTGCTCTTCGACGAAATCGAGAAGGCTCACCCAGATGTCATGAACCTGCTGCTCCAGATCCTGGAAGAAGGCATGGTCACGGACTCGCTGGGTCGCAAGATCGACTTCCGCAACACGATCATCATCCTCACCTCGAACGTGGGTGCCTCCAGCATCAAACGCCAGACCTCGCTCGGGTTCGGTGCGATGTCGGAAGACGGTGCCGACTTCGAAGGCATGAAGGACAAGATCCTTGAAGAGTCGAAGCGCTACTTCAAACCGGAGTTCCTCAACCGCCTCGATGACCTCGTGGTCTTCCACATGCTCGAGAAGAAGGATCTCGACCAGATCGTGGACCTCGAAATCGACAAGCTGGTCAAGCGCCTGCGCGAGAAGGACATCACGATCCAACTCGAAGCGAGTGCCCGCGACCTTCTGGTCAAGAAGGGTTACGATCCGGCCTACGGTGCGCGTCCGATGCGCCGTGCGGTGGAGCGCTACCTGGAAGATCCGCTGGCCGAAGCCCTGCTGCGCGGCGACGTGAAGCCTGGCGACACCGCCAAGGTCATCTGCCCCGAAGGCAAGGAAGAGCTGGTGTTCGAGAACATCGGCACGAAGGCCGAGCCGGACAACGCGGGGGTCTGATAGGAATCATCTAACGAGCGCCCGCCTGTGGAAACGCAGGCGGGCGTTTATTGTTTGATAGGGAGGCTGGATCGACGGTGTCCAGTCGTGGGGGCGCTGATTTACGAGGGGGAGCTCGGGCCTCACCCCGCATGAGGCGTCCCTTCAGGACGCGGGCGGTGTGCTGCGCTTACCCGGCACTTCGTGCCGGGCTATTATGAGCCGTCCCGTTGGGACGAAGAGGGGTGATTCGTCCCTTTGGGACGAAAGGCAGGGCTGTGAGGGGGCGTTCGGGCGGAATGAATTGTCTGGAGGAATCGAAATGGCCCGAACCACTTCCGCTGCGCTCCACTTCCGCGCTCCCAGTGGGGGTGTCCCCAATGTTTAGCGCTCGCGGTCGGTTTTGGGGTCCGGGTCGCCGCGTTGGGGGACGGAGGGTTGGCCGGTGGCGGCTTGCTTGAGCTTGAGGATGCTATTGCGCTCGACCTCCAGTTTCATGCTGCCGCCGCGGACGGGGGAACTACTGCGAACGTAGTAGCGATCGGTGACTTCGATTTCGCGCCACAGGCCGCGGATGAGGTTGATGCGGCCGTTTTCCGCCATGACCTTCTTGTCGAAGTTGGCGGAATGGAGGGTGACTTCAAAGGGCGCGGGGACGTGGCCGGCATCGTCGGTGATGTAGACCTCGACTCGCAGGGGGCCGATGTAGATGGCGACGAGGGCTGCTATCGCTGCAAGGGGAAGGCCGTAGTGCCAGCGCCGTTGTTTCCGCTCGGGCAGGGGAGGTGGCTCCGGAGTCGGCAACGGCGGTGGCTCATCGATCATGGCACCTGATTGAGCAAGCGGACGGTGTCGGGTGCGGGGCGGAGCAGGGTGAGCTTGCGTCCCTCGGGAGTAGTGACCGCGGTCCCGATGGCGGGCGGGTGATCGGTGCCGGCGAGGGATGACACGAGCTTGGCGGCGGCCGTGGCGAAGGCGTCGGCGGACTTCTCCGAATCAAGGCGGATGTCCCAAATGAGATGCACGTCAGTGTCGCTGGTGGCATGGAGGCGATAGCGGTCGCCGCGCCATGCATCTGCGAGTTTGGCGGACTCTTCGCCGAGTGGTTCAAGCCACAGTTTCAGGCCCAGCATGCCGGCGCTTTCCTCTAACAGAACGTTGCCTGGCGTTTCAGGCAGGGTGACGGGCGAGGCCTGGAGGCCCTCGTGCTCGGGAAAGAAGTCGGCGGTGATGGCGGGCGGCTTGTGAAGGGCTCCCATGAGCTCCTCCTGGTCCATCAGCCGCCCGGCTCGTGGCAGGCCAAGTGCAGACGGGAAGGTGGCGATGCCGCGGACGAAGGGGGGCAAGCTCGCCATCAGCTCGCGTGCCTCCGGATTGTCCTTCAAGCCGGTGAAACCGATGCCGAGTGCCTGGAGTGCGAGAAAGCGATTCTCCACCGCCATGGCTGCCCCGTGATGCAGCGCCTCACGGCAGATCGCCGCTTCGTCGCCCGGCCAACCGGGCGCAGGCGGGTATTGTTGATGGAGAAGAATGCGGGCCAGGGTGCGGATCAGCGCGGCCTGATCGGGTATGGCCTGCGGGTCGAAACGATCGGTGACCCAGCCTTCGCCGCTCTGTTCATCGAACCACGAACGGGCACCGACCGACTTGGTTGCTGCGAGCTGCGAGGAGAAGATGTCGCCCGAGGTGAGCAAGCCCATCAGTGTCCACGCCTGCTGCCGCGAATCGAGTTCGTTCGGACCGTAACGGGCCTCGATCGAAGCCGCGATGCGATCCTGCAATTCCTCACCGGCGATGCGGTGGACCTGCGGGTTACTCTTGAAATCGAAGCCGAGCGACTGTTCGACGAAATCGATCAGGTCCTGTGGTACCTTCACCTCGCCGCCGCCTTGGGAGAGCGAGCGCAGGCTTTCGTTCTCGCGCTTGAGCAGGTCGACCTCGTTCTCAAGCGCGGTGATCCTGCCGCTGGAGTCGTCGCCTTCGGCAGCTTTGGCAGAGTTGCGCCATTGCAGGCCTTGCATCCAGCCTGCGGTGCCAATGGCCGCGCCGAGCAACCACGGCAGGAGAGTTTGCGGACGCATGAAGACGTGAAAAGCGAATCAGCGGACGTCCACCAAGGGATTGAAGCTGACGAGGGCGGGGCCGCGAAGTTTCGTGGCGATGCCCGTCGGCTCGACGTTGATGGTGATCGGCAACTGCGCGGCACCGTCCGCATCGTAGGTGGAGACGAGGCGCTGGAGCGGGGTGTCTTTGCCCGAGTTGGAAGCCGTGGCTTTCTGGGCGTCGAAGACCTGAGCTTCAACCATCTTGCCTTGGAGTGGGCCGGGCTTGATCGAGTATCCGAAGCGGCACTTGAGAAGGCGGTCTCCCACGGCATTGAAGATCTCGCAGGTCAGCGGACTTCCCTTGTCGCTGAGGCGATAGACCACTTTCCGCAGATCATTCCCTGATCCGTAGACCATCTCGGAAGTCGCCCGGGGTTTGCGTTCCGGCTTCGGCGCTGCCTTTTCCAGAGTGGGTGCAGGAGCCGCGGTCTGTGGCGAAGCGGCAGCAGGTTCCGGGTTAGGGGAACGGAGAGTCGTCACCGCAAGATAGCCGACGGGAAGAGCAATTCCGAGGGTCCATGGAAGCCACTTTGGAAAGCGCATGGCGGGTGGGGGTGATTATTTGCCGACGGGCTTGGCGCGCGGATTGGCCTTTGGCACGGCTTGCTGATCGGGCTTCTGGCCATCGAAGGGATCATACTCCAAGGCCGAGGGGCCGAAGACTTCATCCGCGGTCTTGCCGGGGATGGTGGTGATGGAGATGGGTGCGTTGCGGTTTCCCTGCGCGTCGTAGGTGTAGATGAAGCGGCGCACGGGGATCTCTTCGCCGGTCTTCGGGTCGGTGCGCTTCGCGCGGGCATCGAACATTTGTTCCTCGACCAATTTCCCGTAGGTGAGGCCCTGCTTCCGGCTGTAGCCGTAGCGGGATTTGAAGAGCCGGGTGCCCTTGCCGTCGAAGATGTCGCAGGTCTTCGGGTTGCCCATGTCATCGAGGCGGTAGACGGTCTTGAGGACGGCTTTGCCTTCCGGGCTGACGGTCTTTTTGGTGATGACGGTCATGTCGCGGGTTCGCTCGAAGTATTCGCGCGAGCCGTCCTTGTTGGTCTTCACGCTGGCGTAGGGGCCCTGCACTTCTAGGCCCGGGACGCCGGCGTGGGCGAGGCCGCACGAGAGGGCGGCGATGGCGACGAGGGTTTTGAGGTTCATGGGGGCGGACATTAGGGCTTGGCCGGAGGCGCTGCAAGTGGCCATTTCCCAACAGACATGTGGTGGAAAACGGGACGCAAGCGGCTGGATCTGAGCCGGCGGGGAAGGGTCATGGGCATCCTGAATGTCACTCCGGACTCCTTTTCGGATGGGGGGACGCACGCCGGGGTGGCCGCCGCCTTGGGGCATGCGCGGCGGATGATCGCGGAGGGGGCGGAGATCATCGACATCGGCGGGGAATCGACCCGTCCCGGGGCGGCGGAGGTGCTGGTAGCGGAGGAGATCGGGCGGACCGCGCCGGTGATCGCGGCGCTGCGGGAGGAGTGGGAGGGGGTGATTTCCATTGATACCATGAAGGCTTCGGTCGCTGCCGCGGCGCTGGAGGCGGGGGCTGACATCGTGAATGACGTGAGTGGCCTGACCGGGGATCCGGAGATGGCTCCGCTGTGCGTGAAAACCGGCTGTGGGGTGGTGGTGATGCACATGCAGGGCGATCCGCGGACGATGCAGGTGGCCCCCCACTACGATGACGTGGTGGCGGAGGTGCGGGCGTTTTTCGAGGAGCGACTGGCGGCGCTGATTGCTGCGGGGCTTGATCCAGAAACGATCTGCTTCGATCCGGGAATCGGCTTCGGGAAGACGGTGGAGCACAATCTGGCGCTGCTGCGGGCCTTGCCGGAGCTGGGGGCCGGAGGGCGTCCGGTGCTGCTCGGGGTGTCGAGGAAGTCCTTTATCGGGCGAGTTCTCGGGAGTGCCGACCTAGCGGACCGGTCGTGGCCGACGGTGGCGATCACGGCGTGGGCGCGGGAGGCGGGTGTGATGATCCACCGGGTCCACGAGGTGCTGCCGAACGTGCAGGCGCTGCGGATGACCGAGGCGATCCTGCATCGTGGAATCCCCCATTCTCCGGATGAATGATTTGGTGAATGGTTTCGTCCAATCCCGCGAACGAACTCATGAAAGCGATCACGCTCAAAGCCACCGCCCTGATTCTCGCCTGTGCCGGGACTTCCTGCATGACCACCTACGACGCCTATGGCCGGCCGGTGCAGACGGTCGATCCCGGTGCCGCGACGGCCATGGCAGTCGGAGCCGCCGCCGTGGGCTATGCCATCGGCGAGCACAATGACCACCACCACTACCATGGCGGCTACTACGGCCCTTATTACGGGCCGGGCTGCTGGTGAACCGGCACTGATTTCCCCTCGCGGGGAAAAGCAAATGACAGTGGGGTGCGCCCCGGCGTAGTATCCCGACCGGGATGGTGTGGGACTTTGTCAGGCTACATTGGCGCGACGGGATCGAAATTTTGATCCTGGCGATCGCCATCTATCAGATTTTCCGGGCCTTCCGGGCGACCCGAGGGGCGCGGATTCTGGTGGGACTCGTGGTCATTCTGGTGGCGATCACCTTGCTGCTGCGGCTGTTCGAGTTCGCGGTGATTTCGTGGTTGGTGACGCGGGCGGCGATCTTGCTGGTCTTCGCGGTGCCGATCATTTTCCAGCCGGAGCTGCGCAATGCGCTGGCGAAGCTGGGGAGCAGCCGGCTGTTCTCGTTCTCAAACAAGAGCCAGCTCGACTTCCTGGAGATCTTCGAGGACTCGGTGGTGGCGCTGTCAAAGAAGCGCATCGGGGCTCTGTTTGCCATCCAGCGGGACATCGCGCTGAAGCCGTATGAGGAGACGGGCGTGATGCTGAATGCGGACTTCTCGCCGGAGCTTTCGATGACGGTGTTTTTCCCGAAGACGCCGCTGCATGACGGCGGGATGGTGATTTCGAACAAGAAGGTGACGGCCGCGGCATGCGTGTTTCCGGTGAGCCAGCGCGAATTGGCGGACCGCTCGATCGGCCTGCGTCACCGTGCCGCGATCGGGGTGTCGGAGGAGAGCGACTGCGTGGCGATCATCGTCAGCGAGGAAACCGGCTCGATTTCCATCTGCATGGACGGGCACTTGGAGCGGAATCTGGGCGAGGAGAAGTTCCGTTCGCGGATGGCGGAGATCTTCCTCGCGACCGACAACAATCATGAGAAAGGCGTTTCGAAAGAACCTGATCCCCAAGATCGTGTCGCTGCTGCTGGCGACCGCGATCTGGTTTCTGATTAGGGAGCACCTGCGGGAACAGGGTGAGCTGTTCGGTCCGGGCGACAAGCCGCCGCGGGCTTTGCTGGTGCCTGAGGAGGATCCGCCTTGACCGTGTCGCCGCGGGGGGGCACCGCTGCGGCGTGAGCTACTTTGTCACCGGCACTGATACCGGCGCGGGCAAGACCCGTTTCTCCTCTCTTCTGGTCGCGGCGCTGCGTGCGGAAGGCATCGATGCGGCGGGCTTCAAGCCGGTGTGCTGTGGTGATCGCGATGATGCGGTGCAGCTGGCGGCTGCGTCGGGTGGCTTGGAACCGGAGCAGGTGAATCCGGTGTGGCTGAAGGCGGCGGTGGCTCCGCTGGTGGCAGGGATGCTGGAGAACCGGCCGGTGGATCCGATCGCACTGTTGATGGCGACGAGGGATTTCATTGCGAGTCACGCGGAGGTGGTTGTCGAAGGTGTGGGTGGGTGGCGCGTTCCGCTGGCCGAGGGGTATGACATGGCGGACTTCGCGACGGATCTGGGGTTGCCGGTGATTGTGGTGGTGGGCAATCGGCTTGGAGCGCTGAACCACACGCTGCTGACGGTGGATGCGATTCGTGCGCGTGGGTTGGAGATCGCGGGGCTGGTGATCAATCACCTAGCGGATGAGCTGGATACGGCGGCGATCACGAACAAGGGGATCATTGAGCAGCTGACGGGTTTGCCGATCCTGGCGGAGATCATCCATGGGCAGGACTTCCTGGAGGTGGAGCCTTTCCTTGGATCTTGAGGGGTTAAGTTTCACCCGATGCCGCGCGAGTGCGCCGCCCCTACCGGGGCGGGTGAGCTTTTGATCCGCATCCGGTGGCTCACGCCACCGGCTAAGTTCCGAGGTCCCTTCGGGACATTGGAGATCGCTTAGGAACTTTGGTGGATCACTTCGAGGGGAAAAGAAAACGCCGTTCCCTCGGTGGAAGGAACGGCGTTGGAAAACGGGAGGGCAGGCCGTATTAGCGGCGGATGCCGGTTTGTTGCGTAGAGCCGGAGTTCACGGGGAACGAGATGGCAGAAGGGACGGACATGGCTTTATTTGGTTCGAGGTCTTACGAGGTCGTGATCTGGAAGTGGTGCTCCCAACGGGTGACGCCAACGTAACCCCGAACTTCTGGACCCGCATTATGAAGACGGGAACCCACCTTGCGATTTTGCGAAGGTGCTAAAACCCTTATACTCCCGTGGATTTACGGTATTCCCCGGGGGTCTTGCCGGTCTGTCTGCGAAAAAGATGACTCAAGCGTTCCGCGTGCTCGAAGCCGAGCAAGTCCGCGATGTGAGCCAGCGTGTAGTCGGTTTGCGAAAGGAAGCGCTGGATGCCTTCGACCAAGGTCTGGCTCAACAACTGGCGTGGTGTCTTGCCGGTGGCAGCCTTGACGCGTTGCTCTAACAGACGGCGCGAGACGTGGCAGTCGCGTGCGAGTTCCTCGATGCTGAGAAGGCCGGGACGCTGTTGGCGAAGCAGCTCGAGGAAGCGCCGCACGACGGGGTCTTCAATTGCATCAAGTGCCGTGGATTGTCGGATCACGAGACCCTTCGGCGGCACGAGGCGTTCGAGTTTGATCTGTTTCAGCTCCTTTCCTGCCATTAGCTCCGCGAGCCATGAGGCGGCGAGGAAGCCCATGCGGATGATGTCCGGGTCGATGCTCGAAAGCGGGATGCGCGAGGTGCTGGAGAAGACGGGATCATTGTCCACGCCGAGCACGGCGAGGTCTTCGGGGACGGCGATCTGGAGTTCGATCGCGGACTGGACGGCGCGGAAGGCGACTTCATCCCAGCAGCAGAACAGTGCGCAGGGCTTTGGCAGCGACTCGATGAAGGCGAGGTCGCCCTTTTGAAGGGACTCGAAACTGCGGGCCTTACGCTCCGGGGTGAGGTGGCAGAGCGGCTTGTGGCCACGGGCGGCAAGGACTTCGGTGAAGCCGATCTCGCGTTCGCGGGAGACATTGTGATCGCTGTAGCCGAGGAAGGCGAAGTGGCGGTGGCCTTTTTCGATGAAGTGCTCGGCGGCCATCTTGCCGACGGCGCGGTGATCGCTGTCGACGATGAGGTGCTCGCCGGCGGGGTCTAACAAGGTGCTCTGAAGGTCGAAGACCGGCATGCCCAGTTTCCGAAGGGCGCGCGAATGCCGCTGGTCCGGGCTGGTGGTGATGACGCCATCGCCCTTGAAGTCGGCGAGCCAATCGGGTTCGGCCGCGGTTTTGCCGCGGTATTCGAAGTGGATCTGCCAGTCGTGGAGGCGGCCGAAACGGGCGATGCCCCGAATCAGATTTCGCCCGTACTGGGTGGAGGTTTCAACGATGACCGCGACGTGTCGCACGAGGGTATGGGTAAGCCGGAGGTGGGTCGCTGACTAGGATTATCAAGGTCAGTGGCCAATCCACAGGCGCATGGCGTCGTACATCCACTGGGGCTGCTTGTAGGCGTCGTACATGTTTGTCCCGAAGTAGTAGGCGATCACGTGGAAGAAGAGGGGGCCGGCGAAGAGGAGGGAGTCTAGGCGATCGAGGACGCCGCCGTGGCCGGGGATGCCGCGGCCCCAGTCCTTTGCGCCGAGGGAGCGCTTCACGGCTGACATGACCAGCCCGCCGAAGAAGCCGGCGGCGACGAGCATGGCGGACATGCCTGCTGCGACTGCGGGGGTGAAGGGAGTGGCCCACCAGAGTGAGGTGCCAATGAGGGTGGCTGCGGCACCGCCGTAGAGGAGGCCTTCGCGGGTTTTCGAGGGGCTGACTTTCGGGGCGACCTTGGTTTTGCCGAAGAGCTTGCCGAAGACGTACTGCATCACATCGCTGATCTGGGTGACGAGCACGACGAAGAACAGCAGCTTGGCATTCTGGCCCTCGTAGCCCGGGATGGGCAAGTAGAGCAGCATCGGCAGGTAGCTGAGGAAGTAGATGCAGGTCATGACACCCCACTGGATGCGAGCGGAGCGTTCCAAGAAGCGCTCGGTGTCGCCTGCCAGCGCGCTGCGGATCGGGATGAAGGCGAAGGAATAAACAGGTATCCAGATCAGGAACATCCCGTACCAAGGAGCTGCGGCGAAGAGGAAGTGCAGGGGAAGGATGAGGAAGAAGACCCAGGTCAGCGTGCGATGGTCGCCGCGCGGGGTGGGGGAGAGGGTGATGAATTCGCGCAGCGCTAAGAAGGACAGCAGCGCGTAGAAGCCGAAGACTCCGGTGCGGCCGAGGGCGAGGGAGGAGCAGAAGACGAGCATCATCCACCACCACGCGTTGACGCGCTGGCGGAGGTTCACGAGTGTGGGAGTCTCGCCGGATTTGCCGATGAGGATCTTGGTGACGAGGGTGGCGATGAGCAGGATGCCCACGACGCCTCCAACGAGGTAGAGGAGTTCAGGATCCTTCATCGGGAGGAGAGGGGATGAGGTGGCCGTGGGAGAGGTGCATCACTGCGTCACGGGCGCGTTCGAGGAAGTCGTGTTTGCTTTCGCCTTCGACGGGGCCGGGCAGGGGATCTCCGAACATGGCCTGGCCCATGAGAGGGAGAGGCAGTGCTTCACCCTTTGGCAGGATGCGGCTGAGGTTTTCGAGGAAGACGGGGATGAGCAGGGTCTCGGGGCGCTTGGTGGCGAGGTGGTGGAGGCCGGGCTTGAAGGGGCCGACTTCGCCAGTGTCACTGCGCGTGCCTTCGGGGAAGACGATGAGGTCGGCTCTGGCATCAATGGCTTCTAACATTTTTCCGAGCGGGTCTTCGGAGCGCATCCGCGCGAGGTCGCGGGGGATGAGGACGGCCTTGAAGATGTGGGTGGAGAGCCAGCGGCGGAGCGGGGTCTTTTCCCAATATTCGGCAGCGGCGACGGGGCGGGTCCAGGCGCGTTGGCGTCCGGGAAGGGCGGCCCAGATGACGACGAAGTCGAGGTGCGAGGAATGGTTCGCGAAGTAGATGCGGCGCTTGCCGTCTTCGGGGATGTCGCCGAGCAGGCGGACGCCGGTGGCGAGGCGGACGAGGAAGGCTAGCGCGATGCCGGTCATGGGCGGGCCTCCTTCAGCTTTGCTGCGAGACGCGCGATGCGGCGCAAGATGGTGAGGCAAGTGCCGACAGCGATGACGACGATGGCCACCTTCATGACCGCGCCAGATTCCCTCCATAGTGCCTCGGTAGCGGTGCTCAACGCGCCGACCGTGAGGATGGCCATCCGGTGTGGCTTGGCGCAGGGGCCGCAGAAATCGTGGGCTCCGGTGAGGGCGGCGCCCATGGCGCGGACGTAGGCGGTCATCACGGCTGCCCATGCGGCGAGAGCTCCGACCCATGGCCAGCCGACGGCCCAGCCTGCACTTACTAGAAAAATCGTATCCGCGAGCCGGTCAGGGATTTCATTCCAGAGGTCGCCGGTAGCGCTTTTCTTGCCGCCTTCGATGGCGACCATGCCGTCCATGAGGTTGCAGAGGAGGCGGAGCTGGATCATGGCCGCACCTGCGACCCAGCCGACTGGCCAGGGGACCCATCCGCGGGACGCTCCGATGAAGGCGGCTCCGCCGATCAACGCGGCCACGACGCTGAAGGCGGAGATGGCATTTGGCGAAATCCCGGCGGAGGTGAGGGCCCTTGCCAGGGATCGGGCCCATTCGGTCGAGCGGGTTTTGAGGGGGCGCCGCGAGCTGTCGTCTTCCACGATGCGACTGTGCCAAGGGCGGCGGGGCCGGGCAAGTTAAGGAATCGACTCCTTGCGGAGGGGGGTATCAGCCGTTAGAAGACCCGGGATGACCGTCGGCATCGTCGCCAACACCCAGAAAAAGGGAGCCCGGAGCACCCTCGACCGCCTCATGGGTGTACTTGCCGTGCGGGGGATTTCCACGGCCCTGGAGAGGGAGACCGCGGGGCTGCTCGGCGTGCAGGGAGGCCTGGATGGCCCGGAGCTGGCGGCCTGTTCCGATGTGATCGCGGTGCTGGGTGGCGATGGCACGATGCTGAATGCCATGGCCAAGCTGGGTCCCACCGAGAAGCCGGTGGCGGGGATCAATATCGGGACGCTAGGGTTCCTGACGAGCTGCACCGACGAAGAAGTGGGGCAATTCGCGGATGCCTTGCTGTCCGGAGAATTTTCCACCAGCCGCCGGACGCTGCTGTGCGCCACGGTGCGCAGTGTGGATGGCAGCGAGAAGGAGTTCCGTGCGCTGAATGAGATCGTGCTGGCCCGAGGCCAGACCGGGCGGCTGGTGTCGCTTTCGGCTTATGTTGATGGCGACCTGCTGAATCACTATCGGGCGGACGGCTTGATCGTGGCGACGCCGACCGGGTCGACGGCTTACTCGCTATCCGCGGGTGGACCGCTGATCAGCCCGGCTGCGGCGGCTTTCGTGATCACGCCGATTTGTCCGCACACGCTGAGCCAGCGCTCGCTGATCATTGGCGATCACATGACGGTAGAGCTGGCGCCGGAGAATGCGGATGAGGCACCGATGCTGTTCACGGTGGATGGTCGTGACTGCGTCACCATTCACGCAGGTGACCGGATCGAGGTGAAGAAGGCGGAGCAGTCGCTCAACCTGCTGCGACTGCCGGGGCACTCGTTTTACGAGACGGTGCGGCAGAAGCTGAATTGGCGGGGAGGCTGATTCAGAATCTTCGCGTGACCCCGAAGGTCAAGGCCTGCACCGTGAAGTCGAGCGAGCTGTTAGAGTATTCGCCGGCGCGGTAGCCGCTGGTGGCGACCTTACGCGCGTCGCCGAACTGCACCTCATAGCTGGCGTCGAGGGACCATGGTCCCGATTTCCAGCCGAGGCCGAGCGCCAGGGTGTGCTCCGGCAAGGCGGCGTTGAGCGGAGTCACCAGGGCTGCGGGCTGCGGTGACTCGCCATAGCGCCAGCCCCCGCGGAGGACCCATGAGTCGGAAAGATCGAACTCCGCGCCGAGGGCGATGACCCAGCGGTCTTTCCAACCGACGGGCACGCGATCGGCGACGTTCGGTCCGATGGCGCCATTGATGACGGGGTTGGTCCCTTGGGAGAGGCCGACTTCGAGTTGGTCGAAGGCGGCGCTCCATTGGATCCAGTCGGCGGACATGCCGAGGCGCAGGCGGTCGGCGGCTTGCCAGGAAATGCCGAGGCCCGCGACGAGGGGCAGGGCATTGCGAGTGACGGCTTCGTAGTGATTGTAGGTGGGCGTGACGCCGGGGAGCTGCGCCGAGAAGTCGGCGACCGCCGAGCCCTCGTGTTCGAGCGTCACCTTCGGGCGGGCGTGGATTCCGACGCTCCAGCGCTTGTCGGGTCGCCATAGCATGCCGAACTCGGAGATGGCGTCCCAGCCGGAGGTGTTGAGGTCGAGGTCGACCTTCGCGCCGGCCAGCGCGGGATTGCTTTGGAAAATGAAGGGCGCGTCGAAATCGACCTCGCTGTAGAGCGCGCCGATGGTGGCACCGAAGGAGAGGTTTTCGTTCAGCGCGAAGGAGACGCCGGCATTTCCGCGCACTGCCTTGAAGCCGCTATCGTGGCCGACGAGTCCGTAGGAGATGCCTCCGATGCCACCGGGGGCATCGGGATACAGCCAGTCGGCTTCGAGTGCGGACAATGCCGCCACGGAAACGCCAAAGGTCCACGGGCTATCGCCATCGCGCCAAGCCAGGGCGAGTTCGGGGATCACGCCGCTACGATCCATGTCGTACCTCCGGCCTGACCGGGTGAACTCGCCATCGCCCGTCACACCGCGCAGGGAGAACGTCCATTCGTTTTCCCCAAGTGCCGCGAGGGAGGCGGGATTGACCTGCATGGCGGTCAAAGCGTCGGCGCGGGTCTCCGCGAATGCTCCGGCAGTGCCGGCATCGGCGGCGCCGAAACCGTGGCGCAGCACGCCGTTCCCCATGGCGAACCCGAGCGGCGCGAGGGCGAAAACGACTGCGGCACGGCGAGGCGGGAGGGGCATCGGCAGGTGGTGAATGGCAGGCTGCGTGCCGTGTGTCGAGCCGCAGCGGGAGATCCGTGTGATTTCATGCATCCGAAATGAACCGGCGCGCGTTGCCTATCAGAAGGGTCCTCGTGAAGCGGACCTGGACAACGATTCCCACCATGAAAAGTTCCCATAAAATCCTCACGCCGCTGGCTGCATTTTGCGCGCTATCGGTCGCCGGTCCGGCCTCCGGATCGAGCCACAGCGATGCCCCGCTGATCAAGCAGGACCCTCAGGCCAACCTCACCGACGTGTATGCCTTCATGGGCACGCGCTACGACAATCCCGCGGCGCAGGTGCTCAATGTCATCGTGTCGGTGCGTCCCTTTTCCGATCCGGGCGACGGCGTGATCTACGAACGCTTCGCCGACGACGCGCTCTACACCATCAACCTGACCGACCCGACCACCGGGAAAGTCACCTACAGCTTCGACTTCGAGTTCTCACCGATCACCGATGTGAAGAATGAGAACACGATCCTTTCCTACGGTCGTGGCACGGGTGTCGGGCCGATCACCACGATCGGTGATGCGAACCAGAACTTCACGCAGACCTACGATCTCACGGTCAGCGAAGTGCGCCCGCCCGGGAAGTCCGGCAAGCTGCGCGAGAACTTCGTGGCAAAGGCGCTGCCAGTCTCGCCGCCGAATGTGGGCAAGCGCACCACGCCCGCCTACAATGACGCGAATGGAAAGGCCGTGTCCGGCGCAACCACGATTGCGAACCTTGACTCGCTGACCAAGCAGGCGATCAGCCCGGTGAGCGATGGCATCGTCGCCTGGGCCGGTCCGCGCGAGGACGGCTTCTATGCCGACACGCCGGGGATCTTCGATTTCCTCGACCCGCGAATCATCAACAACAACGGCAACTCTGCCGACGGGCTCGGCCAGGACGGCGGCGGCCAGGACGGCTTCAAGGGCTTCAACGTCCTGTCCTTCGGCGTGCAGATCCCGGTCGCGCTGCTGAAGCCGGCAGCATTCGACAATCCATTTATCCCCGGAGTGCAGCAGGGAGTGGGGGTGTATGCCTCCGTCTCCCGGCATGCGACCACGACCCGCCGCACCGGCGCGCCACCGAACAGCCGGGGCGGCTGGGTCCAGGTTAACCGCTTGGGCAACCCGCTGTTCAATGAGGTGCTCGTCGCACTGAAGGACAAGGATCGCTACAACGCCACCGATCCGAAGGACGACGAGCAGTATCGCAAGTATGCCGAGAATCCCGAGGTCGCATTCCTGATCAACGCAGTGCTCTTCGCCGATCCAGAGGGCGATGGCCCGCTGGCGATCACGGGTCGCACCGATCTCGCCTCGGTCTTCCTGCCGGATGTGGTCCGTGTGGACACCACCACGGGACCGGTGCTTCTGCCGGGGCAAGCCGGGTTCAACCGCCTGAGCTTCATTGGCGGCGACGCCGGTGGCTGGCCGAACGGACGGCGGCCCGGCGATGACGTGGTGGACATCGCGCTCACGGCGGTGGCCAGCGGTCCGGCTTACACCACGATCACTGTGGTGGGAGACAATGTCGCGGCCAATGACCAGCTCTACAACCAGGTGTTTCCCTATCTCGGCACACCGCACGCGGGTTCTGCCGTGAACCAAAGAACAAAACCCTAAACCCGCGTGCTTTCCGGAACCGGTGGGGCGCTCCCTCATCCCTACCCCGGTGGAAACGGCCACCGGTTCCGGATTCAACCTCAAGCTTCTCCAGCCATGTATCGTTCCATGTTCTGTCCCATCGTTCGTATCGCCGGCACCGGACTCTTCCTGTGGGTTGGCGTCGGTTTCGCCCAGGAGGGCACGCCGGAAGCGCCTGCTCCGGCGGCGAATCCAGCGGTCACTGCTCCGGCTAGTCCGGTGAGTGCCGACGCGTGGGTGCGGCTCGGCGATCTGCAGATGCAGAGGGCCCGCAATACGGTGCAGCACGATTTTACCGCGGCATCGAATGCCTATACGAAGGCGCTGGCACTTGATCCGAACGATGGCCGTGCGCGATTGGGCATGGCATGGGTGAAGAACTCGGAACACGACTTCGCGGCTGGCAAGGAGTGGGCGGAGAAGGCGCTCGAGATCGACCCGAAATTGCAGGACGCCTACAGCCTGATGGGCGATGGCGCGATGGAACTGGGCGACTACGAGGGCGCGCTGAAGTATTTCCAGAAAGCGCTCGATCTGAGTGCGGATCTGGCCAGTTACAGCAGGGCTGCGCATTTGATGTGGCTGACCGGACAAAGCGGTCGCGCCCGCCTGATGATGCAGCGGGCGATCGATGCGGGCGGTCCGTTTCCTGAAAACACGGCGTGGTGCCGCGCCGAGCTGGCGACGATGCATTTGCAGGATGGCGCGACGCTTGCCGCGGAAAAGCAGATCGAGATCGCGCTGAAGGAAGCGCCTCGCAACCCGCGGGTGCTGGCTGCGCAAGGGCGGATCCTAGCGGCGAAGTCAGACTGGAGTGGTGCGATCGCGGCCTACCGGCAGTCGGTGGAAGTGACGCCGACGCACGACGCGCTGGCAGCACTGGCGGATTTGTATTTCGTGACCGGCGATATCGAGGCGGCGAAATCAGCGGTCGACCGGGTGATCGCGTTTCACGCGGATCATGCCCACATGCATGATGGGACCGCGCATGTGCATGGTCCGGGAAATGCGCAGCTCGCGCTGTTTCTAGCGGACCATGACCGCGCGATCGATCTCGCGCTGGTGGAAGGGGAGGCGGCGTGCAAGGCGTTCCCGAACATCGGGTCCTTCGACGCGCTGGCGTGGTGCCAATTCAAGAAGGGCAACCATGAGGCAGCCCGTGAGGCGATGCGCAAGGCGATGGCATGGCACACGCCGGATCCGCTGCTGTATTTCCACATGGGGATGATCGAGGCCGCGCTGGGTGACACGCGAGGTGCCCGGAGTGATCTCTCGCGGGCGCTGCAACTCAACCCGCGCTTTCACCCGCGGCACGCACCGGAGGCGGTGGAAAAACTGGCCTCGCTGGTGACCGTGCCAGAACCGGTCGCGCAACTGCCGGCGGCAGCTGCCGCCGAAAGCCCATGACAAACCGCGTCGAACGACTCCATGATTCCCGCAGCCCGGATGAACCAAGACACCGATTCTCCGGACCAGCTGTTGCTACGCGCAGGTTCGGGCTGCTCGGACTCGTTTTCGCGGCTCTACGATACCTGTGCGGACGCGCTTTTCGGCATCGCGCTGGGGATCACGAAGAATCACGCGGAAGCGCAGGAGATCTTGCAAGACGCCTTCGTTTCGATCTGGAAGAATGCGGGTCGTTACGACCCTTCGCTTGGTTCTGCCACCGGCTGGATGATCCACCTTACCCGCAATCTGGCGATCGACCGGCTGCGCAAGCGGCAGCGGAGCGACGATCTGCAGCGGCGTTTTTCCGAGGAGAAGGCGGTGACGGACGAGGATGCCGAGCCGCCGGAGAGCCCGCTGATCGCGGCGGAGACCGCACGGAGGGTGCGGAAGGCGCTGAGCATCCTGCCTGGCGACCAGCGGATGGCGCTGGACCTGGCTTTTTTCGAGGGTTGCACCCAGACGGAAATCGCGGAACGACTGTGCGAGCCGCTGGGGACGATCAAGAGCCGCATTCGCCGCGCCCTGGAGCGTGTGCGAACGTTATTGGGGGAGAACCCTGTCACCGACTGACCACCCATGCCCGATTCACCCGACATGACACCCCGCGACCTCGCATCGGAGTTCGCCGCGCTCACCAGCCTCGGCGCGCTCGATGGCGCCGATGCGGCGGCGATGGAGCATTGCCACGATTGTCCCTTTGGCCGCGCCGCGATGGCGATGCTGGGCTTCGATGAAACCGTCGCTGCCATGACCGCCGCCAGTCATCCGCCCGTGCCCGCTCCCGATTCCGCGAAGGAGGCCATCCTCGCGCGCATCGCCGCGGAGAAGGCGGAGGAGGTGCCGAAGGGCGGCTACTTTTTCATGGGCGAGGGTGATGGGGAGTGGACGCCGCTGCCGGGTGGCAAGGTGCGGGTGAAGGTGCTGTCGGACTTGCCCGACGCGGCGCACACGTTGGTTTTGTTAGAGGCGGATCCGGGTGGGGTGTTTTTCCCGCATGCGCACCATGGGATGGAGGAGGTTTATTTGATCAGCGGGGACCTGGAGACCGAGGGGCGGGTGATGCGGGCTGGCGATTACCTACGGGCTTCGCCGGGGACGCGGCATCACAAGGCGGTTTCGCACAGTGGCTGCCGGGCGATTCTGGTGACGGCGCGGGAGAATCATCCGCGGCGGGCGATCGGGGCGTATGGGAGGCTGGTGAGGACGTTGAAGTCGTGGAGGGGTCACTAGACCATTCCGGGCGCTGATTCTGCAGCTTTCGCCAAGATTTTGGCGGGGTGTGGGAATGGCGTTGCGGGGGACGGGGGCATCGGCTGGAGTGGCTCCATGCGCTACGAACCCATCGATCCCCAGCTCTTCGTCCGCAACCGCGACAAGCTGCGTGCCCTGCTGAAGCCGAACAGCATCGTGATCGTGCTGGCGAACGACGTGTATCCGACGAATGCGGATGGCTCGATGGCCTTCAAGCAGAACGCGGATCTCTTCTACCTCACGGGCGTGGATCAGGAGGACACGATGCTGGTGCTGATGCCGGACGCGAAGGATCCCAAGGAGCGGGAGATGCTGTTCGTGAAGGAGACGAGCGAGCTGATCGCGATCTGGGACGGGGAGAAGCTTTCGAAGGAGCAGGCGAAGGTGGCGACGGGGATCGAGCGGATTGAGTGGAGCCACAGTTTTGAGTCGTGGTTGCACCGGTTGATCCCGCAGGTGGATCACATCTACCTCGCGACGAATGAGCACCTGCGTGCCGTGACGGTGGTGGAGACGGCGAATGACCGGTTCATCAAGAAGTGCCAGAGCCGCTATCCGCTGCATCGCTATGAGCGGCTGGCGCCGCTGATGCACCGGCTGCGGATCACGAAGGATCCGGTGGAGGTGGATATCATCCAGAAGGCCTGCAAGATCACGGAGGCGGGTTTCCGTCGTTTGTTAGGCTTTGTGAAGCCGGGGGTGGGCGAGTGGGAAGTGGAGGCGGAGCTGTTGCATGAGTTTGTGCGGCGTGGCTCGCGCGGGTTTGCCTATACGCCGATCATTGGCAGCGGGGCGAATGCGTGTGTGCTGCACTACATCGAGAACGACAAGGTCTGCCAGGATGGGGACATGCTGTTGCTGGACGTAGCGGCTGAGTATGCGGGCTGGGCCTCGGATTTGACGCGGACGATTCCGGTGAATGGCCGGTTCACGGCGCGGCAGCGGGATGTTTACAACTCGGTGCTGCGGGTGTTCCGCGGGGCGAACGAGATCCTGCGGCCGGGGAATACGCCGATGGAGTATCAGAAACAGGTGATCGAGCTGATGGAGGCGGAGCTGGTGAAGCTCGGTCTGATCGGTGCGAAGGAGGCGAAGGAGCAGGGGCCGGACAAGGCGTTGGTGAAGAAGTACTTCATGCATGGTACTTCGCATCACATGGGCCTGGACGTGCACGATGTGGCGCCGCCGCATGAGCCGTTTGCGGAGGGGATGGTGTTTACCATCGAGCCGGGGATTTACATTCGTGAGGAGGGACTGGGGGTCCGGATCGAGAATGATGTGGTGATCGGGAAGAAGGGGAACTTCGATCTGATGGGGGATATTCCGATTGAGGTGGAGGAGATTGAGGAGTTGATGAATCGGAAGTGATTCCGAATGGAGCCTGTCATCAAATACCGGGAAGAACTCACGGGATTGTGGGAATTCCTAATTAGGGAAGGCTTCGTCTCGGAAGCCTTCCCGGGATTTGAAGGCGGCGATCTCGACGAGGGAGAGGATTCTCCTCCCAGAGACTCGTTCCTCAGGGGTGCCCGGTTGTTTCTGCCGAGAGGGCCGAGCGTTGCTGTCGAGAGGGGAACTCCGGAGGAGTTTATTGTGATCTATGGCGCGGAGGCCATGGATCAGTGGCCCAAAGACGATCCATTCTTTGGTTGGCCGTTTTTTCCTCTGATGGTCGATTCCGAGAGCTACACGGTTGGATTGACCGTCGATGCTGCTGATGGAGAGTTTCGGCTCCTGTGCGTGTCGAAAGATTGTCTGTATGACGATTCGATGCCGGACGACGAGGATCTGGCTTACATTAGCGAGAAGCCGGTGTGGGAGTTGCCGAAATTGGTGAGGGGCCTACTCCAGTCGCAAGGTGAGGTCGTGTTCTTCGGGAACGTCTGACGTGCGTGGCCGATCGTTGCTACGCCAAAGGACAATGGTCAGGGCAGTAAAGAGGGTGGACGGGGAGTCCTCGCCGCGTCGACGGAACGTCGACACTCCTTATCCGGTGAAGCCTTGGACGATGGGCATGCGGCGGCCCATGCCGAAGGCCTTGGAGGTGACGCGGATGCCGGGGGCGGCTTGCTGGCGCTTCCATTCGTTGAGGTCGACGCGGCGCTGGACCCAGCGGACGAGGTTTTCCTCGTAGCCGTGGGCGACGATCTCGTCGGCGGAGAGGTGGCGCTCGACGTAGAGTTCGAGGATGCCATCGAGGATGTCGTAGGGCGGGAGGGTGTCCTGGTCCTTTTGATCGGGACGGAGCTCGGCGCTGGGGGGCTTGTCGATGGTGTTCCAGGGGATGATCTCGCGGTCGCGATTGATCCAGCGGGAGAGTTCGTAGACGCGGATCTTCGGGAGGTCGGAGATGACGGCGAGGCCGCCGCACATGTCGCCGTAGATGGTGCAGTAGCCGACGGCGAGCTCGCTCTTGTTGCCGGTGGTGAGGAGGAGGTGGCCGAACTTGTTAGAGAGCGACATGAGGTAGAGGCCGCGGATGCGGGCCTGCATGTTTTCCTCGGTGACGTCTTCCTTGGTGCCCGCGAACAAGGGGGCCATGGCGGCTTTGACGGAGGCGAAGGTGTCGGCGATGGGGACAGTGGTGCAGCGGATGCCGATGGTCTCCGCGAGCGAGATGGAGTCATCGACGCTGCCGCCCGAGGAGAAGGGGCTGGGCATGGTGAGCCCGTGGACGTTTTCAGGTCCCAAGGCTTCGGCGGCGAGGACGGCGGTGAGGGCGGAATCGATACCGCCGCTGAGGCCGAGGCAGACGCTGCGGAAGCCGCACTTCTTCACGTAGTCGCGAAGGCCGAGGACGAGGGCGTCGTGAAGTTGGCCGGCGGCGACGGGCTGGGGCAGTGGGGCATCGCCGGATGGGAGAGAGTCGAGATCGACGGTGAGGGATTGCTCGGTGAAGCCGGGCATCTGGACGGCGATGCGGCCGTCCGGGGTGGCGACGAGCGAGTGGCCGTCGAAGAGGAGCTGGTCCTGGCCGCCGACGGCATTGGCGTAGATGATTGGGACGGCGGCCTCCTTCGCGACCTGTGCCATCATTTCTCGGCGGATCTCCGGCTTGCCAAGATGGAAGGGGGAGGCGGAGAGATTCAGGAGGACATCGATGCCCTGTGCGGTGAGTTCCTGGACGGGGTCGCGGTCGTAGAGCGGGCGGTGGAGGTATTCCTCGGTCCAGATGTCCTCGCAGATGGTGATGCCGAGGCGGAGGCCGTTCCAGACGATGGGCTCGCACTTCTCGCCGGGCTCGAAGTAGCGGCGCTCGTCGAAGACATCGTAGGTCGGCAGCAGGGTCTTCCAGACCTTGGCGACGATCTCGCCCCGGTGGAGGAAGGCGGCGGCATTGCGGAAGGATTTGCCCGGTTGGCCGGAGTCGTTGTGATCCACGTAGCCGACGAGCAGCGGGACCTCCTTGATCTCCCCGGCGAGGTAGTCCAGGGCCTGGAGGCACTTCGGGACGAACTGCGACTTGAAGACCAGATCGCGGGGCGGGTAGCCGGCGAGGGAGAGCTCGGGCGTGATGACCAAGTCCGCGCCTTGTTCCAAGCATTCGCGGTAGGCTTGGAGCAGCCGCTTGGCATTGCCGGGGAAGTCCCCGATGACTCCATTGATCTGCGCGATCCCAACCTTCATGTGGGGCGACTCAACGCGGGGAGGGCGGGGGAGGAAATCCCAAATCGGTACAAAAGGTGCCGAACGAGTACAAAAAGAAGGGCGCGAATCGCAAGTCCCCCCGGAATCACAATTCGCACCCTTTCTGAACCAGCGGATCCTTGGCGGGCGGCCTCGGTCGAAATCCCCCCGGATTCAGAACCGATGCTTGATGCCTTGCCGGATGGACCTGCTGGCCGGGTTGCAGCACCGAAGCGCTGTTACCTGTAAACAAAATTGCCAAATATTCCGGGTTTGGAAAGGATTAATTTAAATGAAAATTCACAAATTGTTCCCAAAATCGGACGGAGTGTTGGAAATCAGCGACTTTTTGCGGGAAATTCCAGCGTCAGGCCCTTCGGTTTCCAGTAGCGGACCAAGGCTTCCTGGGTGGCATCCGCAGTTTCGGCGGTGAGGATCTCCACGGGGCGGCGGTTCGTGGGGGCGGCGACGAGGGCGGCTTTCAGGGCTTCTGCGCGCTTGGGCCCGCCGTGGATCTGGTAGTGGGCGAGGAGGAGGGCGGTGGCGTAGGTCCGGTAGCGCTCGTCTGCCGGCAGCTTGGCGAGGTACTCGTGCCAGCCACGGCCATCGAGCCCGACCAGATCCGAGACGGGGATCAAGGGGATGCCTGGGTCATTCGGGCTGAGGCGGACCCGCAGGTGATCGCGGATGGCGGCGTCCATATTGGCGAAGGAGAAGCGTCCTCCACCGGTATGGGCGGCGGCGAAATACTCGGCGATGCCCTCGACCAGCCACTGGGGCAGGCCGTGATTCAGCCGGTGCATGCAGAGGTGGACGAGCTCGTGGACGACGAGGTCCTCGTCATTCCGCGGGCCGAGCTTCGAGCGACCGGCATCGGGAGGGCGCGTGAGGTGGCCGCCATGGATGAGGATGAGGCCCGGGTGCATATTGTAGTGGCCCGAGGAGCCCGGGACACCGCCGGCCTGCTGGTAGGTCTGGTCGGTAGAGTAAATGGCAATGCGCGGGCGCTTTTCATCCGGCGGCGCGAACAGCGGCAGGGGATAGCCTTTGACGGCGAGCGCGGTGGTGTCGGCGACTTGGGAAAGGCGGGCCAAGTCGTTCGGCGGCATGACGAGGTCGCTATCGATGTGGAAGTATCGTGTGTTCCAAGCCTTGCGGTCGCCTTCGTCCGGCTGGGCTTCGACCACGGCGGGTGCCGGGACGACATTCTGCGGCAGGGGATCGGCAGCCGCGAGGGAGGCGAGGGCGAAGAAGAGCAGGCGCATGGCAGGAGAACGTCGACGGTCCGGGGAAGTTTGCCGCGTCCGGCGCCATTTCGCAGGCGGAAATTCGACATTCTCCTCCGGCTACCGTAACCGGTGCGCGTGACTGATTGGCAAACGACGCTCCGCGAGCAACTGACCGACGGCAGGGACCCCTCGTGGGTGGTGCTGGAGGGTCAGGGGATGGTGGAGGCTGCGCTTGCGGGGTGGTGGGAAGTGGCGGGTGTTGTGATTTCCGAAGATCACTCGTGGGAGGTACCGGTGTGGAGCGGGATGGAGGTGGCTCGCGTGGCTCCGGCGGAGATGGCCTCCCTGGCTGATGCTTCGATTCACGGTGGGGTGCTGGGGTTGGCGAAGAAGCCCTCGGAGACCGGGGAGGTGGCGGCTTTCCTGCGCTCGCTGGATGCGGAGGCGCTGGTGGTGGTGTGTCCGCGGCTGGATGATCCGAGGGTGGCGGGTGAGGTGATCCGGCTGGCGGCGGAGCATGATGCGGCCGGGGTATTGTTAGGCGCGGAAGGGGTGTCGCCGTTCCATGTGGAGGCGGTCCGCGCGGCGGGTGGTGCGACTTTTCAGCTGCCGATCCGGATTGCGGATGGCGGGCTGCTGCTGCGCTCGCTGAAGGCGGCGGGTGTGGAGCTCTGCGGGTGGGAGCAGGCTTTTTCCGGAGAGGCGGTGACGAGTGGACGTCGAGCGCTCGTGATGGGTGATCCGGAGAAGGGGCTGGGGCCGTTTTGGAAGGCGGCTTGTGACCGGCAGGTTGGCGGGGAGGTGGGGGAGGCTTTGGAAGAGCTCGCGGTGGAAAGTGGAGAATAGGTCACCTATGACCTATTTCTGAAGCCAGTGCCGCGATGGTCTCTGGGGAATGAGCGGCGGATAGAGAAATGCGCAGCCGGGCGGTGCCGCGTGGGACGGTGGGGTAGCGGATCGCGGGGACGAGGAAGCCGTGCTCTTCCAAGCGGGTGGATGCGGCCAGTGCGGCGTCATTGGTGCCGAAGAGCACGGGCACGATGGGGGATGGGTGCTTGGCGGAAAGGATGGAAATGTTCTCGCGGAGTTGCTTGCGGCGATGGTCTCCATCGGTGGAGCGGATGCGTTCCAGCGAGGCGATGGTCGCGTGGGCAAGCGCGGGAGGAGGTGCGGTCGAGTAGACGAAGGAGCGGGCGCGGTTCACTAACAGATCACGCCATGCGGTGGAGGTGGCGAGGTAGCCGCCGGAGAGTCCGGCGGCCTTGCTGAAGGTGCCCATTTGGAAATCGACGCGGTGCTGGAGGCCGAGTTGCGCCGCTAGTCCCATGCCGTGCGGGCCGAGGACGCCGAAGGCGTGGGCTTCATCGAGGAAGAGGAGTGCGCCGTGGCGGTCCTTCAATTCGATGATTTCTGCTAGGGGGCAGAGGTCGCCGTCCATGGAGAATACCGACTCGGTGACCACGATGACCCGTGCCGCGGGTTGCTTGGCGCGGATGGTCTCTAACAGGCGGGCGAGCTTCGCCGTGTCATTGTGCGGGAAGACGCGGATGGTGGCACCGGAGAGGCGGGCGCCATCGATGAGCGAGGCGTGGCAGAGCTTGTCGAGAACGAGGACGTCGTCCTTTCCTGCCAAGGCTGGGAGACTGCCGACGGCGGTGGCGAAGCCGGAGGAGAAGACGAGTGCGGCTTCAGTGCCTTTGGCGGCGGCCAAGGCATCTTCTAACAGACGATGCGGTGGCAGTGTGCCGCAGACCAGGCGGGAGGCTGCGGAGCCTGCTCCGTATTTTCTAACACCTTCGATGAAGGCTTCGGCCAGCTCTGGGTCCGAAGCCAGACCGAGGTAATCATTGGAAGCGAAATTCCAGAGTTCACGGCCATCGCGAATGACTCGCGGGCCGGTGGGAGAGTCGAGAGGCTTCAGGGTCCGCAGTAGTCCTGCGGCGGATAGATCCGCGAGCTCCCCCTGTGGTCCCTTGCCTAGGCCGATGCTGCTCATGACCGCTGAAGTGCGAGGGTGTGAAGCTTTGAAAGGCAAGCGATCACTTCGTCCCGATGAAGGCCATCGGTCATCCAACGTGGCAAGCGGCTCTGCATCGCGCTATTTGACCAACCCCATTTGGGATCTCGCCGACGGCCTCGCAATGAAGCTCCGATGTAGCTTTCCAAGAATTGGACGTGGCGGGAATTGTACGCCCAGAGAATTTCGCCATGACATGGAGTCTGCAACCAAAGAGACACGCCAAAGCCAACGAGCACAGGGCCTTCTCCCGGAAAAGGAACGCCATGACCGGGTTCCAGCCTCCATTCTCGGCTCAAGCTACACGCTGGGCAGACAAGCCTGTGACCTTGATGGATGTCTTGCTGGTTCACCAACTCCAATAGGTGAGCCCGCCTGCTACAGCGAGGGCACCTGACCAGGATATTGCCAACAAAGTGGCCAAGGGAGCTGGGAGCGAATGTCATGTCAGGACCTTGAAATCGAGGCAAGGTCCGGCCGGAACCTCATCCTTCCGACGCCGGACGTTCGAGCGACCAGCGCAGGAGTTTTTCGGAGTCGTTCCAGATGTTAGGCGTGGTGCTCTTGAGCACGACGACGATGGCGGAGCGACCGCCGAGGGTGCCGGAGGAAATGAGGCAACGGCCGGCGGCATCGGTGGTGCCGGTCTTGAGGCCATCGCAGTAGGGCACGCGCTTGAGCAGCTTGTTGGTGTTCTGGAGCGTCTTCACGCGGCCATCACTGTGTTGGAAGGTGGTGCTTTGCAGCGAGGTGAAGGAACGGATGGTCTGGCTACGCCATGCCGAGCGGGCGGCGATGGCCATGTCGCGCGCGGTGGAAAACTGACCTTCCTGCGGCAGGCCGTGCGGGTTGATGAAGTGGGAATTCCGCATGCCGAGCTGGGCGGCCTTTTGGTTCATCAGCGCGGCGAAGCCTTCCTGGCTGCCGCCGATGTCGCGGGCGAGGGCGCGACCGACGTCGTTGGCGCTTTTCACCATCAGCACCCGGAGCAGCTCGCGGCGGGTGTGGACTTCGCCGGGTTTCATTTCGAGCTTGGTGGGTTCGCAGCGCTCGTCATCGGCGGAGATCGTCACCGATTGATCGAGATTGCTGTCCATCGCGACCAGTGCCGTAACGAGCTTCTGGGTGGAGGCGACGGGGCGCCGCTGGTCGGCGTTCTTCGCGTAGAGGACACGACCTGACACGGGGTCGATCACGATGACGCTTTCGGCCGCGACGGGCGGCGGGGGCGTGGTGGGAATGGCGGTGGGGCGGACTGCTTCCGCTTTCATCGGTTCCCCTTGGGACACCGGTTTTACCGGGCGGGAATCTTCGCCGCAGGCGGGCAGAAGGATGGAAAGGGCAAGAAGTCCGAAAAGGCGAGCTCGGCGAAACATCGGGGCGGATCATTCCTTGGACTGCCCGGTGCCTCAAGGCGGGAATCTGCGAATATTCCGCTTGCCGGGGGGTGTTCAAAGTGTTTTGTTCCTAAGAACACTGTTCAAAAAACATGAGTGAACCGATGACCCAACGCCAAGCGGAGATCCTCGAGTATCTCAAGTCTGCCCAACGGAAGACCGGCGTGATGCCGTCGACCCGGGAGATCCAACACTATTTCAAATTCGCCAGCCAGACGGCGGCGATGAGCCACTTGCGAGCCCTCGAACGGAAGGGCGTGATCCAGCGACTTCCGGGCAAGGCACGGGCGGTGGTTTTTCCGGAGGAACTCGATCGCGAGGAGATCGTGGACATTCCGGTCTATGGCCAGATCGCGGCCGGTATGGCGGGCGAGGTGGATCAGGAGAAGGAAGGCTGTATTTCGATCGACATTGCGACGCTCGGGATTCCGCGGAGTGCCCGGACATTTGCGCTAAAGGTGCGCGGTGATTCGATGATCGATGCTCACATCTGCCACGGCGACACGGTGATCCTGGAATTCCGGGAGCCGCGGGATCGCGACGTGGTGGCGGCGCTGATCGATGGCGAGACCACGCTGAAGCGCTATGTGATGAACAAGGGCAAGCCGTATCTCCACGCGGAGAACGAGTCGTTTCCGGATCTGATTCCGGCGCGCGAGTTGATCATTCAGGGCGTGCTGGTGGCGCTACTGCGGAAGGCGGCGTGAGGCTGGCTCGACTGGAGTCTGAGGCTTCGGCGTGCTTTTGCATTTTTGATTTCCCCCTAGATCGAACTGGTTCCGGCGAGAAACCCTCCCCTCGCCGGAGCCAATCGTTCGATCGTGACGCGGGCTTGGAGGGACCGCTCAAGTCCGCCTAAAGGCGGGACTACTTACATCCGAGGAGGCGAAGGGAGTTTTCCTTCAGCTTACGGCTGTAGCACCACGCCGGACTCTTCCAAGGCGAGGGCGGCGGCGCCGACCATGCCGGCTTCGTTGCCGAAGCGGGCGGGGAGGATCATGAGGTGCTCTTTGAAAGGAGCGGAAAGCTGGGCGTAGAGGTGCGCGGTGAGCGGATTGAACAGGATGTCGCCAGCTTTTGCCACGCCGCCGCCGATGATGACGGCCTGGGGATTGAGCAGCCAGCAGCAGTTCATGATCGCGGTGGCGAGCTTGGCGGCGATGCCGTCCCAGATCGCGAGAGCGGTTTCGTCACCATTGAGCGCGGCCTTGGCCAATGAGGCCGGGGTGCAGTCGGGAAGGTGGCGCTCGAGGCCTCCCTCGCCGTAAGTCTGGCGAGCATCGGCGGCGATCTCGTTGTTGCCGACGTAGTCTTCCAGAGCACCGAGGTTGCCGTAGGCTCCGCGGCGGCCTTGCCAGTCGATGGACATCTGGCCGATCTCGCCGGCGCCGAATTGGGCACCGCGGACCATTTTGCCATTGGCCACCACGCCGCCGCCGACACCGGTGCCGAGGGTGAGGGCGATCAGGTGATTGAGGCCGCGGCCGGCACCACGCTTCCATTCGGCGTAGGCCATGCAGTTGGCGTCGTTCTCAACGATCACCGGCAGATTGGTGGCGTCGGAAAGTTTCTTCTTCAGCGGGATCGCGGTCCAACCGGGCACATTGGTCAGGTTGTGGACGATGCCTTTCTCGAAATGGACGAACCCGGGGACGCCGACGCCGATGGCCTCGACGCGCGGATGGCGGTCGCGGAGGTCGCCGATCACCCGGAGCATTGCCTCGATGAGGGCGTCCGGTCCGTCAAAGTCCGGCGTGGAGATCGCCGGGGCTTGGTCGATGATATTGGAGCGATACAGCACGCCGAATTTGACGGAGGTTCCGCCAAAATCGACACCAATCGAGAGAGGGGTTTCAGCCATGGTGCGGTGACTACGTTGTATCCACTCAGAGCGTTCTTGGCACGTACTTTTAATGGATATTCTTAAGAGCTGCTAACCGGATCCCCTCCAAGGTGAGGTCGGGATCGACGTATTGGATTTCCGGCAAGCCTTGTGCGATCAAGGCTGCATCGCCGCCGGTGGCGACGATCACGGGTTCGCCCGACATCTCTGCGCGGAGTCGAAAAAGAATTTCGCGGACGAGCCCACGGTAGCCGTAGACGGCTCCGGCCTGCATGGCTTCGATGGTGGACTTGCCGATTGCGGCGCGGGGCTCGTCGATTTCGATGCGTGGCAGGAGGGCGGTGCGCTTGCCGAGATAGTCCTGCATCGCGCCGAGACCGGGGGCGATGACGCCGCCGCTGTAGGCGGGGCCGGTGGAAACGACGTCGAAGGTGACCGCAGTACCGAAGTCGATGACGATGGCGGGCACACCGTAGCGGGCGGCGACGCCGATGGCATTGGCGAGGCGGTCGGCTCCGATCTGGGCGGGGTGGGGGTAGTCGATGAGCAGGCCGGTATCGCTCTGATAGCTGAGCGGATGGACGGGACCGTGAGCGGAAAGGAAGTCGCGGAGGATGCGGGCCTTTTCAGGAACGACGGAGCAGAGAAGGGTGCCCTCGAACTCGAATCCCTTCAACGCGGTGGCGAGACTTTCCGGAGAGATGTCCGGCGTCGGCAACCAAGCGCGGCTCTCCAGGATACCGGTGGCATCGGCGAGGGCGAATTTGGTGCGGGTGTTCGAGTTGTCGACGAGGAGCCAGGGCATCGGCTTACCAGTTCGCGGTGTTGAAATAGCGGATCGAATCGATGACCGGGGGAGGGCCTGATTTCTTACGAATGGTGAGGGTGCCGTCGTTGAGCTTCATCCGCAGCGGGCCGGTCATGTCCTTTTCCTCGACCCAGAAGCGGTAGTCGATGCTCTGGAAATCTTCTTCGGTGTTCGAGAATTCGGCGGGTTCGAGTTCCCGGCCGTCGGCGAGAACGAGCGCCACTGGCTTGTGGAAGTCGTGTTCCTCACGGCCATCGCGCTCCAGGTGGACGCCGACCCAGTAGTAGGAGCGGTCCTTGTCCAAGGAGGCATAAGCGATGTGATAGCGGGCCTTGGCATCATGGCTCCACTCGTAGGGACGCGTCCACGTCCAGCCGGCAAAGACCAGCGAGATGACGAGGCAGACGGCCAGGAGCTTGGTGCGACGATTCAACGGGGGTGGTTGATAGAGGCTCGGGCGAAACCCGCAAACGCAAACGCACAACAAAAAAGCGGGCGGACCAGTGAAGGTCCGCCCGCGGGGTGACAGGTTGTTCGGGAATCCGATTAGTGCTCGTAGCCCGCTTCGCCGTGGTCGGCGAGGTCGAGGCCAGCGGTTTCGACTTCCGGTTCCGGACGGAGGCCAAACACTGCCTTGACGATGAAGGCGATGATCGCGGTGGCGACCACGCTCCAGACGATGGTCAGGCCGACAGCCTTGAGCTGCTCGACGAGCAGGCCATTGAGGAGGCCTTCGATGCCAGGGTTGGCTTCCTTGGAGGCGAAGACGCCGGTCAGGATGGCACCCATGGTGCCGCCGATTCCGTGGACGCCGAAGGTGTCGAGGGCGTCGTCGTAACCGAGCATCTTCTTGAGGTAAGCGACGGCGATGAAGGGAACCACACCGGCGAGCACGCCCATGATGACGGACGAGGTGGCGGTGACGAAGCCAGCAGCCGGGGTGATGACCACGAGGCCGGCAACGATGCCCGAGCAGAAGCCGAGCACGCTTGGCTTGCCCTTGAGGATCCATTCGATCAGGGCCCAGGCAAGACCGGCGGTGCCGGCGGCGAGGGTGGTGGTCACGAAGGCATTCGAAGCGATGCCATCAGCACCAAGAGCGGAGCCGGCATTGAAACCATACCAGCCGACCCAGAGCATGCCGGTGCCGACCATGCAGAGAACCATGCTGTGCGGGGCCATCGGCTCCTTGCCGAAGCCGATGCGCTTGCCAAGGATAAGGCAGAGAACGAGAGCGCTCCAACCGGAGGTCATGTGAACGACGGTGCCGCCGGCGAAGTCGATGGCCTTGATGGTGGCGCCGGGGTTAAGCGGGCCGCACATGAAGCCAACCGTGGACCACACCATGTGGGCGAAGGGGAAGTAGACGGCGAACATCCAGAGGAGGATGAAGACCATGATGGAGACGAACTTCATGCGCTCCGCGATGGCACCCACGATGAGGCCCGGAGTGATGATGGCGAAGGTGAGCTGGAACATGGCCCACATGCCGTCCGAGATCCAGTGGTAGCCGGCTCCAACGTTATAAGGGGACAGGCCCTTGAACATGGCATTGCTCATGTCGCCGATGAAGGCGCTCTTGGCATCCACGCCGAAGGAAAGGGAGTAGCCGCACAGCCACCAGAGCGGGGTGATCATGCAGGCGCATCCGAGGCACTGGGCGAGGACGGAGAGCACGTTCTTCCGGCGAACCAAGCCGCCGTAGAAGAGAGCCAAGCCGGGCAAGGTCATGAACAGCACGAGGGCAGTGCTGACCATCTGCCAGGCATTGTGGCCAGGACCGGGACCGGCGACGAGCGAAGCGGCGCCGCTGGTCTTGTCCGGGCGCTTGACGTTGTTCATGTAGGCCTCGATATCGGCCAGTCGCTCTTCCACCGTCGGCGTGGCGGCGGCTGCTGCGGCCGGCGCGGCGGCCTCGGCTGCAGGTGGCGGGGTGGATTCTTGCGCGTGGGCCGGGGTGGCCAGCGGCAAGACCATCATTGCAAGGGCAGCTAGCGTACAGACGCCGCTTGCCATTCGTGTTTTCAGGCTCATGTCGACTCGGTTTCGGATGGATTGGTCCGGCGGAATCTTGACCGATTCCGACGGTGAAAGTGGCGGGAGCAGATGCCGTGCCAGCGATTGTCAAGACGGTTAGGGTGACACGACCGGGAGGTTCTTTTGCGGGTCGTGCCGAGGTGGCATCTTCCTAACAATGGCAGAAGGTTCATTCTAAAAGAGCCCCGCCTAACGGACACGACGGTCACTTTTCCACCTTGCCAGAGGCTCCGGGTGACTCTAGTTAGCCCCGGGCGGAGCGCCGTTCGCATTCTTTTCACTGGACATGATCTTTCGGGTTTCTTAAATAAACCCCGAATAGGCAGGCGTCCGGTCGCATAAGCGTGCGGGCTGCTCAATGCCCTAAGTCCTGACGGAACCGAGACTCCGGTCTCATTCCGGCCGCGGCTTGCAGCAACCGAACAACCGAATACCAAGATGCGCAAATACACCAAAACTATCGGCGCCCTGGCCGCTGCCTCCACCCTCGTGGCTGGCTACGCTTCGGCGGGAGACCTCGAAGGCTTCACCGGTGAAGTCCACGTCGGCTACCACAGCAACTACGACTTCCGTTTCGTGGACCTGGGCAGCGACCTGGTCGAAGCCGGCGTCGACGTGGCCTATGCTCTGAACGCTGACTGGTCCCTCAAGGCCGGTGCCTGGTACGGCAGCGTGAATGACTCCCAGACCATCGCCGGTAACTTCAACGAGCTCGACCTCTACGCCGCCGCCGCGACCTCGCTCGGCCCCGTGGATCTCGAATTCGGTTACATCTTCTACACCTATCCGGACACCAATGGTTCGTCGGATACCCAGGAAGTCTACCTCTCGGCGTTCACCGACGTCGCTTGGGGTATCACCGCCGGTGCCACCTACTTCTACGACTTCGACTCGAACAACGGTTGGTACCTCCAGCCTGAGATCCGCAAGTCGTTCCAGTTCAACGATTGCGTTTCCCTCAACCTGTCCGCTGGTCTCGGCATCGCCGATGGCCTGAACTATCAGGTCCCGGCCAACCCGCTCTCCGTGGGCTCGCACGACGGCTATCAGGGTTACTTCCTCAAGGCTGAGCTTCCTTGGAAGTTCCGCGACAACGTGACCCTGGCTCCTTACGTGAAGTACACCGATGCCGACAACGACCTCGCTGGCGACATCAACTCCATCGAAGGTGGCCAAGAGCACATCATCACCGGTGTGAAGCTTGCCGTCAGCTTCTAAGCTGATCCGGGTTTCTACCCTAAAGCACTTCGGGCGGCTGCGGAAACGCAGCCGCCCTTTTTGTTTTCACGGTGATGGTCTTGGTATGGGGTGTGCTTTTTTCGGTATGAACAAAACGCGGTAACTTCATACCGCGGGATGCCAGCAACCCCTGACCGACACCGTGATGACCATGATGCCCCGCTTCCGATCGCTTCTCGCCGGCGTGCTTGCCCTGTCCGGCCTCGCGCATGCCGAAACGCTGAAGATCGCCTACTCCGACTGGCCGGGTTGGATCGCCTGGGAGATCGGGATCCAGAAGGGCTGGTTCAAGGAGGAGGGCGTGGACGTGAAGTTCGAGTGGTTCGACTACGTGCCCTCGATGGACGCCTACGTCGCAGGCAAGGTGGATGCCGTGTGCATGACCAATGGCGATGCGCTCGTGACGGGTGCGACCGGCAAGCCATCGGTGGGCATCCTCATCAATGACTTCTCGAACGGCAACGACATGATCGTGGCGGCGCCGGGGGTCAAAACGATGAAGGATCTCAAGGGCAAGAAGGTCGGGATTGAAGAGGGCTTTGTGGAGCATCTCCTGCTGCTGACCGGCTTGGAGAAAAACGGGCTCAAGCCGGAGGATGTGACCATCGTCAACACGCCGACCAATGAGACGCCGCAGGTGCTCGCCTCCAAGGCGGTGGATGCGATCGGTGCGTGGCAGCCGAACTCGGGTCAGGCGCTGAAGGCGCTGCCGGGATCGAAGCCTGTCTTCACCTCTGCCGATGCTCCGGGCATCATCTACGATCTGCTCTACGTTTCCGCCGAGAGCCTGGAGAAGAACAAGGAAGACTGGGCCAAGGTGGTGAAGGTGTGGTACAAGATCGCTGCCTACATCCGCGATGAGGACAATCTGGACGATGCGCTCAAGATCCTCTCCGCGCGCGTCAATCTGAAGCCGGAAGAGTATGAGCCCTTCTTCAAGGGGACGTACATCCTCACGCTCGATGAGGCGCTGAAGCGTTGGGAGAAGGCCGATGGGCTGGGATCGGTCTATGGCTCCACGAAGAACGTGAATGCCTTCAACCTGAAGTACAAGGTCTACAAGGACAGCCAGGATCCGGAGAAGTATCTGAGCCCGGCCCTCACCAAGGCGCTCAAGAAGTGACGTCGTGATCCACGGCCGGCTGGGGTCTTCCGGCCGGCGACTTTCCTGCTCATGGCGTCTTTTCTCAAAGGCTGGTTCGTCGTGCGCCGCGATCTCTCGCGGGGGCGGCGGACTCTTCTCGCCGCGCTGTCGTTCGTGCTGCCGCTCGCGCTGTGGTGCGCCGTTTCCTACGTCCCGTGGATCTGGCATCCGGATGTGAAGCTGGAGGTGGCCTCGACCACCGAGCGCATCAGTGCGGTCTTCACGGCGGGCAACCGGCTCAGCCAGGAATTCTTCCCGACCTATGTGGATGCCATCCACCAGGACAATGCGGAGGCGCTGAAGGTGGCGCAGACGGGGGAGGTGGTCCCCGGTGCCCAGCGGGCGAACCGGGTCCTGCTGCGGCAGCTAGCGCAGGTGGGAGTGAGGAATGGCTGGCTCGCTGCGGGATCGGAGCAGGATGATGCTGCGATCTATCAGCTCTGGCGTGATCTTGCGACCGGGGTGAAGACCTCGACTGATCCTGTGCTCAGTGAGGAGAACATCGGCGTCATCAAGGCGAACTGGGCCGCGCTCTCGGCGCTGTCGGCGGATTTCGATTCGAAGAAGCTTCCGCAGGTGCCGCTGCAGAAGCTGGTTCCCCAAGGCATTCCATCGAACCCGGTCTACTTGCCTCCGCCGCATGAGGTGTGGAAGGCTGCGGCCACGGACTTCACGGCCAGGCCGGAAGGGGATGCGCCGCCGATGCTGGATCGCTATGGGCATTCGCTGCGCATCATCCTGTTCGGCTTCTTCTGGTCCTGTGTGATCGGGGTGCCGCTTGGGATCCTGTGTGGTGTGTTCGATGTGTTCTCGAAGCTCTTCGAGCCTTTCGTTGACTTCTTCCGCTACATGCCCGCGCCGACTTTCAGCACGCTGCTGGTGGCGGTGCTGTCGGCGCACGATGCGCCGAAGGTGGCGCTGGTTTTTATTGGCACGGTCTTCCAGATGGTGCTCGTGGTTTCGAAAACGACGCGGCTGTTAGATCCCGCGCTGCTTGAGGCTGCGCAGACGTTGGGTGCGAAGCCGCGGCAACTGGTGATGAAGGTGGTGCTGCCCGGCATCCTGCCGAATCTCTATAACGACATGCGGATCCTGCTCGGGTGGGCGTGGACGTGGCTGGTCATTGCCGAGTTGATCGGGGTGAAGAGCGGCCTGACCGGTTTCCTCGATACGCAGGGAACCTTCCGCAACTTTGACCGCGTGTTCCCGATCATCATTCTGATCGGGGTTACAGGCTTCGTGAGCGATCAGATCCTCGCATTCTTCCATGGCGTATTCTTCCCGTGGTCTGGCCGGTCCGGTCCTGTTTCCCGCGCAGTGGCGAGTGCCGTGACTTGGCCGGTGCGCACCATCGTTGCCGGTGCTCGCCTCCGGACTGCTTCGAAAACCCTTCCTTCCGCATGAGTCTGCCAGCACCCGCTGCTCCCGTTGCCGCTCGCTTTGACCGGCTGAAACAACGTCCGGTCGCGCTGAGTGTGCGCGGGCTCACGAAGCACTTCGAGTCGCCTCGGGGAATCGTGACCGCGTTGCGTGATGTGTCGTTCGACGTTCACAAGCGCGAGTTCATGAGCGTGATCGGGCCATCCGGCTGCGGGAAGTCGACGCTGGTTAGGATTCTCGCGGGGCTGGAGACGGCGAGTGAAGGGGAAATCATTGTCGAGGGTGTGCCGGTGTCCGGGCCTTGCTCGGATCGCGGGATGGTCTTCCAGGGCTACACGCTGTTCCCGTGGTTGACGGTGAAGCGGAATGTGATGTTCGGCCCGATGATGGCGGGGCGCTCGGCGTTTGCGGCGGAGAGCGAGGCGCGGGAGTGGATCGAGCTCGTTGGGCTGACGAAGTTCGAGAACGCGTATCCGCACCAGCTTTCCGGCGGGATGAAGCAGCGTGTGGCCATCGCCAGGGCGCTGGCCAATCAGCCGCGGGTGCTGTTCATGGATGAGCCGTTCGGGGCGCTCGATGCGCAGACGCGCTGCAACATGCAGTCGTATTTGTTAGAGATCTGGAAGAACGTGGACATCACGATTGTCTTCATCACGCACGATCTGGACGAGGCGGTGTTCCTGTCGGACCGGATCCTGGTGCTGGATGCGAATCCCGGGCGCGTCCGTGAGGTGACCGAGGTGCCGGTGCCGCGTCCGCGGTCGTTCGATCAGATCGCTGATCCTGCCTTCCTTGCGACGCGCAAGCACATCGAGCACCTGATCCATCCGCCGGGGACTGAAGCGAAGGAGAACTTCCCGGTGCTGAAATTCAGCGCGCCTGATCCTGATGTGGTGTGACCGTGTGGTTTTCTAAAGTATGAAATTTTCGAAAAAACTTCACACGTGGCGCGACGTCTGCATCTTCCGATGGCATGCCGAAGGACGACAGCAGCGATGGCTTGCGGCGGGTGACCGTGTCGATGGGGGAGGATACTTTCCAAGCGCTCGACCGACTGGTGAACGAGCGGGGTTTCGACAGCCGTTCGCAGGCGATTTCCGAAATGATCCACCAGCAATCTGCCGAGCATCTCGGGAAGATCGGCACCGAGATCATGGCGGGCACGCTGACGCTGATTTACGACGAATCGAAGAGCTCGCTGCTGCGGGATCTCTCGCGCGTGTGTCGCAGCCATCTCAGCGAGGTGATTTCCTCGCAGCACGTGCTGCTGGAGGACGACCACGTGCTGGAGGTGCTGCTGATGCAGGGGCCGGCGAAGACCTTGCGCGGCATCGCGAACGAACTGGTCACCTGCAAGGGCGTGAAGAGCGCTCATCTCACCCTCACTCCTCACCTGCTGCCGCCGCTTCATGCGCGCAGGGTCCGCTGAATTTCACGTTCCCATGAGCCTCTTGTTAGAAAGAACTCTGACTGGCGCGGGCATGTGGTCCGGCGTCGTTTCCCGCGGCAAGCGCCTGCGTCTCACGGACATTGAAGGCGGCGCGAACGTGGGCATGCTGCTCTACAATGCGCTGGAGCGGCATGAGCGCTACAACATGCCGGACACGCTGAAGGGGCAGCACATCTTTTACCTGCGCGCGCCGTATTGCCTGCACTCCGACATGGGGCGGCTGCTGGCGTCGATCACGGAGGACACGGTCGGCTGGCACGATACGGTGTGCGGTCACTCGAATGCCGCGGGTGTGCTCGCGAAGTATGGCGATCACGACTACCAACACGCGCGGAACGAGTGGTATCGCAACGCGCGGGATTGCTTTCTCATCGAGCTCGCGAAGTGGGGGCTCGGGAAGAAGGACCTGGTGCCGAATCTGAATTGGTTCAGCAAGGTGGTTGCTGACGAAGCCGGCAAGCTGTCGTTTGTCCCGGGGCATTCGAAGGCGGGTGCGGTGGTGGAACTGCGCTTCGAGATCGACACGCTGGTGGTGCTCAATACCTGCCAGCATCCCTTTGATCCCGATCCGGAGTATCGGTCGCATCCGGTGAAGCTGGAGATTCTGGAGGGGGATGCGCCTGCCTTGGACGATCCTTCGCTCACCATTCGGCCGGAGAATCTCCGGGCTTGGGAGAACAACGAAACCTATCACGCACTTCGCTTCTAACCGCCATGACCGAAAGCACCCTCGATCCGGCGAATGCCAGCTATCGCCACGTCATCCCTGCGGGTGATTGGTGGGTCCATGAAATCAAGCGCGGCGAGACGCTGCGGATCCTCGATCTGGAAGGCAACCAGGCTGCGGACACGCTCTTCTACAGCGCGGCTGATCCGACCGATCGCTACTCGGCGGATGGCACCATCCAGGCCCAGCAGGCGCTCTACCTGACCACCGGTACCAAGCTGATGAGCACGGAGGGGAATGTCTTGCTGGAGATCACGGCCGATACCTGTGGTCGGCACGATACGCTTGGCGGTGCGTGTTCCCGCGAGAGCAACACGATGCGCTATGCGCACGACAAGGAGTGCATGCATGCGTGCCGCGACTCTTTCATCCGGGGGGCGCAGGAGTGGAAGGTGGAGCTCACGAAGCGGGACATCGCGTGCAACATCAACTTCTTCATGAACGTGCCGGTTTCGCCGGAGGGCGGGCTGACGTTTGCGGACGGGATCTCCGCGCCGGGTCGTTATGTGGAGATGAAGGCGGCGATGGATGTCGTGTGCTTGATCTCGAATTGTCCGCAGCTCAACAATCCTTGCAACGGGTGGAATCCCACGCCGGTCGAAGTACTCATCTTCTGATCGAGAGAACCACCTCAAGGCTTCCAGTTTTTCCATGAACATTCTCATCGCTAACCGTGGCGAGATCGCTGCACGTGCGATCCGTACGATTCACAGGCTCGGTCATCGGGCGATCGCTGTTTATTCGGATCCGGATGCGGGTGCGCCGCATGTGGATCTTGCGGATGAGGCGCATCGGCTTGGGCCGGGACCGGTGTCGGAGAGCTATTTGCTGAAGGACTCGCTGATTGCGGTTGCGAAGCAAAGCGGGGCCGCGGCGGTTTTTCCTGGCTATGGGTTGTTGAGTGAGAACACGGACTTCGCGCGGATGTGCGAAGAGGCCGGAGTGAAGTGGCTAGGGCCGACGCCGAAGCAGATCATTGCGTTTGGTTTGAAGCATGAGGCTCGCCGGCTGGCGGGTGAGGCAGGGGTGCCATTGGTGCCGGGGACGGATCTGCTGGCTTCTGCAGAGGCGGCTGTCGCGGCGGCTGGGGAGATTGGCTATCCGGTGATGCTGAAGAGCACGGCGGGTGGTGGTGGCATCGGGATGAAGGTCTGTCGCGATGCGGAGGAGTTGGCCAAGGAGTTCGAGAGTGTGGTGCGTTTGAGCGAGCGCAGCTTTGGTTCGGGTGGGGTGTTCATTGAGCGCTTCATCGAACGTGGGCGGCACGTGGAGGTGCAGATCTTTGGTGACGGGCTGGGGAGAGTGCTGGCGCTGGGTGAGCGGGATTGCTCGGTGCAGCGGCGGAACCAGAAGGTCTTCGAGGAAACGCCAGCGCCGGATCTCTCGGACAAGGTTCGCGAGGAGCTTCATGCTGCGGCGGTAAAGCTGGGGGAGAGCGTGAGCTATCGCTCTGCTGGCACGGTCGAGTTTATCTATGATGCGGATCGCGGGGACTTCTTTTTCCTGGAGGTGAATACGCGCCTGCAGGTGGAGCACGGGGTGACGGAACTCGTGACCGGGATCGACCTTGTGGAATGGATGATCCGCCTGGCGCTTGATCCGGAGTGGACGATGCCAGCGAGTGCTCCGGCGCCGCAGGGTCACGCCATCCAGGCGCGGGTGTATGCGGAAGATCCGAATCACAACTTTCGTCCGAGTTCGGGTTTGCTGACCGAGGCGACGTTTCCCGAGTGGGCGCGTTGCGATGGTTGGATCCAGGCGGGGACCGAGGTGAGTCCGTTTTATGATCCACTGCTGAGCAAGGTGATGGTCCACGGCAAGGATCGTGCGGATGCGGCGGCGCTGCTTTCCAAGGCGCTTGATGAGACGCGGATCTCGGGCTTTGAGACGAATCTGCGTTACCTGCGTCAGGTCTCGCGATGGGAGCCATTCCTGGCGGGTGGGGTAGCGATGCGGGACATGGCGCGCTTTGACTATCGGCCGAAAACGTTCGATGTGGTGTCGGCGGGTACGATGACCACCGTACAAGATTGGCCGGGACGCACGGGATTGTGGGAGGTGGGTGTGCCGCCTTGCGGGCCGTTTGATTCGCTGTCGTTCCGGTTGGCGAACCGGCTTGTGGGGAATCCGGATGGTGCGCCGGGATTGGAGATCACGATGGCGGGGCCGACATTGCGATTCAATGCGGCTGCGACCCTTGCGCTCGCTGGTGCGGTGGTGCTGGTTTTAAAGAACGGTGAGCCGGTGCCGATGCATGCGGCGGTGGAGGTGGTGGCGGGGGATACGATCAAGATTGGTCGGATCGAGGGGCCGGGGATGCGCTCCTACCTTGCCGTGGGTGGCGGGATTGAGTCGCCGGACTATCTTGGGAGTGCTTCGACGTTCACGCTGGGGAAATTTGGTGGGCCGTTCGGGCGGGCGTTGTTGCCGGGGGATGTGTTGGGGATTGGGAACGCGGCTGGCGTTGTTAGAGGAGGACAGGAGTGTCCTCCTTCCTTAACGCATGATTGGACGATCGCGGTGCTTTATGGACCGCATGGGGCGCCGGACTTTTTCCTGGATGAGGATATCGAGACGTTCTTCGCGACGGCTTGGGAGGTTCACTACAATTCGGCTCGCACGGGGGTTCGCTTGATCGGGCCGAAGCCGAAGTGGGCGCGGAAGGATGGTGGGGAAGCGGGTCTTCATCCTTCGAATCTGCACGACAATGCGTATGCCATTGGCGCAGTCGATTTCACGGGGGACATGCCGGTGATTCTGGGGCCCGATGGGCCGAGTCTCGGTGGCTTTGTTTGTCCGGTGGTGGTGATTGATGCGGAGCTGTGGAAGCTCGGTCAGCTGAGGCCCGGCGATAAGGTTCGGTTTATCCCGGTGGATGAGCCATGGGCGGCGGAGCAGTCGGAGATGGTGGAGGCGTTTCTTTCGGGGGATGCTTCGGAACTGCCGACACCATCGGCCTTGGAGCATCTGCCGTCTCCGATTTTGGAGAGCTTTGGTGAAGGGGATGATGCGGTTGTGGCGAGGCGCGCGGGGGATCGCTACATTCTCATCGAGTTTGGGCCGCATCATCTGGACCTCAAGCTGCGCTTCAAGGTGCACGTGGTCTATGAGTGGCTGAAGGAGCAGGGGATCGGTGGTATCATTGATCTTACGCCGGGCATTCGTTCGTTGCAGGTGCATTTCGACGCGAGTGTGATTTCCCGTGATGCGTTGTGGGCGAGGATTCGCGAAGGGATCGTTTCCCTGCCGCCTTTGGAGCAGATTGAGGTTCCTGCGCGCGTGGTTCATTTGCCAATCAGCTGGGATGATCCGAGCACGCGCGAGGCGATCCAGCGCTACATGCAGAGCGTGCGACCGGATGCTCCGTGGTGCCCGAGCAACCTGGAATTCATCCGCCGGATCAATGGGCTGGAGTCGATCGATGATGTTTACCGGATTTTCTTCGATGCCTCGTATCTCGTGATGGGGCTCGGTGATGTGTATCTGGGCGCGCCGGTGGCGACGCCGCTGGATCCACGGCACCGACTGGTGACCACGAAATACAATCCGGCGCGGACGTGGACACCGGAGAATGCGGTGGGGATCGGTGGTGCTTACTTGTGCATCTATGGGATGGAAGGGCCGGGCGGTTATCAGTTCACCGGTCGCACGATCCCGGTGTGGAACCGGTGGCGGAAGACGGAGGATTTCCAGGATCCGTGGCTGCTGCGTTTCTTCGATCAACTGCGTTTTTATCCGGTGAGTGCGGAGGAGCTTCTGCGCTTGCGTGAGGAAGTTCCGCGGGGCCGGCACAAGCTGGAGATTGAGGAGACTGTGTTTCGCTTTGCCGACTACGAGGCATTCCTTGAAGCCAATGCTGATGAGATCGAAGATTTCCGCACGACGCAGCGGGCTTCCTTCGAAGCGGAGCGGCGGCGGTGGGAGGAGGCGGGGCTTTCGATGGACAGCCCGGCGGAGGAAACCGTGGAGGTGAGCGAGGTCACGATTCCCGATGGCTGCTCCACGCTGGATAGCCCGGTGACAGGAAGCGTGTGGAAGATTCACGTTCAGGCAGGGGATCTGCTAGATGTCTCCGCTACGGCCATGATTCTGGAAGCGATGAAAATGGAGGTCCCGCTGGATGCCGACGAGCATCTGGAGGTGGTGGAAGTGCTGGTGGCGGAGGGGGCGAGCGTCCGGGCGGGGCAATCGCTGGTGGTGGTGCGGGCGAAAGGCTAACAGGACATTCCCATGAAGATCACCGAGCTGAAGAAGCGCTATGCGGAGGGGCTGAAGCCGACGGAGCTGATTGAAGAGCTGTGGGAGAAGATCGCGGCTTGGGATGACCCGGCGCTGTTCATTCACTTGCCGGAGAAAGAGGAGCTGCTGGAGATCGCGGGGCAGGTGGAGGCGATGCCTGGTGATCTGCCGTTATGGGGTGTTCCGTTTGTGGTGAAGGACAATATCGATGTCGAGGGGATGCCGACGACGGCGGCGTGTCCGGCTTTCTCCTATGTGCCGGCTGCGGATGCAGAGGTGGTGAACCGCTTGCGGGCTGCCGGGGCGATTCCGATTGGGAAGGCCAACCTCGACCAGTTTGCGACGGGGCTTGTTGGAACGCGTTCGCCTTATGGCGCTCCGCGGAATGCGATCGATGCGGAGTTTCTTCCGGGTGGATCGAGTTCGGGGAGCGCGTCTTCCGTGGCGGCGGGGTTGTGTTGTTTTTCGTTAGGCACGGACACCGCGGGCTCAGGGCGCGTGCCGGCGGCTTTCCAAGAGTTGATCGGATGGAAGCCGACGAAGGGGCTGCTGAGCACCCGCGGGGTGGTTCCGGCGTGCCGGTCACTCGATTGTGTCTCCGTTTTCACGAACACCGTGGAGGATGTATCCCTCGTGGCTGGGGTGGTTTCGGGCTTTGATGAAGGCGATCCGTTTTCGCGTGAGATCAAAGCGACGGGAGCGGTCGGCAGGACCTTTCGTTTCGGGGTGCCGCTGGAGACGGACTTCGCGGGAGATGCCGACACGCCGGGCTTGTTTGCCGCGGCGATCGAGCGAATGAAGGCGATCGGCGGTGAGCCGGTGGGGATCGACCTCAAGCCTTTCGTGGATGCGGCGAAGCTGCTCTACGAGGGACCGTGGGTGGCCGAGCGGTGGGCCGCCGTGGGTGGCTTCGTGGAAGAGAATCCGGGTGAGGTTTTCCCGGTGACGCGCAAGATTCTGGATGCGTCCAAAGACTGGGATGCTGCGGCGACTTTCCGGGCCCAGTATCGTCTGGCGGAGTTGGCGCGGATCGCGGGGAACGTGTGGAAGGACATCGAGGTGCTGCTGCTGCCGACGACGCCGAGGATTTATACGGTGGCCGAGGTGCTGGACGAGCCGTTCCAGACCAATGCGACGCTCGGGAAATATACGAACTTCATGAACCTGCTCGACCTGAGCGCGATCGCGGTGCCCGCCGGGAAGGCGAGGGAAGGGCGGGCGAGATGGGGTGTGACCTTTGCCGCTCCGGCGGGATGGGACGGCGAGCTTTTGAAGCTGGCTGCCCGGTTTGGCGGCGAGACATTCTCCGACTTTCCGAAAGTACAGCGTCACGTGATTCCGGTCGTGGTCTGTGGTGCTCACCTGGAAGGCCTGCCGCTGCATTGGCAGCTCGCCGAGCGCGGGGCCACGCTGCGGTCCCGGACGAAGACGGCCCCGGTCTACCGGATGTATGCGATGCCGGCGGTGGGCACCATTCCGCCGCGTCCGGCCTTGATCCGGGTCGAGGAGGGAGGGGCGGCGATCGAGGTGGAGGTCTGGGATCTTTCGCCCGCGGCGTTTGGAGATTTCGTCTCGAAGATCCCCGGGCCGCTGGGGATCGGTAAGGTCCTGATGGAAAACGGCGAGGATCTGCCGGGGTTCATTGCCGAACCGCGGGCGGCGGACGGGGCGGAGGAGATCACCGGCTTCGGCGGCTGGAAGGCGTGGCTGGCGAGCAAGTCCCCCTGAAAGCGGTCCCCGCGATGCGGTAGGGCCGCAATCCGGCCTTGCGCGCGGGGCGATGGGGCGGCAAGGGAGGGGGGTGGACCGCTGGTTTCTGATCGCCGCGACCGCCCTCGCAGCCGTGGGCGGGGTGACGGGCATGTGGACGGTTCACAAGGGGACCCGCAGCCGGTGGACGGTCTTGTGGATGTGCCTGGCGTTCTTGGCGCAGTTGGGATTCCTGTCGATCCGGGGTGAGGCGCGGGGGGCGTGCCCGCTGGTGGGGATCGGGGAGATCCTGACGTTCCTCGCGTGGTCGCTGACTCTTTTTTATCTGGCGGTGGGGCCGACCTACCGGCTTTCGCTGCTCGGGGTGTTCACCGCGCCGGTGGTGGTGGTGTTTCAGGCGGTGGCTTTATTGCCCGGGGTGCTGGCCGCTCATGCGGAGCGGATGCCGCGGGCGGATGCCTGGCGCGAGACGCATGCGGCGATGTCGGTGCTTTCCTATGGAGCGCTGGCGCTGGCTGCGGTGGCGGGGGTGATGTTTCTGGTGCTGGACAAGCAGCTCAAGGATCAGCACCTGCAGTCGGGCCTGTTCCGGAACCTGCCGCCGGTGCGGGAGTTGTTGAAGTGCATGATCCGGCTGCTGTGGATCGGCGTGGTGCTGCTGAGCATTGGCGTCGTGGCCGGGTTCATGATGCCGCGGAGTGGCGGCACGGCCCACCTGCTGACCGCCACGGCGGTGTGGATTGGCTATGCGGTCTTGCTTGCGATCCGGCAGGTGAGGGGATTGACCGGTCGCCGGACGGCCACGGTCGCGGTGGCGCTCTTCGTTGTGTCCCTATCAGTATTTGCGCTCGTCTGATGGAACTCGTCTGCGTCGGTCTGAATCACCGCACCGCGCCCGTCGAGGTTCGCGAGCGCTTCGCAGTGTCCGCGAGCAAGCTGGGGGACTCGGCGAAGGATCTGTTAGGCCTCCAGGGTCTTGCGGAAAGCGTGGTGCTTTCGACGTGCAACCGGACTGAGTTTTATCTGGCCGGAGAGAAGGCGGAGCAGGCTGCGGCGGAGCTGCGCCGGAAGCTGGCGCAATCGCATGGTGCGGATTCGGACCCGCATTGGTACGAGCATCATCGTATTTCCGCGGCGCGGCATCTGTGCCGGGTGGTGAGCGGGCTTGATTCGATGGTGTTGGGCGAAACGGAGATCTTCGGTCAGGCGAAGGAGGCGTATCGTCAGGCGCTCGAATCGGGCGCGACCTCGGGGACGCTGAACAAGCTCTTCCAGCGCGCCTTCTCGGTCGGAAAAAAGGTCCGAACGGATACGCGGATCCAAGAGGGGGCGACTTCCGTGGCGGGAGCTGCGGTGGAACTGGCGGAGAAGATTTTTGGCAAGCTGGCCGGCTGCCGCGTCATCGTAATCGGCGCGGGCGACATGAGCCGCCAGACGGCGCAGGCGCTGGTGTCACGTGGGGCGAGTAGCGTTTTTGTAACCAACCGGTCCTTCGACAAGGCGGAGCAGCTCGCCGCCGAGATGGGCGGGCGGGCGGTGAAGTTTGATGAATGGCAGGCGGTGCTGGCAGGGGTGGACGTGGTGATTTCCTCGACCAGCGCGCCGCATCCGGTGGTGCTGCCGCATCACATCGAGTCGGTGCGGCGCGTGAGGAAATTCCGGCCGCTGTTCCTGATCGACATCGCGGTGCCCCGCGACATTGATCCGGCCTGCGGCGACATCGAGGAGGTCTATCTCTACGACATCGACACGCTTGAACAATTGGCCGATGAGGCCCGCGTCCGGCGTGAGAAGCAGATCGCCGAATGCGACCGGATCATCGACGAAGAACTCAGAAAGCTGAACCTGCCTGGCACGTGAGCGAAGAAGTATTCCAGAAGACTGTCATTGGCACCCGCGGGAGCGATCTCGCGCTGGTGCAGGCCGCTGCGACCGAGCGTGCGCTATCGCTGGCATTTCCTGATCTGCGGATCACGCGGCAAGTCATTCGCACCACTGGAGATCGTCGCACGGATGTGGCGCTGGCCCAGGTCGCGAAGGTGGAGGGGACCGACAAAGGGATCTTCACGAAGGAGCTTGAGGAGGCCTTGCGTGCCGGTGAGATCGATATCGCGGTGCATTCGTTGAAGGATGTGCCGACGGTGGTGAGCGATGAATTTGAAATCGCGGGCGTGCTTTCGCGCGCGCCGATCCGGGATGTGCTGGTTTCGCGTCAGCCGGGTGGGCTCGACATTTTGCCTGCGGGCGCGGTGGTGGGCACGAGTGCGGTGCGGCGTGCGCGACAACTCCAGTGGCTGCGGCCGGATCTGAAGGTCATCGATCTGCGTGGCAACGTGCCGACACGGCTGCGCAAGGTGGCCGAGGGTGCTTATGATGCGATCCTTTTGGCCGAGGCTGGCTTGGTCCGGCTGGGTCATCGCATGTCGCGGCCATCGGTGGTTTTCGGCACCGAGGTTCACTTCGCGCCATTGGCGGAGGATGTGTTCTATCCGGCGGCAGGGCAGGGGGCGATCGGCTTCGAGATCCGCAAGGGCGACAAGGCCGCGGCGGCACTGGTAGCCGGGATCGTGGATGTAGTGACCTTCACGCGGGTCCGCGCCGAGCGCGAATTCCTCCGGCTTCTGGAAGGTGGCTGCAGCACGCCGGTCGGCGTTTTCACCTCGCTTGAATATGACGTCCTGACGATGGACGCGCGCGTTTTTCCTGATGAAGGCGGCACGCCTCGTGTCGCCAAGGCTTCCGGTGGCGATCCGCTGAAGGTCGCCCGCGAACTTTACGACTCCCTAGCATGAGCACTTCCGGCATTTGTTACCTCGTTGGCGCCGGTCCCGGCGACCTAGGCCTCGTCACCCTTCGTGCGAAGGAGTGCGTGGAGATGGCGGATGTGCTCGTCTACGATGCCCTTAGTAGTCCGGAGATCCTGCGCTGGGCGAAGAAGGACTGCGAGAAGATCCATGTGGGCAAGCGCGCGAAGGATCACACGCTTTCGCAGGAGGAGATCAATGCTCTCATTGTCGAGAAGACGAAGGAGGGCAAGAAGGTGGTGCGCCTCAAGGGCGGCGATCCGATGATCTTCGGTCGTGGTGGTGAAGAGGCTGCGGAGTTGGCTGCTGCCGGGGTGAGTTTTGAGATCGTGCCGGGCATCAGCTCGACGATTGGTGGGCCGACTTATGCGGGGATTCCGGTGACGCACCGCGATCACTGCTCGCAGCTGACGATTTTCACGGGTCACGAGGATCCGACCAAGGGCGAGAGTTCGATTGACTATGCCCACCTTGCGAAGACGCCGGGCACGAAGGTGTTCGTGATGGGTGTGTCGCGCTTGCGTGAGATTGCCAGCGCGTTTGTCGCTGGGGGGGCTGATGCCTCGACGCCGATTGCGCTGACCCGCTGGGCGACCACGGGTGCTCAGAAGACGATCACCGGCACGCTGGCCGATATCGCGGATACGGCGGAGAAGGAGAACTTCGGTTCGCCGGCGGTGGCGGTCATCGGTGGGGTGGTGAAGGAGCGCGAGAAGATCAATTGGTTCGAGAGGCGCCCGCTGTTTGGCAAGCGCATCGTGGTGACCCGCACGCGGGAGCAGGCGGGTGGCTTGAGCCGTGAACTGGGTGCGCTTGGTGCCGATGTAATCGAGTTGCCGACCATTCGGATCGAGCCGCCGGATGATAAGCGCGAGTTCGCCGAGATGGTGACCCATGCGCATGAATACGACTGGCTGATCTTCACCAGTCCGAATGGGGTGGAGCGATTCTTCGACGCCTTCTACGCGACGTACGAGGATGCTCGTAGTTTGGGCAATCCGCGGATTGCGGTGATCGGGCCGGGAACGGCGCAGAAGGTTCGCGAGTATCGCTTGGCCGTCGATTTGATGCCGGAGAAAGATTTCGTTGCCGAGGGTTTGGTCGAGGCTTTCGTGAATGGCGACTCGGTCGAGAATCTGACGCTGTTGTGGGTCCGTGGTTCTGATGCCCGCGATGTGGTGTTCGAGGGACTCACCGCGCTCGGTGCGATCGTGGATGAATGCGTGGCCTACAAGACCGTGCCTGAGACGGAAGATCCGACGGGCGCTGCGGCGCGGCTGAAGGAAGATGGTGCTGATCTGATCACGTTCACTTCGGCGTCGACGGTCGACAATTTCTTCAAGCTGGGGCTGGCGTGGCCGGAGGGTTGTGCGGCCGGGAGCATCGGTCCGGTGACGACGGAGGCGCTGAAGAAGCATGGCATCGAGCCGGCGTTCGAGGCGAAGCCGAGTGATATTCCCGGGCTCACTGCGGCGATCCGCAAATGGGCGAAGGCTTGACTCATCCGTCTCGACGTCCGCTGCCCCAATCGTTAGACCCGCGCCATGGCAACGGCGATCGGGATCATCGGGGGTAGCGGGCTTTATGAAATCGACGGGTTCGAGAAGGCGGAGGAGCGGGTGATCGCGACGCCGTTCGGTGAGCCGTCGGATGCGCTGGTGGGTGGGATGCTAGCCGGGCGTGAGGTTTGGTTCTTGCCGCGGCATGGGCGAGGGCACCGCTTGTTGCCGACGGAGATCAATCACCGGGCGAACCTGTGGGCGCTGCGGTCGGTGGGGGTGCGGCATTTGATCTGTGTGACGGCGGTGGGGAGCTTGAAGGACGAATACCATCCGCGGGACATCGTGTTGCCGGACCAGTATTTCGACCGGACGAGCCGGCGGGAGCTGCATACGTTTTTCGGTGGTGGGATTGTGGGGCATGTTTCGTTTGCGGATCCGATCAGTGGCGGGCTGCGTGGGATCTTGAGAAAGGCGGCGACCGCAATCGGGGCGACGGTCCACGACGGCGGGACCTATGTGAACATGGATGGGCCGGCGTTTTCGACGCGGGCGGAGAGCGAGACGAACCGGAAGCTCGGGTTCGATGTGATCGGGATGACGAATCTCCCGGAGGCCAAGCTGGCGCGGGAGGCGGAGATCGCGCTGGCGACGCTGGCGATGATCACGGACTACGATTGCTGGAAGGTGGAGGAGGAGCCGGTGACGGCCGAGGCGGTGATGGGTCACCTGCACGCGAACGTGTCCGCGGCGAAGCGAATCATTGCCCGCGCGATCCCGGAAATCCCGGCGGAGGCGGAGTGGCCTGAGCACCGTTCGCTGGACGGCGCGATCATGACGCCGAGGCAATTGTGGCCGGTGGCGAAGATGGAGGCATTACGCCCGATGCTTCAGCGGTTCTTGTGATCAAGTTGTTGGAAATGCAGGCGTGACATCGGATTTCGCGGCGATATTCTGGGCCGAACCTCCCTCGTTTCCCGTCGCCATCCATGAGAAATCCCATCGAATCGCTCGGCTACAAGATCCTCACCGCTTCCTCCCAAGCCGCTGCGTCGGAAGAAGGGCTGCCGAGACTTTCCCGCCGCGGGTTCATGGTTCTGGGCACGGCGCTGGGAAGCAGCTGCTCGATGATTTCCTCGGCCAAGCAGGATGAGCCCCAGGCGGCGACCGCCGGAGTGGATCCGGCCGCGGCCCCGACCCGCACGGAGCCGAACAAGAACTTCCGCACCCCGAGCACGCGTGGCCCGGTGCCTCGGAATCCGGACAACAACTTGCCAGCGACCGGGGCGAGCTCCGGCATCACTTTTTCGCGCGTGGCGGTCACGCAGCCGTACATCGCGATGACCTTCGACGATGGCCCGCACCCGAACAACACGCCGCGGCTGCTGGACATGCTGCGCGAGCGGAACATCAAGGCGACCTTCTACGTGATCGGCCGCAACGTGGACCTGTATCCGAACGTGCTGCGCCGCACCGTTTCGGAAGGCCATGAGATCGGCAATCACAGCTTCACCCACCCGATTCTCAGCAAGATGAGCGATTCCGCGGTGCGCGAGGAACTGACCAAGTGCCGCGATGCGGTGGCCCGTGCCGCCGGCATCCAGCCACGCACGATGCGCCCGCCGTATGGTGCGCTGCTGCAGCGCCAGCGCGAGTGGATCCATGCCGAGCTGAACTACCCGACCATCCTGTGGTCGGTGGACCCGCTTGACTGGAAGCGCCCCGGACCGTCGGTGGTGACCTCGCGAATCCTCGCCGGCACCACGCCGGGAGCGATCGTGCTTTCCCATGACCTTCACGGCGGCACGGTGGATGCGATGCCTGCGACGCTCGATGGCCTGCTGAGCAAGGGATTCAAGTTCGTGACTGTCTCGCAGTTGCTTGCCATGGCTACGGCTCCGGGCCAAGTGGCTGGCCAGTAAACGCGGGCTCCAACGATGCCGGGCGAGCGCTACTTTGCGGTTCGGGACCGCCTATCGGAGCTGTTAGGCTGGGTGGGCGACCTTACGAATGAAGTCGCGCTCGAAGCCGAGCCTGATCACCCGCAGCCGGTGCTCACGCAGCCGGTCCTGATCGCGGCGATCGGTGAGATCAATGCGGGCAAGTCATCGCTGCTGAATGCGCTGGTCGGTGAGGAGCTTTGTCCTGCCAGTTCATTGCCCCTCACTTCGGAGGTGCGGCTCTATCGTCATGGTGAGGATGCGGATCATGAGGTGCAGCCACTGCTTTACGAGTGCCGGCGTTCGCTCGACTACCTGAGGAACTTCGACCTGCTCGACACGCCGGGCACCAATGCGAAGTACGAGGGTCATCGTGAGATCGCGGAGCCCTTCCTGGAGCATGCGGATCTGGTCCTGGTTGTTTTCACGGCGGAGAATCCGTGGACGGCGGCGACCTGGGATGCGGTGTCGAAGCTTTCGCCCGAGGCGCTGTCGCGCACGGCGCTGGTGGTGCAACGGATTGACCTGAAGCAGAACCAGGACATCCCGATCATCCTGGGGCACATGCGTGACCTCTCGATGAAGCGTGCGGGAGTGGTGTTGCCGATCTTCCCGGTGGCGGCGCGCGTGGGATTGGAAGTGAAGCAGTCGGAGTCGCCTGATCCGAAGCAGTGGGCGGCGAGCCGGCTTTCCGATCTGGAGCACTTCATTTCCGAGCGGATCTGCGAGTCGTATGATCGCAGGCAGGTGCTGCATGATGCGTGGCACCACGCGGCGCGGACGATCCGGCGAATGGATCACAAGCTCGACACGCAGCGGCGCGGGATGGACGACGATTCGTGGTTCCTGTCCGGCATCGAGCGCGAGATGGATGAGCAGCGGGATGCGGCGCTGGAGGAAGCTCCGAATGCCTTGGCCGAGGTGATGGAGCGGTATCGTGCCGAGGTGGATGCGGTGGTGCGGCTCTTGAAGAAGCGGCTGAGCTGGTGGCGGACGCTTTCGCGCTTGTTTACCGGTGATGCTTCGGCGGCGGAGATCGAGTCTTCGTTTGCGGCGCGGATGCAGGAGACGGCGATTGGTTTCGGGAGGGACGATGCGGGGAGATTGGTGGACGCTTGTTCCGCGCATTGGGAAACGGTACGGCCGCGGGTGGTGGAGCGGATGGGTTTCGAACCCGGTGCGTGTGCGGTGGCGGGAGAGGCGAGGGAGGGTGTGATCGCGAAGTTTGTGGCGCGCTTGGAGAAGGCGGTGCCGCGGGCGCTGACGGGGCTGCGTTTGCGCGGGGTCTTGGACCCGCAGCTGCGGCGGAGGAATTCGCTGCTGAAGGGTTTGGTTGGGATCGGGCTGTGTGTGTCGCTTGCGGCGGGTGTCTGTGGCACGCTGGGACAGCAGCATCTGGCGCTGATCCTGTTAGTTGCTGCGGTGGGAACTTTCGGGTTCGCGGTGGTGATGGCCTGGATCACTCGGATGCGGGTTGCGGCGGGGTATCGCGAGCGCTTGCTGGCGGGGGCCGCGACGTTTGCCGAAGGGCTCAAGGCAGATCATGGCGAGGCGATCCGGTTCTTGTTCCGGGATCACTCGCTGAGCTTGATCGAGGTCCGGCGGCAGCTTGCGGCGGAGAAGACGGCGCTGCAGCCGCGGATGGAGCGGGCGAACTCGCTGTACATCGCGCTGAAGTCGATTGAGCTGGATTTGTGAGGGTCGATTGAGCGCGCAGGATGTGGCGTGCGGGTAGGGACCACTCGGGCGGAATGAATTCCGCGCTCCCAGTTTAAGAAGCGCGCTTCTTGGCGACCATGGGGCGATTCTGTTCTAACAGACGGACGAAGTTTCGCACGAGGAGGGAGGTGCGTTCGGTGCGCCAGACGGCCCAGAGGGTGAAGTCGAGGTTGGCGTGCTCGACGGTGAGCGGCAGGGTGACGATGGCGTGGCTGTTCCGCAGGTCGAGGACTTCGGGGAGCAGGGATACGCCTTGGTCGGCGGCGATCATGTTGAGCAGGGCATCGAAGCCGGAGATCTGTCGCATGGAGCCGGCAGAGATGCCTTCTTCATCGAAGATGCGGAGGATGTCGCGGCGGTGATTCGAGGCGGCTTCGGCGCCGACGCAGAGCAGGGTTTGCTTGCCGAGCTCATCGAGTGAGATGCGCTTCCGTTCTGCGAAGGGGTGGAGCTGGGAGACGGAGACGCCGAAGTTCGAGCGGACGAGAGGCAGGCTGGAGAGGCCGGGGACTTGCTCGGCATCGCGGCCATAGGCGAAGCCGAGGTGGATCTCCCCGGTTTCCAGAGCGGAGAGTTGCTCGATGGGGGTCATTTCCACGAATGACACGTCGACGCGGGGGAACTCGGCTCCGAAGGCCTTGAGGGCTCCGGGGAGGAAACTTGAGGCCATTTGGCCCACGCTGCCGATGCGGAGTTCGCCGCGGCGGCCGTCCTGGGCCTCGCGGGCGAGGTCGACGGCGCGTTCGACATCGGCAAGAATCGCGCGGGCTTCGGCGAGGAAGACGGAGCCGGCATCGGTGAGTGAGACGCTGACGGTGTCGCGTTCCAGAAGGCGCAGGCCGGTTTCTTCTTCGAGATCCTTGACCTGCTTACTGAGGGCCGGGCGCGTGACATTCAGGCGTTCGGCGGCCCGGCGGAAGTTCAAGGCGTCCGCCACCGCCACGAAATATCTGAGGTGTCGCAGCTCCATCCCGGCGGACTGGTAACCTTGAGTTACCAGCTTGGAAACTTCAAAGTCATTCCGCGGCGGGAAATCCCGTGTTTAGTAAGCGCACGTCTCAAACGGACGTTTCAGCAACCCTTCCGTCCCATGCGCCCTGTCCTTTTCCTTCCGCTGACTTCGCTGCTGTTTCTGCCCTCGTGCGAGAAGAAGCAGGCGGCAGCGGGCCCTGCCCAGATGCCGCCGGCGGCGGTGACTTTCCTGCCCGCGGCGACCGAGACCGTGAGTATCACGCGTGAGCTGCCGGGCCGCATCGATGCGGTGCGCGTGGCGGAGGTGCGTGCGCGGGTTCCCGGCATCCTGCTGGAGAAGACCTTCGAGGAAGGCGTGGATGTGAAGGCGGGCGACGTGCTCTTCAAGATCGACCCGGCGCCGCTGGTGGCGGCGAAGGAGAATGCCGCGGCAGCGCTTGCGCGTTCGGAAGCAAATCTCTCACAGGCCGAAAGCCAACTCGCCCGCTACAAGTCGCTGGTGAATTCGAACGCGGTGAGCAAGCAGCAGTTCGACGATGCGGAGTCCGCCGTGAAGGTGGCGACCGCGGAAGGGAAGGCTGCGACTGCCGCGCTGAAAACCGCCGAGCTCGATCTTGGCTACGCCACCGTGACCGCGCCGATTTCCGGGCGGGTGGGGAAGGCGCAGGTGACCGAGGGGGCACTGGTCGGCAAGGATGAGGCGACGCGCCTGGCGGTGATCCAACAGCTCGATCCGATCTACTTCGACTTCACGCAATCCAGTGCCGACTTGATCGCACTGCGCCGCGCGATGAGCAGCGGCGAGATTTCCAAGGTGAATCCCGAGAAGGCGAAGGCGACTCTGATCCTGGAAGATGGCAGTGAGTATCCGCTGCCGGGCAAGATCCTCTTCTCGGAAGCCGCGGTGGATGAGTCGACCGGTATGGTGAGCTTGCGCGCCGAGTTCCCGAATCCTGACAAGCTGCTGTTGCCCGGGATGTTCGCTCGTGGCCGGGTGGTGCAGGCGATTCGTGAGAACGTGGTGACCGTGCCGCAGCGCGCCGTGACCCGCCAGCAAGGTGGCATGGGCAGCGTGATGGTGGTGGACGACAACAACGTCGCCCAGGCACGACTGATCCAGACCGACAATGCCGTCGGTGACAAGTGGGTGGTGACTTCGGGCCTAAAGGCCGGGGAGAAAGTCATCATCGAAGGTCTTCTCAAGGCTCGTCCCGGTGCGCCGGTGGTCCCGGAGCCCTTCGCCCCCAAGGCGGAGGCCAGCCAGTCCACGGCAAAGGCTCCTAACAAGAAGGAAGGCTGAGCTTTCCTCCCACATTAGACCGATTGGTCGTATCCGAAGGATTCGACGGATCCCTCACACTTTCCTCTCATGGCCCGCTTCTTCATTGACCGCCCCGTTTTCGCGTGGGTCGTGTCCATTCTCATCGTGCTGATCGGGGCAATCTCGATCACGAAGCTGCCGGTGGCGCAGTATCCGCAGGTGGCGCCGCCATCGATCTCGATCACCGCGAACTATGCGGGTGCTTCTGCTGAAACGCTGACCGACACGGTGACCTCGGTCATCGAGCAGCAGCTGAACGGTATCGACAACCTGCTCTACATGTCGTCCGCGAGCGACGCGAACGGGACGGCGACGATCACGCTCTACTTCGAGCCAGGCACCAATGCGGACGTGGCGCAGGTGCAGGTGCAGAACAAGGTGCAGCTGGCGACGCCGAGCCTGCCACAGACCGTGCAGCAGCAGGGTGTGGTGGTGGCGAAGGCGACGCGGAACTTCATGATGTTCATCTGTCTGTCCTCCGAGGACGGCAGCATGGATGCGGTGGCGCTGGGGAACTATCTTTCGACCAATGTGCTCGACCCGCTGCGCCGCGTGGATGGGGTGGGTGAGGTGATCCAATTCGGCACGCAGTACGCGATGCGCGTGTGGCTCGATCCGGACAAGATGGTCAGCTACAACCTGACTCCCGCGGACGTGAACGAAGCCATCCGGGCGCAGAATGCGCAGGTGCCGGTTGGTCAGCTGGGTGCCTTGCCTGCAGTGGAAGGCCAGCAGCTCAATATCATTCTCCAAGGACGCGCGAGCCTGCGCGAGGCGGAGCAGTTCGAGAACATCGTGCTGCGCGTGAACACCGATGGCTCGCGTGTCTACCTGCGCGATGTGGCCCGCGTGGAGATGGGCGGCCAGGACTACTCGATCAAGGCGCGCATTGACGGTAGTGCGGCATCGGCCGCGGCGGTGAAGCTCGCGCCGACTGGCAACGCGCTCGATACCGCGAATGCGGTGCGTGCCGAGGTGGAGCGCTTGCAACAGTTCTTCCCGCCGGGGGTGAAGGTGACCTTCCCGCTCGACACGTCCACCTTCGTGAAGATCTCCGTGGAGGAGGTGATCAAGACGCTGGTGGAGGCGATCGCGCTGGTGTTCCTGGTGATGTATCTGTTCCTGCAGAACTTCCGGGCCACGCTGATCCCGACGCTGGTGGTGCCGGTGGCATTGATGGGAACGTGTGCGCTGATGGCCGCCTTCGGGTTCTCGATCAACGTGCTGACGATGTTCGGCATGGTGTTGGCGATCGGCATCCTGGTGGACGATGCGATCGTGGTGGTGGAGAACGTGGAGCGCATCATGAGCGAGGAGGGGCTTCCCGCGAAGGAGGCCACCCGCAAGGCGATGGACCAGATCACCGGCGCGCTGATCGGGATCACGGTGGTGCTCACCGCGGTGTTCATTCCGATGGCTTTCTTCGGTGGATCGGTGGGCACGATTTATCGCCAGTTCACGATGTCGATGGTGTCGTGCATGCTGTTCTCCGTCTTCCTCGCGATGTCGCTGACGCCAGCGCTGTGCGGCACGCTGCTGAAGCAGGTGGATGCCGGTCATCACCATGCGAAGCGCGGTTTCTTCGGCTGGTTCAACCGGGCCTTCGATGCGACGACGAATCGTTACCAGAAGATCATTGGTGGTTTCTTGAAGCAGGCTTGGACCGGGCTGATCGCGCTCGCCGCGGTGGTGGTGCTGGTGGGTTTCCTCTACAAGAAGATGCCATCGTCCTTCCTTCCGGAAGAAGACCAAGGCTACTTCCTGGCCCTGATCGCACTGCCTGACGGCGCGACCGATACACGGACGAGCGAGGCTCTGCTGAAGGCAGAGGATTTCTTCTCCAAGCAGCCTGAGATCGAACACTACTTCACCGTCTCCGGCTTCAGCTTCACGGGTAAGGCGCAGAACTCCGGCCTGGCCTTCCTCCGGCTCAAGCCGTGGGAGGAGCGTGAGGGCAAGGAGCACAACGTCCAAGCGGTGATCAAGCGGGGCATCATGGCGCTCGGCGGGATCAAGGACGCGATGGTCTTCCCGCTGAATCCGCCGGCGATTCCTGAGCTCGGCACCTCATCCGGATTCGACTTCTGGCTGCAAGATGTCGGTGGCGTGGGTCACGACGCGCTGATGGCGGCGCGCAACCAGATGCTCGGGATGGCGGCGCAGAGTCCGGTGCTAGCCGGTGTGCGTCCTCAGGGTCTGAACGACACCGCGCAGATGAAGATCGACATCGACCAGGACAAGGCGAGTGCGCTCGGCATCTCGCTGGCCGATATCAATACGATCATGCAGACGGCCTTCGGGTCGGCGTATGTGAACAATTTCGTCAATGGCACCCGCGTGCAGCGCGTGATCACCCAGCTCGATGCGAAGTTCCGCATGACGCCTGATGATCTCGGAAACGTCCATGTGCGGAACAACCAGGGCAAGATGGTGCCGATGTCCGCCTTCACCTCGACCCGGTGGGCCTTCGGCTCGCCGCAGCTCCAGCGCTATGACGGGCTGCCCGCGGTGAACATCGTGGGGGCGGCCAAGCCGGGCATGAGCTCGGGGCAGGCGATGGATGAGATGGAGAAGCTGGCGAAGCAGCTGCCGCCCGGCATCGGCTACGCGTGGAGCGGCCAGTCGCTGGAGGAAAAGATTTCCGGCAACCAGGCGCCGGCGCTCTACGCGGTGTCGCTGGCGATCGTTTTCCTCTGTCTGGCGGCGCTCTACGAGAGCTGGTCGATCCCGGTGGCAGTTATCATGGTGGTGCCGCTCGGCATCCTCGGGGCGCTCGCGGCGGTGTTCTTCCGCGACCTGCCGAATGACGTGTATTTCAAGGTGGGCCTGCTCACGACGGTGGGTCTCTCGACCAAGAACGCGATCCTGATCATCGAATTCGCGCTCGATCTCGAAAAGGAGGGCAGGGGGCTGAGGGAGTCGATCCTGGAGGCGGTGAAACTCCGCCTGCGTCCGATTTTGATGACATCGATGGCCTTCGTTCTGGGCGTCGTGCCGCTGGTGATCAGCACCGGAGCCGGCTCCGCCAGCCAAAATGCGATTGGCACCGGCGTGGCGGGGGGCATGATCTCGGGCACAATCCTTGCGGTCTTCCTCGTTCCTGTCTTTTATATGGTCATTCGCCGTCTAACAAAAAAGAAGGCCCCCGCGACAAATCCGGAATCCAATTCGTCATCTGAATCTCAACCCGGAGAACTCTCCCATGCGTAAGCCGCTACTTCTCGCCCTGCCCGTTTTCCTCGCCTCGTGCAACATGGAGCCGGCGCTGGAAACCATTAACTCGCCCGTTTCGGAAAACTACCCTGGCAACAGCGGGGGAGGTGTGTCCGCTGACATCGCGTGGCAAAAGTTCTTCACCGATGCGCGGCTCAAGCGCCTGATTTCGATCGGCCTGGAGAACAACCGCGACCTGCGGGTGGCCACGCTGAATGTGGAGCAGGCCCGCGCCCAGTACGGGATCTCGCGGAGCCAGCTCTTCCCGACGGTGGACGTCGCGGCGGGTGGCTCCCGGAGCCGCACTCCGAGGACGCTTTCCCAGAGCGGCTCGGCGGTCAATTCCGAGTCCTATGAGGTCTCGGTGGGTGTCACGGCCTACGAGCTCGACCTGTTCGGCCGGGTGCGCAGCCTGAACCATGCGGCGCTGCAGAATTATTTCGCGAGCGATGCCGCGCGGGTCGGCGCCCAGATCGCGCTCGTGTCACAGATTGCCAGCGCCTACTTCACGGAGCTTTCGGCGGTCGAGCAGATGGAGCTGTCCCAGCGCACCTTGGACGCGGTGAGTGAAACCTACAATCTGACCAAGATGCGGTTCGACGCGGGCGATGTGTCCGAGCTCGACCTGCGCTCGGTGGACGTGCAGGTGCAGACCGCGAAGGCGAATCTGGCGGCTTTCCAACAGCGCCGGGCCGAGGCGAACAATGCGATCGCGTTTCTCATCGGCACGGGGGTTCCCTCGAATCTGCCCAAGGGCCGAGGTCTGGAGGGCGGACTGGTTGCCGACGTTCGCGCCGGAGTTTCGTCCCAACTGCTGATCCGCCGGCCGGACATTCGGGAGGCCGAGCACCAGCTCCGCGCCGCGAATGCGAACATCGGTGCAGCCCGCGCCGCTTTCTTCCCGCGGATCACCCTGACGGGCAGTCGTGGCACGGCGAGCGAGAGCCTGGGGGACCTGTTCCAACACGGCAGTTCGGCCTGGTCGTTCGCGCCACAACTCAGCGTGCCGATTTTCGACGGGGGCTATAACAAGTCCACGCTCGACGTTGCAGAGGTGCGCAAGCAGATCCAGGTGGCCACCTACGAGAAGTCGATTCAGAATGCCTTCCGCGAAGTGGCCGACGGTCTCGCCGCCCGCACCGGTCTGAATGGCCAGATCGAGGCCTTCGAGGGTCTGGTCAGCGCCCAACAGAAGCGGTTCGACCTCGCCGATGCCCGTTACAAACAAGGCGTCGACAGTTACTTCGAAGTTCTGACAGCGCAGCAAGATCTCTTCGACTCGCAACGTGCTCTCATCCAGCTCCGCCTGGCCCGCGTGGTGAACGCGGTGGGCCTCTACAAGGCTCTCGGCGGCGGCTGGTAAATCCAACAATTCAATCTAACACGAACCCGAGGCGGTCGCGACGATCCGCAGTCGGTGGCTCCGTGCAGTGCGACGGCTCTTTCTGGGAGGGTTGAGCCGCTGCCTCCGGGGCCAAGACTGCGGATCCTCCCGGTCGCCTCATTTCGTTTTAGGGATCGGCGGGGCGTAGTTGAAAGGCTGCGCCCTTCTGTTGGAGGGGGGCGGCAATATGGATCGCAGCTGGGATTGCAGGTGCGGTCCGCCCTCAGCCGGACCGACGCAGTCGTTCCGCTACGAAGGCGGAGAGGCGTTCCGCTTCCTTACTCGTCCTTCTTGTCGCCTTGGCCGGACATCATTTTCTCGGCCATCTTCATGCTCATGAGCTGCATGTCCTTGAGCTGCTGACGGTATTCCTTGAAGGCGGCGAGCTGGGTGTCGTCGAGGATGGTGTCGGCTTCCTTCATGAGGGCCTCGTTCTGAGTGTCCCAGCTCTGCTCGAAGTTTTTCACCAAGCCGCCGTCGGCCATCTTGCTCCAGGCGTCGGGGCCGGTGAAGTCGGCGCCCTTTGAATTGGTGCGGACCTGATACATGGCGTCGACCAACTTGGCCTCCGTTTCAGCATCCATGGTGGCGTTCTTCGCGGCGAAGGTGGCGCGGACGCCTTCGAGTTGCTGGTGTTCCGGCAGACGGCTCTGATAGTCGGCGAAGCGCTTGGCATCGTCCTCGTTGTTGAGGAAGGCCTTGATGGCCTCATCGTTGGCCTTCTTGCGTTCCTCGAGTTCCTTGGCGAGGGCGGTGCGCTCTTCCGGCGAGGCGTTCATCATCTTCATGCCGATCTCCTGTTGGTCGGCCATGCTCTTGCCGAGAAGGTTCTTGAAGTAGTCCTTCTCTTCCTTGCTGAGATTGAGGCCCTCGATGAAGTCTTCGTACATCATCGCGACGGCCATTTTCACGCCTTGGTTCATCATCGCCTTGCCGGCGGGATTCTCCCACATCTTGCGGACGGTCTTGCCAAGGGCTTCCTCGTCCACATCGGGTTTCTCCCCGGTAGGGTGTTCAGGTTTTGCCGGGCGATCACTCGCCTTCGTCGGTGCCGTGGGAGTGGTGGCTGAGGCGACAGGGGCGGCCGGAGCTTCCTTGTGGGAGGAACCGGTTTGGGTGGCCGTGGCCTGGGACAACTCGTCCAAGCGATGGCGGAGGTCGGACATCCGGGATTCTTCGATGGCGACCGTGGCGGCGATGGCTGCGGCCACGAGGCCGAAGGCGGGGAGAGGTTTCACGATGGCATGCTGGGAGAAAACGCGTCGCACTGCGATTTGAAAAATGGCCGCTGTGTGGAGCGCCAGCGGGAGGCCGAACCTTTCGGGTGGAATGCCGTGGCACATCCCGATATAGAATATGACTCGTGAACTTCGCGGGAGAATTCAGGGTTCAGGCCGTTCTGGCTGCACTGCAGTCGGGCATCGTGATTGCCGGCAGTTTGTTGACGGCGACGATTCTCAAGGCGCGCGGCTATCCTGAGACATTCAGCGTGCTCCCGCTCAAGTTGTCGTTCGTCCGGAACTGGGGATTCCTGCTCATCCTGTTGCCGCTGGTGTGGGCGCTCGCCACCATCTGGCTGGAGCGACGCCAGCCGGATTGGTTTTCCAAGCGCTGGACGGTGGGAACCGGTGTGCTACTGGCGGCTTGGCTCGGGTGGTTCCTGTTTACTGCGATGGCGAGAGCGGGAAGCTCGTTGATCCAAGTCATCGAATAAGCGTTTGGTTGTGCGACTTGGCAGGGCGAGCTAGGGTGGCTGTCATGATGACGAGAAGCCGTTTTATTGCCTGTCTGTGCCTGGCCCTGGTTCCCTCGGTGAACGCTGCGACGGCACCGGCGGAAGAAGCGAAGAAGATCGAGGCACTGATCGCCCACATCGCCTCCTTGAAGAAGGCGGTCTTCATCCGCAATGGGAAGGAATACGATGCCGCCTCGGCTGCGAAGTTCCTGAAGGGGAAGTGGGAGGCAAACGACAAGGAGATCAAGACGGCCGCCGAGTTCATCGAGAAGGTGGCGACGAAGTCTTCCACCAGCGGCAAGGCCTACCGGATCCGGCTGGAGGACGGGAAGGAGACTGACTGCGGGCCGTATTTGACGGAGCAGCTGAAGAAGGGTTGAGGAGATACGCCGGGCTGCTTTCTGATTGACGAAAACGTCATGAAAGCAAATCTCCGGCATGAAAAAGTGGCTTTCGTGCTCGATTTTGGCGGCGTTGGCTGTTCCGGCGTTGGCTGTTCCGGCGCTGGCGGTAGTGGAGGTGCCGGCATTCACCGCTTACACGGCTCCGGAGCCGAACAAGGGAGCCCAGCGCAGCAAGGATGGCGACATCACGAGCTGGGAGGAGAAGACCAAGCTTCACTGGTATGGGCACATCGCGGCCAAGGGTGAGCTGGACCTTTCGCTCAAGCTCGCCGGTGGTTTGCCGGCGGGGGCGCGGCTGAAGCTGACCGTTACCCCGCAGGAGGGTTCGGCGAAGGGGCGGCCGCTCGATGGCAAGGAGAACGGCGAGCAGGTGGCGTTCGGGAAGTTCGATGTTCCTGCGCCGGGCTACTACCGCTTCGAGCTTGAGGGCAGGGGGAACAAGTTGCCGGGATTGAAGGCGCTGGTGGTGGATGGCGCTGCATCAGAAGGCGCGCATTTCTCGATGGTGGAGCGGCGCAATGCGGCCTCGATTCATCTCGGCTACACGGTGCCGGAGGAGGCGAAGGATGACGTGGAGTGGTTCTATCTGGAGGTGACTCCGAAGACGGAGCCGCTGTGGAGCTACTACATGGCGACCGGTTGGCACCGTGGCTATTTCGGCATGCAGGTGAATAGCCCGACCGAGCGGCGGATCATTTTCTCGGTGTGGGATTCGGGTGGCGAAGCGGTGGATCGCAAGAAGGTCGATGACGACAATCGCGTGAAGCTGCTGGCCAAGGGCGGTGGCGTGGACGCGGGTGACTTCGGCAACGAGGGCACGGGTGGTCACAGCCATCTGGTCTATCCGTGGAAGCTCGGCGATACCGTGCACTTCCTGATGCGTGCGCAGGCGGAAGGCGACAAGACGATCTACAGCGGGTGGTATCGCGACTCGAAGGAGAAGCAATGGCATCTGGTCGCTTCATTCCGCGCGCCGAGGGACGGCAAGTTTTTGCACGGGCTCTATTCCTTCAATGAGAACTTCGGTGGCGACAATGGGGACGAGCGCCGGGTCTGTGAATTTGGCAACGGATGGATCCGCACCAAGTCGGGTAAGTGGATGCCGCTGACGGAGGCCAAGTTTACCCATGATGGGCACGGCAAGTCCGAGCGACTTGACCGCAGTGCGGGCACGATCGGGAAGCGCTTCTATCTGGCGAATGGCGGTTTCGTGGAGGACACGAACGAGACCGCGGTGACGAAGGCTTACGACGCGATGAAGATTTCAGCTCCCGAAGGGAAGCATCCGGTGGATGCGGAGCTGGAGAAGATGCCGATGAAGTGAAGGGAAGCCGGAGGGCTACTTCCGTTCATTCCAATAGACGATGAGGTTCTTGGTCGCGCGGCCCGCTGCGATGATGTCCGGCTTTCCGTCGGCATTCAGGTCGGCGATCTTGAAGTCTTCGCAGGCCATGGTGTTGTCGTCGATGACGGCGTGCTGTTTCCAGGTGCTGCCGTCATCGGAGGTGGGGATGTAGAGGCGGATGCCGACCTTGTTTTCGGCGTTCGCCTTGCGCCAGCCGGCGATGACCTGGTCGTAGCCGAGGCCGAGGAAATCGGCGGCGGCGAGGGCGTGGCCTTCGGCGAGGGATTCGTCGAGGACGACGCGCTTCGCGGACCAGAGGCCGTCCTTGTTCTCGGGGTTGATGGCGAGGGTATTGCCGTGGAACGGCTCGATGGTGGCGATCATGCGTTGGCCGCTTGGCAGCTTGCCGAGGCGGACTTCACCGGCGCCTTTTTCGGTCAGGCGGGTGGGCTTCCATGCGTTGTCAGATTTTTCTAACAGGTGCACGCCTTCCTTGCAGGCGACGAGCAGCGCGTCGCCGGTGTCGCCCGGCCAAGTGACGGGATCGAAATTGTGGGCGAGATGGAATTGGTCGTTGATGAGGAAGGTGGGCCACTCCTTGTCAGCGCTTGGCCGGTAGCCGAGGAAGCGGATGCCATCGCCCTCGGTGTTCACGTTGTTGCAGCCGTGGAGAGGGAGGACGGCGAGGAAGTGGTGGTCGGGTGATTCCTTGACCCAGTGCATGCGGTGGACGGTTGGCTCGCGGTGTTGCTCGTGTGCGGTCCATGCCTTGGTGCGGTCATCCGGGGCGGTGAGGGTGAAGACGGCGCCGCTGTTCTTGGTATCGCCGGGATTCCACTCCGCGCCGATGGCGACTTCGGCTTTCTTGTCGTGGTCAATGTCGCAGGCGGCGACGCAGACGTGGTCGAGCTTGGTCAGCGAGCCGGTCATCTGGTGCTTGGTCCAGTCGGGGTTCTGGTACCAGACGGTTTCCTTGGCATCCACGAGGACGATGTCCTGTTTGCCGTCGCCATCGATGTCGGCGATGGAAAGGCCGTAGCCGATGCCGAGCTTGGCATCCAGCGTCTGGGCACGGAAGGCGGCGGGTGGGGCCTCGGGCAGGGCGTGGAGGGAGACGCAGGAGGACAGGAGCAGAAGAGCGTGGGACCGGGGCATTTGACGGGATACGGGCGAGGGAGGGATTTTTGATCGTTTCGTGTAACCTCGGGTGGGATTGTTCCGTACTCCTCCATGCCATGAAAACCCTCCTTCCGCTTCTCGCCGTTGCCGCGATGTCCGTGCCCGTTGCTTCCGCCAAGGAAGAGCCGAAAAAGCCGGACCTGTTCGAGAACGGCCTGCGGCAGGTGATGGATGACTATCGCAAGGGCGATGACGAGGCGGTGATCGAGAAGCTCCGGGTGCTGCTCAAGATGATGGAGGAGAAGGGGGCGAAGAAGGTGGGGGACCTATTGCCGGACGCGATCGACGCGTGGAAAGGCGAGACGCTGAAGCAGGAGGATCTGTCGGCGTTCGGCGGCGGGGTTTCGATGACGCGCATGTACGCCTCGGGCAAGAAGGAGATCACGGTGAAGGTGATCAAGGATTCGCCGGTGGTGAAGCAGCTGATCCCGCTGATCGGGAATGAGGAACTGATGAAGCTGGCGAACCGGAAGACCTATAGCATCTCGGGTGAGACCGCGGTGATGGAGGGAGAGAAGAAGCTCCAGCTGGTGGTGGACAAGCGGATCCTGGTGGAGCTGACCGCGAATGAGGTGGCGGAGGAGAAGGATCTGGTGGCGTTGGCGCGGAAGTTGGATTTGAACGCGCTGGCGAAGATGAAGTGATGGCCGGTGGTCAGGTTTCGGCGTGAGCTTCTGGCTGACGGCGGGGGAAGATCAGTTCCAAGAGGTAGGCGAGGAGGGGCGTGAGGATTACTCCGATGCTGAGGCCAAGGCCTGCATGATGGGCTAGAGGACGAATACTGTTCCGACGATTTAGGGAGAAGATCGGAGGGGCTTCTTGGATGGTGATTGGATCGACTGGAATTCCACACACGGCGACTGAAGGGAAAAGACGGATTAATTCCTTGTAGTAGGTCTTTTTCGCAGCTTCGAAATCGGCCCTGAGGTGCTCTAATTCTGTTGGCGTTTCACCAGGACGGTCGGTGGCCGGAGTTTTCTGCGTGAGAGCTGATGCGAGTTTTTGCCGCTTCTCTTCCAGGTCGAGCTCCAGCGCTTCGAGCGCCGCTTCATCTGCCGCGCGCTTGGCGTCTGCTGCCGCCTGCCGGGCATCGATGATGTCCTGATTTGCCAAGCTTGCGAGCGTGCTCCAAATCTCGATGGCTTCGCTCCGGGTAGTGTCCGAAACACGTAATTCAATCAACGACGTTCCGGCTATAACTTCGCAGCGGATCATCCTTCGCAGTCTCGCCACACCAGAGCTGGGATCAGTTGACCAACGTCCGGAGAGATCCAATGAAGTCTCCGTCTTGGAAAGAACTTCGTCGGACTGGAGCAACCTCGCGGTTTCGGCAGGACTGGTCCTCATGGGAGAAATTCCGAAGGACGATACTTGGACTAACCCGGTAGCGGTCGGGCCGTAGAGTTTCCAATACTGCTGTCCCAAGCCTAGCAATGCGCCTAACAGCGGCAGCAGCCAAAATACGTGCCGCCAGCGCATTGCGATGAAGCCAATGCCCCAACGATAGGTTGGGGCGGCGTTCATGGGGTTACTTTGATTGGCTGACGGACGACGTGTCGAGATCCATTGTGCCCGGTTGGGTGCGGGCTCGATGGTGGTGGAGGCGTTGCACGTATCGCGACCCTTCAGGCCGCCTTTGCCTGTGCACGGAAAACCCCGCCCGATGGGCGGGGCTGAGGGGTTTCGCACCGTTGGTGCTGGAGAGGGCTTTGGGGGTGGATTGGGATGCGCCGGGGAGGTTTTGAGAGCGCAGAGATTTTAGTCGGTCTTTTGGGACCGCTCGGGCGGAATGAATTGTCCGGAGGGATGGAAATGACCCGGACCACTTCCGCTGCGCTCCACTTCCGCGCTCCCAGTGAGGTTCACTCGTTGCCGCCGAGTGATGGAAGGCAGTCGATGAGGAAGCGCCCGGCTCGGCTGGCGTCGCGTTGAAGGGCGAGCTTTTCTTGTTCGAGCGGATTGTTCGTAAGCGTGAGTTCTTCCACGGGGGTGGGTTGGATGGGTTGCTCCGCTATGGGTTTGGGATGCTGGGAGACGACGGCTTGTGAAGCGGGCTTTGGTGAGAAGATCACGACGATCACCATTGCGACGGCGGGAGGGAGCAGGAACCAGGGCCAGATGCGGCGGGCGTTTTTTTCGCGGGAGGGGAGGGCGCGGAGGATGCGCATCTCCATACCGGGCGATGGCTGCGGATCGGGCTTCTGCGAGCGGAGCAGGTCGCCGATTTCGTGATGGGGATCGCGCGGGTTCATGGGGTGCGTTGAAGTTCGGGAAGCGGCGGCGGAAGGGGTGGGGGAGTTTTGGCGCGGAGGGTTTCGGCGAGGGACTTGCGGGCGCGGTGGAGGAGGACTTTCACGGCACCTTCGCGCTTGCCGAGGATGTTGGCGACTTCCTTGAGCGGGAGTTCCTCGCGGTAGTGAAGCCAGAGAGCGCTGTAGGCTTCGGGGGCGAGCTGGCGTTTGGCGATGGCCCAGAGTTGGAGAGCCGGGCTTTCCGGTTCGGGCTCGGTGGGGAAGGGCAGGTCGGGTGGAAGGGGGCGCGATTTCCTCAGGGCGGCGATGGATTGGCGACGGGCGAGGGTGAAGAGCCAGGGAAGGAGAGGCAGGGAGGGATCGTAGCGATGGATCTTGTTCCACGCTCTAACAAAGGTGTCCTGGGTGAGGTCCTCGGCGTCCTGGCGATGGCGGGTCAGGGTGAGGAGGAAGGCGAAGACGCGGGCGTGATAGCGGTGAACCAAGGTGCCGAATGCCGCCGATGATCCCTCCCGCGCCTGGCGCGCGAGCAGGGAGTCATCGGAGGAGGGGAAAGAGTTCACGATGTATCAGTGTGGATTAGCGGAGGAGATCCGGAAAGGACCGAGGTTAGTCCTTCTTCTTTTTCTTCGCGTCTTCGGCAGCGGCCTTGTCCATGAGGGTGATCCATTCGGCGACGGGGAGGCTGAGGGCGGCGGAGAGGGAGGGCGGGGTGGCGGCGGAGGAGAAGTCGGCACGGAGGTCGAGGCCATCGAGCTTGGCATCGCCGGCTTGGGCGAAGGCGACGACGCCATCGAGCATACGGCGGAGGCGCTCGGCGTCCCGGGCATCGGCGGTGTCGGCATTTGCACGGAGGAAGAAGCGGCCGGCGTTTTCATTGGCGGCGAGACGCAGGGTCTTGGCCATGTGGAGGAGACGGGCGGCGTCGGCGGGGATATCGATTTCGGAGATCTTGGCGCTGGCGGCGAGGAGGGGCTTGCCGCCTTCGGCAGTGAAGAAGGGATCGGCGGAGGCGGGGACGTTTGCCTTGAGCACGTCGAGTGCGGTGTTCAGCAAGTCTTCCTGATGGCTGAAGACGAGCAGGTGATCGCTGGCGAAGGCGGCGTGCTGGTCCTTGCCCTTGTCGTTCCAGTTATGGACGGTGAATCCGGCGTGGGAGGTTTCCTTGTAGTCATCGGCGGCCTTCACGAGGTCTTCCATGTGCTCGCGATTGAAGGTGCCATCGATGAGCGCGACGGCGTGCTCGGGCTTGCCATCGCCGTAGAGGGTGACGCCGTGGAGGTCGGTGAGCGGATGGATGGAGAACATGCGCTTGAAGGCGCGGAGCTTGGCGCCGTGCTCGTCCTCGATGCGGGCGAAGATCTTCTTCCCGGTCTCGCTGCCGCGCATGGCATCGAGGTCGGCGTGGAGCAGCCATTTGGCGGAGGCGGGGATTTGGGAGGGCACCATTTCGCCGGCGAAAAGCGGGGCGGCGAAGGCGAGGAGGAAAAGAGCGGTCGTTTTCATGGCAGTCTGACCGGGAGTACGCCGGGGAGGAGAGAAAGGTTACAGCGGGTGTCTCAGCGTAGCCTTGCACGATGACGTGGGATGGTCTGTGTGTGGGATCGTGCAGGTTTTCCTCCGCGTGATGATGGCGGTCGTGGTGATGCTGATGGCGTCGCGGGTGGCGCTTGGGCAGGGCGTGATCACGTCGGCGGCGGAGGTTAGGGCGCTTTCACCGGAGGCAGCGGCGGAGGGGAGGCCGGTGAAGATCCGGGGCTTCGCGCCGTTTGTCCACGAGCCGGGGATTGCGCTATTCCTGCATGACGGGACGGCGGGGATTTTCGTGGAGCAGCCGCTGGAAGGGGGCGGAAAATGGCCGGTGACGGGTGACCGGATCGAGGTAACGGGCGTCACGGGGCGCGGTTATTTCGCGCCGGTGATCCGGGGCGTGGATGGGAAAGCGCCGCAGATCGAAGTGCTGGGGCACGAGGCATTGCCCGAGCCAAAGCATGTGAGCGGTGAAGAGCTGGACCGCCCGGATCTCGATTGCGAGTGGATCGAGGTGGAGGCGCTGGTTCGCGAGGTGCTGATGAATGAGGGAGACATCGTGCTGGAATGCCAGGCGGGGCCCTGTGAGTTTCATGCGCTGTTAGAAGGGCCCTTGCCGCCGGAGTCGGTGCCGTGGGATTTGGCCGAAAGTCCGGTGCGGATCCGGGGTGTGGCGGCGACGATTTTCAATGCGGGGCGGCAGATGACGCGGCGATTCCTGCGAGTGAACTCGCTGGATGACGTGGTGTCGCTGGAGCGGCGGGATCGCAAAGCGGAGCCGCGGCTGGTGCGCGCGGATGAGCTTTTCCGATTCACCGGGGAGGGTCCGGATGAACTGGTGCGAGTCCGTGGGATCGCGACGCTGGCGATGCCCGGGCGCGGGATGTTTCTCCGCACGGATGGCGGCGGCCTGTGGGTGCAGACGGCCCAGCCGGTGGCGGCGGTGCCGGGTAGCATCGTTGAGGCGGATGGGTGGCCGCGAGTGGGGCCGATGAAGCCGATCCTGCGGGCGCGCGGGGCGCGGGTGGTGGGGACGGGTGAGAAGCCGCAGCCGCTGAAGTTCGAGGCGCGTGAGGTGCTTCATGCGAGGCATCAGGCGGAGTTCGTTTCGCTGGAGGCGGAGCTGCTGGACGTCTTCCGCGGCGAGGATGGAACGACACTGGAACTGCGCGACCATGCGACGGTATTCCGGGGGCTGTTAGGCGAGCTGGATGGCACCTTGCCGGAGCTGGTGCCCGGTTCGCGGGTGATCGTGAACGGGATCGCGCAGATTACTTCGGCGGGGGCGTTCGAGCCCTTGCAGGAAGAAGACAAGCTGCTGGTGCGGCTGCGTTCGCCAGCGGATGTGGAAGTGCTTTCGCTGCCGCCGTGGTGGACCACGCAGCGGGTGATCATGGCCGCGGCGGCGATCATTGCGGTGATGCTGGCGATCTACGCGAGGAACCGTACCAAGCGGCATCGCGAGCAGGAAACGCAGCGCCGTGAGTTTGAGGCGGTGCTTTCCGAGCGAGGGCGATTTGCGCGGGAGATCCATGACTCACTGGCGCAGGGGCTGACTTCGATTTCGCTGCAACTCGAGTGCGTGCGCGATGAGATCAGCGAGGAGCCGGAGAAGGCGCGGCTTCACCTGGAGACGGCGCGCGGACTGGTCCGCGACAGCATGCGGGAGGCGCGGCGGACGGTGTGGAATTTACGGCCGCTGGCGCTTGGCGAGGCGGATCTGGCGACGGCGTTGCAACGCTTTGCGGCCGATTTGACGCGGGATGGAAAGGTCATCGCGCAGCAGGAAATCGAGGGCACCCCGAGGCCGCTTTCGGCGGATCAGGAGAGCGCCTTGCTACGCATCGGACAGGAGGCATTGACCAATGCGGCGCGGCATTCCGGGTCTAACAGAATCGTGGTGCGGTTGCGATTTGGCAGCGATTGGGTGACGCTCACGGTGCTGGATAACGGGGGCGGTTTCGATGTCGCGGAGCGTGTCGGGAAGGGCTATGGCCTGACCGGGATGCACGAACGGGTGGCTGCATTGGGCGGGAGTCTTTCGATTGACAGCAGGCCCGGGGAAGGCACTGAAGTATCCGCAACCCTTCCGACATGAAAAAGCCCATCCGGATTTTCCTCGCCGATGATCATCCCTCGTTGCGAGCCGGTCTCGCGGCGATTCTCGACAGCCAACAGGACCTGAAAGTGGTGGCCGAAGCGGGCAGTGGCAACGAGGTCATGGGCTCGAAGGAGGTCGCGGACGTTTACATCATGGACCTGCGGATGCCGGATGGTGATGGCGTGCAGACGATCAAGGCACTAGTGGCCCGCGATGCGGCGGCGAAGGTGCTGGTGCTGACGACCTACGACAACGAGGAGGACATTTTTCAAGCACTGGAGGCAGGTGCGCGCGGGTATTTGCTGAAGGACACGACGAAGGAAGAGCTGGTGGCAGCGGTGCGGCAGGTGAACCAGGGCGAGCGCTACTTGCCACAGAATATCGCGTCGCGGCTTGCCGACCGTTTGATCCGGCCGAACCTAACACCCCGCGAACTCGACGTGCTGCGGCTGGTTTCGCGCGGGCGGACGAACAAGGAGATGGCCTCGGCGATGTTCATCTCGGAGGAGACGGTGAAGTCGCACATGAAGTCGCTGTTCCAGAAGCTGGGCGTGCATGACCGGGCCGAGGCGGTGTCGGTGTCGCTGCAGCGCGGCTTGATCCGGCTTTGAGCTGCGTGGCTTCCCCCCATTCGGGGGAGATGAAAACCCCTCCTTGCCGTCGTGGCGCAAAGGAGGGGCGGGTGATTTGATGGACCATCGTCTATCTCCGGAGACCCAAGTAGTCCGGTATGACGGGACAACCCAAGCCCATGAAATCCCCGATCCATCTCAGCTTTTTTTCCGCTCTCCTCCTCACGCCGGTCTGCCATGCCGGGCTGGTCTTTTCCTGGGAAACCGGGACCCAAGGATGGGAGTCCTCCGCAGGAAACCCGGCCGTGACCGGCGATGAGACCACCGTAGCGACCACCACCACGGGCGCGACCGAAGGAACCCATGCGCTGGCCGTCACCACGCCGATGGGTGTGGATGGTGGCTGGCAAGGGATGTGGTATTCCACTCCGACGCAGATCAATCTCGACCAGCCAACCCGTCAGGCGCTCTTCACGGGGGCGACCGATATCAAGCTCGATGTCTCGTATCCGAACCCGGGCTACAACTCGTGGTATGGGAATGCGAAGGTGGAGCTGATCATCCAAGGTGATGGCGTGGGTTGGTCGCCGCTCGGCGAGTTCGATGTGCCGGTGGGCGGTGCGCCGCAGACCTACACGTGGCCGCTGACGGTGGGCAATGCGCAGTCACTGGCGAACGGTGGATGGGCGCAGCTGATCCTGAAGTTCACCTATGGCAATGGTGGTAGCACTTCGCCGAATGCGGTGTTCAATATCGATAACCTGCGCTCGACCGTGGTGGTCGTGGTGCCGCCGGTCGCCGATTACTTTTGGAAAGGTGGGACGAGTGCGAGTTGGGCGGGTACGAACTGGACGACCGATGCAGCGGGAACCGTGGCGGCAGGGGCGATCGTTTCGAATGGTTCCAAGACGGTGGCATTCACGGCGGCCGAGGCTGACAACTTCAGCACCGTGCTGGGTGCGAACCAGAACATGAAGGCGGTGGTTTTCACCGCAGGCTCGGGATTGGTCGAGATCGGTGGCACGCACAACCTGACGATCGGTGCGAACGGCATCCTCGGTGAGGCTGGCAGCGGGCCGGGTGTCATCAATACGACCGGACAGGTGATTCTCAGTGCGGACCAGCTGTGGGCGAACCAATCGGGCAGTTACTTCACCGTGGACTCGAAGATTTCGGGCACCGGCAAGCTGACGACCGGCGGGAGCGGCACGATCCTGCTCAACGGGGCCAATATTCATACCGGCGGCACCGCGGTGCAGCAGGGAACGCTGGTGCTAGGAAATGCGCAGGCGCTCGGACCGGCGACGACGATGGTCACGGCGACCGGCGGCACGATCGACCTGAATGGCTTCAGCCCGACTGTCGGCGGAATGGCTGGCAGCCTAGGCGGCGTGATCACGAATACCGGCGCACAAGCGGCGACGCTGACGCTCGATGACGACAACGGCAGCACCTTCGGCGGGGCGATCAACGCGAGCCCCTTCGGCGAGCCGCTTTCGTTCGTGAAGTCCGGCAGCGGGACACTGGTTCTAACAGGGACCGGTAGCTACACGGGCAACGCCGTGATCCAGGAAGGGCAGGTGACCGCGAGTTCATTCGCAGGCGGCGCTCCGACTTCCACCAACTTCGGCAATGCGCAGATCGCCGGGCGGACGATCACCGTGGAGAGCGAGGCGGTGGTGCTGCTCAATACCAACAACATCTTCAGCAACCAGTCGGCGGATGTTTCGTTGCTGCCGACCTTGGTCCTCAACGGCGGCACCTTGAACGCCAGCCGCTACAACTTGATCGGCCCGGTGAAGCTCAATGGGGGAGTGCTTACCCAGGCTTCTTCGGATGCGGGCACGTATCAGGGCTATCAGTTCAAGGGCGACTTCACGGTCGTTGGCAGTGCGGCCTCGATCATCCAGAGCACCACGGGAAAAGCGAATCACCTGTCCTCGGACACCGTCTTCAACGTGGCGAATGTCACCGGCGACGAGCTTGAGGACCTGATCGTTTCCAATGCGCTGACCAACCAGTCGGGAGACTTCAACAGTGCGGTCGGAGGCCTGACGAAGACGGGTCCGGGCACGATGGTGCTCCAGGCGGCCAATAACTACACGGGCACGACCCGCGTGTCGGGAGGGACGCTGAGCCTGAACTTCGCGAGCCTCGCCGATGGGGCGAAGGTGGAGATTGCGAACGGCGCCTTCCTTGAACTCGATCACGCCACTACCGACACGATCGGCAGCCTGGTGATCGGTGGAGTGAGCCAAGCGGCGGGGACCTATGGGGCGATTGGCTCGGGGGCCCAGCATGAGACGGCGCGGATCACCGGCTTCGGCTTGCTGGAGGTGCCGGCGGATCCGTTCCCGAGCTGGATCGCGCAGTTCCCCAGCTTGAGCGGGGGGAATGCGGCGAAATCCGCTGACCCGGACCACGACGGGCTCACGAATCTGGAGGAGTTTGCGATCGACGGGAATCCGGCGAGCGGGGTGCCGAGCGGCAAGGTGCGGAGCCGGGTCGAGACGGTGGGCGGGGCGCAGGCTCTGCTCGTCATGCTGCCAGTCCGCAGCGGTGCGACGTTCACGGGTGCGGCGCCGGTTTCCGCGACTGTGGACGGGGTGACCTATGAAATCGCGGGGACCAATGATCTCTCGGTGTTCGGCCAGAACGTGACCGAGGTGGTGCCTGCCCTGACGGGAACTCCGGCGATGCCTGATCCGAGTGTGGGCTGGAGCTACCGGACCTTCCGCCTCAACGGAAACGTGGGAGGGGCGACGCCGCGCGGACCGAAGGGGTTCCTGCGGGTAGGTATCACTGCCGTTCCTTGAGGGAATCTAACGGCGGCCTAGCAGAAACCTATCCGATAGAATCGGGCGTTCCATGGCCGTGGAACGCCCGATTTTGCAAAATCAGGGCATATCGGAAGGTTTTCTAAAAATTTCGGAAAATTGAAGCTTGCTCCGTTAGAAAACTTCCGGCTTTCTAATAGGCGTGATCGGGGGATCTCCACTTACCAAAGAAGAATCCGCAGCGACGCTGGGCCGGACGGCTGGACTGAGCGGCGGATGCGGCTGGTCCGGGACCATGTTCGTCCTGTGTGCGGCGATGCTCTTCGGAGGCGCTGCCGGGTCGTGGTTCGCGGTGGCGGAGGGGAGTTCCCTGTGGCTGCAAGGTCTTCAGCTTGCGACCGGTTCGATGGCGATGGGAGTTGTGGTTTCGATCGCCGGATCCCTTTTGTTTGGCCGGAATCCGATCCGCTGGGGTCTGGGCGTGCCGGTCATGGTCTATCTTGCCGGGATGCTGGTGGCGCTGATCAGCGGGCGCGATGGAAGCGTCGGCTTGCTCTACGGGGCACCGCTTTTCCTCGGTGTGACGATCGCGGCCGGGATGGTCACGGCCTTCCTGATCGACGGGATCTTCGGTCGGCCAGAGCGGGCCTGAGGAGCTGGCGGGATGCGACCGCCTCAAGGTTGCCGGTTCGGCCGGTGAATGTCATTCATTTGCGAGCTTCGGTGATTCCGGAGTTTTCGTGAATCGGGATAATTTGGATTTTTTGAAAATCGTGGAGTCGCGATTGCGATTGGATGAGTATGACCACGAACCTCCCCCTTCCTCCCTTTCCCCAAGGTGCCGATCAGGTCCGGCTCTCCGATGACGAGCTGGCCCAATCCGCCAAGCTCGAGCGCTGCCGCCAGCGCAACGAGAGCGGCCAGAAGGCCGGCCTGTGGACGGGCAGCCGCGAAGGGGTGATCAACACGGTGATCGCGATCGTCGCCGCCCTGGTGTTCGGCGGTGCGGCCGGGGTTTGGTTCGGTCAGGAAGACTGGTTCATGCGCTCGCTGACCATTGCGGGCGGCACGATGTTCATGTCGGCCATCGTTTGCCTCGCCGGTTCGCTGCTTTGCGGCCGCAATCCGATTTTCTGGGGCATCGGGATGCCGCTGCTGGTTTATTTCGCTGGTTCGGTCTGTGCGTTGGCTTCCGCGGGGGCGGTGGCCGGCACATTCCTGCTGGGGGCTCCGGCTTTCTGTGGCCTGGCGATCGTGGCCGGTCTGATGACCGCCTACTCGCTGGAGCGTGGGGAAGACTGAGAGATCAGGGGGATTTCTTCGACGAAAAGGACCGCTGCCGGGGGGCGCGGTCCTTTTTTCGCATTCCCACGTCATGACGTAATAGAGAACGGGGGAAAATCGGACATGATCTCCCACGTAAGCGACGCCGTTCCCCCC